>CAMCWK010000003.1 GCA_945882615.1 Rhizobium sp. Q54 | reverse complement strand
ACCACGGTGTCGAGACGGGTTTCCAGCAGGCCGATCATGTTCTCGCCGGTGTCGCCGGGACGGCGGGCGGCATCGGTGTAATATTTGCGGAACTGGCGCTCGGTGATGTTGCCGTAATAGCCCTTGAGCTTCTGCTTGGCCTGCAGCTGGGTGCCATAGTCCGACAGCTTCTTGGCGCGGCGCTGGCCGTGCTGGCCCGGACCATAGGAGCGCTTGTTGACCGGGCTCTTGGGGCGGCCCCAGATATTCTCGCCCATGCGGCGGTCGATCTTGTACTTGGAATTTTGGCGCTTGCTCATTGGTCCTCGAGGCTCGTTGGCGCACCAGCTTGGCGCTCACGCGCCGGGCCTGGTGCCGGAAAGGTCGCGCACTATATGCAGCGACCTTTCGAAGTCAAACGCCTGCAACCTCTGGTTTAGTGTGTGATTCGTAACCCTTTCTTTTCAATGGGTTACACCCATTACGTCCCCGCACTTGGCACTGGTACAGGTTTGCGGACCTCAGATTCCAGGCTGGAAGCCGGGTGCATGGGTAAAGCAAGGCTTGGCCCTCAATGGGAAATATCGCTCAGGGGCCGTGTCATCGACAACCGGTTCTGACGCTTCCTGCGCCACATGAAGAATCCAGTGACGAAGAACAGCAGCGGCACAAAGCCGGTCACGAAAGCCGTCAGCCAATAGAGCGGGCCCAGCACAGTGCCGACATGCAGCCTTGTCATCAGCGTGACCAACCCGTCGACGCGCGAGGGCGGCCGCGGATCTGCGACCAGCGCCACGCGATAGGGATCGACGAACACGGTTCTGCCCGTCCAGTCGCCCAGTTGCACCTTGATCGCCTGCCCGTCCCGCACCGGCAGCGTCACGCTGGTGGGATTTATGCGGGCCTGACCGGCTTCGGCCAGCGCCACCGCCTGCCAGCCGCCGATCATCCTGCGGCCCGAACCGGGCACCTCGGCGATGAAGCCGTAAACCCGTTCGGGCGTGTTGGGTGATCCGCTGACGAGCGCCAGCGCGGCGCGCGTGGTCTGGTGAAACACCATGCCCACGCCCGTCAGCGTGAGGGTCAGGAACAGCAGCAGCGACCAGATGCCCACCGCGCCGTGCAGTTCGCGGTGCAGCCGCAGGCCCCGCGCCTTGCCGCTGACCTTGAGAGCCTGCCGCCAGCGGCCTCTCCTGGGCCACCACAGGTAAAGACCCGATAGGCCCAGCCCCAGCATCAGGACGCCCAGCCAGCCGACCGCGATGCGGCCCGCGCGCGCCAGGAACAGGTGGCTGTGCAGGTCGCTCATCACCGCCAGCGCCGGATGCATCCGCTGCAGGTAGCGCGCGACCTCGCGCCCGGTCGCGGGGTCCAGCAGGATGTTGGGATAGGGCGAATTCCAGCCGCCGAAATGCACGGTGACGGGCCGGTCGGGTGCTTCGGGCAGCGTCACCTCCGCCTGCAAACCGGCGGGTGCGCCGGCGGCGCTGCGGGCGCGGTCTACAAGCGCTTCCAGCGAAAGCGGCGGCCCCGCCACGGGAACGCGCACCGCGGGCTTGCCGCTGTCCAGCCCCGTCACCGGCCCCAGCATCAGCAGCGAACCGGACAGCGCGATCAGGGCAAACACAATGCCCAGCGTCAGCCCGACCCACAGATGCACCTGAAACAGCAGCCTGTGCAGCCCCATTCCTCGCCCCCCTTTTTGCGGCGACTGTGCAGAATCGCCGCCCCTATCGCAATCGCGCCGCGGCTGGCGCGAAGGCCTTGCGGACAGCTATGGTTTGCGCCGACGGACCGCGCTCAGTACATGATCGGTCATCGGCCCCGTGGCGGAACTGGTAGACGCACCGGACTTAAAATGTTCGTTTATTATCACTTAAGTTACTGTAATAAATGATATATTTTGGACATTATATCACTACACAGTGACTACACAGCGAACATGTCGCTTTTCTGTGCTATATAAATCGGCATGGTTGAGGCTGTTGGGCTCAAGAAGATCACTCGGTTTGATGGACGGCTGCACATCTTCCAGCGACCGCTTACCCCCTTTGTCTGGTGTGGATTTCATCACAAAGGCAGATACGTTCGCAAAAGCACCAAGGAAACTAAATTCTCGGCGGCAACCGCTGTAGCTGAAAGTTGGTACACGCTTCAACAAGCCGCAATCCTGACGGGTGATGCTTCGATTGGCGGTAGGTCTTTCACAACAGCAGCAAAGTCAGCAATCAAAACTCTAGAGGGGCGGGTCAAACGAAAAGAGAGAAGCGATACCTATGCCAGGGGTATCAAGCTTATTCTACAAGCTAATCTCATCCCATACTTTGGCGTGACCTCGGTGGACAGCATCAGCATCGTTGCATGGGAGAAATACAAGACCCATTGCTACAAGAAAAATCCGAACTTATCCCGAGGCACACTACATCAGCATAAGAGCGCGCTCAGGACGGTGCTTAATGAATCTTTCAGGCAAGGATGGATTAAAACGCTCCCCGTTCTGAAAGACGTTTATGACACCGATAAAATTAAGACTCCGCGTCAGTGGTTCGAGCCTAAAGAATATCAGAGCCTTTTGGCAGCAATCCGTTCCCATAAGAAAACACTTAAAGGAACGCGTTGGGAGAAGGACGCCGATGAACTCTATGACTATGTGGTTTTCGTAGCTAACTCTGGGCTAACTGCGATTTCTGGGCACAATTGCCTCGACCAATCTCAACTTACCCACATAGTATGCCCGAGTTTTGTGGTATTATCTTTTGCGAAGGTAATTGCCGCAATTAGGTTGATAAGAACATGACCGTCTTTTTGAGACATTTTGCTCACCCTCACCCGCTGTTTAGGAAGACCAAAACAAGGTCCGGCATCGCGTGGCAGGAAAGCGTCTATTATCTCTGGTGGGAATATCTGCGACGCCACGAAGGTTATAAGCAGACATGTGAAAAGAAAGGGCGCGGCAGATATGCCGCGCTCTACAAATCGTTTGGTGATGTCCACACTATCGATTTTCATAGCTGGTGGATCAAGAACGGTAGAGGGGCGCAGCTATTCGCTGAGCCAGCGGTCCCGATTTCCGTCGCCTCTCTAACTCAGGATGACTTGGAGCAGGTGCGCCGGTATTGGGACGACAGTTCAATGTTGATTATCGCTGTTCCGCTTAACCTGCCGAAGCGGTTCATAGAACAGAAAATGAAGACGATTCTTGATGCTCATCATGCTGGCAAGCGCGGTATCAGACGGAATAAAGAAAGCCGTGCGTTGTTCCCAATTACTAACCAGTTTAGCTTTCACAGCTTGCAGCGGGCACTAGCGGTCTATGATCTAAAAGGGCAAAAGCCCGACCTGAAACTTTGGGAAATTGCCCAGCAGTTGAAGCTAACGGTTACTCTGGACGCCGAGGAGATAGCTAGTCGAGGTAAGCAGACCCCGACAGCCATCGAGAAGAAGAACACAATGAGCGTGGCTGTATCCAGAAAACTTAAGCAAGCGGAAACAATCATCGAGAATGTCGGAAAGGGGCTGTTCCCAGGTCCGATGTGATTGATAGGGCGCCAACGGTCCCGGCGAGTATCAACGTCTCGCAATCTGCCGTGAGAGCGTTTTAGAGGGGAGCAGGGGCGTCTAAAACTCGTACTGAATGGTCGGGCTACAGCGTCACTGGAGACACCCAGAACCCCCTACGGAGCCGTTGGACCCGTCATCCAGGGGTGTGCCGTCAAAGATGCATCCAAAGCCCCAAGCGGGCTCAGAAAGCCCCTAAGCGGCTGTCGGCTGGTCCCCTCTCCCAGACTTGAACTGGGACGTCCCTTTCGGAACAACAGATTTTCATACCACTTCGGTTTTCACCGCCGCCAATAGGCGTTCGTGGTCTGGACTATCCCTTCACCATAAGCATCGCTGCTTTTAGGTGCTGCCCGTCTAGTCTCTACACCTTCCCCGGCTAGGGGCTTGGCTCGGGATTGCCAGCTAAGGTTTCCCCGACTTTGAGCAGTTCTACATAAGCGGTTTCCCGCCTAGCACTCAATTTCTTAAGTCTGGTGCGTCTACCAATTCCGCCAAGAGGGGTTTGCCATTTTTATCTGAATTACTCCGATTTTCACAACGCTAATATTCAACTGCCAGGCTGCCGGCGCTTTAAAACATTTAGACCCGTCATCATGCGTGGGCTAATCCATTTGACATAGTGTTCTGAAATCATTTGCGGCGATGTCCTACAGTTTGTAGCTACCTCGTAAATAGATGCGCCGTGCAGCAACCTAAAGGAAATGTATGTGTGGCGAAGTACCGTAAGGTCACGTTTTCTTGCCGGTCGCTCTCTAGATAATTTGAGTCCGGTCTTCTCAAGCACTGCGTTAAACATGTCGCGGTGATAGGCAAGAAAAAGAGGGGCGTCTGATTTTGCTGGCTTATCCGTAGTGAGCAGCCACGCCACGTTGTGGGCTTGGTTAGACGCTGCCAGCAGATACTGGCGACTGAGGGGCTACTTCCGGTACCTGATGAAAAGGTCCGTGCCGTGGTCGAGCGTTACTACCCTGACGTTCGTCAGATTATCAGCCAGCTACAGGTCGAATTTGAGCGGTAATTGTTTTCTGCACACGTGCACCTTCCAGTAATTGCTCCCGATCTGATTTTATCTGCGACGAAGAAAGAACCTGTGCCTGAATGTCAAAGAGTTCACTCTCCGACGTCTTGGGGTTCGGCTCGGTGAATTGTTCTAAATAGCGTTCAAATGGTACTCCCTCAGGAGTAGTTTTTCTCAGCTTTTCGGTTAGCGCTTTAAAGCGGTCAAATACCCAGTCGAAGCGCTCTTTGTCGCGCATCGAAAGCGCACAGTAAAAACTGATCTCGTGGGGGTAACAGAGATAGTTGTCTTCCGAAAACACAAAGTTTCGGAATTCAATATCTTCACGCATACGTGTAGCAGCAAAGAACTCCAGGAAAGCGGTCATGGCTCGCGGAATGAAAATTCTTCAAATCAAGCGCATAATCGGTAACCTGCTCAATGGCGGCAGATGTGAAACGATCGGCACCGATCTTAAACTCGACCACAAAAATGATGCCCCCGAGCAGCACGACAGCGTCGGCGCGCTTTCCCATTCGAGGGATCGAAAATTCAAAAGCAAGCCAACCTTCTGGAATGCATTGCAGGCCCTGGCGAAGCAGCTCAATTTGCTCCAGCCAAGCCGTTTTCTCTGTTAGCTCTTGGCTGTGGCCGTGATGCTTTCCGAGCTGTCCATAAACTGCATCAGGATCAGCAAGAAGAAAATCGGCGATAGCGGCGTAGTAATATGCGGGCCTTACCAACGACCGCTCAGACATTGAGCACTGCTTCAATCAAGCGCGGGCCTTTGCGCTGCATGGCATCGGCGAATTGGACGGCGAAAGCCTCAGTGGTTTCGGCGCGGCTGGCTTCGACGCCCATGCCTTGCGCCATCTTCACAAAATCCAGCACCGGATCGTGAAGGTCGAGCATAGCCAGCGTCTTGGGACCGGGGTTGATCGCGCCGACGCGGCCCAGCTCGATGTTGAGGATGTTGTAGCTGCGGTTGGCGCAGACGATGGTGACCACGTCCAGTCTTTCGCGCGCCATGCTCCACAGGGTGGGGAGCGAATACATCGCCGCCCCGTCGCCCGATACCGCGATCACTTTGCGGCCCGGGCAGGCCAGCGCCGCGCCCATCGCCATCGGCTTGGCGTCGCCGATGGCGCCGCCGGTCAGGAAGATCGCGTCATGGCGCGGGGCATGGACCAGATATTTCTGCAGGCCGGGCCCGGCGGTGAGCGAATCGTCCGACCAGATGGCGTCTTCGGGCATGAAACGGGCGATGATCGCGCCCATCGCATCGCTGGTCAGCGCGCCGCTTGCGGGCAGGTCGGGCCGCACCAGCTGGACGATGTTGCCGGGCGCTTTGGCATCCAGCGTATCGGCCAGCGCAACCAATGCCGCTGTGCCGTCATCTTCGGGCGCGGCCAGGGTCAACAGTTCGCAGCCCTCGGGCGTCACCCAGCTTGGTTTGTCGGGATAGGCAAAGAAAGTCACCGGCGGCGGCGCGCCGACCAGCACGATCTGTTCCAGCCCCATGAGGGCTTCCACGATCTGTTCGGAGAAATAGGGCACGCGCTCGATTCCCGGCAGCCCGGCGCCGCGGGTGATGCGCGGGGTGAAATAATCATGGGCGATGCGCGCGCCGGTGGCGTGGGCGATGCGCCCTGCCGCCTCCATCCCGGCGCGTTCCAGGCAGCGGCCGCGCATCAGCAGCAGGCTGCGCTTTCCGTTCCTGAGCGCGGCGGCAACTTTCTCGATTGTTTCCGGCGTCACCATGCCCGGCATCAAGGCGGGCAGCGCGGGCGCGGGCGCCGTCGCATTTTCCCAGGCGCAATTGGCAGGCAGCACCAGGGTGGCGATCTGGCCCCGCTTTGCGGCCTGCACCGCGCGGGCGCCGTCGGCGGCGACCTCGGCGGGTGATTTGCTCCGGTGCAGCCAGTCGGACACGCCGCCGCAGATCGCCATGATGTCGGAGGTCAGCGGCGCCTGGGCATACTGGGAATGGCTGACGGCGTGATCGCCCACGATATTGACGATGCCCTGCCCGGCCTTGCGGGCATTGTGCAGGAAGGAAATCGCATTGGCGAAACCGGGGCCCAGATGCAGGAGGGTCGCCGCCGGCTTTCCCGCCATGCGGGCATAGCCATCGGCCGCCCCCGCCGCCACCGCCTCGAACAGGCAGAGCACGCCGCGCATCCGGGGTTCGCGGTCCAGCGCCGCGACGAAATGCATTTCGGAGGTGCCGGGATTGCCGAAGCATATCTCGACGCCGCTGTCGGCCAGGGTATGGACCAGGGTTTCGGCGCCGTTCATGCGCTCCAATAACCAACCCTGTGCGCTAAAAACAAGCCAGTCTTCCAAAACAAGAGAGGCCGCCTCCCGGGCGGGAGACGGCCTCGCATTGCCTTACTGTGACCGTCGCTTACGCGGCGCTGTTCTTCGCAAGAAGAATCCAGTTCGCGGGTTTCGACGTCCGCAGATAGTGACAATGAGACACTGGATCACCTCCTTCTGATAAATTGTTGCAGTGCAAATGTAGTACGGCCTCCCGGTTTTACAATAGACTTCCGGCATTCCACGGGGCGGGCATGGAAACCATTTCGACCAGTTGCGTCATCGCCGGCGGCGGCCCCGCCGGCATGATGTGCGGGTTGCTGCTGGCCCGGGCCGGGGTCGATGTCACGGTGCTGGAAAAGCACGCCGACTTCCTGCGCGATTTTCGCGGCGACACGGTGCATCCCTCCACCCAGCAGATTCTGCATGAGCTGGGCCTGCTGGAGCGCTTCCTGCAATTGACCCATGCCAAGATCCGCCAGGTGACGCTGGATTTCGGCGAGGCGCATTTCACCATCGGCGATTTCAGCCGGCTGCCCACGGTCAGCAAATTCATCGCCCTGATGCCGCAATGGGATTTTCTGGATTTCATCGCTGATGAAGCGAAGACCTATCCCAACTTCCATCTGCTGATGCAGACCCAGGCACGCGACTTGATTGCGCAAGGCGATAGAATAGCCGGCGTGCTGGCAACAGGGCCGAATGGCAATCTTCAGATTCGCGCCGGGCTGACCATCGGCGCCGATGGCCGCCATTCCATCCTGCGCGACAAATCGGGACTGAAGCTCAAGGATCTGGGCGCGCCGTTCGATGTCTTGTGGCTCAGCCTGCCGCACCGCGCCGGCGATCCGGTCGATCTGGTGGGCCGCATCCAGGGCGGCGTGTTCTTTGTGATGATCTATCGCGGCGACTATTGGCAATGCGCCTATGGCATTCCCAAGGGCGGGCATGACGCGATCAGAGCCGAAGGCATCACTGCTTTCCGGGGTCGCCTGCGCAAGGTGGCGGGCTTTGCCGCCGGCCGGGTGGACACCATCACCGGCTTTGATCAGGTCAAGCTCTTGACTGTGGCGGTCAACCGGCTGGAGCAATGGGCGCGGCCGGGCCTGTTGATGATCGGTGATGCCGCCCATGCCATGTCACCGGCGGGCGGGGTGGGCATCAATCTGGCCATTCAGGATGCGGTGGCGACGGCCAACATTGTCGGGCCGGCGCTGCAAAAAGGCGTGCCGAAATTTTCCGATTTGAAGAGGGTGCAGAAGCGGCGGGAATTGCCCACCCGCGTCATCCAGCGGTTCCAGATTTTCGCGCAGGACATGATGCTGGCACCGACCTTGCGCGCCAAGGAAACGCGCAAGGTGCCGTGGGTGGTGAAGCTGCTGAATGCCTGGCCCTGGCTGCGGCAGTTTCCGGCGCGGCTGATCGGCATCGGGCCGAGGCCGGAGCATGTGAAGTTGGCGGCGAAGAAGTAAGTTGGATCGTTCGTACGCTGCCGCTACAGACGGGATGACATCGCGCTTTTGCGCGATGTCACATCTGCATCGTCCAGCCTTCGACGCCCATCGCGGCTTGTCTGACAGCCTCAGTCAGCGTGGGATGCGAATGGCAGGTGCGGGCGATGTCTTCCGATGAGGCGCCGAACTCCATCGCCAGCACCACTTCGGCGATCAGGTTTCCGGCTTCCGGACCGATGATGGCGCAGCCCAGCACCTTGTCGGTCTTGGCATCGGCCAGGATCTTCACCATCCCGTCGGTGGCGGCGATGGTCTTGGCGCGGGCATTGGCGGTGAAGGGAAACTTGCCGACCTTGTACTGAATGCCCGCCGCCTTCAGCTCTTCTTCGGTTTTGCCGACGGTGGCGACTTCCGGGAAGGTGTAGACCACCGAGGGGATCGCGTCGTAATTCACATGCCCCGCCTTGCCGGCGATGATCTCGGCGCAGGCCACCCCTTCGTCTTCGGCCTTGTGCGCCAGCATGGGGCCTTCGCGGCAATCGCCCACGGCATAAATGCCCGCGACATTCGTCTTGTAATGCGCGTCGGTGACGATGCGTCCGCGCTTGTCCATCGCCACGCCCGCTTCCTGCAGGCCGAGACCCGCGGTGTAGGGAATGCGGCCGATGGCGACCAGCATCACGTCGCAATCGATGATCGACTTGTTGCCGCCCGCCGCCGGTTCGACCGTGACTTTCAGGCCGCCGCCGCCCTTCTTTTCCACGCCCGTGACCTTGGTGGACAGCTGGAAGGTGAAACCCTGTTTGGTCAGGATGCGCTGGAACGCCTTGCCGATTTCGCCGTCGATGCCCGGCGTGACGCGGTCGAGGAATTCCACCACCGTCACTTCGGCGCCCAGCCGCTTCCACACCGAACCCAGCTCCAGTCCGATCACGCCCGCGCCGACAACCAGCAGTTTGCGCGGCACGGAGGTCAGCGTCAGCGCGCCGGTGGAAGACACGATCTGTTTTTCATCGATGGTGACGCCGGGCAGCTGCGCGACGTCGGAGCCGGTGGCGATTATGATGTGCTTGGCCGTGAGATTGCGGACCTTGCCGTCCGCGCCCTTCACCTCGACCTTGCCGGGGGCAGTGATGCGCGCCTCGCCGACAATAGCTTCGGACTTGGCTTTCTTGAGCAGGAATTCGACGCCCTTGGTCAGCTCGCCGACCACCTTGGTCTTCTGCGCCATCATGGCGGTGAGGTCGAGTTCGACCTTGGCCTTGATGCCCAGCTTGGCGAAATCTTCCTTGGCTTCGTGAAAGCGCTCGCTAGCATGCAGCAGGGCCTTGGAGGGAATGCAGCCGACATTCAGGCAGGTGCCGCCGAAGCTGCCGCGCTTGTCGATGCAGGCGCTGGTCAGGCCCAGCTGGCCGAGCCGGATCGCCGCATTGTAGCCGCCCGGGCCGCCCCCGATCACGATTGCGTCGAAACTGTCCGCCATGGCCCTGCTCACTTAAATTTGCGAGCCGGAACATAACCATTGGGGCGCGTGCGGAAATAGCCCCAAACGCATAACAGCGCTGAAATTTAGACTTGCGGCCCTTCCTGAGCCTTCAGGTCGGGGTCGGGAAAGACCAGATCCACCACCGTGCCGCGGCCCGGCTCGGAATGGACGCTGGAAACCCCGCCCAGCTGCAGGCCGAAGGTCTTGATCAGACGGGAGCCGACGCTCTTCTTGCTGCCCTCCATGGCAAAGCCCAGCCCGTTGTCGGCGATGGCCAGCTTCAGCTTGCCGCCTTCCAGCGGCTCCATCGTGACGCGGATGACGCCTTCGCGCCCTTCCGGGAAAGCATGCTTGAAGATATTGGTCAGCACCTCGACCGTGAACAGCGCCAGCGCCACCGCCACGCTGCCGGTGACCACCCGGCTGGGCACATCGACTTCGACCTTCACCTGGTCGTTGCTCATGCCGCCGGCGATCTGGTGGGCGAGCTGGTCCAGCAGATCGCGTATGTCCAGCGTGGACTGGTCTTCCAGTTCGTTGAGGATGCGGTGCACCAGCGCCAGCGCATTGATGCGGGTCTGGGCCTGCAGCAGCGCGTCACGCGCGGCGATGTCCTGCACCTGATTGGCCTGAATGGAGAGCAGGCTCATCACAATCTGCAGGTTGTTCTTCACCCGGTGATGGATTTCCTTGATCAGGGTGGTCTTCATGTTGACCGCCTCGCGCAGGCGGCGGTCGCGGTCCTGAATCCCTTCCGCCATCTCGCTCATGGCGTCGCCCAGAAGCTTGAACTCCACCGGGGCCTCGGCCAGGTCGGGACGGATGACATAATGGCCGCTGCGATAGGCATGGGCGATGCGGCGCAGATAGCTGATCCATTGCGTGACCTGGCGGTCGGTGGCCAGCCAGATCGCGACCCAGGCAAAGCCGATCATCAGGATGGGCAATGCGAAATCGAGGCCCACATGCAGATAGGTGGGACCGAACAACTGGCTCTCGCCCATCGCAAAGGCGACGAAGATGGCGTTGCCCATCAGCGCCGCATTGCCATAGCGCCAAGTGTCGCCGCGCGAATCCACGGTGCTGGTGATTTCCTGCGAGGCGCCGGTCTTGGGATCGGAACGGGCGATGGCGGCCGCCACATCCTTGTTGTTGGTGGCGATGACCTTGCCGGCGCGGTCGAACACCGCCACCACCGCGCCCGGCGGCAGCTTGCTGGAGCGCATCATGTAGTCGATCCAGTGCACATCCAGCGTGATCGCGACGGTACCGTCGAAACTGCCATCGGTCTTGTGCAGCGCCAGCATGCCGCCGATCACCGGCTGGCCGGTGACGCGGCTTGTCATCGCGTTTGACACCGTCATGTCATTGCTTTTTCTGGCCGCCTGGAACACTTCATAGTCGGCGACATTCTGGCCGCGGGCCAGCGCCATCGCCGAGCAGACCACGCGGCCATTCTCGTCGATGCGGGTCAGGTTGGAGAAATACCGCACCCCGATCAGCGTGTCGGCCAGGACGCCGTCGCAATTGCCGCTCATGGAGCGCACTTCGGAAAGACTGCCCACGGCGCGCAGCACCTGATCGGCAGCAGCGAGCAGATTCTGGTGTCCCGCCGCCACCGTCCGCGCCGACTGCATCAAGCTGTCATGGACATTGGCAATGTCGAGCCGCGCCCGGGACACGCCCTGAAATATGCTGACCAGGATCACCGGGATCAACGCCAGGGTGATGATCACCTGCAGCCGCTGGCGCAAGGTCCAGCCAGGCTCGGAGCCCGGATTGTTCATCGCGGCGTGATGGGAATTATTTTGTGCGCTTTTTTCCGGTGAGCTGCTCGGCACGCCCGGGGCTGAGCTGGTCAAGCTGCGCCATAATCTCACGAGCGGCATCTCCCCCGGCGGGCCGCGACACATCGCTCAATGCCTCGCCGCCGTCCAGAATCTCTATCAAGGTCTTGCGCGCTCTCGCAACCCGGCTCTTGACCGTGCCTACGGCGCATTTGCAGATGGCAGCGGCATCTTCATACGAAAAGCCGCCCGCCCCCACCAAAATCAGAGCTTCGCGCTGCTCGTCGGACAGATGTTTCAGCGCACGGACCGTGTCGGACAGTTCGGCGCTGTGGACCTGATCCTCGCCGCCGCCCGGAATACGCTCGGCCGCATCCTGATCCCAGGGCGCCTGACGCCAGGCGCGGCGGCGATCGGAATAGAACTGGTTGCGCAGGATGGTGAACAGCCAGGCTTTCAGATTGGTGCCCGGGATAAAGCTCGAGCGGCTCTGCCAGGCCTTGACCAGGGTTTCCTGCGCCAGATCGTCGGCGGCTTCCTGGTTGCCGGTCAGCGAACGCGCAAAGGCGCGCAGGAACGGCACCAGGCCGAGAAGCTCAGTCTTGAAGTCCGGATTCTCCGGCTTCTGGGCATGCATGGACGGGGTGGAGGTGGGCATCACGACACCTTGCCCTTCCCTGTTTTATCGCCGGCTTCGTCAATCTGGCGCAGCAGGTCCATGAAATCGTCGGGGACGGGCTCCTGCGCCACATCGTCATACATGCGCCGAAGCTCGCGGCCGATGGCCCGCTGGCGCGCGCGGGTCGCCCGCGCCTTCTCGTTGGGCTTGTCCTCAGACACGGT
The DNA here is from genome assembly GCA_945882615.1 of Rhizobium sp. Q54. GTDB lineage: Bacteria > Pseudomonadota > Alphaproteobacteria > Micropepsales > Micropepsaceae > Rhizomicrobium. Next base: position 145,781 of record CAMCWK010000003.1, on the reverse strand, counting down.
GGTATCCCATTGCTGCGTCATATTGAGCCGAACCACTTCCTGCTTTTCGCGGACACCTGGCAATCAAGTGGCGCGGTATTCCTGCCTCAAGCCCCATAACCAGTTCCCTTCCCAAGGTTCCAAACGAATGGCCTTCGCGATGGTTCCGGCAAGCTAGGGAACTTTTTGGGCTGGCGTAAGTTCCTGATCCGAGCTTTTCTATTTGAGGCCGAAGGAGCCAACTACCCCATGAGCATGTCGCAAACCCTTGCGCCGCACCTTCCCTATCTGCGCCGCTACGCCCGGGCCTTGACCGGGTCGCAGGCCAGCGGGGATGCCCATGTCCGCGCCGCCTTGACGGCACTTTTGGCGGGAGATCAAAGCCTTATGGAGGGGGTCCCCCCCCGGGTGGGCCTCTATCGCCTGTTCCATGCCATCTGGCAGTCGGCCGCCGAGCACTTTGACGAGACCACCCAGACCACGGGCCAGACCTCGGGCCAGACCTCCGGCGGCAAGACCCCGGAAAGCCGGCTGAAATCGCTTTCCGCCTCCAAGCGGGCCGCCCTGCTCCTGACCGCCGTGGAAGCCTTCAGCCTGGAAGAAGCCGTCTTCATCATCGACGAAAGCCCCGAAGAGGTCGAAGCCGCCATCCTGGGGGCCCAGAAGACCATCGACAGCCAGCTGGCCAGCAAGGTGCTGATCATCGAGGACGAGCCGATCATCGCCCTGGACCTGGAAAATCTGGTCACCGAACTGGGCCACAAGGTCGTGGCCATCGCCGCCACCAAGGACGACGCGGTCGCCAAGGCCAAGTCCGAACGCCCCGGCCTGGTGCTGGCCGACATCAATCTGGGCGAGGGCGGCAGCGGCATCGACGCGGTGAGCGAAATCCTGGCCTCATTCGACATCCCGGTGATTTTCATCACCGCCTATCCGGAAAAGCTTTTGACCGGCGAGCGTCCCGAACCTACCTATCTGATTGCCAAACCCTTCCTGCCCGAAACCGTGCAGGCGACCGTGGGCCAGGCGCTGTTTTTCCACCCCGTGGCGAAGGAAGCCGCTTAACGCATTGCGGTGCGTTGTGTCATTTGTCGAATTGGAGATTGAATCATGGCCACCAAGAAAAAGTCCGCGGCGAACGGCAATATCGAAGCACGCCTCGCCGCCCTGCGCGCCGATTTCGGCGCCTTGCAAAATGACATGAAGGGCCTTTACGGCGATGTCAGCGAAGTGGCGTCGGAACGCGCCGCATTGGCCATGCGCTCGGCCGAGGAGATCGCCGACCGCGCCGTGGCGCTGGCCGAGGAAGCCGCCAAGGAAGCCAAGACCACCGCCCTGGAATACAAGGATGAGGCGGAAGAGTGGGCGGAAGAAAATGCCGAGGAGCTGCGCGGCTATGTCCGCGCCCAGCCCATCCAGTCGTTGCTGATTGCAGGCGGCATTGGCGCCTTTCTCGGCGCGATTTTCCTCAGGCGCTAGCGCGCCTTCGGTTTATTTTACTGCGGCGCGACGCGCCGCGGGGCGGCGCTAAAACGCCTTCAGGGTCATTTCCCTGTTAACCAGCGCTGTCGTATAAACGGGACGCAAGGGATAGGGATTTGACATGTTCGCGCGACTGACCGCCAAGGCCATTCTGGCAGCCGCCGCCATCGCCATGGCGTTTTTCGGCATCGGTCTGCTGGGCCTGGCACTGGCATCCGCGCTGGTACAGGCGCTTGGCGTCGCCGGCGGTTATGCCCTGGCCGGCGGGATCCTGCTGGTGCCGCCGCTGATCTGGGTGGTGGCCGGTACTATTTCGCGGCCGCGCAAACCGCCGCCGCCGCCGCCCGCCAACAACGAGTTGACGCGCGCCCTTCTCGCCGCGGTTGCAAAGGAAACACCCTGGGTTGCGATTATCGGCGCCGGGATCGTGGGAGCCGTCAACATGTTCCTCAATCGCAACAAGAGCGCAAAATAGGCGCCTTGCCCGTCCCCGCCTGTGGATAGGCGGGAACCCAACCTCTGACCGCGACGTTTTTGTGACCTAAACTCTTTGGGAACGAACCGTCATGCTTGGTTGGGCGCTTGCTTTCCTCATTCTCGCGTTGATCGCGGGCTATATGGGTTTCTTCGGACTGGCAGGCATGGCGGCGACCATCGCCAAGCTGCTGCTGGTAGTTTTTGTGATCCTTCTGATTGTCAGCGCCTTTTCCGGCGCCCTGCGTGGCCGTCCACCAGTCTGACCGGTTCCAGTCTGATTTTCATTTTCGAGCCGAAGGGAGAGTGCCGATGCGTATTCCCGCTTTTGTCTACGAACATCCTGTCGAGAGCTTGATCGCCGGCGTGCTGCTGGCGGTTGTGCTGTTCGGCTCGGCCGACCGCCAGGCTGCGGAAGCGTCCGATCCGGCCGCCCATGTGGCGGTGGCGGAGAGGATCTAAAAATCTTTCTCAGCCCAAGGAACGCTTTTTTCCGCTGGCCATTACCTGATGCGAGCGGACGTCCGATCCGGAATGCCCCCAGCCCCTTCGACAGCCCGCTTCGGGTGTCCGCTCTCTTACTAAAACCGCGCGAAAGCGCGGTTTTTCTTTTGGGGCTCAGGGCATGCGCCCGATCAGGGAGCTTCTGGGCTTGCCCACCGGGTACAGCACATAAAGGGTGCCCGGTCCCTGAAGCTGGGTGGGAAAGCCGGTATAGCCGAAAAACTTCCGCGGCTCGCGGTGCCGGTCGCGGCGAAGTTCCGCCAGGTAAAACAACCGCCCTTGCAGCAACTTCGCATGGGCCGCAGGCGCATCCGGGTAACGCTGCGGTTCGGTGACCTGAATGACTTTGACGTCCGGCTGGTTGAAGCGCAGCCAGGCGGTGGTCTGGTAGTCGGTCGTCAGGATGGCGTCGGCCAGCCGGGCTGTGCTGATGGCGCTCACCACATCGCCGATGGGCGCGAAATTGCGGCCCAGCAGGCGCGCCAGCGGATCGTTGTTCAGCGGTATCGGATACCAGCGCGCCGCCTGGTTGTAGGTGATGAGCAGCATTAGCGCCGCCACCGGCGCGGCGGCGAAGGACAACCAGCGCGATTTTCCCGCGGTGCGGAAGGCATCCGCCGCCAGGATCGCCAGCGCCGGATAGAGAAAGCATGGCCAGTTGCCCTGGATGCGGTCGTGCAGGGCGTGCTGGAGAAAATAGGCGATAGCTGTCCAGGCCAGCACCGCCAGCAGCAGGCGGTCATTACCGGTCTTGGCATCACCGCGCTTTGTGGCGCGCCACAAGCCGATCACCATCAGAAGGAAAATCAGCGGCGTGGCCAGCCCGACCTGCGCGGCGAGGAATTCTCCGATGAAGCGCAAGGTGAAAGCGCCCCCGCCGACCCGCCCGAACTGGAAGGCAAAGGTCATCCACTGATGCTGCGCCTGCCAGATCAGATGCGGCGTCACGATCAGAACGGCCAGGACGGCGCCCAGATACGGCCAGGCCGTCATCAGCCATTTTCTGTGACGCGCATCGACGATCAGCCAGAACAGGGCGCCCAGGCCCAGGAACAGCGCGGAATATTTCGACAGCAGCCCCAGCCCGCCTGCAATGCCCACCGCCAGCCACCATCTGCCGTCACCGCTTTGCTGAACCTTGGCGAGGAAAAAGATAAAGGCCGCTGCGAAGACGACCGACGGCATGTCAGGCGTCGCCGCCAGCATTTCCGCCGACACCATCAAAGTGAGATTGAACAGCAGCGCTGCCAGCACGGCGCGTTTGGCGTCTTTCAGGATCAGGCTTGCGGATTGCCAGACCAGCCAGCTTGCGGGCAGTGACAGAACAATGCCGGCGAAGCGCACGCCCAGCGGCGTATCACCGAACAAGGCTGTGCCGACGCGTATCAGCCAGGCGATCATGGGGGGATGGTCGTAATAGCCAAACGCCAGGCGCTTTGACCATAGCCAGTAATAGGCCTCGTCCGCTGTCAGCGGCAGCACCAAAGCCATGACGGCGCGCAACGCGATGAGCACCACAATCAGCGTCAGACTGACGCGAACGGAAATCACCTTGCGCGCCAAACGAAGAGCGTGGACATGGCATAATTCCACAAGGCGCTCATGATTGCTCCTGCCGTGCCTGCCAAGAGCCAGCGCGAACGATCAATATACAGCCATGAGGCCAGATCGATATTGGCCAGGACACCCACCGACCCGATCAGGCAGAACAGCACAAAGCCGCGCGCCATCGCCCAGCCCTTCAACCGGCGATCCTTGTAGGTCAGCTCATTGTTGAGCAGGAAATTGCTGGTCATGGCGATGAAGGTGGCGATGAACTGGGCGGTGCGGAACAGCTCGGGCAGGTCGGAAGGGAGCAGCCATAGCGACAGTCTTAGCGCCACAAGATGCACAAAAAGACCGATGGTGCCGACGATGGCGAAGAAAATAAAGCGCGGATCCACCAGATCGCCGGTGGTCTTGGCCAGCAGCAGCCCAAGGAATTCGACGCCGATCTGGGCGTTGAACTTGCTCTCGCCGTCGAACCGTTCGCCAAAACTGTAAGGCTGCTCGGCGATGCGCAGCTTGCCGCCGCCGGTAGCGGCGATGTCGAGCAGAATCTTGAACCCCACCGGCGACAGGCGCGGCGCGATCTCGTCGAAACGGTCGCGCCGCATCATGAAGAATCCCGACATGGGATCGCTGAGATTGGTGCCCACCAGCCGATGGGTCAGCTTGGTGGCCAGCCGCGAGATGGCGCCGCGCCCTTCGGAGAAACTGGCGGCACTGCCGCCTTCGACATAGCGGGTGCCGGCCACCAGATCCGCCGACCCGCCCTGCAGCTTGGCCAGCATCGCCGGCAGCACTTTCTCGTCATGCTGCAGGTCGGCATCGATCACCGCCACAAAGGGGGCGGCGCTGGAGGACATGCCTTCGATGCAGGCCCCGGCCAGGCCACGGCGGCCCACGCGGCGCAGGCAGCGGATCCGGGGGTCGCTGGCGGCGATCCCCTTCACCTCTTCTGCTGTGCCGTCTGGGGAATTGTCGTCGACAAAGACCGCCTCCCAGGCGATCCCCGCCAGGGCCAGGTCCAGCCGCCGCACCAGCTCGGCCACGTTGCCGCGTTCCTTGAAAGTCGGAACGATCACGGAGAGTTGAGGGATGGCCACCAGAGTCCCGAAGCGAATTATTGATGGCCCTTGGTGACGGGAGCGGGAGGAACCGTCAAGTTGAACGCTGGGCATAAGAAATCAGTAACTCTATCAGCGACTTAGGCAGGCGCCCGGACGACGCGGGAAACTTCCGCCATTAGGATGCGTTGCATTATGATGCGCGCACCCTCCCCCCCTCTGGACCCTGTGCCGGGATTACCCGGCAGTCTGCGCCTGGCCGCGCCCCGGGTGCTGGTGGTGGAGGACGAAATGACGATTGCGATGCTGATCGAGGATATGGTCAGCGAGCTGGCATACGAAGTCGCCGCCGTGGTGCCCCGGCTGGAGGACGCGATGCGTTTCCTGGACACCGACACGTTCGATCTCGCCATGCTGGACGTGCATCTGAACGGCAAGACCGTTTTTCCCTTCGCCGCCGAGCTGGAGGCGCGCGAGATTCCGTTCCTGTTCGCCACCGCCTATGGCGCGCGCGGCGTTCCGGAGGAATTCCGCGGCCATGTGGTCTTGCAAAAGCCCTTCGGGCCGGTGGAGCTGCGACGCGCCCTGATGGATCTGTCAGCGCTCGCGACGCATTGATCCCTTAAGCGAAGAAGATCGCGTAGAGCACGATACCGGCGATCACAGACAGGGCCAGGCTGATGTGCAGTACATAGCGCATCACGCCCAGTTCCTTGCCCTGGCGGGCTTCCTGCGCATTCAACACCACATGGCCTTCTTCGGTATGCATTTTCGTATCCTTTGTATTTGTATCCATTATCCGTATCCGCTATTCCGCCGCATGGTTGTTAGGGGTGTCGAGACGGCCTTCGATTTCCGCGATCATGGCTTTGATCTCGGCGGGGTCCGCCGCGTCATCCGCGCTGTCGCGCCACGCCCGTAAGATTTCCAACCGCTCCGCATCGTCAAAGCGGCGATCGCGCAGCACATCTCCCGGGGCGCGATAGATACGCGCCGGGTTTTGCTTGATGTCGTCGAACAGTTTCTTCTTTGTCATGCATGCCTCCTGGACATGCTCGGATGCGTCAAATCCGTCCCAACAGCGCCAGAACCAGCACGATCACCAAAACCAGGCCCAGGGTGCCGGACGGGTAGTAGCCCCAGGCTTGGCTGTGGGGCCAGGACGGCCAGGCGCCCAGCAGCAAAAGCAGCAGAACGACGATCAGAATTGTTCCAAGCATGTTGAAATCCTTTTCAGATATATGAGGAAGGAACACCGGCGAACCCGGGCGGTTCCAAGAAAAATCAGGGGGTTCCGGCAAGTTCCAGGGGCCGGGGTGGAACAAGCGGCTGGCCGTACCGTTCTCCAATCGAGCCGATACAGGAGCAGCCATGAACACCCGCATGATCGCCATGACCGGAGCCGCTGTTCTGCTTCTGGCCGCCCCCGCACTGGCCGGCGAGTCCTCGTCGGCAGAAAGGGAGGTCACCCGCCAGCTGAATATCCAGGCAGCCAAGGATGCTGCGCCGGCGCAACCGATCGTCAATGCCGCAAGCACGGCACCCATGGTGACAGCGACGCCGTCAGACACCGCGGCCAGCGGCACGCTTTCGACCATCACCAATCCCCCCTCCAAGATCGCCACCGCCAATGTGCTGGACAGCAGCGGCAAGACGGTAGGAGCGGTGCAGAGGGTTGAAGTGTCGCCGGAGGGCAAGCCCACCAGAGTGTCCGTCGCGATGATTGGTGCAAAGGAACAGATCGTGGTGCTGGACGCCGCGTCCGTGAACTATGACGCGCACAAGAATGAGATCACCGCCTTGAGCGGCCTTCCCTCGAACGGTTAACCCGCCGGTGAATCCAAGCCGCGCGCTGCACGATGCGCGCGGCTTTATTTTACCAAGCGGATGGCGGCAAATGCCGCCGCACTGGCGGTCACACCGGTCAGGACCGTGCCCCACACGATGTCGATAATCGACACTTTCAGTGACCAGACTTTCAGAGTCGCCAGATTGGTCAGGTCGTAGGTCGCATAGGCAAAGAAGCCGAACAGCGCGCCGAACAAGGCCGCCGTCTTCCAGTCGCCGCTGCCCAGCGCCGGACGCACCGCAAAGATCAGTATGCCGGCGATATAGACGAGATAGAAAACCACCGCGGCGGTCATGTTGGGGTTTTCCGCCATCACCGCCCCCAGGGCGCGGTGATAGATCGGCCCGGACGCATTGGTGAGCCAGACATAATCCAGTCCGCCCATTACCAAGGCGGCCGTGATATAGGCGACGACATAGCTCATCGGACAGTCCTCCTGGCTGATACTACGTGCCGGCCTGCTGATTGGATCGGTGCGGGTTTGGGTGATCCGTCCCCGTGATGGTCGCGTACCTTCCAGCAAAGGCGGGATCATGCGCAAAATCGCTATTGTCGGTACGGGAATTTCAGGGCTGGGCAGCGCCTTTTTGCTGCACCCCGATCACGATGTGACGGTCTATGAAAAGGCCGCCCGGATCGGCGGCCACAGCCGCACCGTCACGGTTGACTATGATGGGACCGCCATCCCGGTGGATACCGGCTTCATCGTTTTCAACCGTCCCAACTATCCCAACCTGTGCGGCCTGTTCGCCCATCTGGGCGTCGCTACCCATGCCAGCGACATGACCTTTGCCGCTTCGATCCGCGACGGCTGGCTGGAATGGGGTGCACGTGACCTCAACGCCGTGCTGGGCCAGCGCCGCAATCTGCTGCGGCCGAAATTCGGCCTGCTGGTGCGCGATGTGATGAAGTTCAATGCCGACGCGCAGGCCGTGGTGGACCGTCATCCAGACCTGACTCTGGAAGGCCTGATCGCCAAGCTGGGACTGGGCGACTGGTTTCGCCGCTATTACCTGCTTCCGATGTCGGGCGCGATCTGGAGCTGTCCGCCCTGCGAAATGATGAACTTCCCGGCGCGCACGCTGGTGCGTTTTTTCGCCAATCATCATCTGCTGTCCTATTCCGGCCAGCCGCAATGGCGCACCGTCACCGGCGGGTCACAGGAGTATGTCAAACGCCTGACAAGGGATTTTTCCCATCGCATCCGTACCAGTTGCGGCGCCGTTTCCGTCACCCGCCCAACTTCGGGAAAAGACAGCGGCAAGGTTCAGATTCGCGACAGTCAGGGCGGCAGCGAAACCTATGACCAGGTGGTGATGGCCAGCCATGGCGATGAAACGCTGGCGCTGCTCAAGGACGCCGATGCCGACGAACGCGCCGCTCTGTCCTGCTTTCGCTATCAGAAGAACACCGCCATTTTGCACCGCGACACAAGCGTGATGCCGCGCCGCCGGCGCTGCTGGGCCAGCTGGGTCTACTCCTCCGATGGGGAATTCCTGCATCCCAGGATCACCGTGACCTATTGGATGAACCGGCTGCAGGGCATCGACGAAAGCCGGCCGCTTTTTGTCAGCCTCAATCCCAAGCGCGAAATTCCGCAAGAGCTGATCTTCGATGCCGCCCAGTTCGACCATCCGGTATTCGATGCCGCCGCCATCGCCGCCCAGCCCAAGATAGCCGCATTGCAGGGCCGCCGTGGCACCTGGTTCGCCGGGGCTCATCTGGGTCATGGCTTTCACGAAGACGGACTGGCCAGCGCGGTCGCGGTGGCCAGGGCATTGGGCGCCGTCATTCCCTGGGAGGCCAATACAACCGCAGCCCCCCGAGGCAATGCGGCGCAGCAAAAATGGACCCTTCCGACCTTCCCGCCCACCGATCCGCTCCCAGCAGAATTGTTTTGAGCGCCGTTGGCGCCTAATCTTTGGTCCCGTCATTTTTGCCGAGATGCCGCCATGGCCCTGATACCCGCTTCCTATATCGAGAACAGCTGGCGCAAAGCGATCGGCGCGCTGGAATATGGCACGCTGGAATTCATCGCCCCCAATGGCGAGGTGACCATCTGCCAGGGCGCCAATCCGGGCCCTTCAGCGCGCTTTCACATCCACGAATGGGATGTGCTGCGCCGGATCATGGCGCGGGGCGATATCGGGCTGGGCGAGGAGTATATCGCAGGCAGCTGGGATACCGACAGTGTCGAGAATCTGGTCGCCCTGTTCCTGCTCAACCTGGACAATTTCGATGATTTCTCGGATGGCAACTGGATCAACCGCCTTGGCTTTGTGATCCACAATGCCCTGGTGCGGCGCAATTCCATTTCCGGCTCGGCCCGCAATATCAAGGACCATTACGACGTCGGCAACGACTTCTATTCGCTGTGGCTGGATCCCAGCATGACCTATTCCTCGGCGCTCTATAACGGCGCGCCGGATCTCTACCGCGCCCAGCAGAACAAGTATGAGCGCATCCTGTCCAAATTCGAATCCCCCAAGGCCAGCGTGCTGGAAATCGGTTGCGGCTGGGGCGGTTTCGCCGAACGCGCGGCGGCCGACAGTCACAATGTCACGGGCCTGACCATTTCACCGGCCCAGCACAAGTTCGCCACCGCGCGGCTGAACGGCGCGGCCGACATCCGGCTGGAGGATTACCGCCGTTCCACCGGCACCTTCGACAATATTGTTTCCATCGAGATGTTCGAGGCGGTGGGCGAGCATTACTGGCCCGCTTATTTCGCCACCGTGGCGCAGCGGCTGAAACGGGGTGGACGGGCCGTCATCCAGACCATCACCATCCGCGACGAACTGTTCGCCGGCTATCGCACCCGCAGCGACTTCGTCCGCCACTATGTCTTCCCGGGCGGCATGCTGCCCTCTCTGGCGCGCTTCCGTGAGGAAGCCGAGAAGGCGGGGCTCAAATTCGCGGGGGCCTTCGGTTTCGGCAAGGACTATGCCCGCACCCTGCGCGAATGGCTGGTGCGGATGCAGAGCCAGGAGAGCGCTATCAAGGCCCTGGGCCATGACCAGCAGTTCCTGCGGAACTGGGAGTTTTACCTGGGAATATGTGCCGCCACCTTTGAGGTGGCCCGGACCGACGTGGTCCAGGTCGAGCTCGTCAACGCCTGAAAAGCCCCAGAAACCTTTCCGACAAAAAATCGGCTGTTTTCACCGTCAAGATCGGATATGGAGACGCCCCTAAGGGCACCCTAAGAAAAGGCTCATTCTATGCTTGCGAAAAGTTTCGTCGCCATGACGTTGCTGGCGGCCAACACGCTGACGGCCACGACCTTGGCGGCCAACGCGGCTGGCGACCCGGTCAAAGGCATGAATGTCTACAAACGCTGCGCCGTCTGCCACACCGCCGACAAGGGCGGTAGCGATACGCTGGGCCCCAACCTGTTCGGCGTTGTTGGCCGCAAGGCGGCCTCCCGCCCTGGCTTTGCCTATTCCGCGCCGCTGAAGGCCGCCAACATCGTCTGGACCGAGGCCAACCTGATCAAATGGTCCGCCGCGCCCCAAAGAATGGTACCCGGCAACAAGATGTTCTTCGCCGGCATCACCTCCAAGAACCAGCAGGCCGACCTGGCCGCCTATCTGGCAACCTTGAAGTAACCTGTGGCGGATTGACGCATAATCTTCCCCGCGCTTAACCAGTTTTGCTGCAATGCAGCGGAACTAGTTCAAGAACTGTCCGCTTTCGTTGACAGGCTTGCGCCTGCGGCCATACTTTTTGCACCGCACAACAACCGGACGGGCGCCGTTCTTCGAACGGCCAAAAGCGCGTCCATTGGGATCAAAGAAACACCATGAAGGTCCTGGTGCCCGTCAAGCGGGTGATCGACTTCAACGTCAAGGTTCGCGTCAAGGCGGACCAGAGCGGCGTGGACTTGGCCAACGTCAAGATGTCCATGAATCCGTTCGATGAAATCGCGGTCGAAGAAGCCGTGCGCCTGAAGGAAAAGGGCAAGGCCACCGAAGTTGTGGTGGTGTCCATCGGACCCGCCCAAGCCAGCGAAACCATCCGCACCGCACTGGCCATGGGCGCCGACCGCGGCATCCTGGTCAAGAATGACACGGCGGTGGAGCCGCTGGCGGTCGCCAAAATCCTCAAGGCCATTGTCGAGGCCGAACAGCCCCAGCTGGTGATCACCGGCAAGCAGGCGATCGATGATGACGCCAACCAGGTCGGTCAGATGCTGGCCGCGCTGCTGGGCTGGCCCCAGGGCACCTTCGCCCACAGCCTGGAGCTGGGTGATGCCACCGCCAAGATCACCCGCGAGATCGATGGCGGGCTGCAGACGGTGGAGGTGAAACTGCCGGCGGTGATGACCACCGACCTGCGCCTGAACGAGCCGCGCTATGCCTCGCTGCCCAACATCATGAAGGCCAAGAAGAAGCCGATCGAGGAAAAGACCCCCGCCGACTTCGGCGTCGACGTCACGCCCCGCTTCAAGATTCTGAAAGTGACCGAGCCAGCCAAGCGCGCGGCGGGCGCCAAGGTCTCCAGCGTGCCCGAGCTTTTGGACAAGCTCAAAGCCGATGGAGTCATATGATGGCTTCGCTGGTGATCGCTGAACACGACAATGCGTCTCTGAAAGACGCCACCCACAAGACGGTGACGGCCGCCGCCGCCGTCTCCTCGCCGGTACACATTCTGGTGGCAGGCGAGAATTGCGCCGCCGTGGCCGAGGCCGCCGCCAAGATTGCGGGCGTGGAAAAAGTTCTGCTGGCCGAGGGCGCGCCTTACGCACGGCAGTTGGCCGAGCCGATGGAAAGTCTGCTGCTGTCGCTCAGCGACAAGTATGACGCCATCCTCGCGCCCGCCACCACCACCGGCAAGAACATCCTGCCGCGCGTCGCCGCCAAGCTGGACACGCCGCAAGTGTCGGAAATCCTCAAAGTGATCTCGCCCGATACCTTCGAGCGGCCGATCTATGCCGGCAACGCCATCGAGACCTTGCAGGCCCCGGCGGGGAAGAAAATCATCACCGTGCGCACCACCGCCTTCAAGGCCGCAAGCGAAGGCGGCAGCGCTGCGGTCGAGAAAATCGCGGCGGCTTCCGATCCCGGCCTTTCCACTTTCGCGGGGGAAGTCCTGTCCAAGTCCGAACGCCCGGAACTGACCTCGGCCAAGATCATTGTGTCGGGCGGGCGCGGCCTGGGTTCGGGCGAGAACTTCAAATTGCTGGATTCCATTGCCGACAAGCTGCATGCGGCCGTGGGCGCCAGCCGCGCCGCGGTGGATGCGGGCTATGTCCCCAATGATTATCAGGTGGGCCAGACCGGCAAGGTCGTGGCCCCCGATCTGTATATCGCGGTGGGAATTTCCGGGGCCATCCAACATCTGGCCGGCATGAAGGATTCCCGCGTTATCGTGGCCATCAACAAGGACGAAGAGGCGCCGATTTTCTCGGTCGCCGATTACGGCCTGGTGGCGGACCTGTTCAAAGCGCTGCCCGAGATCGATGAAGAGCTCGGCAAGCGCGGGTACAAGTAAAGGCAAAGCGACATGGCGGTTGAGAAAATTGGCGTAATCGGTGCGGGCCAGATGGGGACCGGCATCGCCCATGTGCTGGCGCTGGCCGGCTATGACGTGGTGCTGGATGACATCAACAAGGATGCGCTGTCCAAGGCGGTCGAGCGCGTTGAAAAGAACATGCAGCGCCAGGCCCAGAAGGGCGTCATCACCGAGGACCAGATTGCGCCGGCGCTGGCGCGCATCCGCGTCACCCAGACGCTGGACGATCTTCGCGACCGCGACCTGGTGATCGAAGCGGCGACCGAAGACGAAGCCATCAAGAAGAAAATATTTCAGGATCTCTGCACGCGGATTTCCGACAAGACGCTGATCGCCACCAACACCTCATCCATTTCCGTGACGCGGCTGGCCTCGGTCACCGACCGGCCGGAGAATTTCATCGGCCTGCATTTCATGAATCCGGTGCCGCTGATGCAGCTGGTGGAAGTGATCCGCGGCATCGCCACCAACGATTCGACCTTCCAGGCGGCGCTGGAGATCGTCAAGCGCGTCGGCAAGACCGCCGCCTATGCCGAAGACTTTCCCGCCTTCATCGTCAACCGCATCCTGCTGCCGATGATCAACGAGGCGGTCTATACGCTGTATGAGGGCGTCGGCAATGTCGATGCCATCGACACCGCGATGCGGCTGGGCGCCAACCATCCGATGGGTCCGTTGCAGCTGGCCGATTTCATCGGCCTGGATACCTGCCTGTCGGTGATGCAGGTCCTGTATGAAGGCCTGGCGGATTCCAAATACCGTCCCTGCCCGCTCTTGGTGAAGTATGTCGAAGCCGGCTGGCTGGGCCGCAAGACCGGACGCGGCTTCTACGATTATCGCGGGGAACATCCTGTTCCCACGCGATAAGTTACTGGATTGTCGCTTCGGCTTTGCCTTCGCTCCGGGGCGCGGGGAACACCCCGTGCCGACGCGCTAAACTCAATCATCATGGGCGGCCTTGAGCCGCCCATCCAGTCTTGTTCGGTGCAAGGAAGATGGATGGCCGGCCCTCCTCCCATTGAAGATGGGCCCGGCCAAGGAAAGTGTATTAGCTCCCCGTAACCCGCCGAAAATATTTTATCGCTTCGGGGTCGTCCCATTCGGCGGGGCCTTCGGCGCGGGCGACGATCTTGCCTTCCGGATCGATCAGCACCGTCAATGGCAGGCCATAGGCCTTGAAGCTCTTCAGCATGGTGACGTCGCTGTCGCGATAGGGCACCAGCTCGCGCGCATTGTTGGCCTTCAGGAAGGCGGCGGCATCGACATGGCCGCGGTCGGTGTTGACCGCCAGCACCCGCAGGCCCGTCGCGCGGGCCTGGAGGCGCACCAGCGCCGGCAGCTCAGCGACGCACGGCGCGCACCAGGTGGCCCAGAGGTTGAGCAGCACATAGCGGCCCCGGAATGACTCCAGCGCATGGCGGCGGCCCGATCCGTCGGTAAAGCCCACGGAAGGGGCGTTTTTGGGCTCTTTCTCGAACTTGAGCACAGCCAGGGAGGGCGGCGGCTCCAGCCCCTGATGGACAGAAAGCAGGCCTTTCCCATATAGAAACCCGAACGCGATCGCGGCAATCACGGACAGGCTGATGATGATTTTCTTGATCATGGCCCTTGGATGAAAAGATGAGCACCAACAAAATGTGGGGCGGACGGTTTGCGTCCGGCCCCGCCGCCATCATGAGGGAGATTACCCCCTCAATCGATTTCGACAAGCGCCTGGCAGGCGAAGACCTGGCCGGAAGCCGCGCCCATTGCCGCATGCTGGCAACCGAAGGGATCATTTCCAAGGATGATGGCCAGGCGATCCTGGGCGGGCTGGATGCGATCGAGAAGGAAATCGCCGCGGGAACTTTCGTCTTCAAGCGCGAGCTGGAGGACATTCATCTCAATATCGAGGCGCGGCTGGCCGAACTGATCGGACCTGCCGCCGGACGGCTGCATACCGCCCGTTCGCGCAACGACCAGGTGGTGACCGATTTCCGCCTTTGGGTGCGCGCCGCCTGCACCAGAGCCGAAGAAGGCCTGATCGTGCTGCAAAAGGCGCTGCTGGCCCAGGCCGAGCAGCATCTGGACACCATCATGCCGGGCTTCACCCATATGCAGGTGGCCCAGCCCGTGACCTTCGCCCATCACCTGATGGCCTATGTCGAGATGTTCGGCCGCGACCGCGGACGCTTCGAGGATACCCGCAAGCGCCTGAATGAATCGCCGCTGGGCGCCGCCGCGCTGGCGGGCACAACATTCCCCATCGACCGCGACGCCACCGCCAAGGCGCTGGGCTTCGCGCGCCCGATGCGCAATTCGATGGACGCGATCTCGGCGCGCGACTTCGCGCTGGAATATCTGGCGGCCTGCACCATCGCTGCGGTGAACCTGTCGCGGCTGGCGGGCGAACTTGTCCAGTGGTCAACGCCAGCTTTCGGCTTTGTGCGCCTGTCCGATGCCTTCACCACCGGCTCGTCCATCATGCCGCAGAAAAGAAATCCCGATGCCGCCGAGCTGATCCGCGGCAAGACCGGGCGTGTGCTGGGTGACTTCGTGGCGCTGGCCACCGTGGTCAAGGGCCTGGTGCTGACCTATGGCACCGACCTGCAGGAAGACAAGGAACGGGTGTTCGACGCCGCCGATACGCTGGAGATCTCGCTGGCCGCCATGGCAGGCATGATCGCCGACATGACGGCGAACCCGCAAAAAATGCTCAGCGCGGCGGAAGCCGGCTATCCCACCGCCACCGATCTGGCGGACTGGGTGGTGCGGGTCCTGAAGAAGCCGTTCCGGGAAGCTCACCATATTGCCGGCTCTATTGTTAAAGCCGCCGAGGACAAGGGCGTGACGCTCGATCAATTGCCGCTGTCCGATATGCAGGCGGTCGATCCCGACATTACCCAGGAGGTCTTCAAGGTCCTGTCGCTGGAATCCTCCGTGAAAGCGCGCATGAGCCTGGGCGGCACCGCGCCGGCGCGGGTCAAGGAACAACTGGCTTACTGGAAGGCGGCGTTCAAATGAGGCAAGTCCTGATTGTCGTGGCGCTGTTGCTGCTGGTCACCGCCTGCGGCGTGAAGAACGACCTGGTGAAGCCCAACGGTCAAAGCACGACGCGTGACGAGCGCGATCCATCCAAGCCGCCCTTTCCTCTGGGCCGGTAAGAGAAGCGAGCCCCGTGAATTATTTCCAGTACAAGGATGGCGTGCTGTGCGCGGAAGGCGTGCGGCTGGATGTGCTGGCGCAAAAGGTCGGTACGCCTTTCTATTGCTATTCCAGCGCCACGCTGGAGCGGCATTACAAGGTATTTTCCGGCGCGCTCCCGGCCGGCTCGCTGATCGCTTTTTCGGTCAAGGCCAATGGCAATCTCGCGGTGCTCAAGACGCTGGCCCGTCTGGGCGCGGGCGCCGATGTGGTGTCGGGCGGCGAGCTGGCCAAGGCGCTGGCGGCGGGCATACCGGCAAGCAAGATTGTATTCTCCGGAGTCGGCAAGACCCGCGACGAGATGCGCGCCGCGCTGAACGCCGGCATCCACCAGTTCAATGTCGAAAGCGAACCCGAGCTGGTGGCGCTGAACGAGGTCGCGCTGGCGGCGGGAACGCGCGCGCCCATCACCCTGCGCGTCAATCCCGATGTCGATGCCAAGACCCACGCCAAGATCACCACCGGCACGGCGGAGACCAAGTTCGGCATTCCCTTCGCCCATGCGCGCGAGGTTTACGCCCACGCTGCCGCACTCAAGGGCATCGAGATCGTCGGCGTCGATGTGCATATCGGCAGCCAGCTCACCGACCTGGAGCCTTTCGAAACCGCCTTCAAGCGCGTCGGCGAATTGATTGTCCAACTGCGCGCCGACGGCCACGCCATCACCCGCCTCGATCTGGGCGGGGGCCTGGGTGTGCCCTATCAGCACGACAACAGCCCGCCGCCCGATCCGGCGGCCTATGGCGCCATGGTCACGCGGGTGACCAGGGATTTCGGCTGCCAGCTGTCCTTCGAGCCCGGACGGCTGATCGCCGCCAATGCGGGGGTGCTTGTTTCCAGCGTGATCTACGTCAAGCGCGGCGACGCCAAGACCTTCCTGATCATCGATGCCGGTATGAACGATCTGATCCGCCCGGCCATGTATGACGCCCATCACGAGATCGCGGCGGTGATGGAACCCGCCGCCGGTTCGCCGCGTCCCAAATACGATGTGGTGGGGCCGGTGTGCGAAACCAGCGATCTTTTCGCCGCCGACCGGGCGCTGCCGGAACTCAAATCGGGCGATCTTGTGGCAATCCTTTCGGCCGGCGCCTATGGCGCGGTGATGGCGGGCGACTACAATGCCCGTCCGCGCGCGCCGGAAGTCTTGGTGGCGGGCGAGCAATGGGGCATCGTACGCCCCAGAGAAAGCCATGCCGATCTTATCGCCAAAGACCGCATTCCCGACTGGCTGGCTGGCTGATCCTCTGGATCGCCGGGTTCTGCTGGCGCGCATCATTGTCGGCATTGAGCGTGTGCTGCCACGGCTATGGCCGGCGGCGGGCTTCATCGGCTTCTATCTGGCGCTGGCGCTGACCGGCATCTTTGCCTTCGTCCCCTGGCCGCTGCAGTCGCTGCTGCTGGCTGCCACCATCACCGCCAGCGCGCTGGCGCTGGTTGACAGCTTTGAGGATTTCGTCTGGCCCCGCGCCATCGACGGCGCACGGCGGCTGGAGCGCGACAGCGGCTTGCCGCATCGCCCGGTGTCGGAGCGCGACGACGTTCTGGTGGGCAGCGACCCGTTTGCGCAAAGCCTGTGGCAACTGCACCGCCAGCGCGGCTTTCCCAACAAGTTTCGCCTGGCCCTGCCACGCGCCGATATTGCCGAACGCGATCCACACGGATTGCGCTGGTATCTGCTGATCGCGCTGGCAGCGGGCCTGGTGCTGGCGCGCGGCGACACCGGGGCGCGGCTGGCTGGCGCCTTTGACAGCGGCGCGGGCGCGGCCGCCAGCATCGATGCCTGGATCGATCCGCCGCCCTATACCGGCCTGCCGCTGACGAGCTTGCGGGTTGGCGATACCAACATCATCACCGCGCCGCAGGGCTCGGTGCTGAACTTGCGGGTGCATGGCGCGCCGCGCACCCCGGGCCTGACCGCGGGCACCAACGCCGCGCCGCGCTTTGCCGGCGAGGACGGGGACTATTCCAGCAATGTGATCCTGACCGCCGATGCGCGGGTGCGGGTGCAGGTGGGCGGTCACGCCATCGGCAAATGGCAAATTCGCGCTGTCCCCGACGCCCTGCCAAGCATCGCCCTGACGGCCACTCCCAGCCGAACCGAACAGCTCGCCACCCGGTTTTCGTTCAAGGGCAGCGACGATTACGGCATCGCCAGCATTCAGGCGGTCATCGTTCCGCAGAATCGCAAAAGCGCCAAGCCACTGGTCGCAGACCTGCCGCTGCCCAGCGCGGCGGAGAAATCGGTGACGCAGGAAAGCTTCGTCGATCTGACCAGCCATCCCTATGCCGGAATGATGGTCCAGGCGCATCTGGAAGCGCGCGACGCCATCGGCCAGAAAGGCGTCAGTCAGCCCGTCAGCTTCCGTTTGCCGGCGCGCGTCTTCACCGATCCTTTGGCCCGCGCCCTGATTGAACAGCGTCAGAATCTTGCCACCCTTGATGCGAACGGGCGGCGGACCGTACTGATGACCCTCGACGCCCTGGCGATCGAGCCGGAGCGTTTCTATGAAGGCCAGCACGATATCTATCTGGCGATGCGCAATGCCTTTTACCGCGTGCGCAACGCCAAGAGCGAAGCCGATATCGAGCGGGTGCAACGGCTGCTCTGGGAAACCGCGCTGAAGCTGGAGCGCGGCGGGCTGCTGTCGGCGGCCGAAGAGCTGCGCAAGCTGCAGCAGATGCTGACCGCCGCCATGGCTGCGGGCGCGCCGCAGGAAGTCATCGACGAACTGCTCAAGCGCTACAAGGAAGCGATGCAGCGCTACACCCAGGCCCTGGCCGCCAATCCGCCGCCGGGCCAGGCGCCGACCTCGCCCGACGCCACGATGCTGGGCCAGCAGGATCTGCAGACCCTGCTCGATGCCATCCAGAAAATGACGGAAGCCGGCGAGCGGCAGCAGGCGGCGCAACTCCTGGCGATGCTGCAATCCATGCTGGAAAATCTGCGGCTCACCCAGGGCGGCCAGGGCCAGGGTGAAGGCCAGAATGCGCAGAACAACGAGCGGCTGCAGAAATTCGGCGAGCTGATGGGCAAACAGCGCTCGCTGCAGGACAAGACCTTCCGCCAGCGCCAGGGCCAGGGCGACCCGAAAGACGGAGGTCCGCAAGGCCTGCAACGCCAGCAGCAGGCGCTGGAAAGGGAGTTGCAGGAATCGCTCAAGGGCATGGACGGGCCGTCAGCGCAGAAACTGCGCGAAGCCGGCAAGGCGATGGGCGATGCCCAGGGCGCGCTGGGCCGCAAGGATCTGGACAATGCCGGCAGCGCCCAGAATGAAGCGCTGGAAGCCCTGCGCCAGGGCGCGCAACAGCTGGCACAGCAGCAGCAGGCCGGCGAGAAGCAGGGCGGGCGCGATCCGCTGGGCCGCGGCGCGGCGCCCTTCGGCGAGTCGGGGGTGAAGATCCCCGGCGCCAGCGATCTGGCGCGGTCACGCGAGATTTTGCAGGAACTGCGCCGCCGCGCCGCGCAGATGAACCGTCCGCAGGCCGAGCGCGATTATCTGGATCGGCTGCTCAAGGCGTTCTGAGTCAAACTAGCTTGTCATTCCCGGCGAGCCACGCGCGCAGTGCGTGGCGAGGGAATCCATCTATCACCGCACAGATGTTCCACATGGATTCCCGTTCCAGCCGCTCGCGGTGCTCGCGGCGTTCGTCGCTCGAATGGCCGGTCGGCCATTCGTTCGCTACCGCGAACCACTCCTCACCCCCTCGCATTGCTTTGCAATGCTCGGCCGGGAATGACAGCGGGGCTAAATCTTGCCGATATACGGCAGGCCGCGATACTTGCCCGCGTCATCCATGCCGTAGCCGATGACGAAATCATCGCCCACCGTGAAGCCGACATAGTCTGCCCTTGCCACCGCATCGCGGCGCTGCTTGTCCAGCATCACCGCCACCTGCACGCTGGCCGCGCCCGCCGCTTCGATCAGCGACACCGCCTTGGCGATGGTGCGTCCGGCATCCAGCACGCCGTCGATCACCAGCACATGGCGGCCCGCGATCTGTTCGGAGGGACCGGCCACCATGGAGATGGCGCTGGCCACCCGCTTGTCACCATAGGAACGCAGCCAGATCATTTCGACATCCAGCGGCACGCCTTCCCACGCCAGGGCACGCAAGAGATCGGCGGCAAAGACAAAACCGCCGACCAGAACCGGCATGGCGATGTCGGGACGCAGCGGGGCGCTGGCGATGGTGCGGGCCATCACGCCGACCCGTTCCTGAATCTGCTGCGCGGAAAACAGGATCGCGGGTGGGTTCATGGACCGTCTTTGGCGAAGCGCACTTCCAGGTGCCGCGCCCCGGCAGGCGGGCTGGAAAGCCGGGTTGTGAAGGGTATCGACTGGCCCGGCTTCAGCACCGTGGCGCCCGGCTTGAAATTCCAGTGATAGAGTTCGCGCTTGTCGGCATCGCTGAGCGTGACGCGCACTGTCTGGGGCACCGGCAGTTCGCGCGACCCGGCATTGACGATCATGCCGGCCACCGCCAGCACGATCTGCCCGTCTTCATTCTCGCGCTGATAGCGCACTTGGCGAAAATCGATGCCGCTGGCATTCACCGGCAGGCCCAGGCTGGAATAGACACCCGCCGATTGTGGCCAGATAACCGCGATATCCTGGCGATAGCGCACCGCCGAAACCGCGATCAGCAGCACCACCACGATCAGCCCGACCCAACCGGCCACCACCGCCAGCTTGGGACCCAGGGGCCTGCGCGGCTCCGGCGCGGCCGATATGGGCGCATAGGCGCGGGTGGGCGACGGGTTCACCGGATAGGGATCGGCGGCAGGCGCCTCCGCCGGGACGGCAGGGCTTTGTGCCACCGCTTCGGGCGGCGTCACGCTATCGGGGGTGATCTCCTCCGGGGCCTCGGCTGCCTGATGCCAGCTATGGCCGCATTTGGCGCAGCGCACGGTACGCCCCGCCGCGGGGAATTTGGACCCGTCCACGGCATAGCGCGTGTCGCACGAAGGACAGGTGAGAATCATGTCCGGCCTGTTGAAAAACATGAAGAAAATAGGGGTCGGGGGCCATGACCGCAAGGCGCGTGATGTTTATGGTCCGCCCATGGTTCGTTTTGAAAATGTGGGGATGCGCTACGGCTCGGGGCCCGAAGTTCTGCGCGATGTCAACTTCGCGCTGGAACCGGGCTCTTTCACCTTCCTCACCGGCCTGTCGGGCGCGGGCAAGACCACGCTGCTCAAGCTGATCTATGTCGCCGAGCCGCCCAGCCGGGGCCTCATCACCCTGTTCGGCACCGAACTGGCCACCGCGCGGCGCCGCGATCTGCCGGCCATCCGCCGCCGCATCGGGGTGGTGTTTCAGGATTTCCGCCTGCTCGATCACCTGTCCGCCTTCGACAATGTCGCGCTGCCGCTCAGGCTGGCAGGCAAGAAGGTGAGCGATTTTTCCCATGACGTGCGCGAGCTTCTGTCCTGGGTGGGCCTGGGCGACCGCATGCAGGCGCGGCCTGCCACTTTGTCGGGCGGCGAGCAGCAGCGCGTCGCCATCGCCCGCGCCGTGGTGGCGCGGCCCGACCTTCTGATTGCCGACGAGCCCACCGGCAATGTCGATCCCGAAATGGGCGCGCGGCTGATCCGGCTGATCGCCGAACTCAACCGGCTGGGCACCACCGTATTGATCGCGACCCATGACCGCGCCCTGATCGAAGCGACACGGGCGCGCGAGATGCGGCTGATCGAGGGCCGGCTGGTGGAATTGCGTAGCGCCACGGGGACCGACCCATGAGCGAACGCGCAACCTACATTCTTCCAAGAGACAAGGGCGCCGCGCCTTTGGATTTTGTCATCGCGGTGATGGCGTTCCTGGCGGCGCTCGCCCTGGGCGCATCGCTGGTCGCCACCCGCGCCGCGCAAGGCTGGCAGAGCGGACTCTCTGATCGCATCACCGTGCAGGTGATGCCGCCGGAAGTTGGCGCCGATCCGGCCGCAGTCCTGGAAGCCGAAACCCAAGCGGTGCTGCGCGTGCTGAACGCCACGCCCGGTATCGCTCGCGCCAGTCGCCTGTCAGATGCACAGCTCAACGCCCTGGTCGAACCCTGGATCGGCAAGGATGGCGTGGTGGCGGGCATTCCGCTGCCCCGGCTGGTCGATGCCGCGGTGACGCCGGGCGCCCAGGTCGATATCGTCAGGCTCACCGCCGATCTGGAACGTGCCGCGCCACATGCCATGGTCGATGATCACCGGCGCTGGATCGCGCGGTTGCGCGGGCTGACCGATGCGGTGCGCTGGTCGGCTTACGGCATTTTGCTCCTGATCGCCGGCGCCACGGCGGCGGCGGTGTCCTTCGCCACCCGCGCGGGCCTCGACGCGCATCACGAAATGGTGGCGTTGCTGCACCAGATGGGGGCGCTACCCAGCTTTATCGCCCGCGCCGTGGAGTGGCATTATTTCATCTCCGCCCTGTTTGCCGCAGCATTGGGCACGGCTTTCGCCGCAATGTTCTTCCTGGCCGCGGGCGGGCTGGAGATATTCGGCCTGGAAGCGGTCCCCTTCCTGCCGCCTTTGTCGCTGAAATGGACGGAAATCCCCTGGTTGGCGACGGTGCCCGTCGTCACCTCGGCTATCGCCTGGGCCACGGCGCGTTTTTCCGTCCTGTCGGTTGTTAAAGCCATTTATTAGCCTGCTTGAGCGCGGCAAAGGCGGTTTGCTATCCTCAGGCCCAAGGAGCTTTGTTTTGCGCGTTTTCCTGGCGGTTATTGTTCTGACCTTGCTCGCCTATGCGATCGGTTTTGTGCTGTTCGTGAGCAACCTTCCGATCGCGCCCGCCGCCAGCCCCAAGGCCGATGGCATCGTGGTGCTGACTGGCGGCGATGAGCGGCTGGAGACCGCTGTGTTCATGCTGGAGAGCGGCGTCGCCCAGCGACTGCTGGTCAGTGGCGCGGCGCTGTCCGTCACCAAGGAAACGGTGGGCAAGATTTCCGGCGGTGGTCCGCGTTTCGATTGCTGCGCCGATATCGGCTATGCCGCCGAAGACACCCATGGCAATGCCGAGGAAGCCGCGAGCTGGGCGCGCGAACACAAATTCAGCAGCCTGATCCTTGTCACCGGCCGCCATCACATGCCGCGCACCCTGAAGGAATTTTCAACCCGGATGCCCGACATCACACTGATCGCCTATCCGGTCGAGCAGAGCGGTGTCGCGCTGGGCCAGTGGTGGCAACGGCCGCGCACGGCGCAATTCCTGCACCGGGAGTATTTCAAGTATCTCGCCAGCATGGTGACGACGCGGCTGGCGGGCGGATGACAGCCTTCCGCTCGTTGCTGTTCCTGCTGTGGTTCGCCGCGCTTTCCACCATCCTGTCGCTGCTCTTCTGGCCGGTGCTGCTGTTGCCGCGCGGCGCCACCATCTGGCTGGCGCGGACATGGGCGCGCGCGATCCTGTGGGGCCTGAAGGTCTTTGCCGGAATCGGGTTTGAAGTTCGCGGCACCCCGCCGCGCGGCCCGGTTCTGGTCGCCTCCAAGCATATGAGCATGTGGGACACGCTGGCGCTGTATCTGGTGCTGGACAGGCCCGGCATCGTGCTGAAACGCGAACTGCTGTTCGTGCCCTTCTTCGGCTGGTTCGTCTGGAAGGCGGCGGCGATTCCGATCGACCGCAGCGCCCGCGCCAGCGCGCTGCGCAAGATGAGCCAGGCGGCGAAACAGGTTTTGGAGGAAGGCCGCCCGGTGCTGATCTTCCCGGAAGGCACCCGCAAACAGCCCGGCGCAGCTCCCGACTACAAGCCGGGCGTGGCGGGGCTTTACGGGATGCTGGCGGTACCCTGCGTGCCGGTGGCGCTGAATTCCGGCGTCTACTGGACCAGCTTTCTCAAGCATCCGGGCACCATCACCCTGGAATTTCTGGAGGTCATCCCGCCCGGCCTGAAGCGGGACGCATTCATGACGCTGTTGCAAAGTCGTATCGAGACCGCCAGCACCGCACTTTTACCCTAATATTTCAAACCTTTGCGCGTCTTGTGCGTTAGGCAACCATGCCTATCTATAGCTGTGGCGAACCCCCGCCTGATATGGTTGTTACAGGACCATGAGCGATATTTCCGCCAGCATCTGGGACCTGAAATACCGGCTGAAATCGCCGGACGGCACCCCGCTGGACCGTGACGTGGCCGACAGCTGGGCGCGCGTCGCCCTCGCACTGGCGCGGGCCGAGCCTGCCGAGCAGCGCACCACCCGGGCGCAGGAATTCGCCCATGCGCTGGCGGGCCACAAGTTCCTCCCGGCCGGACGCATCCTGGCGGGCGCCGGCACGGGCCGCGCCGTGACGCTGTTCAACTGTTTTGTGATGGGCACCATCACCGATTCCATGGACGGGATTTTCGGCGCCTTGCGCGAAGCAGCCCTGACGCTGCAGCAGGGCGGCGGCATCGGTTATGACTTTTCCACGCTCCGGCCAAAGGGCGCGCTGGTGAAGGGCGTGGGCGCGGACGCGTCCGGTCCCGTCTCCTTCATGGAAGTGTGGGACGCGATGTGCCGCACCATCATGAGCGCAGGCAGCCGCCGCGGCGCCATGATGGCGACCTTGCGGGTCGATCATCCCGACATTGAAGATTTCATCACCGCCAAGCGCACACCGGGCCGGCTGTCCAATTTCAATCTCTCGGTGCTGGTGAGCGACGCCTTCATGGCGGCGGTGAAGGCCGATGCCGACTGGGATCTGACCTTCGCCGGCAAGATCTATCGCACGGTGAAGGCCAAAGCCCTGTGGGAGCGCATCATGCGCTCGACCTATGACTATGCCGAGCCGGGCGTGATCTTCATCGACCGCATCAATGGCCAGAACAACCTGGCCTATTGCGAAAGCATCGCCGCCACCAATCCCTGCGGCGAGCAGCCCCTGCCGCCCTATGGCGCTTGCCTGCTGGGTTCGATCAATCTGGCCAAGCTGGTGCGCCATCCGTTCGAAGACGATGCCGCGCTGGACATGGCCGAGCTGGAACGGCTGGTCGCCACCGCTGTCCGGATGATGGACAATGCCATCGACGTGTCGCGTTTCGCGCTGCCGCAGCAGCAGGCCGAAGCCAAGGCCAAGCGCCGCATCGGCCTGGGCGTCACCGGCCTGGCCGATGCGCTGATCTTCTGCCGGGTGCGCTATGGCTCGCCGGAAAGCCTAAGCCTGATCCGAACCTGGCTGGCGGCGATCAGCCTGGCCGCCTATCGCGCCAGCATGGAACTGGCGCGGGAGAAGGGCGCCTTCCCGCTGTTCGACGCGCGCCAATATCTCGTCCGCCCGCATATCGCTGGCCTGCCCGCCGATATCCGAGACGGCATTGCAAAGTTCGGCATTCGCAACGCGCTGCTCACCTCCATCGCCCCGACCGGCACCATTTCGCTGTTCGCCGACAATGTCTCCAGCGGCATCGAGCCGGTCTTCGCCTTCAGCTACAAGCGCAAGGTGATCCAGCCCGATGGCAGCAAGCGCGAGGAAACCGTCAGCGACTATGCGGTGCGCGCCTTCCATGCCCGTTTCGGCGCGGATGCGGCGCTGCCGGCCTATTTCGTCACCGCCCAGACTCTCGCCCCGTCGGACCATCTGGCGGTACAGGCCGCCGCCCAGCCCTTTATCGACAGCGCCATTTCCAAGACCATCAATGTGCCGGCGGCGATCCCGTTCGACGAGTTCGCCCATGTCTATCTCGAAGCCTATGACTCAGGCTGCAAGGGCTGCACCACCTATCGGCCCAATGACGTGACGGGCTCGGTCCTGTCGGTGGATGAACCCCAGCACGCCATTTCCGCCGAGGCGGTGATAGCGCGCGAAACACGCGAGCCGGAATTGCCGCTGCCCTTACCCGAACCCAGGGGGCCAGAACCGCGTGGTGGGGTGGTCTACATGACCAGGCCGCTGGACCGGCCGGAGGAATTGCTGGGCCGCACCTACAAGATCAAATGGCTGGACAGCGATCACGCCTTCTACATCACCATCAATGACATCGAGAAAGACGGGCGGCGGCGGCCCTTCGAGATCTTCATCAACTCCAAGAATATGGAAGCCTATGCCTGGGCGCTGGCCCTCACCCGCATGATCTCGGCGGTGTTCCGCCGCGGCGGCGACGTGTCCTTTGTGGTGGATGAACTCAAGGCAATCTTCGATCCGCGCGGTGGCCAATGGATGAGCGGACGCTACGTGCCCTCGCTGCTGGCGGCGATCGGCGAAGTGATCGAACGCCATCTGGTCGAGATCGGATTCCTGGGCCAGCGCGGTCCGTCCATCTTTCCCGATGCCCAGGTCCCGGTGGAGGGCGCACGCGCGCGCTTCTGCCCGCGCTGCGGCGATGCCAGCTTCGTCAAGCTGGAGGGGTGCGATTCCTGTTTGTCTTGCGGCTATTCCAAGTGTAGCTAGCAGCGTATTTATTTGAATGGGCGGTCAGGCCCGCCCATGGTGAGAAATGCAATATTCCAGCCGCTTCTGGTTATACGCGCCCTTCCTGGTGGTTCTGATTCTCGCCGCCTGGGTGATCTTCCATTGGTGGCAGGCGGCCAGCGCTTTCGAGAAGAAGCTGGCCGAGATCAAGGGCCGGCCGGTGGTGCCCGGCATCACCCTGGACTGGACTGGGGTGATGGTGGGCGGCTTCCCCTTCCGGGTGGACGCCAACTTCACCAACTTCCAGATCAAGGGCGAAGCCGCTTATGGACCTTTTGCCTGGTCGACGGAAAAATTCGCCCTGCATGCCCTGACCTATGGCCGCAGCAAGACGGTGTATGAAGCAGCGGGCCGCCAGAGCCTGGCCTGGACGAGCGCGAACGGCGCCAGCCATGCTATCGGGTTCCAGGCCGGCAGCATCCATGGCAGCAGCATCGCCCGCGCGAACGGCCTGACGCGGTTCGACCTCGACCTGATCAATGCCGGCAATAAGCAATTCACCGCCCGGCGCTTCCAGTTCCACCTGCAGCGTGACGGCGACAATCTCAACCTGATGGTCCGCGCCGATGCCGTGACCGGCTTCGGCAAACCGCGCAAGCTGGTCCAGGCCTATGCCAGCCTGAACAAGGCCGATGTCGTGGCACCCTTCCTGCGCGGTGAAATCCCCTGGACCATGGCGATGGGCCTGTGGCGCGGCCTTGGCGGCAAGGCAACGCTGTCGCAAACCGTCGAGCCGGAACTGGCGACGCAGGCTTTGTCGCCGCTTTACTAAGGCTTCTTCTGGTCTCGACCGAAATTTGGCGCAGGGCTTTCCTGGCCGATTTCGATGATCGCCTTGCGGATGGCGCGGGTGCGGCTGAAGGTGTCGAACAGCACATCGCCGTCGCCGTCGCGCACCGCCTGTTGCAGCCGGGCCAGGTCTTCGTTGAAGCGGCCCAGCACTTCCAGCACCGCGTCGCGGTTGTTGAGGAAGACGTCGCGCCACATGGTGGGATCGCTGGCGGCGATGCGGGTGAAATCGCGAAAACCGCTGGCGGAATATTTGATCACTTCGCCTTGGGTCACCGCTTCCAGGTCATGGGCGGTGCCGACGATATTGTAGGCGATCAGATGCGGCAGATGCGAGGTGATGGCCAGCACCAGGTCGTGATGACCGGACTCCATCTCATCCACCTGGCTGCCCAGACATTCCCAGAAGCCGCGCAGCCGCGCCACTGCACCGGCGTCCGCGCCCGGCAGGGGTGTCAGGATCGTCCAGCGGCCATCGAACAGGCTGGCGAATCCCGCTTCGGGGCCGGAAAATTCGGTGCCGGCGATGGGATGCGCCGGAATGAAATGCACCCCCGGCGGGACCAACGGCCCGACATCGCGGACCACCGCGCCCTTGACCGAGCCGACATCCGACAGGATCGCGCCCTTGGCCAGATGCGGCGCGATGGCGGTGGCGACGCTTTTGTAGGCGCCCACAGGCGTGCAGAGGATCACCAGCCTGGCGCCTTTGACCGCCGCCGCGATGTCATCGGGCACCGTGTCACAAAATCCGATCTTTGCGGCACGGGCGCGCACATCGGCGCTGATATCAAAACCGGCGATCTCCTTCGCCAGCTTGCCGCGCCGCGCCGCATGGGCGATGGACGAACCAATCAGCCCCAATCCGATAATGACGATCTTGCTGAAAGCTTCCATCTTACGTCGCCATGAATTGCTGAAGCAGCGACACCGCCAGCCGGTTCTCGTCCTCGGTGCCCACCGTCATGCGCAGGCAATCGGGCAAGCCATAGCTGCCGACCCCGCGCAGAATAACACCGCTCTTGGTCAGAAAGGCGTCGGCATTGGCCGCGCTCTTTTCGCCAGATGGAAAATGGATCAGCACGAAATTGGCAACGCTGTCATCGACCCTGAGGCCGGCCTTGCGGATTTCCGCCGTGATCCAGGGCAGCCACTTGTTGTTATGCTCCACGCTTTTCCAGAAATGTTCGCGGTCGCGCACGGCCGCAGCTCCCGCAAGCTGCTGCAGCAGGGCGGTGTTGAAGGGTCCGCGGATGCGGTTGATCACGTCGCAGATGGCGGCGGAGGCGTACATCCATCCGATGCGCAGGCCCGCAAGCCCGTAGAGTTTCGAGAAAGTGCGGGTCATCACCACATTATCGAACGTCGAGGCCAGCGCGATGCCGGCTTCGTAATCCTTGGCGGTGACATACTCGGCATAGGCGCTGTCGATCACCAGCAGAACGTCCTTGGGCAGACCGGCATGCAGCCGCGCCATCTCCTCCCGGTTCAGGTAGGAGCCGGTGGGATTGTTCGGATTGGCGACATAGACCAGGCGGGTTTTCGGCGTCACCGCCGCCAGCATCGCATCCACATCCAGCTTTATGCCGTTGTTGGTCTCTCTTTCCGGCACCATCACCGGACGGGCGCTATTGGCCCGGGCGGCGATCTCGTAAAGCAGAAAGGCGTGACGGCCGAACAGGCATTCATCATCCGGCTGCAAATATGCGCCAGCCAGCATGGTGAGCAGGGCGCCGGAGCCTTCGCCCGTGGTGATGATGCGCGCGGCATCCAGCTTGTAGACTTCGGCAATGGCCTCGCGCAGCAGTGCCGCGGAGCCTTCCGGATAGAGCGCGACACTGGCCTTGGCCTGGTCCAGCGCCGCCAGCGCCGCCGGGCTGGGCCCGATAGGGGACTCATTGGACGAAAGCTTGACGACCTTGGCCATGCCGGGCACGCCAGCCCGCCCGCCGACATAGGGCGAGATGTCCAGAATGCCGGGCTTGGGCGTCGGGTTCATCGTGTAAAACAAGGCTCAAAAGGGCGTTAGGCGAAAGCCGGACCGCCCATCAAAAAGGGCCGTATTGATAGTGCCGGGCGGTCACAAAAGCAAAGCAGGGCTGGCATTCGTTGACTGGCTGGCCCCCGTCCCTTACCTACCGTTTCCCTACTTGGATGAGGCAATGACCGAGGCTCCCCGCTTCCTGCGTCCGGTGAAGGCCCCCGCGGCCAATGTCGGCAAGGCGGTCACCTTCGACACGCCCTTGCCGCTGGATTGCGGCCGCAGCCTCGCGCCCTTCACGGTCGCCTATATGACCTATGGCGCGCTGAACGCCGACAAGAGCAACGCGGTCCTGATCTGCCATGCCCTGACCGGCGACCAGTTCGTGGCGTCCGATCATCCCATCACCGGCAAGCCGGGCTGGTGGACCACCATGGTCGGTCCCGGCAAGCCGATCGATACCGACCGCTTCTTCGTGATCTGCGCCAATGTCATTGGCGGCTGCATGGGTTCGACCGGCCCGGCGGAAACCGATCCCGCCACCGGCCAGCCTTTCGGGTTGAATTTTCCGCTGGTCACCATCCGCGACATGGTGCGGGCGCAAAAGCGCCTGGTCGATCATCTGGGAATCGAAAAACTGCTGGCGGTGGTGGGCGGCTCGATGGGCGGGATGCAGGCGCTGCAATGGGCGGCGTCCTATCCCGAAAGCCTGCGCGCCGTGGTGCCGATTGCCTGCGCCGCGCGCCATTCGGCGCAGAATATCGCCTTCCATGAAGTGGGACGCCAGGCGATCATGGCCGATCCCGACTGGAGGGGCGGCGAGTATCAGCTGCACGGCACCCGCCCCGCCAAGGGTCTGGCGGTGGCGCGCATGGCGGCGCACATTACTTACGTTTCGGAAATGGCGTTGCAGAACAAATTCGGCCGCAACCTGCAGAACCGCGACGCCAAGTCATTCCAGTTCACGCCCGATTTCCAGATCGAATCCTATCTGCATCACCAGGGCGCCAGCTTTGTCGACCGCTTCGACGCCAACTCCTATCTCTACATCACCCGCGCCATGGACTATTTTGACCTGGCCGAGGAACATGGCGGGCTGTTGTCGGAAGTCTTCCGCGTCAATGCCGCGCGCTTCTGCATCGTGTCATTCAGCAGTGACTGGCTGTTCCCGCCGTTTGAGAACAAGCGCATCGCCCATGCCCTGAACGCCGTGGCGGCGCAGGTCAGCTTTGTCGAAATAAGCAGCGACAAGGGCCATGACGCCTTCCTGCTGGACGAACCCGAAATGTTCGCCACCGTGCGCGGCTTCCTCAATCACGCGGCGAGCGATCTGATATGAGCGCTTCCGGTCTGCGTCCCGATCTGGCCGCCATTGCCGACATGATCCGTCCCGGTGCACGGGTGCTGGATGTCGGCTGCGGCGACGGCGCGCTGCTGGAGCATCTGGTGCGCACCAAGAATGTCGACGGGCGCGGCATCGAGATTTCCCAGGCCAATGTGAATGCCTGCGTGGCGCGCGGCCTGGCCGTGGTGCAAGGCGACGCCGACAGCGATCTGGTGGACTATCCGGCGCAGGTGTTCGATGCGGTAATCCTGTCCCAGACCATCCAGGCGACGGAAAAGCCCCGCGCGGTTCTGAACCATTTGCTGCGCATCGGCCGGCGCACCGCCGTGTCGCTGCCCAATTTCGGCTATTGGAAGGTGCGGCTGTCGCTTCTGACCGGCGGACGGATGCCGCGCACCTCGGCGCTGGATTACTCCTGGTCGGAAACACCCAACATCCATCTGTGCACCCTGGCCGATTTCGTCGACCTGACGCGCGAATGCGGTGCGTCAATTGTCGAGGCCCATGCCCTCAATCCGGGCGGCACCACCAGCCGCATCAGCCCGGCCAAGCTGACCGACAATTACATGGGCCCCAACGTTTTCGCCCAGGGCGCTATTTTTCTTTTGAAGAAAAGCTGAAATCGGAAGCCGCTTTCAGTTCGGCCTTGGCGGTCTGGGCCAGCCCGCCCGGCGTGGCGGCGGCATAGAGCGACTTGGTCGCCTCCACCATATGCACCCCGCCGAGGCCGGGAAACAGCCGCGCACCGACGCGCTCCCAGCCGGCGCCGCTGCGGGTGATGGTGGTGAGCGGCGGGGCATACAGCGCGCGCTCCCAGCGCGAAGGATGAAACAGCGCGCCTTTCAGAATTCCGTCCAGTTCCATTTTCGAGAAGGGACGCCCATGGCCGAAGGGCGAGCTATCCACCTGCGCCCACAGGCTGGCGCGGTTGGGCGCGATCAAGAGAATGCGCCCCTCCGGCGCCAGCACCCGCCACAGTTGGCGCAGCAATGGCCGCAGGCTCTCCGCGCCCTCCAATCCATGCACGATCAGGATGCGGTCGAAAAACACATCGGGAAAGGGCAGGCAGTCTTCCTCGCACAGCACGGCAGCATTCTTGCCGTGCGGCCAGCTGATGACGCCCAGATGCGACGGCATGGCGGCGATGGCGCGTTCGGCATCGGGATACGCCGCCAGATAGGGAACCGCGAAGCCATAGCCCAGCATGCGGCGGCCCCGCATCTCGGGCCAGAAATTCTTGATCCGGCGCGCGATGATGCGCCGCGCCAGCTGGCCCAGCCGGGCATGGTAGAAATTGGTCAGTTCGCGCACATCCTGCGGCATGGCGCGGATTAAACCCTTTCCCGGCGGTTGTTCATAGACGCGTCTCTGCTAGTCTTCGCGGCCCAAGGAGCCGCCATGCCTTCCGATCCGATTGAAATCGAAATTGTCCCCTGCCTGTCCGACAATTACGCCTATCTGGTGAAGACCGGTGATGTGTGCGCGGTGGTGGACCCGTCGGAGCCCGAGCCGGTACGGGCGGCGCTGGCGCGGCGCGGCTGGAAGCTGACCCATATTCTCAACACCCATCATCACCTGGACCACACCGGCGGCAATCTGGCGTTGAAAGCGGAAACCGGCGCGGTGGTGGTCGGGCCCGGCAAGGACGCGGCCCGCATTCCCGGTATCGACAGCGGGGTGGAGGAAGGTTCGGACTGGGAATTGGGCGGCCATAAGGTAAAGGTGCTGGAAGTGCCGGCCCATACCAGGGGCGCCATCACCTTTGTGATCGACGGCCATGCCTTTACCGGCGACACGCTGTTCACCCTGGGCTGCGGGCGGCTGTTCGAAGGCGATGCGGCGATGATGTGGCAGAGCCTGTCCAAACTGATGAAACTGCCGGACGACACCAAAATCTGGTGCGGCCATGAATATACCCAGAGCAATGGCCGCTTCGCCCTCAGTATCGAGCCCGGCAACCAGGCGCTGAAGGCGCGCATGGAGGAGGTCAACGCCTTGCGCGCGGCCGGAAAACCGACAGTGCCTGCGACGCTAGGGCTGGAAAAGCAGACCAACCCGTTCCTCAGGCCGGACTCGCCGGAAATCCGCAAAAGCCTGGGCATGGAGAAGGAGGACACCGTCACGGTGTTTCACGAAATCCGCGAACGGAAGAATAACTTCTAGGGAGCCCGCGGCTTCATGCTTCGACGAGCATGAGGATTTTGTACAGTCCTCACCCTGAGCTTGTCGAAGGGTGAGGCGGACAAATTAGTCTCGGTCAGATTTTTCGGACTCGTCACTGTCGAACGGCGATGTGACGATGTCGCCGGTGGTCGAAACCGCCGAGACGCCGGTGCGCACCACAGAGCCGCCAACGCTGGCCACGGTCGAGACGGCATCATAGGCCATGCAGCCCGACAACAGGACGGCCAGCACGGCAAAGACCGCGGCGGTGACCGGAACGGGAATTTCGGAATCCATGACGTGCCCCACTTGCCTTGTTATTTGACGCCAGCTTAGCGTCCAAGACTCAAATAAGCCCTAACGGGGAAACCATGTCCGACGCGCTTTTCGTGACCAGACTGCACCGGGGCCGTATCAGCGTGGCACAGGAGCTGGAAAAGACCTGTCTGGGCATCGCCGCCGAGGACCGCGCGGGCCAGCGCTGGGCCAGGGAGCACGGCTATGGCGGTTACACCTCTTACGCCTCGCTGAACGACCTTCCCACCCGCGCCAGCGTGTTTGCGACCCTCGAAAAGGCTATCGCAAAACAGGTCGGTGCCTTCGCCCGCGAGCTGCAGTTCGATCTGGGCGAGCGCAAGCTCCGCCTCGACAGTCTCTGGATCAATGTGATGGAAAAGGGCGCCATCCATGCCCCGCACATCCATCCCCATTCGGTGATCAGTGGCACCTATTATGTGACGGTGCCGCCCAGATCCGGCGCCATCCGCTTCGAGGACCCGCGCCTGCCCATGCTGATGGCCGCGCCGCCCAAAAAGAAGAATGCCCGGCCCGAGAATCGCAGCTTCGTCGATGTCACGCCCAAGCCCGGCATGTTGCTGTTATGGGAAAGCTGGCTGCGCCATGGCGTCGAGCCCAATGCGGCGCGGGGCCGACGCATTTCGGTGAGTTTCAACTATCGAATGGGCTGATTTTCGCTGGAGTGTTTTGGCGCTATGATCGCGCCATTCCAAGAGGGAGATCGTGATGGAAGTTTTCAGCGGTTCGATCGAACTTCAGCTGCTCTTCTGGAGCGTTATTCTCGGGCTGGCGCAGCTCTTGATCGCCGCCGCCCTGTCCACCCGCGACAAGGGCGTCGCCCATAACCTGTCGCCGCGAGACAGCGAGGGCGCGCCGGTGTCGGTGCTGACCGGGCGCCTGCAGCGCGCCTTCGCCAATTTCCAGGAGACCTTCGGCTTCTTCGTCGTCGCCGTGCTGCTGGTCACCGCCCTGGCCAGGGAAAGCGAACTCAGCGCCTGGGGGGCGCATCTGTATTTCTGGGCGCGCCTGTTTTATGTGCCGGTCTATGCCGCCGGCATCCCGGGCCTGCGCAGCGCGATCTGGACGGTGTCGCTGCTGGGCATTGTGCTGATCTTGTTGTCGCTGTTGGCTTAGCCGCTTCGCGCGAAGCGGGGGCCTAGCTCTGCCGCCGCTTGATGATGGCGGCCAGCTTGTCGGGCAGCTTGGAGACGAAATGCTCCCGGTCCCAGGCCAGCTTGGCTTCGCTGAGGATTTTCTCCCGCGCTTCGGGCGGCAGATGCGGCCAGGCCGCCATCACGCCGGAACCCAGACGGCGCACCAGGCACTCGTCCTCCGCCGGATATTTGAAAACCTTGTCTTCTCCGATCGCCATGCGACCTCGTCCTTTCGTGTTTGAACAATTATCGAACCGGGGCGAGGCGGGGAACCTCGCGCGACGGCGTTAAAAAGGGAGCAAAGCTCAACCGGTTCAAAAGCCTAGAACAGGTCCGGTGCTGAGTGGAACAGAAAAACGCGCGGGAACTTTGCGCGAGAGGCCTTACCGGCCGCCCTTCTTTTTCTGGGCCTTGCGGGCGGCATAACGCGCATCGCGCTTGGCCTTCTGCTCAAGTTCCAGCGCTTCCATGGCGGCGACGCGCTCGACATGCTCGCGCTCGGCCTGGGCCTTGGCGTCTATCTCGGCCTGCTTGCGGCGTTCTTCTTCTTCCTTGCGGCGCTTTTCGGCCTCGATGGCGGCCAGGCGCTTTTCCTCGGCGCGCTTGGCGGCGCGGTCCTCGCGCGCGGCGGCGATCTTCTTGCGTTCTTCGGTCTTGGATTCGAAATTGACCTTGGCGGCTTCGGCCCGGACCTTGGCCTTGGCCAGCATTTCGGCGCGCGCCTTGGCGGCCGTATCCATGCGATCGTTGAACTTGGTCTCTTTAAAGCCGGCCATACGTTACGGTTTCTCTCAGGTTTCCAGGATACGAAGATTGGGTGCCATCGGGCGATTGGCGCTGTCCACCAGCACGATACGAGGCTGCCAGCTCTTGGCCTCGGCCTCTTCCATGCGGGCATAGGCGATGATGATCACCAGATCATCCTTCTGGGCGAGGCGGGCGGCGGCGCCATTGATGCCGATCACGCCCGAGCCGGACGGCGCAGGGATGGCATAGGTGGTAAAGCGGTTGCCATTGTTGATGTTCAGCACATCCACCTGCTCGTGGGCTAAGATGCCGGCGCGTTCCAGGAGCGCGCTGTCCACGCTGATGGAGCCTTCATAGTGAAGGTCGCACTGGGTCACCGTGGCGCGGTGAATCTTGCCTTTGAGCAGCGTGAGTTGCATCAGTTGTCCAGGAACGACCTGAGCTTGCGCGACCGCGACGGGTGCTTGAGTTTGCGAAGCGCCTTGGCCTCGATCTGGCGGATACGCTCGCGGGTAACGCTGAACTGCTGGCCGACTTCTTCCAGCGTGTGATCGGTGTTCATGCCGATGCCAAAGCGCATGCGCAGCACGCGTTCCTCGCGCGGCGTCAACGTCGCCAGCACGCGGGTGGTGGTTTCGCGCAAATTGGCCTGGATGGCGGCATCGATCGGCAGGACCACATTGGGGTCCTGGATGAAGTCGCCCAGATGGCTGTCTTCCTCGTCGCCGATGGGCGTTTCGAGGCTGATCGGCTCCTTGGCGATCTTCAGGACCTTGCGGACCTTTTCCAGCGGCATCGCCAACCGTTCGGCCAGCTCTTCAGGCGTAGGCTCGCGGCCGATCTCGTGCAGCATCTGGCGGCTGGTGCGCACCAGCTTGTTGATGGTCTCGATCATGTGCACCGGGATACGGATGGTGCGCGCCTGATCGGCGATGGAGCGGGTGATGGCCTGGCGAATCCACCAGGTCGCGTATGTGCTGAACTTGTAGCCGCGGCGGTATTCGAACTTGTCGACCGCCTTCATCAGGCCAATGTTGCCTTCCTGGATCAGGTCCAGGAACTGCAGGCCGCGGTTGGTGTATTTCTTGGCGATGGAGATGACGAGGCGCAGATTGGCCTCGATCATTTCCTTCTTGGCGACGCCGGATTCGCGCTCGCCTTTTTGCACGGTCTGGACGTTGCGGCGGAATTCGGACACCGACTGGCGGGTTTCCGAGGCCATGGCCTGGATGTCATCGCGCAGGGCCTTGATCTTGTCGCGTTCGTCGGTGACGAAATCGTGCCAGCCCAGGCCCGACAGGCGGCCGACGCGGCGGGCCCAGTTGGGGTCCAGCTCGTTGCCGAAATACTGTTTGAGGAATTCGGCGCGCTCCACGCCATGGCTTTCGGCCAGGCGCAGCAGCTTGCCTTCCAGGCCCACCAACCGCTTGTTGATGCCGTACATCTGGTCGACAAGCGCTTCGATGCGATTGTTGTTGAGCTTGAGCGACTTGACCAGGTCCATGGTCTCGTTGCGCAGCTTCTTGAAGCGGCGTTCCTGCCCCGTGGAAAGCTCGTCGCTGGCAAGCGCGGCTTCCACCGAGGCGTCCTGCAGCTTGCCCAGCTTCTTGTAGAGATTGGCGATGGCGTCGAGCGAGGCCAGCACCTGCGGCTTCAGCGCGGCTTCCATGGCCGACAAGGGCAGATTGCCCTCATCGTCGAAATCATCGCCGTCATCGGCGGCCGGGGTTTCACCACCCTCGCCGCCTTCGCCTTCGGCTTTCGGCTCCGCGGGCTTGGGCGCAGGCGCGGGCTTGGGCGGTTCCGGCTTCTTGAATTCGGGGACCGGCGGCGCGGCGCCGTTCGGCGGCGTGCCCATGCCATTGTTGAGCGGCTGGCCATCGGGACCGACCGGGGGGGGCACATTGGCGGGCTGGCCATCGGGACCGGCGCCATACATGGCTTCCAGGTCGATGATGTCGCGCAGCAGCACCTTGCCTTCGTTGAGTTCGTCGCGCCACACGGTGAGCGCTTCAAAGGTCAGCGGGCTTTCGCACAAAGCGCCGATCATCAGTTCGCGCCCCGCCTCGATGCGCTTGGCGATGGCGATTTCGCCTTCGCGGCTGAGCAATTCAACGCTGCCCATCTCGCGCAGATACATGCGCACCGGATCGTCGGTGCGGTCATACTGTTCGCCGGCCTTGGCGGTGGTGGCCAGCGCCTTGCTGCCCTCGGCGGCGACGACGGCGCCGCCCTCCTCGCCTTCCTCGGCCTCTTCGCTTTCGATGACATTGATGCCCATTTCATTGAGCATCGCCATCGTGTCTTCGATCTGCTCGGACGAGGTCTTGTCCGACGGCAGCACCTTGTTCAGTTCGTCATAGGTGACATAGCCGCGGGTTTTCGCCTTGGCGATCATCTTGCGGACGCCGACATCCGACATGTCGAGCAACGGCGAGTCCGCATCACCGGGGGCTTCGTTCTCGCCCGGCTTCTTGGGCGCGATCTTGCTGGATTTGGTGGGCGACATGACGGCCTGCGCCGCCTTGGGATCTATCTTGCCCTTGGCTTTCAGCAGCTTGGCTTCTTCCTTGGCCTTGGCCGCGATCTGCGCCTTGGTCAGCTTTTCTATCTTTTCGGCCTTCTTGGGTGCCTGCTTGATAGCGGCCGCCTTGGATTTGGAATCGGACTTGGCAGCCTTCACCGGCTTGGCGGCAGCCTTTACGGGCTTGGCGGATTTCTTCGCAGGCGATGCCTTGGAAGCCGCGGCTTTCGCTGCCGGCTTTTTGAGGGGCTTTGCCGGTTTCTTAGAAGAGGCTTTCGTCACGCTTGAACTACCCTAAATGTTGCCGCGCCCATCGTTTGGCCGGTCTGAAAGCGCCTTGCGGCGTTCCAGCAGGCGCCGCGCATCGGTCGGGTGCCCCGCCAGCTCGCGCAAATCCGAGACGGCACGCTGAAAACTGGCAAGAGGGTCTTCGACCGGATGACCCGCAAAACGCACGAGCAGTTCGGCCATTCCCTTACGCGTGAAATGGGCTTGAACCCCAGCTTTTTCAAGGCTGGAGCCGGAGGCGGCGAGGTTTAGAAGTTCGTGGCGCAGCCTGTCAAGCGAAGGGTCCTGGAGGTCCAAAACGGCCAGGGATTCAGCCTCCGCGAGTGCGATTTCTGGTGATTCAACCAGAAGACGTCCAAGTTCCGTCTCTTTGGCCGCCCGAACGGCTTCATTGGCCTGGCGGGGGCCGGCCTGCCCGGCCCGGACCAGGGCGCTGGACTGGACGCTGGAGGATACCGCCTCCGGGGAACCCGGTAGAGGGCGGGGTTTGAAGTCGCCCCGAAACTTGCCGCCGGGGCGGAAGACCTGGCGGGCAGGTCCCCGGGCCCCGCCCGGTGCAGGTGCACGTTTTTTGAAATTCTCGAACACCAGCTGGTCGAACCCGCGGCGGTAATAGTCGGCCACCTTGGAGTCGGTGATCCGGTCCACGATCTCTTTCAGATTGTGCTCCAACCCGGCGCGGCGCTCGGGGGTGGAGAGGTCCCGCCCTTCCGTCTCGGTGCGCCACAAAAGCTGGGACAAAGGCAAAGCGGTTTCCAGCTGCACCGACATGGCGCCGGCGCCGTTATGGGCGATGAAACTGTCGGGGTCTTCGCCATCGGGCAGGAAGACGAAACGCAGACTGTAACCGGCCTTCAGATGCGGCAGCGCCAGATGGGCGGCCCGGTGCGCCGCTTTCAAACCGGCGGCGTCACCGTCGAAAGCCAGGATCGGTTCGGGCGCGGTGCGCCAGAGCAGATGCAGCTGGTCTTCGGTCATCGCGGTGCCCAGGGGCGCCACGGCATGGGTGAAGCCGGCGCGCGCCAGTGCGATCACATCCATATAGCCTTCGGCGACGATGATGGTGCCGGCCTTGATGGCGGCGGCGCGGGCGTTCGCGAAATTGTAAAGCTGGGACCCCTTGGAAAACAGCGAGGTTTCGCCGGTATTGATGTATTTGGGCTTGGCATCGGCTTCCAGCGCGCGCGCGCCAAACGCCACAATGCGGCTGCGTCCGTCGCCGATGGGAAACATCAGCCGGTTGTAGAAAAAGTCGCGCATCGCCCTGCCGTCTTCGGCGGGCCGCGCCAGGCCGGCGGCGATAATATCGTCCTGGGTGACGTTCTGCGCCGTGAGATGACTGATCAGCGCGTTGTTGCCGGAGGGCGAATAGCCCAGGCGGAACTGCTTGGCCGCTGCGCTGTCCAACCCGCGACCTTTTAAATACTCGCGTGCTTCGCGGCCCGCCGGTTCGAACAGCTGGGCTTCGTAGAATTTCGCCGCCAGTTCGACCACGTCATAAAGCGACTTCTTCTTCTGCTCGCGCTCTTCGTCCTCGGGCGACCATTTGGGCAGTTCGACGCCGACTTCCGCCGCCAGTTTTTCCACGGCCTCCGGAAAACTCAGGCCTTCGGTTTCGGTCAGCCATTTGAAAGCATCGCCGCCCTTGCCGCAGCCGAAACATTTGTAGAGCCGGCGCTCATTCTCGACCTTGAAGCTTGGGGATTTTTCGGCATGGAAGGGGCAGCAGCCCCACATCACCCGGCCCTTGCGGACCAGCTTGACGCGGCGACCCACCAGCGCGACCAGATCGGTCCGCCGCCGGATTTCCTCCAGCAATCCTTCGCCATAGCGCATGGCCCAGTTTAGGCACAAAAGCGCGGTTTTGCGCGGGTCAAACCGGGTTTCCGGCGCGCGGCAGCCCCGCCGCCTGTGCATGATTTTTTCGGAAAACGGCGATATTTTAGTCTGGGAGAGCGAGTCGGGGCCGGGCATGACCTATCAGTTACCCTTTGATTCCAAGGACGATCCCCGCTGGAAACTGCTGGACGCGGCGCGCGACCGGCTGGCAGGGGCCACCAGCCAGGACCAGGTTATCGAGGTGGTGCGGTCCGCGGCGCGCAACGTGATTTCCGCCGACGGGGTCACCTTCGTGCTGCGCGACGACAACCGCTGTCACTATGTCGAGGAAGACGCCAT
This sequence comes from Rhizobium sp. Q54, assembly GCA_945882615.1. GTDB lineage: Bacteria > Pseudomonadota > Alphaproteobacteria > Micropepsales > Micropepsaceae > Rhizomicrobium. The sequence continues at coordinate 106,342 of CAMCWK010000003.1, read as the reverse complement.
CGGCCCGTTATGGAAGGGGCAGAGGTTCCCGATGACCAGCTGCATTTCGGGCTGGGCGATGATGAACCGCCAGACCGCCGTGGTTCCCGACATTTTCGCTGATGCGCGCATTCCCCACGAAGTCTACCGCAAGACCTTTGTGCGCAGCCTGGTGATGGCGCCGGTTGGCCTTGATGCGCCGGTGGCGGCGATCGGCGCCTATTGGCGCGACAAGCCGGTGATCAGCCCGCGGGAAGTGGCGGCGGTAGAGACCTTGGCGGCCATGGTGGGCGAAGCGATGCAACGCACGCGCGCGGCCGCCTGACGCGTCTATAGCGTCTTCATGAAATGGAAGCTGACGATGGGCATGCCCATCCGGAAGTAGAATTTGTGCGCCCCAGTGCGATGCGTACCGGAATCCAGCCGCAGCACAGCGCAGCCTTCCTCGCGCGCCAACTGTTCCATCCAGGTCAGCAGTTTTTCGCCGAAGCCTTTTGAACGCCGGTCCTCGCGCGTCACCAGATCATCGACATACAGGGTCTTGCCAGTGGCCATGCAGTCCAGGATGCGAAAGCCGGTGACCGCGACCACTTCGCCGCCCTCTTCCAGATAGGCGAGCTGCCATTTTTCTTCCGCCTGCTGACGCTTGGCGCGCGCAACGAACTCGTCTTCGCCGATCGCCGGGCGCAGTTGCTGCATAACCCCGGCGCAGCGGCGGATGTCGGCATCGCTGACGGCGAGCTTGATGCTCACTTTCCCGAAAGTGCGTCTTTGGTGGCGGCGCTGGCTTTCGAGAAGTCCATCTGGCCGGCGAAGCGTTCCTTCAATACCGCCATCACCTTGCCCATGTCCTTGACCGACGCGGCGCCCACTTCGGCAATGGTTTTCGTCACGGCGTCTTTCAGCGCGGCATCGTCCATCTGGGCGGGCATGAAGGTGCGGATCACCGCGATCTCCTCGCGCTCGCCAGCGGCCATTTCCGGGCGGTTGCCGGCATCGAAGGCGGTGGCCGATTCCTCGCGCTGCTTGATCATCTTGGCCAGCAAGGTGAGGATGTCATCATCCCCCACCAGTTCCTTGTTGGTTTCGCTGCGCGCGGCGATGTCGCGATCCTTCAGCGCCGCCAGGATCAGGCGCACCGTGGCCAGGCGCTTGGCGTCCTTGGCCTTCATGGCTTCCTTCATGGCATCGTTGAGCTGGGCGCGCAGGGACATGGGAATCTCTTTCATTTCTTGGGCTGCGGAACCTAACGGGAATCGGTGGATAATTCCAACGCCTTGAAATCGCTGGATAAGTTTGGGTTGACGGTTGGGCGCGCGCTCCCTATTTTCGCGCAAATTCGAGGCCTCCCATGACCGATGCATCAAAAGCCCACTCCGCCGTCGCGGGGGACGTGTTTTCGCGCGCCCCCTTCAGCAAAGGAGGCTTGATGCTGGCGGACGGCACCTTTTTCGAAGGCACTGGCTTCGGCGCGGTGGGCAGCGCCATCGGTGAAGTCTGCTTCAACACCGCCATGACCGGCTATCAGGAGATCCTGTCCGATCCCTCCTATGCCGGGCAGATCGTGGCCTTCACCTTTCCCCATATCGGCATTGTCGGCACCAATGACGAAGACATCGAGACCGTGACGCCGGTGGTGCGCGGCCTGGTGGTGCGCGCCGACGCGGCCCACCCGTCCAACTATCGCAGCCTGCTGGCGCTGGACGGCTGGCTGAAGAAGCACAACATTCCCGCCATCGCCGGCATCGACACCCGCGCCCTGACCAGCCTGATCCGCGAAAAGGGCATGCCGCATGGCGTGGTGGTCAATCTGGGTGACGCCGAACTGGACCGCGAGGCGCTGATCAAACAGGCCAAGTCATTCGCGGGCCTGGAAGGCCTGGACCTGGCCAAGGATGTCTCCTCGACCCAGACCTATAAGTGGGACGAGATGCCCTGGGCCTGGAACGAAGGTTATGCGACCGAAGGCAAGCCGAGCTTCCGCGTCACCGTCATCGACTATGGCGTCAAGCGCAACATCCTGCGCCTCTTGGCCGGGATGGGCGCCGACATCACCGTGGTGCCCGCCAATTCCACCGCCGAAGAAGTCCTCAAGCACAAGCCGCATGGCGTGCTGTTGTCCAACGGTCCGGGCGATCCGGCGGCGACCGGCGCCTATTCCATTCCCACCATCCAGGGCGTGATCAAGGCGGACGTGCCGGTGTTCGGCATCTGCCTGGGCCATCAGATGCTGGGCCTGGCGCTCGGCGCGAAAACCAGAAAGATGGCGCAGGGCCATCACGGCGCCAATCACCCGGTCAAGGACCTGACCACCGGCAAGGTGGAAATCGTGTCGATGAACCACGGCTTCACGGTGGATCGCGACAGCCTGCCCAAGGGCGTCAAGGAAACCCATGTCTCGCTGTTCGACGACACCAATTGCGGCATCGCGCTGGACGGCAAGGACGTGTTCAGCGTCCAGTACCATCCCGAAGCCTCACCCGGCCCGATGGATTCGCATTACCTGTTCGAGCGTTTCGCTGAGGCCGCCAAGAAGCGCGCTTAGCTTTTCTGTCATTCCCGGCCTCGCGTTGCGTAGCAATGCGAGGGGGTGAGGAGCGGTTCGCGTAGCGAACGAATGGCCGGCAGGCCATTCGAGCAACGAACGCCGCGAGCAACGCGAGCGGCTGGAACGGGAATCCATGCGGAGTATCGCGCGGCTGGATAGATGGATCCCCTTCCCTCGCGGCGGCTATCGCCGCCACTCGCCGGGGATGACTAGTTTTCGCTAGCGCACCAATTCCACCACATCCAGCAAGGACTCCTGTACCGCCGGAATTTCCAGCCGCAGGTGATTGTTGCCGATACCCGTCAACAGACCGATCTGATCGTCGGGCGTCACCGCCGCGCCGATGGACGGCGTGCGGCCGGAATAGGGGTCGATGCGCTCGCCCCGCACCGCCGATGAGCCCAGATACACCCAGGCGCCATTTTCCGGATAAAGGAAGCCGGCCATGCGCTGGCTGCCATTCAATTTCTCGAATACCAGGCCGCCATTGTGGGGACGAATGCGGCAGTTGAACCACTGGTTATAGACCATATAGGCCGACACGCCGCCCAGCTTGATCTGGCGGCAGCGCCAGTTGCCAATCATGGCGCGGGCGGGAATGGCGCGGCCCTCGGCCTGCATCACGCGCGGGATAGCACGCCAGTCGCCACGGCCTTCGCCGGTGCGGGCGTCTTCCAGCGCGCGGGCGCGGGTCTGCGGCAGCTGCACCAAACGGTCGGTATCGGGGGAGGAAGCCCTGTCCTGCCAATTGGCGAGCACAGGTGTTGCGACAGCCAGCGTCAGCGCTGTCGCCAAAAATACGTCATGAATCCGCACGCCCATCGGGATGCTCCTGGCCATTCTCGGGCGGAGTCCATCCGTTCAGATCCGCGGTCGGCGGCATGCCGATCACGTTGAAGCCGGAGTCGACGAAATGAATTTCGCCGGTGACACCACCTGCCAGGTCACTAAGCAAGTACAATGCCGCGCCGCCGACATGGTTAAGTTCCACGGTTCGCTTGAGCGGGGCATGCGCCTTGTTCCATTTGAACACGGTGCGGGCATCACCCACGGCCGCGCCCGCCAGGGTGCGCATTGGCCCGGCGGAGATGGCATTGACGCGGATATTGTCGCGGCCCAGATCGGCCGCGAGATAGCGGACACTGGCTTCCAGCGCCGCCTTTGCAATTCCCATGACGTTGTAGTTGGGCATGACGCGCTGGGCGCCGAGATAGGACAAGGTTACCAGGCTGCCGCCCCTGGTCATCATCTTGGCGGCGCGGTTGGCGACGGCGGTGAAGGAATAGCAGGAAATATCGAGGGTTTTGGCGAAGTTGACGCGGCTGGTATCGACGTAGCGGCCCTTGAGTTCGTCACGATCGGAAAAGGCCAGGGAGTGAACCAGGAAGTCGATAGTGCCCCATTCCTTCTTCAGGGCGGCGAAGACGGCGTCGAGCTGTTCGTCGCTTTCGACATCGGCGTGCAGCACGATGGACGAGCCGATCGAGGCCGCCAGCGGCTTTAACCGCTTGGCCTGGGCGTCACCCTGATAGGTAAAGGCGATCTCCGCACCCTGCGAGGCCAGCATCTGGGCGATGCCCCAGGCGATGGAATGGTCGTTCGCCACCCCCATGATCAGGCCGCGCTTGCCGGCCATCAGTCCCGTTTTGGCCTCAGCCATGATGTGATCCCGCGGGGTTTTCTGTTCCATTCTGGGACATCAGTTCTCAAAACGCTGGAAGACCAGCGAGGCGTTGGTGCCGCCAAAGCCGAAGCTGTTGGACAAAGCGACATTGATCTGGGCGTTGTCGATGCGCTGGCGCACGATATTGGCGCCTTCGACGGCCGGATCGAGGATCTGGATATTGGCGCTTTCGCAGATGAAGTTGTTCTTCATCATCAGCAGCGTGTAGATCGCCTCATGCACGCCGGCCGCGCCCGGGCTGTGACCGGTCAGCGACTTGGTGGCGCTGATCGGCGGGGTCTTGGCGCCAAACACCGTCTTGATGGCGTTGATTTCGGGAATGTCGCCAACCGGTGTCGAGGTGGCGTGCGGATTGATGTAGTCCACCGGCGCTTTCACGCCTTCCAGCGCCATCTGCATGCAGCGCACCGCGCCCTCGCCCGACGGGGCGACCATGTCGGCGCCATCGGCGGTGGCGCCATAGCCCACCAGCTCGGCATAGATTTTCGCGCCGCGCGCCTTGGCGTGTTCCAGCTCTTCCAACACCAGAATGCCACCGCCGCCGGAAATCACAAAGCCGTCGCGGCCCAGGTCATAGGCGCGGCTGGCGCTTTCGGGCGAGGCATTAAACTTGGACGACATGGCGCCCATCGCGTCGAACAATTCGCTGAGCGTCCAATCCAGTTCCTCGCCGCCGCCCGCGAACATTACGTCCTGCTTGCCCCACTGGATCAGTTCAAAGGCATTGCCGATACAGTTGGCCGAGGTCGAGCAGGCCGAGGAGATGGAATAATTGTAGCCCTTGGTCTTGAACCAGGTGGAAAGATTGGCGCTGACGGTCGAAGACATCGCCTTGGGCACCGCGAAAGGCCCGACGCGCTTGGGAGAATTGTTCTGGCGGGTAATGTCGGCGGCCTGGACGATGGCCTTGGTGCTGGGGCCACCGGACCCCGCAATGAGGCCGGTGCGCGGATTGGAAACCAGATCTTCGCCGAGACCCGCATCGGCGATGGCCTGGTTCATCGCCACCCAGCAATAGCCGGCGCCGTCGCCCTGGAAGCGCCGGGCGCGGCGGTCCACCACTTCATCCAGGTTTATCTTCAGGCTGCCATGCACCTGGGAGCGAAAACCCAGGCGAATATAATCTTCCGCCGCGACAATGCCGGAACGCGCCAGGCGCAGGGACTGCGTGACTTCATCGGCGTTGTTGCCAATGGAGGACACGATGCCGAGGCCGGTAACGACCACTCTTCTCATAAGAACCTTTTTACGCGCTCATGCTTCGACAAGCTCAGCATGAGGATTGGAGTTTGTCCTCACCCTGAGCTTGTCGAAGGGGTGAGGAATTTTTTCAGGCGGAGGCTGGCGCCTTGCTGCCCTGTGCCGCCAGGGCCGCGGCCGCATCGGTGAACAGGCCGACACGCAGACCCTTGGCTTCATAGATGACTTTGCCGTCCACCTTCATGATGCCATCGGCAATGCCCAGCACCAGCTTGCGCATGATCACGCGCTTGAGATTGACGATATAGGTGATCTTCTTGGCGGTGGGCAGCACCATGCCGGTGAACTTGACCTCGTCCACGCCCAGCGCGCGGCCGCGTCCCTGCCCGCCCATCCAGCCCAGGAAGAATCCGACCATCTGCCACAAGGCATCCAGACCCAGGCAGCCGGGCATCACCGGATCGCCTTCGAAATGGCATTTGAAGAACCACAGATCCGGGTTGATATCGAATTCGGCGATCACCTGACCCTTGCCGTCCTCGCCGCCATCGGCGGTGATGGTGGTGATGCGGTCGAACATCAGCATGGGCGGCATGGGCAACTGGGCGTTGCCCGGACCGAACAGGTCGCCGCGGGCGCAGGCCAACAGGCCCTGAAGGTCGAAACTGGATTTCCGCAACGGCTGGTCCACTTTTCCTATCCCTTGAAAACTCTGGAGTTTCCCTCGGGGTTCCCTACCCCAAAAGCGGCAGATGGGCTACCGCCAACCCGTCCCTTGTTGCTTAGAAACGTTCTAACATATATTGTGGCCTAGTTTAGCAGGGTTGCCCACAATCGCACAGGTTGCGAACCCCAAAGGATCAAAGGCCCATGGTCAAGACTTTGCGTGAATCCGCCAAGGAGATGACCGCCGCCGCGACGGCCCGGCTGCGCCATGCCGGCCTGCGTCCAACCCGCCAGCGGGTCGAACTGGCCAGCCTGTTGTTCAAGACCTGTGACCGGCATGTGACGGCGGAAAGCCTGCATGATGAAGTGTCGGACGCGGGCGTGAAAGTGTCGCTGGCCACGGTCTACAACACCCTGCATCAGTTCACCCAGGCGGGCCTTTTGCGCCAGGTGATCGTGGATTCCTCGCGCAGCTATTTCGATACCAATACCGGCGATCATCAGCATTTCTTCCTGGAGAGCGAAGGCATGCTGATCGACATTCCGGGCGAAACCATCGCGGTGGCGGGCGTTCCCGCGCCGCCGCCGGGTCTTGCCGTCGACCGCGTGGACGTTGTCGTGCGCGTGCGGCGCAGCTAGCGCCGCAGACCGCGTCCTGCGAGTCATTCTCATAGTTTAGAATCGTTCTAATCCCGTTGACAGCTGGCCGCGGCAGGAACAGTGTTGCGCCGAAAGTTTTATGGAGAGGCGCATGCCCGCACTGAAAGACACCAAGACCTGGGAAAATCTCAAAGAGGCCTTCGCGGGCGAAAGCCAGGCGAACCGCCGCTATCTCTATTTCGCGCAGAAGGCCGACGTCGAAGGCCATAACGATGTCGCCGCCGTGTTCCGCTCCACCGCGGAAGGCGAAACCGGCCACGCCCACGGCCATCTGGAATATCTGGAAGAAGTCGGCGATCCGGCCACCGGCGAGCCGATCGGCGCCACCGACGCCAACCTGAAGGCGTCGATCGCGGGCGAGACCCACGAATATACCGACATGTATCCGGGCATGGCCAAGACCGCGCGCACCGAAGGCTTTGACGAAATCGCCGACTGGTTCGAGACCCTGGCGAAAGCCGAGAAGAGCCATGCCGGCCGTTTCCAGAAGGCCCTCGATACGCTGGGCAAGTAATTTGACGTTTTAAGTTGACCCAGCCGCGCGAACGAAAACTTCGCGCGGCTGTTTTTCTTTCAGGCATTCCAGCAGCGGATACTTCATGACCGGCGAAGGCAGCCTCGAGGCCCCCACCCGCGAAATCATCAAGTGGCAGGACCCGGATTTCGCCGATCCGGTGAAGCTGGATGCGGAGATGCGCCGCGTCTTCGACATCTGTCATGGCTGCCGCCGCTGCTTCAATCTCTGCGATTCCTTCCCGCGCCTGTTCGACCTGATCGACAACAGCCCGGCCGAAGATGTTGAAAGCCTGAAATCCGAAGACTTCAAGCCGGTGGTCGAAGCCTGCACGCTTTGCGACATGTGCTTCATGACCAAGTGCCCCTACGTGCCGCCGCATCCCTTCATGCTGGATTTCCCGCACCTGATGCTGCGCCACCGCTTTGCCAATGCGGGAAAGAACAAGGGCGAGTTCATCCAGAAGCAGCTGGCCGAGATGGACCGCAACGGCGCGATGGCGCGGCCCGTGGCGCCGCTGGTCAACTGGGCCAGCAATGTGGACAACAAGCTGACCCGCCCCGTGATGGAAAAAGTCACCGGCATCGACGCCAAGGCGCCCCTGCCCAAATTCCACAGCCGCACTTTTGTATCCGCCGACAAGCATGAAGAAGGCACGGTCAACAGCGCCGCGCCCGCCTTCGGCAGGCGCAAGGCGGCGCTCTATGCCACCTGCTTCGTCAATTACAACAAGCCGGAAACCGGGATGGATGCGCGCGCCGTGCTCAACCATATCGGCGTGGAAACCAAAGTCGCCTATCCCGGCTGCTGCGGCATGCCGTTCCTGGAACAGGCCGAGCTGGCGCGGGTCGCGTCCAACGCCACCAAGGTCTCCAAGGAATTGGTGAAGCTGATCGATGACGGCTACGACATCGTGGCGCTGACCGCGTCCTGCGGGCTGATGCTGAAATTCGAATGGGCGCTGATCGTGCCCGACGACGAGAATGTGAAAAAGGTCGCCGAACACACTTATGACATCGACGAGTATGTCGTCGATGTCGCCAAGAAGGACGGCCTGCCGGGCGGAATGACGCCGCTGCCCGAAGGCGTCACCGTGCATCTGGCCTGCCACGCCCGGGCCCAGAATATGGGCCCCAAGGCAGCCGAGATGCTGAAGATGGTCCCCGAAACGCCGGTGGATGTGATCGAGCGCTGCTCGGGCCATGGCGGCACCTTCGGCGTGGTCAAGCCGACCCATGATGTCGCCGTCAAGGTGGGCCGTCCGGTGTTCCGCGCCGCCAACACGCAGGGGCGCGGTCATATCGTGTCGGACTGCCCGCTGGCGGCGCAGCATATCGTGGCGCATACCGAAACGCCGGCGCGCGAACCCGAACATCCCATCCAGATCATGGCCCGTGCCTTTGGATTGAAGAAAGACTGAGTTTGTATTCTCGCCCTTCGACAAGCTCAGGGTGAGGAGATTGGATAGATTCTCATGCTGAGCCCGTCGAAGCATGAGGCCGAGGTTGAAGCAAATGCCTGAAGCGACGCGCCAGATCACACCCGCCGACATTCTGTCGGCGTCGGAATATGACCAGCAACGCAAGGCGCTGAAATCCAACCTGATCCCGATAAAGAAGCTGCGGCGGATCGAAGTCGGCCCCTTCGCGACTTTCTATTTCGAGAATTACGCCACCATGTGGCTGCAGGTGCAGGAGATGCTGCGCATTGAAAAAGGCGGCGCGGAACAGATTCCGGGTGAACTGGCGGCCTATAATCCCCTGATCCCGCAGGGCGACGAACTGATCGCCACCCTGATGCTGGAGATCGAGGACGAAAAGCGCCGCAGCGCCACCTTGCTGACCCTGGGCGGCATCGAGGAAAGCGTGTTCCTGGAAATCGGTGGCGATACCATCCATGCCACGCCCACCGAGTATGATGACCGCACCACACCCGACGGCAAGACGTCATCGGTGCACTGGCTGCGCTTCAAACTGACCAAGGACCAGATCGCGCGCTTCAAAAGCGGCAGCGAGCGTGTGGTGCTGGGCCTCAGCCACAAGAATTACGGCCATATGGCGGTGCTGGGTGCCGAGACACGCGCGGCGCTGGCGAAAGACTTCGCCTAGAACTTTATCTTGCCTTCAACGATGTCGGCATGATGCTGCGGCGTCAGGCGCTCATACTTACCGCTGTCGGGATCGAGAAAATACAGCGGATCGCTGATCGTGACCGGATCGAAGCCATCGCGCACCAGATCCACCTTGCGCTGCTTGAACGTGCCGGTGACGACGATCTGCGGCGCCAGCCGCAGGAGTATGGGCCGCGCATAAGGGGCCAGCCGCGCCTTGAGCCGCGCCGGCAGATCATCCAGAGCGAAATCGCCATTCACCACCAGCGAGGCCATGCCGGCGCGTCCGTCCATGCCAGGCACCGCCACGCCATAGACATTGGCTTCCAGGATTCCGGGTACCGCCGCCAGCGCCTCGCCGACTTCGCCGGTGGAGACATTCTCGCCCTTCCAGCGGAAGGTATCGCCGACCCGGTCGACGAAATAGAAATAGCCATGCGCGTCGCGCCGCATCAGATCGCCGGTGCGAAACCAGGCATCGCCGCGCCGGAAGACGTCGCGCAGGATTTTCTTGTCGCTGTCGGCCTTGTTGCTGTAGCCCTCAAAGCCGCGTCCCGGCCGGGTGGAAATGCCGCCGATGGTTTCGCCCACTTCATCGGGCGCGCATTCGATGCACAGCCCGTCCTCGCCCCGCACCGGCATTTCGCTTTCCACATCGAAGCGGATCACACGGCTGGGCAGCAGCCATTCCAGATACTCCGGCACCCGGCCCACGGCGCCGATTCTGCCGTCGTAATTGAGCATGGAGACATTGCCTTCGGTGGAACCGTAAAATTCCACGACGCGCGGAATGGCGAAGCGTTCCTGGAACTGTTTCCAGATTTCGGGGCGCAAGCCGTTGCCGGTGATGGCGCGTATCTTGTGGCCCTGGTCCAGCGGCGAGGGCGGAGCATTGAGCAGATAGCGCGCCAGCTCGCCGATATATTCGAACATGGTGGCGCCGTATTTGTGGATGTCGGGCCAGAATTCGTGCACCGAGAATTTGCGCTTCAGGATCAGCGCCGCGCCGGAAAAGAAGGCGATGCCCACGGCGCAGACCCCACCGGTGGAATGATAGAGCGGCAAGGGATCATAGACCCGATCGCTTTCGCGCGGCCTCAGCGCCCCGACAAAGCCGCTCATCATGAACATCATGCGCATATGGCTGAAATTGGCGGCCTTGGGCATGCCGGTGGTGCCCGAGGTGTAGATATAAAAGGCGCGTTCCTTCAGCGTGATGCCGGCGCGATGCTGTTTGCCCGGTGAGGTATCGGGCATGGTGGCGAGCAGGGTGCTGAGATTGCCATCCTCGCCCTCGACCCATTCCGCCGGCCTGGTCTCAAACGGGGCCTCGCGGAACTGCTGCGCCAGCTCGGCGCCAACGATGGCGTGACGCGCCCCCGAAATGCCGATGGAATGGGCCAGCGCCGCGCCCATAAGGTTGGTGTTGATCAGCGCCACCTGCGCCCCGATCTTGAACAGCCCCAGCCAGGCGCAGATGAAATCGGGACGATTCTCCATCAGCAATGCGGCGCAATCACCGCGCCCGATCCCCGCCGACAAAGCCCAATGGGCATAGCGGTTGGCCCGCGCGTCGAGCTGCGCATAGGTCATGGCCTGATCCAGATACAGGAGCGCGGCGTTGCCGGGACGGTTGCGGGCCTGGACTTCCACAATGTCCACGATGTTGCGGGTGGCATTGGGCTTGACCAGCCTGAGCAGCCACAGCGTGCGCACGATCGTGGTGATGTAGATATATTCGCGCCGCAGCGCGGCCGCCCACTTTTTTATCACAGGCTCATGCCGCTTCTCTCCCTGACTCACAGCTTGAGCCCGGCACCGGTTCTAATCAAGATATGGGCATGGATGAGGCACTGGACCTTCGCGGCCTGAAATGTCCGCTGCCCGCGCTGCTGGCGAAGAAAAAACTGATGCAACTGCCGACCGGCGCCGTGTTGACGGTACTGGCCGACGATCCCATGGCGGTGGTGGACATTCCGCATATGTGCCACGGCGAAGGCCACGCCGTGGAAAGCGTGGCCTCGCGCAATGGCTATAGCGAATTCGTGCTGCGGGTCAGGGGCGGTTAGGGTTCGGCGGCGCCGCATCCGGTCCCAGGCGCGAAATCACATCGGCCGCCGCCAGCGCGCGCGGCTCCTTGGCCGCCTGATCCGCCGTCAGCAGCACGATCTCGGCATAGGCCTCATAGTTGGTGCGCACCACGACATCGTGCATGGGCTCGTAGGGGAAACCCCAGCCGCCCCAACCACCCCAATAACCGTAGCGCGGGCGTCCCCACCAATAGGGATCCGGCGGCGGCGGGCCATAGGGCACGGTCTGCACCGTGGTATTGGCGCGGGTGTTGCGGGTGTCGAACATGAAGTGGGTTGCACCGCCGGCACGCGCCACTTCGGCGGCCCGCAGCAGCAGATAGGTTTCCACCGTTTCGCGCGGCGTGGCGGTGTTGCCGGTAAAAGTGATGCGGTAGCGATTCTGCGCCAGCGCCCGGTCGGTATAGCCGGTGGCCTGGCCTTGCAGCCGCGGCGCATAGGGGGTGGGGGTCATGCAGCCCGCCAGCGCCAAAGCGAGGCCGAGCGCCAAAACCGGCCCCTTCAGGAGGGGGCGGGAAACGGAATGTCGAATGATCATACAAACTCCTGTCCGCGCCCCTCGCGGTTCGTCCGGTTAATATAGTAACGACGCTGGCCAAATCCCAGTTCCGCAGCGGTCTTGTCGCCAGTTCCCGGCGCAGTACCTTGAATTTGCGGGGTTTCCCTCCCTTCACAGCGTCATTTTGCACTGCACCCTCTTGCTAAAGGCCTCCGGTCAGTGGAAGTTCGCCCCTGTCCGGCACACAAGGGCCGGGCAGGCCCCAATATGGGCCGCAGCCCGGCGCACAGCCGGTCCAAAAACGGGTTTCTGGGGGCCTGAACGATCGCCATGTACGGTCTTTCGATATTCCTGCAATCGGCCCTCTGTCTGATTCTGATTTCGGTTTGCAGCCTGTCCGTGCAGCTGGCCGGGCTGGCGTGGGTGCGCGTCTTCCGCAAAAGCCCCAAGCTTGCTGTCGCCAAAGTGGCCGATGCCGACCTCCCCCATGTGCTGGTACAGCTTCCGGTCTGCAATGAAGGCCATCTTGCGGTGCGTGTCGCCGCCGCCGCATCGCGCATGGACTGGCCGAAAGACCGGCTGACCATCCAGCTTCTGGATGATGGCGACGGCGAAGGTCATGACGCGCTGGCCGCGTCCGTGCGCGCCGTGGTGCCCGGCGATATCAATTTCCACATCCTGCGCCGCGGCGACCGCAAGGGTTTCAAGGCGGGCAACCTGGCTTTCGGCCTTGCCCATTCGGACGCGCCCTTTGTCGCCGTGCTGGATGCGGACTTCGTGCCTCCGAGCGATTTCCTGCGCCGCACCGTGCCGGTGCTGATCGCCGACAGCGGTCTGGCTTTCGTCCAGTCACGCTGGGGCCATGCCAATCGCGCCGCCAACTGGCTGACCCGGGTGCAAGGCCTGCTGCTGGATTCCCACTTCGCGGTGGAACAGGAAGCGCGCTTCCGCGCCGGCATGCCGATGAGCTTCAACGGCAGCGCGGGCGTGTGGAATCGCATTGCCATCGAACAGGGCGGCGGCTGGACCGGCGACACGCTGACCGAGGATCTGGATCTTTCCATGCGCTGCATGATGCAGGGCTGGCGCGGCGCCATGGTGTCGGACCTGGTGGTGCCCGGTGAACTGCCGCAGACCGCCGCCGCCTGGCGGGCGCAGCAGGCGCGCTGGACCAAGGGCCATGCCCAGGTCGCGCGCAAGCTTTTGCCCAAGCTCTGGACCAGCGCCTTGCCGGTCTGGAAGAAGGCGGCGATGACCATGCAGATGTGCCAGTTCGGCTTCTACATGCTCGCCTTCGCAAGCGCCGTGATCTCGCTGACGCTGATGTATATGGGCGTTGTGTATTACCCCGGCGTTGCCTGGCTGGGTCTGATGGTCACCGCGCTCGGTATCTGCTCCTCGATCGGCTATCTCTTTCTGGGTCAGCGCATGTTGGGCCGCCATCGCGAATCCCGGCTGGTGCCGTCGCTGCTGCTGGCGGTGGTGTTTCCGTCCGGCCTGATCCTGGCCAATACCCGCGCCACCTTCGAAGCCTTCTTTTCGAACCGGATGGACTTCAACCGCACCACCCGGGTGGGCGAAATCCAGAAGGGCGGCTGGCGCGGCGCGCCCGAACTGATCGTCGGCCTGCTGCTGCCCGCCTTTGCTTTTGCCGAGTCCAACTGGAACGCGCTGTTCTTCTTCTTCGCGGTATCGGGCCTGGTGTCGATCGGCGCCATGGGCGCGGCGGGCTCGCCCAAGCAGGTGCGCCAGCAGATTACGCCGGGCGAATAGCCCGCTTTGAGACGCTTAACAGCTTCTTAAAGAATTCCGCCGTCTTCTACGCAAATCCGGCCTTTCGGCCTAACCCCATCTTTGTGGTCGGGGATTAGCGTTGCGACCGGGCATGAGGGACGAGCGGGTCATGCGTACAATCGCAAAATTGGCTGCCGTGGCGCTGCTGGCGCTTGGACTGGAGGGGTGTGCCAGCGCCCCGATGGACTATAGCGAGATGCCGCGCAAGACCGGGCGCAGCGTGGTGCAGAATGAAGGCCATAAGCCGCTGCAATGCGTGCCCTATGTGCGCGAACATTCCAAGGTCAAACTCTTCGGCGATGCCTGGACCTGGTGGGACAAGGCGGAGGGCAAGTATCCGCGCGGCTCGGCGCCGCAAAAGGGCGCCGTGCTGGTGCTGCATGATTATGCCGGCCCCGCGCACGGCCATCTGGCCGTGGTGCGCAACCTGGTGTCGTCGCGCGAGATCCGCATCGATCACGCCAACTGGCTCAATGACGGCTCGATCTATGTGAACAATCCGGTGCTGGATGTCAGCGCCGACAATGACTGGTCGCAGGTGCGGGTCTTCAACATCAAGACCGGCGGCTGGGGCAGCAAAGTTTATCCGGTACGCGGCTTTATTGGGTCGGGCCGCGATGTCGATGACGAGCCGGGCAATGGCAACCGCCCGGACCTGGTGGCTGCCCTGGTGGGCGGCGCCCCCGGCATGCGGGCCCTTTTGGGCGAAATAAACTAATTCAGTCAGACATTTGCGCGAATCTGCGCTATTGTGCCTCGCCCCTCTTTGAGGGGGCGGGGGGGCAGGCATATGGTCCCGCCGCACCGGGCCACACCAAGTGGCAAACCAGGATGCAGGGACCGCTTTTTTATGCAAAGCCGCATCACCCCGTGACACCCAGCCCGTCCGACATAGGCCTGACGCCTGAGCCGATCGGCGCACCGGTGCCGCCGCATGACGGCGTGCCGGCGGAGGACAGATCGCGCAAGGCCAAGACCTGGGGCTTGTCGCTGGCCGCGCTGGGCGTGGTGTTCGGCGATATCGGCACCAGCCCGCTCTACGCCCTGAAGGCGACCGTCCTGGCGACCCAAGGCAGCATGTCCAACCACATGGCGGTGATGGGCTCGCTCTCCCTGATCTTCTGGGCGCTGATCCTGGTGGTGACGGTCAAATATGTCCTGATCATCATGCGCGCCGACAATGACGGCGAAGGCGGCACGCTGGCACTGGCGGCGCTGGCGCATCGCTCGCCCGGCCTGTCGCGCCGGACCAAGAGCATGATCGGCATCAGCGCCATAGTCGGGCTGGCGCTGTTCTATGGCGACGGCGTGCTGACGCCGGCCATCACCGTGATGTCGGCGATTGAAGGCCTGAAGGTGGAAAATGCCGCCTTCGAGCCGCTGGTGGTTCCGCTGTCGCTCGTCATCCTGGTCGGACTTTTTCTGGTGCAGAGTCGGGGCTCCAACAAGCTTGGCCGGCTGTTCGGACCCGTCATGGTGCTATGGTTCGTGGCGCTGGCAGGTTTCGGCCTCGCCTCCATGCTGCGCAGCCCCATCATCCTGACCGCGATCAATCCGCTTTATGGCCTGGACATGTTCCTGCACGCGCCATGGGTGTCGTTCGTGGCGCTGGGCGCCGTGGTCCTGGCGGTGACCGGTTGCGAGGCACTCTATGCCGACATGGGCCATTTCGGCAGGAAGCCGATCCAGTATGCCTGGTTGTTCATGGCCCTTCCCGCGCTGGTGCTCAATTATTTCGGCCAGGGCGCGGCGCTGCTGCGCGAGCCTGCGGCGGCGGCGCACGCCTTCTTCGCGCCCATTCCCCAATGGGGCCATTGGCCGATGGTGGGCTTGGCCACGCTCGTTGCCATCATCGCAAGCCAGGCGGTGATCACGGGAGTCTTCTCCATGACCCAGCAGGCGGTGCAATTGGGCCAGCTACCGCGCATGGAAGTCCGCCACACCAGTGCCACCGATTACGGCCAGATCTACGTCCCGCGCGTTAATCTGCTGCTGTGCATCGGCGTGGTCTTGCTGGTGCTGATCTTCCGGAATTCGGATTCACTGCTGGCGGCCTATGGCCTCGCGGTGACAGGCGTGATGGTGATCGATACTTTCAACGCCGGTCTGGTGGCCAGCAAGCAATGGCGGTGGCCAGCCCTCTTTGCTTTCTTCCTGTTCGCCGCCATGGGGTTCAGCGATTTCATCCTTTTCATCGCCAACGCCCTGAAGATACCGCAGGGCGGCTGGCTACCCTTGCTGCTGGCGGCGGGGGTTGTCGTGATGATGGACACCTGGCGGCGCGGACGGCGGGTGCATCTGGAAAAGGTACGCAGCGAATCCCTGCCCTTGTCGCTGTTCCTGGAGCGCGCCGACAAGAACACCACCCGCGTGGCGGGTTTGGGCGTTTTCCTGTCCACGCGCACCGACATCGTGCCCGGCGCCCTGCTGCACAATCTCAAGCACAACAAGGTGCTGCACGAGCGGGTGGTGATCTGCAACGTGGTGGTCGAGGACACGCCGTTTGTGGCGGCCGCCCAGCGCATCGAGGTCGAAAAACTCGGCAAGGGCTTCTACGCCGTCAAGATTCATCACGGTTTCTACGAGACGCCGGACGTGCCCCAGGCGCTGGAAGATGCCCGCCGCTTCGGCCTGGCGCTGGATGTGGATACCGCGACCTTCTTCATCGGCCGCGAAACCCTGGTGGCGGCGGAACGTTCCGAACTGGGCATATGGCGCAACTGGCTGTACCGGCATATCGCCGGCGCGGCGCTCTCCCCCGCACGCTTCTACCAGTTACCGACCAATCGGGTGGTGGAACTCGGCACCCAGGTTTCAATCTAGGGCGTAAACCAGCGCCTTGAGATACGCCGATTCCGGCAGCAGCGGATGCACCGGATGGTCCACGCCGGCGCCGGCCTGGCGGATCAGGGCGGCACGACGGCCGGCGCGCAGCAGGCCTTGGGCGCATTCGAGCGCGAAGCGTTCGGGCGGAATATTGTGCGAGCAGGACGCGATCAGCAGAAAGCCGCCCGGCGCGGTGACATCGGCCGCCAGCCGCGCCAGCTTGCGATAGGCCTTGGCGCCCGGCTCCAGGTCTTTTTTCGATTTCACAAAAGGCGGCGGGTCAGCCAGCACGATATCGAAAGTCTCCCCTGCAGCCTTCAGCCGCGCCAGTTCCTCGAACACATCGGCTTTCACCGCCTGGATGGAAACGCCATTGGCACGAGCGCTTTCTTCGGCCAGGGCCAGCGCGGGCGCGGAAGAATCCAGGCAAATCACTTCGCGGGCGCCGGCCTTGGCGGCGGCGATGCCAAAACCGCCGGTATAGGAATAGGCATCCAGCACGCTCTTGCCTTTGGCGAGGGCGGCGATAAAGGCGCGGTTGTCGCGCTGGTCGTAATACCAGCCGGTCTTCTGGCCTTCCTGCAGATCGGCGATATAGCGCACGCCATTTTCTTCCACCGCGATCCGGTGGCCTTCGCCTTTTGCCGTCTTCACATAGGAGTCGAGCCCCTCCAGCGCGCGGCTGGGAGAGTCGGCGCGCAAAAGGACGGTCTTGGGCTTCAGCACCTGATCC
Organism: Rhizobium sp. Q54; assembly: GCA_945882615.1. Taxonomy (GTDB): domain Bacteria; phylum Pseudomonadota; class Alphaproteobacteria; order Micropepsales; family Micropepsaceae; genus Rhizomicrobium. Next base: position 89,039 of record CAMCWK010000003.1, on the reverse strand, counting down.
AGCGCCATCAGAATGGCCGTTAGCTGCTTTTCCATGCCGGCGGTGCCGATCTGCACCGTCAGCGTGTCGTCAAAACGGTCGATCACCAGTCCCGGCACGCCATCGCCTTCGGCATGAAACAGGCGATAGAAGGGTCTGTCGTAAACGGCACCCCGCAGCGCCAGCGCGCGCACCAGCCGGGCCGCGAAGAACTCGGCATCAATGGCGACGTCACATTCCTCAGCTAGCAGCCGCACCGCGATCAGGCTTTTGGAATTGAAATAGCCGGTGCCGAAGGCCCGCCCATCTTCCCCCCGCACATTGACGATCGAACCGGGCGCAATGGCTTTTGCCGCTTCGTCCATGCGGATCTCGTTGGAGAAAATCCAGGGCGATCCGCCGCGGGCGCGGCGGCCCTTGGGCAATATGATGGTCTTGCGAGACATGTGGCCGAGACCTGTACAGCCCTCTTGCGCACCCGTCCATGGCATCCTTAGATGCGCGCCAAATAGCAGGAGGAATATGACCATGGCCGTGGACGGAAAGTGGGAAATCACCATCAATTCGCCAATGGGCGCGCAAAAGGCCACTTTGGACCTCGCCACCAGCGGCGGCACGCTGACCGGCACGCAGGCCGCGGCCCAAGGTTCCGGCCCGCTGGAAAATGGCAAGGTGGACGGCAACAATCTGAGCTGGTCGGCCAAGATCTCTTCGCCCATGCCCATGACCCTGGACTTTTCCGGCACGGTGGATGGCGACAATCTGTCCGGCAGCGTCAAGGCCGGCTCGTTCGGTTCCTTCCCCTTCACGGGCAACCGCACCGCCTGATATAAGTTAGCGTTCCGTAAGGGGCAGCCGCTGCGACGGAATAGTCGGCTGCCCTTTTGCTTTGGAGCCCATGGATGTCCATTCACAAGGAAGGCTATCCCTTCATTGCCCTGTTCGCGGGCGTGAACCTGCTGGCCTTTCTGCTGGCGCCGTGGCTGGGCTGGCTGCTGGCGCCCATCACCATCTGGTGCGTCGCCTTTTTTCGCGATCCCGAGCGCAACATCCCAGACGGCCCCGGGCTGATCATCTGTCCCGCCGACGGCAAGCTGCTGCCGATCATCGCGGCAGTGCCGCCCGCCGAACTGGAGATAGGCGACGCGCCCCGTCAGCGCCTTTCCATTTTCATGAACGTCTTCAACGTGCATGTGAACCGCAATCCGGTGTCGGGCACGGTGATCGCCAAATCCTACCGGCCGGGAAAATTCTTCAACGCCTCGTTCGACAAGGCGAGCATCCACAATGAACGCATGTCGATCCGCCTGCGTCCGGAAGGCGACAATGGAGCGCGCGATCTGGCGGTGGTGCAGATCGCCGGGCTGGTGGCGCGGCGGATCGTCTGCGACCTCACCCAGGGTCAGAGCGTCAAGCGCGGAGCGCGGTTCGGCATTATCCGCTTCGGCAGCCGGGTGGATATCTACCTGCCACCGGGCACCGAGATTCTGGTGACGTCCGGAATCACGACCATCGCGGGCGAAACCGTGCTGGCGCGGTTCGTGTAGAGGCATGGCCTTGGACCAACCCGATCGCATCTCCCGCCGCAAACGCGCCCGCCAGATCGTGGCCGCGCGCCTGGAGCGGCTGGAAGACATCTCCATTGGCAAGCTGGTGCCCAGCTCGATCACCTTGCTGGCGCTGGCATCGGGCATCACCGCCATCCGCTTCGCCATCGACGGCAAGTGGGAGGTGGCGGTCACCTTCATCATCTGCGCCGGCATTCTGGACATGCTGGATGGACGCGCAGCGCGCCTGCTCGGCGCCGACAGCCGCTTCGGGGCGCAGCTCGACAGCCTGGCCGATCTGGTAAGCTTCGGCGTGGCCCCGGGCATCATCATGTATCGCTGGAGCCTGGAGCAGATGGGCCATCTGGGCTGGATCGCCGCCCTGATCTTCTGCGCCTGTGGCGCCATCCGGCTGGCGCGCTTCAATGTCGAAAGCGTGCGCGATGAAGGCGCCACCAAGGGCAATCCCTATTTCACCGGGCTGCCAACGCCCGCGGCCGCCTGCATGGTGCTGCTGCCGCTGCTGGTTTCGTTCCAGTGGAATGATCCATGGGTGAACCAGCCCTGGGTGTCGGGGACGATGATCGCGCTGACCTCGATGCTGATGGTCAGCCGGCTGCCCACCCCGTCAATCAAGTATATGAAGCTGCAGCGCCAGCACCGTATTTTGGCAGGTGTGTGTTTCGCCCTGTTGGCGGCGGCGCTGGTCGTCTGGCCCTGGGCCACCATGACCATCGGCCTGCTGATCTATGTCGCGTCCATCCCGTTTGCCATCCACGCGCATCACCCACGCTATGTCGCCAAAAGAGCATCTCGGGCCGACGAACGGTTTTGATCGCATCGCTACAAAGCCCATACGCGCCACGCGGCGAAAGCCACGCAACGCGTTGGGGCAAACTTTGAATCTCTTATTCTATCCCCGAGCCCAGCCCCGCCTCCCCCTTCGCGGCGATAGCCGCGGCAAGGGGGAGGTGGTTTCAGCGTGCGCAGCGAAGCTGCGCGAAAGCTGAAACCGGAGGGGGTTACTTAGTGGGAGCGAACCCGCCCATCAGACGCGGACGGAAGGGTGCGGCCTGGCTGGGATTGTACTGAAAGCTCTGATTGTAGTTGTTGTAGGTCGGGCCGTTTTCCTGGTTTCCGCCCTGGCCGAAGTGGATCTGGCCGAAGCCGCCGCCACCACCGCCGCCGCCTTCGGGATCGCCGCCGACGCCGCCGCTCCAGCCGCCGCGGTCAACCTGCAGACCGGCCGTCTCATCGTAATAGCCTTCCGGCGCCGCACCATATTCCGCGCCCTGCTCGTAATAGCCGCCGGGGGGCGGGCCATAGGCGGCCGGGCCCATGTCGGGCGCCACGCGCCATTCGCCATGCCATTCGCTGCGATAGGCGCCGGCGGATCCGTAATCATAGTAGCCGCCGCTCTGGCGCATCGCCGGCCGGGACGCCACGCGGCGCACCTGCTTGCGGACGGCGCTACGCTTGGCCGGCTTGGCCTTGGCTTTTTGGCCGTCCTCGCAGATGCAGGTGACTTTGCTGGTATGGGCCTGGGCAGGACCGATGGCAGCCAGACCGGTGACGGAAACCAACGCGCTGGTCAGCAAAAAGACGGCCGTAACAACACTTACCCTCATCGCACTCTCCTTCAAACCTTGAAAGCGTGTCGCGGGGCATGCGATCGCGTGTCTCGATATGGGACGTTCTAAACTGGGACAGTCCTCAGCGCGAGCGGGGACTGCTTTTCTGGTTAATTTTTGAGGGCAGTTTTTAGAAAAGTTCCGGCGCGCAAAGCCGGTTTTAACGTCTGGCCGCCCAGAATGTCCCGATCACCGGGATATTCATGACCGCCAGCAACCCCATCTGGGCGCCAGACGCCGAAGCCGAAGCGCATCGCGAGAGCCGCATCAATCTCGCGTTGCTGCGCGGCGTGCTGGAGAGCCTGCACAGCAACCGCAAAACCATGCCGCTCTTCGCCCTCGCTGTGGCGGCGATGTTCGCGCAATGGGTTTCGCCGCTATGGCTGGCGGTGTGGTACGCGCATGTGATGCTGGGCGTTGGCGCCCAGCTTTTGATGATCCGGTATTTTCCGGAAGGTGAACTGACGCCCCAGGCCGCGCGCAGATGGACATGGATCGCGTCGGCCGCAAATCTTTTCTTTGTCGTCAACTGGACGTCGCTGGGCTGGTACCTGTGGGTGCCGGATAATGAATTCAACCACATGCTGATCGCCATTGTGCTGGCCGCGACGCTTACGGTGCAGGGCACCGTGGCCGGCGCCAGCCGCCAGCTGGCGATACCGGCTTTCCTTGTCTATGCGGCCGTGATGGCGCTGGTGCCGCTGCAGGAACACAGCGCCCAGTCGGTCTATCTGGCGATGGTGACGCCGTTCTACGTCTGGTACATCGCCTACATCACCAAGCAGAATTACACCCGCGCCCGCGCGTCGATCGTTCTGGTGGAAGAGCGCAATTCGCTGCTGGCCGAACTGGTGATGTCCAAGATCGAATCCGACCGGGGGCGCGAGCGCGCCGAAGCCGCCAGCCTGGCCAAGTCGCAATTCCTCGCCAATATGAGCCACGAACTGCGCACGCCGCTGAATGCGATACTGGGCTTTTCCGAAGTGATTTCCACCCGGATGTTCCAGGATGCGCCGGAGCGCAATTACGAATATGCCGCGCTGATAAATTCCTCGGGCCATCACCTGCTGGCGCTGATCAACGACATTCTGGACCTTGCCAAGATCGAGGCTGGCCGCTGGAAACTGGAAGAAGGCGCGATAGACCTTCACCGCGTGGCCGATGATGCCCTGCAACTGGTGCAGTGGCGCGCCAAGGACGCCAATGCGAAACTGGAAAACGGCATCGATCCCGACATGGACATGGTCTATGGCGATGAGCGGGCGATCAAGCAGATCCTGCTCAACCTTCTGTCCAATGCGGTGAAATTCACGCCGGAAGAAGGTTGCGTCACTGCCTTCGCCCATGCGGGCAATGATGGCGGCATGGTGTTCGGCGTCAGCGATACCGGCGTCGGCATCGCGCCGGAGGACCAACAGCATGTGTTTGACAGTTTCGGCCAGGGCAAGCATGACGTCGCCATCGCCGACAAGGGCACCGGTCTGGGCCTGGCCATCGTCAAGGGCCTGGTCGAGGCCCATGGCGGTCACGTCACGCTGGAAAGCGAAGTCGGCAAGGGCACACGTGTTACCGTGCATCTGCCGGCCAGCCGCGTACGCACGCGCGCGCGCAAGGACAATAGCGAGCTGGCGCACTTTGTCGCTTAACCCCCTTGCGATTTCAGCTTTCGCGAAGCTGCGCTTCGCACGCTGAAATCACCTCCCCCTCTTGTGCGCTGACGCGCACGAGGGGGAGGCGGACCTGCGTGCGCTTGGATTGAGTCAGGACGCTTTGCGTAATGCCTGGCGCTCATGCGTCAAAGCATGGACAAAGGCCAGCTTCTCGATCACCTGCGGCGTCAGCATAAAGGGATAGAGATCGAGCAGGCCCATGCTGCGGTTCAGGCTGTTGGTGGCGAATTCGATCGGCAGCCAGGCATCGATCAACTGGTCCATGCGCACGGCCTTGTAAGGGTCGAAATCGATCTTGGCGCCCAGCGCGCCCTGCGCCCGGCGCGGCTTCACTTTCAGGCCGAAGGCACCCGCCGTTTCCAGCGTGTCCACGATATGGAGATAGTGCGCCCAGGTTTCGGCGAAATCCTCCCAGGGATGGGTGGTGGCATAGACGCTGACATAGCCGTCCTGCCAGCCCGCCGGCGCGCCTTCGTTATAATGTCTCTGCAGCGCCTGGTCATAGTCCAGCCGATCATCGCCGAACAAGGCGCGGAAGGCGTCCAGCCAGCCCGGTTGCGTCGCCACCAGCCGGTCCCAGAAATAATGACCGCTTTCATGACGCATGTGGCCCAGCAGGGTGCGATAGGGCTCGCCCATTTCTCCGCGCACTTTTTCGCGCATGACGTCATCGGCTTCCTTCAGCGCCAGGGTGATCAGTCCATTGTCATGGCCGGTCATCACGCCCTGGGCATGGGTTTCGGGCATGTCGGCGAGGAATTCGAAGGCCAGGCCGTGCTCGGGATTGTCGTTGCGGTTTTCCAGCGGCAGGCCCAGGCGCAACAGGGAGTAGAACAGCCGGTGTTTGGCGACCTCGATCTTGCCCCACAGGATGGCGTTGCCGGGGACCGAAAGGTCGGGAATGGTCTTGTTGTGACGGCAGGCGGCGCAGAAATCCTCGGTCCCGGCGGCCGGCACCATCCAGTTGCAGGTATAGGCCTCGTAATTTCTGCAAAATTTATAGGCAACGCCCTGGGCGGCCAGCGCCGTCCAGCCCCCATTGACATTGGGCTCCAGCGCGGAAATCTCTGTCAGATCAGAGATATAGCCCAAGGCCCGGCCGCAGTTCTCGCAGCGGATATTCTCGAAATACAGGAGCTGGCCACAGCCTTGGCAGCTGAACAATTTCATGTCGGCGACCCCGCGATTAGCAAGGGAAACGCCGGGTTTTTAACCTAGTTCCCAGTACATGGCTGCTGCGGCGGCGCGGCGTGATGACGCCTCTTCGCAACTGCGTCATAGTTATTTTTCCAGAACGGATTTCCCATGAGCATCCAGGCCGCCCTGCGCCATGTCACCCGCTACCGCTATGACCGGCCCATCAACCTGGGCGCGCAAACCATCCGTCTGCGCCCGGCGCCGCACGCCCGCGCAAAGGTCGTGGCTTACAGTCTGAAGGTCGAACCCGAGGGACACTTCCTCAACTGGCAGCAGGACCCGCAGTCGAACTGGCTGGCGCGGGTGGTATTCCCGGAAAAGACCGATCACTTCACCGTCAGCGTCGACCTGACGGTCGAGATGAATGTGATCAATCCCTTCGACTTCTTCCTGGAGCCGGAGGCCGAGGAGTTTCCCTTCACTTACGCGCCGGACCTGAAGGCCGAGCTGGAGCCGTACCTGCGCCCCAGCAATATCGGCAAAAGCTTCGACGCCTATCTTGCCAAGGTCAGCCGCGAGAAAAAGCAGACCACCAATTTCATCTTCGACCTCAATGCGCAGATCTCGCGCGACATTTCCTACCTGATCCGCATGGAGCCCGGCATCCAGACGCCGGAGGAAACCCTGTGCAAAGGTTCAGGCTCCTGCCGCGACAGCGCCTGGCTGCTGGTGCAGATGCTGCGCCATCTGGGTCTGGCGGCGCGTTTCGCCAGCGGCTACCTGATTCAATTAAAGCCGGATGTGAAATCGCTGGATGGCCCTTCGGGCACCGAGGTGGATTTCACCGACCTGCATGCCTGGTGCGAAGTCTATCTGCCGGGCGCCGGCTGGGTCGGGCTTGATCCCACCTCCGGCCTGTTCGCCGGCGAAGGCCATATCCCGCTGGCCTGTACCGCCAATCCGACCCAGGCCGCACCGATCTCGGGCGCGGTGGAAAAAGCCGAAGTGCTGTTCGACTTCGACATGACCGTGACGCGGGTCAAGGAACCGCCGCGCGTCACCAAGCCCTATAGCGAAGAACAATGGGCCGAGATCGAGAAGCTGGGCGACGCCGTCGATAAAGTTCTGAACAGCCATGACGTGCGGCTGACCATGGGCGGCGAACCCACTTTCGTTTCCATCGATGATCGCAGCCATGCCGAATGGCACACCGCCGCCGTCGGACCGACCAAGCGCGCGCTGGCCGACACGCTGATCCGCCGCCTGCGGGACCGTTTCGCGCCGGGCGGCATGCTGCATTACGGCCAGGGCAAATGGTATCCGGGCGAATCCCTGCCGCGCTGGGCCTTCGCGCTCTACTGGCGCACCGATGGCGTGCCCTTGTGGAAAAGCGCCGAGCGCGTCGCGCCGGAGCATGTGAATTACCAGCCCACGCTGGACGACGCCAAGGCGCTGACCGATGCCATCGCGGGTCGTCTGGGCCTGGATACGTCTTATGCCCTGCCCGCCTATGAAGACTTCTGGCATCACCTGGCGCAGGAGCGCGCCCTGGCCGCCAATGTGAACCCGCGCGATTCCAAGCTGGAAGATCCCGAACTGCGCGCCCGCCTGGCGCGGGTGTTCGAGCGCGGCCTGTCCCATGCGGTCGGTTACGTTCTGCCGTTGGAAAAAGGCACCAGAAGCTGGATCAGCGAACACTGGACCACGCGCAGCGGCCATCTGTTCCTGCTGCCCGGCGACAGCGCCATCGGCTTTCGCCTGCCGCTGAATTCGCTGCCCTATGTGCCGCCGCAACAGCGCAGCTTCGTGCCGCCGCCCGATCCTTTCGCGCCGCTGCCGAGCTTTGATGACGCCCGCCATACGCTGGAGCCGCGCGACCAGAGCGGCCAAAGCTACACCAATGGACATGGCAATGGCCGCGCCGCGCCGGCCGAAGGCCCATTCCGCGCCATCAACACCGAGATCACCAACCTGGCCAGCGAGCCGGTGGTGCGCACCGCCTTGACGGTGGAACCGCGCGATGGCCGGTTGTGTGTGTTCATGCCGCCGACGCCAGCCGCGGCGGATTACTTCGCTCTGCTGCAAGCGGTGGAGGAATGCGCCGAAGCGCTGGATGTGGCGGTGCATATCGAAGGCTATCCGCCGCCCTATGATCCGCACGTCAATGTCATCAAGGTGACGCCCGATCCCGGCGTGATCGAGGTCAACATCCATCCCGCCAAGGATTGGCGCGAACAGGTTGAGATCACCAGGGCACTGTATGAGGAAGCCGCCGCCTGCCGCCTTTCCACCGAGAAATTCCTGCTGGACGGGCGCCACACCGGCACCGGCGGCGGCAATCATATCGTGGTAGGCGCGCAGACGCCGCCGGACTCGCCCTTCCTGCGCCGCCCCGACATGCTGAAAAGCATCATCGCCTATTGGCAGAACCATCCGGCGCTGTCCTATCTGTTCTCCGGCCTGTTCATCGGCCCCACCAGCCAGGCGCCGCGCATCGATGAAGCGCGGCACGACTCGCTGTATGAACTGGAGATCGCATTCAGCGAGATTCCCTCGCGCGCGGCGGCCAACATTCCGCCCTGGCTGGTGGACCGGGTGTTCCGCAACCTGCTGGCCGACTCCACGGGCAATACCCACCGCACCGAGATCTGCATCGACAAGCTCTATTCGCCCGACGGTCCCACCGGCCGGCTTGGGCTGGTGGAGTTTCGCGGCTTTGAAATGCCGCCGCACGCGGAAATGAGTCTGGCGCAATCGCTGCTGCTGCGCGCCCTGATCGCGCGCTTCTGGCGCGAGCCCTATCAGTCCAATCTGGTGCGCTGGGGCACCGGCCTGCATGACCGCTTCATGCTGCCGCACTTCATCTGGACCGACCTGGAAGATGTGATCGGCGACATGAACGCCCACGGCTTCAGCTTTGACGCCGAATGGTACCGCCCGCATTGGGACTTCCGTTTCCCCAAGATCGGCGCCGTGCAGTATGACGGCGTCGGACTGGAAGTGCGCACCGCCCTGGAGCCCTGGAATGTGATGGCCGAGGAAGGCGCGCCCGGCGGCACCGTGCGCTATGTTGATTCGTCCGTCGAACGCCTGGAAGTCAAACTCAGCGGCCTGACCCCCGGCCGCCACAAGGTGCTGGTCAATGGCCGCGAGGTTCCCCTGCGCGCCACGGCGCAGAGCGAGGCTGTGGCGGGCGTGCGCTTCAAGGCCTGGAAACCCGCCCATGGCCTGCATCCCACCATCGATGCGCACGGTCCGCTGGTGCTGGAAATCTGGGATGGCTGGCGCAAACGCTCGATGGGCGGCTGCACCTATCATGTCGCCCATCCCGGCGGGCGCAACTTCGAGATTTTCCCGGTCAACGCCTATGAGGCCGAAGGCCGGCGATTGGCGCGTTTCGAGCCGTTTGGTTTCACCGGCGGCGTGTTCGAGCCCGTCAGGGAGGAAGCCAGCCCGGATTTCCCCTACACTCTCGACCTGAGACGTTAGGGGAGCATTGATTCGCACCGTGTTGGAAGTGGCGCTCGAACCACGCTTTGACGAATTGCGCGATGGCGAAGGCCTGGTGCGGCCGCACTGGCGCGCCTTTGCCCGCACTCTATCGGGCCTGTCGCCGGAAGAATTCGAGCGCCGCCAGGCATCGGCGCGCGCCACGGTCCAGGACAATGGCGTTACCTATAATGTCTATGACGATCGCGGCGGTCATGCGCGTCCCTGGCAGCTCGACATCGTGCCTTTCATCCTGTCGGCCAGCGACTGGGCCACGATCGAAACGGCGGTGATCCAGCGCGCCCATCTGGCCGACCTGCTGCTGCGCGATCTTTATGGCCCCCAACGGCTGATGCGCGAAGGCGTGCTGCCGCCGCATCTGGTCACCGGCCATCCGCAATTCCTGCGTCCGCTTTGCGGCACCAAGCCTGCGCACAATGTTCATGTGCATCTGTATTCCGCCGATCTGGCGCGCGGGCCGGACGGATCGTGGAAAGTCATGGCGTCGCGCGCCGACGCGCCGGGCGGCCTTGGCTATGCGCTGGAAAACCGGTTGGTGGTGGCGCAGACCTTCCCGGAAAATTTCGGCGACCTGAGAGTCGCGCGGCTGGCCGCCTTCTTCAACGCCTATAAGGAGAATGTGCTCAATCTCGGCGGCTCGCGCCGCGACCGCGCCGTGCTGTTGACGCCGGGGCCCTATAACGAAGCTTATTTCGAGCATGTCTATCTCGCCCATTATCTCGGCCTGACCCTGGTGCAGGGCGACGATCTGGCGGTGCGCGATGGGCAGGTGTTCCTGAAGACCCTGACGGGCCTGGAAAAGGTGGCCTGCATCTTCCGCCGGGTGGACTCCGATTTCTGTGATCCGCTGGAGTTTCGCGGCGACAGCGCGCTGGGCGTGCCCGGTCTGGTGGAAGCGGTGCGCTCCGGCGGGGTCGTGATGGCCAATGCGCTGGGCGGCGGGGTGATCGAATCGCCTGCCATGGATGCGTATCTTCCGGCGGTGTGCGATGCACTGCTGGACGAAGAGCTGAAGATTCCCGACATCGCCACCATCTGGTGCGGCACCGAATGGGGCCGCAAGGCGGCGCTGGCGCGGCTGGGCCGTTCGATGCTGCGCGACGCCTTTGACGCAAGGCCGCTGTTTTCGCGCAATTCCAGCGCCCGGCTGGGCGCGGACCTTGGCAAGGAAGAGCGCGAGCGGGCCATCGCCCATATCAACCGCCGCGGCGAGAATGTCGTGCTGCAGGAGATTTCCCCGCTGGGCATGGCGCCGGTATTTGAGAATGGGAAATTCTCCGCCAAGCCGGTCAGCTTGCGCGTCTTCGCCGCCTGGACTCCCAATGGCTGGATGGTGATGCCGGGCGGGCTGACCCGCGTCGCCGCCGATAACACGGTGCGGGCCCTTTCCATGCAGTCGGGCGCCTCGTCCAAGGACGCCTGGGTGCTGTCATCCGCGCCGGTGGACAATTTCAGCCTGCTGGCCAATGGCGGAAAAACGCTGGAAATCAAGCACCTGGGCGAATCCGCGCCCAGCCGCGCCATGGACAATCTGTTCTGGCTGGGCCGCTATGCCGAGCGCACCGAAAACTTTGTGCGCATCCTGCGCGCCGTGGCGGGACGGCTGAATGACGAGCCGGCCGGTGCGCTGGAAGTGGCGCGCAAACTCCTGATCCCCTTCAGCCAGGCCAGCGATACCCCGATCGAGGAAATCGCCGGCGAAGCCGAGCTGACCGCCGAAATGCAGCTGCTGATCTATGGCAACAAGGTCAGCCGCGGCCTGCAAAGATTGCTGCTGCGGGTGGAACAGACCGCCTGGTCGGTGCGCGACCGGCTGTCGCTGGACACCTGGCGCACCATTCACGCCCTCACCGCCCAGGAGGAATTGCCCCCGCCAGATGCCCCGTTCGAAGCGCCGGCGGCGCGCTTTTATCTCGACGCATTGGTGCGCCGCGCCGCTGCCCTGTCGGGCCTGTCGGCGGAGAATATGACGCGCGGACCCAACTGGCTGTTCATGGATCTGGGCCGGCGGCTGGAGCGCGCCCAGCACCTGGCCTGGCTGGTACGCCAGACGGTGGGAGAGGCCGACGTGCGCGAGACGGAACACCTGCGCATCGTGCTGGAGATCGCCGACAGCGCCATGACCTATCGCTCGCGCTATCTCAACGTGTTTCAGCTGGTGCCCTTCGTCGATCTTCTGCTGCTGGACGAGCACAATCCGCGTTCCTGCGCCTTTCAGCTGGCGGCCATCGAAAGCCATTTGCGCGAACTGCCGCGCATCACCCTGGCCCAGCGCAGCGACATGCCGCGCACCATCGCTCATGAGATGCGCGCCGAGGTTACCAATGCCCATCCGGCACGATTGGCCTTTTGCGAAAGCGGCCGCCGCCCGGGCCTGATCGAACTGACCGAATCGATCCATTTCGATGCGGCGCTGCTGTCCGACGCCATTGCCGATGCCTATTTCCAGCACGCCAGCCGCCGTCGTACCGGCGCAGCGGGCCACTCTTAATGGATCAGCCGTGATGGAGTTTCAGGTCCGCCACCGCACCACCTACCGTTATCTGCAGGATGTCTCCCATTCCTGGCACCTGGCGCATTTGCGTCTGCGCACCACGCCCGCCCAGACCGTGCATGACAGCATAGTCACCTTCAGCCTGGAGCCGGCCAGCCGGGTGGAACGCAACGATTATTTCGGCAACCCTTGCGAATGGTTTTCCCTCGACCAGCCGCACACCCAGCTGGAAGTGATCGCGCAAAGCCATGTCACGGTCGAGCCGCGCCCGGAAAGAACGTCACGCGACAGCCTGACCTGGGAAGAAGTGCGCCGCCTCTTGGAGAATCCGATCGACGAGGAAGCCCGCGATGCGGTGCAGTTCATGTTCGATTCCCCGTTGACCAGCTTTGAAAGCGACATCGCCGGTTATACGGCGGTGAGCTTTCCGCCCGGCCGCCCGCTGCTGACCGGCGCGATGGAATTGATGAACCGCATTCACAAGGATTTTCGCTACGACACCACCGTCACGGACGCCTCCACGCCGGTGGATCGGGTGTTCGAAATCCGCGCCGGCGTTTGCCAGGACCTGGCGCATATGGGCATTGCGGCGATGCGCAGCCTTGGGCTGCCCGCCCGCTATGTTTCTGGCTATCTCCTGACCCAGCCGCCGCCGGGCGTGGCGCGCATGCTGGGCGCCGATGCCAGCCATGCCTGGTTCAGTGTCTGGGCGCCGCCCTTCGGCTGGGTCGATCTGGATCCCACCAACAATGTGCTGGTCAGCGAAACCCATGTCACATCTGCCTGGGGCCGCGACTATGGCGATGTCGCGCCCGTGGCCGGCATCATCCTGGGCGGCCATGACCATGTCGTGGATGTGGGTGTTGACGTGATCCCGGTCGATTCTGTTGCCCCCTAAGGCGGGGCGCGATAAAGCAAAGCCGCCAATCCCGGGCCTTCCATGACGTCTTCCCTGATCCTTGCCATTGCGCTGGCCGCCAGTTGCGCGACCATGATTGGCGGCCTGTTGGCGCTGAGGCTGGCGGACAAGCTGCCGCTGGTGATGGCTTTTTCCGCCGGCGCGGTGATCGGCGTGGCGTTTTTCGATCTGGCGCCCGAGGCGCTGGAAGCCGGCGCCGGCATTTACAGCGCCAGCGAATTGCTGGCGATCGCGGCACTGGGATTCTTTTTATACACTCTGCTCGACCGTACCGTGGCGCGGCACGATTGCCAGGGTCAGGTGAATCCGGCCCGCGGCATGGTGGGCGCGGCGAGTTTCTCCGCCCATAGCATGATGGACGGCTTTGCCATGGGCATCGCCTTCCAATATTCCCACGAAGTCGGCCTGATCGTGGCGGCGGCCGTGCTGGCGCATGATTTTGCCGACGGCCTCAACACCGTGAATGTGGTGATCAAGAATGGCGGCTCACGGCGCTTCGCGCTGCGCTGGCTGGCAGTGGACGCGGCCGCGCCGATGCTGGGGGCGATCGCCAGCCTGTTCGTGCGTCCCGATGCCGGCGTGCTGGCAATCCTGCTGGCGCTGTTCTGCGGCTTCTTCCTGCATATCGGCGCCAGCGGGTTGCTGCCCGAAAGCCATCGCGCGCATCCGCGCTTCTCAACCACCATCGCGACGCTGGCGGGCGCGGGCTTCCTCTATCTCGTGACGGCGCTCGTTCACTGACTCTGACCCCCTCCGGTTTCAGCTTCCGCGCAGCTACGCCGCGCTCGCTGAAACCACCTCCCCCTCTTGTGCGCTGACGCGCACGATGGGGAGGCGGGCCTGCGTGCGCTGCTACTTAATTTCTGTAAGCAGCGGTTTTCCGGCGAAATGCGCGTCGAGATTGTCCAGCACCAGCTGGCTCATGACGCGGCGGGTTTCATGGGTGGCGCTGCCGACATGGGGCTGCAGCACCACCTGGTCCATCGCGTATAGCGCCTCCGGCACAGTCGGCTCATTCACAAACACATCCAGTCCCGCGCCGCCCAGCTTGCCGCTCTTCAGGGCGTCGACCAACGCGTCCTCGTCCACCACCGCGCCGCGCGCGACATTGACCAGAATGCCGCTTGGACCCAGCGCCTCGATCACCGCCTTGCTGACAATCCTCTGGGTCTGGGGTGTGGACGGGATGATCACGATCAGGAAGTCGCTGTTCTTCGCCAACTCCACCAGATCGGGATAGTGCTTCCAGCTCACATCCTTTACGGAATTGCGGCTGTGATAGGCGACCGTGTTGTTCATCGCCTCGGCGCGCTTGCCGATCTCCTTGCCGATGCGCCCCATGCCCAGAATGCCGACGCGCTTGCCGCTGGCCTTCAGCGCCAGGGGATAGTCGCCTTCCTTGCTCCAGCGTCCGGCGCGCACATAGGCATCCGATGCCACCAGCCGCCGCGCCGTCATGATCATCAGGCCGATGGCCAGGTCCGCGACATCGTCATTCAGCACGTCGGGCGTGTTGGTGACAGGAATGCCCTTGGTGCGGGCATACTCCACCGGGATGCCGTCATAGCCGACACTGGCCGAGGCGATGATTTCCAGCTTGGGCATGCGGTCGATCATTTCCGGCGGCGGGCCGGAATGGCCGTTGGTGACGGCGCCGCGCACGATACCGGCCACCTTGTCGAAATCCTCCTTGCCGTGCAGGCGATAACGCGCCGCCAGCTCTTTCTGAACTTCGGGACGCAACTGAACCAACTGCAAAATATCGATCATCTGTTCTTCTCTTACGGGGCTTCCGCCATGGCTTTCATATTGTCGAGGGCTTCGCTGAAGCGCTTGCTGCGCTGTTCGCGGTTGGCGATCTTGGCCTCTGCCGTACCCAGCGGCGCCTGATCGTAGAGCAGCGTGTAGACGATCTTGGTCTTGCGGCCGCGGTCCAGCGGCTCCACCGCCAGGGTGCCGTGATAGAAGATCGGCGAGCCGGGCTGAATGTCCGACGGCTGCTGGCCGTAGGTATAGGAATAGGGCGTCTGGGCCACGATGATCTCGTCGGTCTTGCCATTGAGGCGGCGATTGGTGCCGACGCTGAGCTGGTTGCCCGAGGTGATCTGGCAGGTGACCTTGAGCCAGGTGGCAATGGCGCAATAGGGCCCGATCCGGGCCCAGGTCTGCTCCGGGGTGCGGTCCACCACCTTTTCCAAGAGGATCACATTCCATTCCGGCGCCGCCTGTGCCGTGCCGCAAAGCCCCACTCCGGAAAGGAAGGTCAGCGCTATTGCTGCGCCTGCGAAAGCCCTCATTCTCATCACTATCCCCTTCGCTTTCCGCACCCTTTTATCTCTGATAAAACGCAAGCGCGCCGCACGCAACAGAACATAAGCGGCGGGGGTCTGAGCGCATGTACCGCATCGTGTTTTCGGCGTCGCTGATCCTGTTGGCCGGGTGGCTGCCTGCTGGCGCCAGGGACCTGAAAATCCTCACCGGCGCGGGCATGTCGATGCCGGTGCGCCAGCTGGCGGGCGAATTCGCCGTCCGCACCGGAAGCAAGGTGGATGTGGTGAGCGATACCGCCGGCGGCGTGCAGAAACGCATGGAAGCCGGCGAGGCCTTCGATCTGGTCATCGCCACCACCACCGTGGTGGACAATCTGACCCGGCAGAAGAAACTGTCGGCCCAGCACAGCAATCTGGCCCGGATGGTGGCGGGAATCGGCGCGCGCAAGGGAACGCCCAAACCCGCGATCGCCGATGGGGCGGCCGTGAAAGCGACCCTGCTGGCGGCAAGGAATATCTCTTACGTAGACCCCGCCTCGGGCGGGATCACCGGTGTCTTCTTCCTGTCACAGGCCGACAGGCTTGGAATCGGTGAGGCGGTCCGCGCCAAGGCGGTCCTGGCGAAGAACGGCACCGGGGTCGCCGCCGCGGTGGCGGACGGAAGCGCCCAATATGGCGTCACACTTGTCAGTGAGATGTTGCCCAATCCGGGGGTGACGGTGTGGCCGCTGCCCGACCCGCTCCAGATGACCACCATCTATGCCGCCGCTATCGCGACCCATGCGCAAAACGCAATGGACGCGGCGGCGATGCTCGACGACCTTCGCGGACCAAAAGGGCGCGAAGCCAACCTCAAGGCCGGCCTGCAGCCGGTTTCGCAATAAGAAAAGGGAGACGATCATGGACCGCAGAAAATTCTTTTCCGTCGCCGGCGCCAGTGCCGCCGCCGTGGCCACCGCCGGCATTCCCGCCGCCGAAGCGCAACAATGGCGGCCGGGCGCGGGCGCCTGCGCCAGCGGCAAGTTGCCGCCGCTCAAAGCCAAGCTTGGCCATCAGTTCGGCACCCTGACCGAACGCAGCGCCGCCTGGGTGGCGCGCTATGGCGTGGAGGCCATCTGCACCAGCCCGGTGGTGGCCGATCCCAACCGGCTGTATCCCACGCCCGAGGAAATGCGGAAGATGCTGGACCTGGCCGCCAAGTGGAAACTGAATGTCGAGATGGTGGACAGCGTGCTGCTGCGCTCCTCCCACGTGGACCGGGAGCCGCATCCCTCCATCGTGCTGGGGCAGAGCCCGCAGCGCGACCGCGATATTGAATCCTTCCAGAACCATATCCGCACCTGCGCCGCCACCGGCATCAAGACCCTCAAATACAATATGAGCCTGCTCGGCGTGGTGCGCACCAACCGGGTTCCGGGTCGCGGCGACACCCTGCATGACCGCTGGAATGCCAAGGAATCGCTGGCCAAGAATCCGCCGCTGACCAAAGCCGGTATCGTCAGCCCCGATGCCTTCTGGGAACGGATCGATTACTTCCTGCAGCGCGTCGTGCCGGTGGCGAACGAGAACAAGGTGCGCATCGCCTGCCATCCCCAGGATCCGGGCACGCCGCCCGAAGGCTATCAGGGCATTCACAACGTGCTGGGCACCATCGACGGCATGAAGCGCTTCATCACCATGTATGAAAGCCAGTATCACGGCTTCAATTTCTGCCAGGGCACGGTGTCGGAAAATCTGGCCAACCCCCGCGCCGAGCTGTTCGACGTCATCCGCTATTTCGGAAGCCGCAAGAAAATCTTCAACGTCCATTTCCGCAACATCAAGGGCGTGCGCGACGATTTCACCGCCGAGATGTTCCCGGACGAAGGCGATATCGATTTCGTGCAGGCGCTGAAGGTCTATCGGGAGATCGGCTATGAAGACATGCTGATGCCCGACCATGTGCCGTCGGTGCCGGGCGACCCCAACGCCCAGCGCGAGAACTTCCCCTTTGCCTTCGGCTATATCCGCGGGCTGATGCAGGCGGAGCGCAGCATCACCTGAGTTTTTCATTTCAGGAACGAGAAGGCGCGGGCAAGTTCCCGCGCCTTTTTGTTTTCGCCGTTCATGTAGATGAACCTCAGATGAACGCGAAGATGAACGCCTGTTCCAAACCGCACGCATAAATCCGCGCTAATCCGGCACGCGCAGAGATTTATTCTCGGCGTAAAGGAATCGTTTGCCGCTTTGCCGCCTTTGACTCGCGCGAATGCCTTGGCTGACGCAGCCTGATCTCCAAGGCGCGGCATGGGGCTGGGCCTTCTACAAAAGAGACATGCAATGGGGACTGCGAAGGCCGTGCTGGCCGCCGCATGGCTGGCGTGCGGCTCGCTGGCCGCGCTGGCGGCGCCAGGAGTGCAGCCAGGAATGCATCAAGAGGGGCAACCAGAAACGCAAGCCGGCCAATGGCTGAAGGACGGCGAATGCCTGTTGTTCAATGCCGAGGCCAAAACCGGCGATAGCGTCAGCTGGACCGGCACCTGCGTGGATGGCTATGCCAGCGGGCTGGGCACCGCCACCTTCACCCAGGACGGCAAGACCCAAAGCTTCACCGCCCATTTTGCCCGCGGCATGATTCCGGACGGCAATGTCGTCGTCCAATGGGGCGATGGCTGGCGCTATGAAGGCGGCATGGTGGAGGGCCGCTTTCATGGCGCCGGCGTGCTGGTCACCGACAGCAAGGACCGTTTCGAGGGCCAGTGGACGGGCGGCAAGATGACCGGCTTCGGCATCCTGCGCCGCGCCAATGGCGAGCGCTATGCCGGCGACTGGAAGGACGACAAGCCCAATGGCGCCGGTGAATTGCGCCGGGCCGATGGCAGCCTGGTGGCCGGAAACTTCGTCGACGGCAAACTGATACCAGCGAATGGAAAACTGGCCAGCAAGGCCGAGACCGCCAAGCCGGCGCCTGCGCCTGCCAGTG
Source organism: Rhizobium sp. Q54 (assembly GCA_945882615.1). Classification (GTDB taxonomy): domain Bacteria; phylum Pseudomonadota; class Alphaproteobacteria; order Micropepsales; family Micropepsaceae; genus Rhizomicrobium. Next base: position 70,920 of record CAMCWK010000003.1, on the reverse strand, counting down.
CGCCATTCGGGGCGGTGTCGGGCAAGACCCTGGGCGGCGTGGACGGCTCGTCCATCGCTCTCAACCAGATCGAAGGCGGCATGGAGTTGCAGGTGATGCCCTCCGACGGCAATGCCCGCAAGACGACTTTCACCTTCATGACCGACCGCATGGGCACGGTGGTGGAGGATACCGGCGCGCCGGGCGTCGGCACCAGCGTCACCGGATTTTTCCGCCTGACAACCAAAGGCGTGGAAGTGCGCTATGCGGACGGCCGGTCCGCCATGCTGTCCTCCAATGGCGAAGGCGTACAAATGGCGCTGGAGAGCGATGGCACCCAGTCGTGCCGCAGCTGGTATCCGCCAGGCCATGTCTTCAGTGAAGCTGACAAGAAAGCCGCGCTCAGCGCCTATGCCAGCCGGCTGGGCTTGCCGGTCGCGGCTGGCGAAAGCGGCGGCGGCTGTTCCTCGGCAGTTGCACCCGTGGCGATGGGCAGTGCGCCGCCGGCTTCCGCCAAGCCCGAAAAGCAGTCCAGCGTGAAAGCGCCGGTCCGCGCCGCCAAGGCGTCCTTTAGCATTGGTGACTATAAGGGGCTGGACGCCGTCGCCGTGCGCTCGTCGCCGGTCCGCACCGTGGATGCGTCTTCGGTCGGCGAAACTGTTGCCGCCCCACCCGACAAGGACGCCGCTTCCACCTGTCTGAAAGTCGACAGCGATGGCAGCCATTGGGGTTTTCGCAACGACTGCGGCTTTGCGGTGCAATTCTCTTACTGCATGGCAAGCGGAAGCAGTCTGGCGGCCTGCGACAAGGGCCCGGTGGCCGGCAGTGTTGCCGCCCATGGCTTTGGCGCGCTCAGCGCTGACAGCAGCCTGAAGGAAAATGACGCCCATCACCGTTTCCGCTGGATCGCCTGTGGCGGCGGCGCGGGCGAAGTGCTGGCGCATCTGGATCGTTTTGAACCGCCGGCCGGGCGCTGCGAACGCACCCGCACCGCTTCGGCCAATTAGGGGGACTCTCATGAAACTGCTTCAATCAGCTTGCGCCACCATCGCACTGCTCGCTTTTGCCAATCCGGCCCTAGCCGCCGCTTGCGCCACGCCCGGCGAGGCCTCCGCGCTCAAGACCGCGGTGATGCACCAGGCGATGATGGTCGCGGCCCTGCAGTGCAAGGAAGTGAATGCCTATAACCGCTTCATCAAGACCTATCGCGGGGAGCTGCAGTCCTCCGATGCGGCGCTGAAAGGCTTTTTCGTGCGGCGCGGCGGTGAGCGCGGCGAAGCCGGTTACGACACGTTCAAGACCAAGGCGGCCAATATCTCCGGCCTGGAACAGGCCCGCGACACCAGAAGTTTCTGCGCCGATGCGCGGGCGCTGTTTGCCGCCTCGGCGCTCAATCGCGACACCTTGGCCAGCTTTGTCGAAGCGCGCTCGGCCGGGATGGATATCGGCGCCATCTGCAAGGACTCCCGCCCGGTGCTGGCCAAGGCCATGACGCCCAAGCCGGCGCCGGAAAAGCCGCTGGCCCTCGCCGCCGCGCCCGCGCTGGTCAAGATGCCCGAGGTCCGGATGGCGCAGGCCAAGCCCATTGCCGATGGCATCACCATCGGCGGCGTGCCGCAGCACGGCTTGGCCGCCAATCCTTACCGCCGCGCCGCGGCCCCGCTGCCCGAACCGCAAGTCCAGGAAGAAGAATTGCTGGAAGAAGACGATGTGGCGCCGTCCTATGCGGCGGCGGAAGAAGAGGACCTGCCGCCCCGCCCGCGCGCCTACCAGATCCGCGAGCGGCCCCGCGCCCAGGACGATTATGGCTATCGCGAGCCCGGCTATGAGCGCAATTACGGCCCGCCGCGCGGGTGGGAGTGGCGCGACTATCCCCCGCCCCGCTATCCCGCGCCCCGGCCGCGCTGGGACACGCGCGGCTATGGTTATTGGTAAATCCGGCTGCGCAAGCTTGTCGCAGGACAATCCGCGCGGGGTGAAAAGCCCGCCCGGCGCGCTATATCAAAGGGCATGAGCCAGCCCACTGAAGTCGCCCTGAAGACCGCCGCCCTTCGCGCTTTGTCGGGCCGCTGCCCCTGCTGCGGCGAAGGCAAGCTGTTCAAGAGCTTCCTCAAGCAGGTTGAGAATTGCGCGTCCTGCGGCGAATCCTTCGGCCAGATCCGCGCCGATGATGCCGCGCCCTGGCTGACCATCATTGTCGTCGGGCATGTCTTCCTGCCCTTCGCCTTCATGGTCAATGTCGATTTCCTGCCGACCTGGGCGGCGATGACCTTGTGGTCAACGCTGTTCGCCGCCATCTCGCTGGCCGTCCTGCCGCGCGCCAAGGGGCTGATGCTCGCCATCCTTTGGCGGACGCGCGCGCCCGGCTACCAGCCGGTCGAGCTGGCCTAAAAGCCACGCACCTCTAAGCAGCCATCGCCACTGCAACGGCCGCGATTGTTGTCGCCACGACGACCAGCAGCGGCGGCATTCTTGCGATGGTGAGCAGAAGAAATCCCGCCAGGGCCAGCGCCAGGTCGGTCCAATCCAGAATGGCGTTCTTCCATAGCGGGTCGTACAGCGCCGCCGCCAAAAGCCCCGCCACCGCCGCATTGACGCCGCGCATCACGGCTTGCGCATTCACGCCGGTGCGAAACCTGTCCCAGAAGGGCAAGGCCCCGGCCATGATCAGCAGGCCCGGCAGGAAGATGCCGACCAGCGCCACCACCGCCCCCACCACGCCGCCTGGGCCAAGTGTCAGGCTGGCGCCGAGATAGGATGCGACGGCAAACAATGGTCCGGGCACGGCCTGCGCCGCGCCATAGCCGGCCAGAAACGATTCCGGTGACACCCATCCTGGTGTCACCACCGCATCATGCAGCAGCGGCAGCACAACATGACCGCCGCCGAACACCAGCGCACCCGAGCGATAAAAAGCCTCGAACACCGCAAGGCCATGTGACTGGCTTGCCGCCAGCGGCAGGCCCAGCAGCAACAGGGCGAACACCGCCAGCAGCGCCGCGCCCAGGGTGGGAGAGATGGAGGGGCCAATCTGCCCCGTCACCGGCGCGAACATTTTGCGGCAAAGAAGAATTCCCGTCACACCGCCAAACAGGATCGCTGCGATCTGTCCCACAGCGCCGCTGACGAAAAGCACGATCAGCGCACCGCCCGCGGCAATGGCGATACGGCGCGCATCGGGCGTCAGCGTTCGCGCCATGCCCCAGACGGCCTGCGCCACCACCGCCACCGCGACCAGCTTGAGACCATGAAGGGCGCTGGTGGCGGCAACGCCATGAAACGATGTGGCGAAATAGGCGAAGGCCAGCAGCAGCAGCGCCGACGGCAAGGTGAAGCCGCACCAGGCCGCCAAGCCTCCCCACCAGCCGGCACGCGACAGACCGATGGCGAAGCCGACCTGACTGCTGGCCGGACCCGGGAGGAATTGGCCCAGCGCCACCAGATCGGCATAGGTCGCCTCGTCCAGCCAGCGGCGGCGGATCACAAAGGCCTGGCGAAAATAGCCCAGATGCGCCACCGGCCCGCCGAACGAGGTGAGACCTAGAACGAGAAACACCCAAAGAACCTCCAGCGCCGAACCGCGCGCAACTTCAGCCTGGCCTTGCTTTTGCGGCATGGAGTCTCCCCCCACCAGTTAGCGACAGGCTGTCAGTCCGGGCAAGTCAGACAGCCGCGGGACTCTGAAATTCACCGCCGAGGTGTTAGGATTTTCGCGCGGGCTTTCAGCCGCGTGAACTCATGGGCGAAAGATCAGACATGAGAAAAAAATTCCTTCTGGGTGGCGCATTGGCCGCGAGCGCGGCCGCCGCATTCTGGTTCGCCGTCGCGCCGGGCACCGCGCAGAACGCCCCCGCCATGGACAGCGATGATATCGGCGGCACGGTCAGCGGCGCCAAGGGCCCCGAGGCCGGGGTCTGGGTGATCGCGGAAACCACAGACCTTCCCACCAAATATGCCAAGATCGTGGTGACCGACGATCGCGGACGTTTCCTGATCCCCGACCTGCCGCGCGCCAGCTATCGCATCTGGGTGCGGGGCTATGGGTTGGTGGATTCCCCCAAGGTGACATCGGCACCCGGCAAGATGCTGGCGCTCAAGGCGGTGTCCGCGCCCAATGAGGCGGCGGCTGCGCGCTATTATCCCGCGCTCTACTGGTACGCCATGCTGGGCATCCCGGCGGCGAATGAATTTCCCGGCACCGGGCCCAAGCCGGCCGGCAATGGCATGGACCCCAAGATGAAAAGCCAGGCCCAGTGGCTGGACGTCGTCAAGACCAATGGCTGTTTCACCTGTCACCAGCTGGGCAATGAAGCCACGCGCGATTACCTCCCGGCGCTGGGCACGTTCAAGACCTCCGCCGAAGCCTGGGAGCATCGCATCCAGGTCGGCCAGGCCGGCAATTCCATGATCGGCGGCATCGGCCGGCTGGATACCCATCGCGCTTTGGCGCTGTTCGGCGACTGGACCGACCGGGTGCGGGCCGGCGAGCTGCCCTTCGCCAAGCCGCCGCGCCCGCAAGGAATCGAGCGCAACATCGTGGTGACCTTGTGGGACTGGCACAGCCCCACCGCCTATCTGCATGACGAAGTCTCCACCGACCGGCGCAATCCGCGCGTCAATGCCTATGGCCCGCTTTATGGCGCGGCAGAGGAAAGCAGCGATTTCATTCCGGTGCTGGACCCGACCAAGCACGTCGCCACGACGGTGAAGGCGCCGCCGCGCGACGCCAATACCCCCACCACCAAGGACAATGTGATCCCCGCGCCATCGCCCTATTGGGGCACGACGCCGATCTGGGACAGCCAGACCAACATTCACAATCCGATGTTCGACGACAAGGGCCGGGTGTGGCTGACCCAGCGCATCCGCGCCCCCGAAACCCCCGCCTTTTGCCGCGCGGGTTCAACGCATCCGTCCGCCAAGCTGTTTCCCACCCAGACCACCGGGCGAAACCTGGCGGTCTACGATCCGACGACCAAGAAGTTCTCGCTGATCGACACCTGCTTCAGCACCCATCACCTCAACTTCGCCTATGACGAGAACGACACGCTATGGACCAGCGGCGGCGGCGATGTGATCGGCTGGCTGAACAGCAAGATGTATCTTCAGACTGGCGACGAACAGAAATCACAGGGCTGGACGGCGCTGATCCTGGACACCAATGGCGACGGCAAGCGCGGCGAATATACCGAGCCGGGCCAGCCGCAGGACCCCGCCAAGGACATGCGGGTGCGCGCGCCCTATTATTCGGTGGCGATCAGCCCGAAGGATGGCGCGATCTGGGGCTCGTTCCTGGGCCAGCCCGGCGGCATCCAGCGCCTGGCGCCGGGGAAGAACCCGCCCGAGACCGCGATCGCGGAAATCTTCTATGCGCCGTTCAACGACCCCAAGGCGGCGATCAAGGGCTTTGGCCCGCGCGGCATGGATATCGACAGCAACGGCGTCGCCTGGGTGTCGCTGGCATCGGGCCAGTTCGCCAGCTTCGACCGGCGCAAGTGCAAGGGCCCGCTGAACGGTCCCAAGGCGACGGGCAACCATTGTCCGGAAGGCTGGACGCTGCATCCCTTTCCCGGGCCCAACTTCCGCAATGTGAACATGCCGGGCAGCGCGGAGGCCAGCTATTACGCCTGGGTCGACCAGCAGGACACGTTCGGGCTGGGCAAGGACATCCCCATCGCCACCGGCAATGCGTCGGATGCGCTGCTGGCGCTGAAGGACGGCAAGTTCGTCACCCTGCGCGTACCCTATCCGATGGGCTTTTACGCCAAGGGCATGGACGGGCGCATCGACGATCCGACCCTTGGCTGGAAGGGCAAGGGCCTGTGGTCCACCTATGCCACCCGCGCCCCGCAGCACATCGAAGGCGGCAAGGGCACCACCAGCAAGATCGTGAAATTCCAGCTCAGGCCGAACCCGCTGGCGCGGTAGGGGATCATTAGGTGCAATGGCAAGCACACTCGCGCGACAACGCTCGGGCTGCAGCCTGAGCTTTCTTATACCGGCGCGCCTTTCCTAGGCATTCCCCGCTGCGCTACACGGTCGCCATCTTAGTGAGAATCATTTTTATCGCGAGTGGCGAATTCAGGCAAAACGGCCTCGCCTTCAAGTAGCTTGCCAATCTGAAGGATATCCCATGAAAATTCGTCTGGCCTTACGTTCAAATACCTCCAGCAACTGAACTCTCGATCCCTGAAGCCGGGCGCATTGACCAAAACTCTGGCTTTATCCAACCATGTTTTGGCCGCGACTCTGCTACCGATTGCCCATGCCGCAACAGCCAAACATTGATAGTAATTCGCCGTGTATTCCTCATCCTCGCTTCGCAAGCCGTCAAGATCAACAACACGACCAAATAGATCAATGGGCGGGGTACCAGACCAAATCCATTCTGCCATCGCATAATTGAAGGGAAGCTGGATATGTTCGCTCGCGAGCACGTCCTCGCGGGTACCGAGATGATCCATCGCAGCGCGGTAACGACCCAACGATATCTCCATGAGCGGAATAAGGCTCTTGGCAAAGTCGCGCCATTTCTCATCAGTGCTAGGCGAATCAATAACGTCATGTGCAAACGCTAGGGCACTGAGCAGCAGCGACGGTTTTACGCGCAAGTCCTCAACAACTGTCAACTTTTCAGGGCTGGCCAGAGACCGAATAGAGGGCAGCTCAAGCAATTCCGGGATGAGTTTGTCATCCAGCGTAATCAATATTCGCAGCGCCCCTTGGATCGCGTATGGCTCCATACCCGGTCGTTTCAACACCTTTCTAAACACTTCGATCGCGTCTGCTCTACGCTCAGCGCGTAAATAGAGGATCCCAAGGCTACGATATGTGTCCGGCGGCGACACTCCCGATGCAATGGATTGCTCATAAAATGTAATGGCAGCGGCTACGTGATCGTAAGCTTCGTACACTTCTCCAAGAGCTGATAAAATTGTCTCATCAGTCGGATGATTTTCTTCAATGACAGTGAGGCGACCGGTGATGCTCAACCACGAATGCTGAGTGCGGTTTTTCCGAATATCTAACAGATAGGCGCGCGCGCCATCCGCATCTTCCGCGTTCTGCATTATAATTGCGTCTGTAAGTTTGACGTAATCTTGCGCCAGACGAGTACGACGGTGACCCAGAGTGAATATAACCTGATCCACGAGATCTAGACTGTCTGAATGGTAGACGGTATTTCGCTTCTTGTAGCCGAGCTCGGCTTTAAACAACGCAAGAGTGTTCTCTAGGATTTTGTGCTCATCGTCGACACGCGGCACATCAGAAGCGACGAAGTGCTTATAAATATTTTTCTTTCGGGGCCCCTCTTTTTCCGAGCTAACCTCTTCAACAATCTGCTTGAGACCGGTCAAATTCTGGCGGTTGGGTTTAAAAGTAAAGACTACGGCGTCAGGGAGTTGACGAGTGCAAATCCCGCTAACATCTGTGTGGCCGGTTCGAGAATCAATCAGCACATAATCTGGCTCAATCGTTTCAGCCCACTGAGCCTTGAGATTTTCCAAGAGTAGGTAGCCTGATTGCTCAGCATACAACCGCGCCCAATTGATACTATGAAGCCGCGCTTTGTATTTTTTATCTTGGAGACCAGCGGGCATCACCCACAAATCCAGAGCATCGCCTTCAAATGCCAAAGAGCATTTATGAATAAATCTATCGATCGAAGGGGCTGTCGAAGTTTTGATGTACTCGCAAATATAGTCCACCACACCAGGGGTTGTGGCCGCCTTTGCACAAAAATCATACGAAGTAATGCCTGGTGCCTCGAGGTCAAAGTCCACGACAAGAACTTTACGCCCACGCCGCGATAGTTCGGCGGCAACATTAATGAGAGCCGTCGTTCTGCCAACGCCGCCTTTATAGGAATAGAATGTAGTTGAATACATCCGGCTACCCAGTCTTAACGTTTAGCGTGAAGCCTTTTGCTTCAGCTTCGGCAGCTTCTAGCCGCCCTTTCAGATGTGGAAAGCGATATATCAACGCGGAGCTGGCAGGCTTGGGACCTTGGTCGACTTCTGCCTGACAATTTCGGGCGCGCAACCTATTTAGGTTTCCTTCCTTGCTGAGCAGGTACAACAACTGGTCCATCGCGCCATTTTGGATGCCGACGCCACGCTCCCAACGCGCAAGAGATGCCTCACCGATTTTTGTTATTTCTGCCATTGCGCTGCGCGTTAGATTCAGGCGCTTCCGGATAGCAACGATCTCTCGTGGCGAAAATATTCCTAAGTGCGCGCAAACAGCTTCGTGACGAAGAACTTCGCCCCGCTCATCAGTAAAGTCGATGCCACAGTTTTCGCAATGTCCAACCGGTACAACGGCGCTCAACTCGATAAGCTTCCCATCACTATCGAAAGGGAAAAGCTGTGTGTCGTCTCTAAATTTTACCGAGTTCTCCCCGCAGTTTGGGCATTCAGTTACGTTGGAAATTTTATCTTTCATTGGAACTCTCCCGCGCATGGTACGCGATTATTCGTCGTTGTAGTGGAAGCTGCGCCCGATGATGAATGTGCGCTTTTTATTGAGCGCCAGCTTGATGTAAAGTTCAGGTCGGTTTTTTTCTAAAGCGATTTTCATTTGAAACCCGATGTCTCCATACGGGGTATCCAGTTTGACCACGCGGATAGCTTCTTTCCTTCGAATGAGACCTGAAACGTAATCCCAACTTTCCGGTTCGGTGAACTTTTGGTCGGTGCCGGGTACGAACACCAAGTGGTAGTGCCAGCGACAACGCTGAATGGCGTCGTTGATAAACACGCGGCGTTTGGAAGGCTCCTCACAAAGGGCCGCCAAAAGTTCACATTCCGCTGGATCCGTTAGGTAGGAGAGCATTCAGACCGTCACTTGGGTGGGGCGGCCGCTTCAGCTTCCCCGGCAAATTTTTAATCATATGATCACTGTGGTCGCCCATCCCCCGGACCCCGCCTGCATCTACATATCATATGATATGTCATAGTCAAGCTCTCGAGGCCTTAAAAGTTCCATCGGAGCGGCGTGGGTTTTCGATGCCGGCCGAAAACGTTAAAATAGGTGATTGTTAACAAAGGCTTATAAATCTGTTGTATGTGGGTGTTAGAGGAGTGTTAATTCGGGCGTTATTAGATGCGAGGGCATCTTTTGAGAGGTACGTCGTGAAAGAGAACTGGCCCGAGTAGTTGACTGAGTGAGGATCGTTCGAATCGTTTCCTCAGTACGGTTCACTTCGCATAACGAGTTTTCCAAGCTCCCGAATTCTTTAGGCTGTGATGCGGGCTGCTACATCGTCGCGCTTCAAACTGCGGACGTCTCCCTAGGACTGCGGCGCCATTTAGTATTGGCTTCAGGGGTGGCTACGCTGACGCTAGCCACGCATTAAAAAAGCCCGCGCTTCCGCGCGGGCTTTTTTAATGGTGCCGCCTGCGTGACTCGAACACGCGACCCCCGCATTACGAATGCGATGCTCTACCGACTGAGCTAAGGCGGCTTCCGGTTGGTGGCGGAAACTACTGATCCCGCCCCCCCGGCGCAACGCCTAAGCTAGCCCCAAACCCCTTAATCAGGGCTTGCCGGTATAGGAAATCCGCCAAATCCGGCCCTTGTTGGAATCAGCGACGAACAGCGCGCCGTCGGGGGCCACCGCCACGCCCACCGGGCGGTAGGTGGCCTGCTTGATATGCTTGTGCTCGGGCGTGGGGCCGGCAAAGCCTTCGGCGAAGGCGATGGGGGTTCCCGCCTTGCCGCCCGCGAACGGCACGAACATCACGTTATAGCCCTTGCGCCCGCCCGGCACCGCCACCGGATCGTTGCCGCCATGCATGGCCAGGAACGCGCCGCCGCGATACGAACGCGGAAACTGGGTGCCGCTATAGAAGGTCATGTCCAGGGTGGCGGGGCGCAGCTGGTGGAAGGCCGCCACCGGCTTGGCGTACTTCGCATCGCTCACCACCGCCTTGCCGTCGCCGCCATATTCGGGCGCGGTCAGGCGCGCCTTTTTCACGCCGTCCCAATAGGTATAGGGCCAGCCCATGTCGGTGCCCTTGGTCACCTTGAACATCTCGTCGGGAATCGCATCGTCATCGGCCTGGGTCAGAAGTTCGGGCCAGCCCTTGAAGGTGCCGTCGCGGCCGTGATTGGTCAGATAGAGGCCGTCGCCTTGGCGCCAGTCCATCGCGCTGGAATTGCGGATGCCGGTGGCGAAATGTTCGCCGTCGGCCGGCTTCTGCCCCGCTTTGGCCTCGTCAAAGCGCCAGATGCCGCCGCGGAAGGCCAGCAGCGGACAGGGCATCAGGCCCTTGGGCTTGGCTTCCTTGGGATTTTTCGGGTCGGGGCAGTTGTTGGCGCCGCCGCCGCCATCGATCGAGACATACAGGCTCCCCTTGCCGTCAAAGGCGAGCGGATGATTGCTGGGGGTGATGCCGTCCACGATCACTTCAGATTTGGTAGGGACCAGCATGTCGTCCAGCGCGAAACGCTGAACCTGGGTGCCGGAGGCGGCATAGAGGTGGCCCTTCCACACCTTGATGCCGGTGCCCTGGTCGGCGGTGCCCACGCCGAAATTGGCCTTTTGCAGCACGGTGTGATCGGGGGCCAGGCGCAGCGCGATGATGCCGACCGAAGGGGCCTTCGCGCCGTGGCGGGTCGAGACATAGATATCGTTGCCGCGCAGCGCCATGTGGCGGATGGGGCCCAGATTGTCGGCCACCACCTGGGCGTGGAAGCCCTTGGGCAGGATCAACCCATCGGGCTGCTGCGCGAATGCCGGCACGGCGCCGCACAACAGCGCGGCGGCACAGATCAACTTTTTCATGAATACTCCCCAGCGGGCGAACGCCCATTTACAGCCGCCGGAAGCCTAGCTGCGGCGCAAACCGCGCGCAATATCAGCCGCGCCCTCAACCACGCCCTCAACCACGTCTGGCGCGCGGATGCGCATTTTCATAGGTTTTCAGCAACTGGCTGGTCTCGATGGCCGTGTAAATCTGGGTGGTGGAGAGGGAGGAATGGCCCAGCAATTCCTGCACGCTGCGAAGATCGCCGCCGCCCTGCAGGATATGGGTGGCGAAGGAATGGCGCAGGGCATGAGGTGTCGCTTTTTCAGGCAGACCCAGCCGCCCGCGCAGTTTCTGCATCAGGGCCTGGGCTTCGCGCGCGCTCATCGGCAGGCCCCGCCGCGACAGGAACAGCGGCGAGGACGGCGCGCCGGTAAAGGGGATTTTGTCGGCATAAGTCTGTAGCGCTTCGCGCAGCAAAGGCAGCATCGGCACGCTGCGTTCCTTGCGGCCCTTGCCGACCACGGTCAGACTTTCGCCCAGCGGCACGTCGCCGCGCTTCAGGCCCAGCGCCTCGGAAATGCGAAGCCCTGCGCCATAGAGCAGCGTCAGCAGGGCGGCATCGCGCGCCCCCAGCCATTCGACATTGTGTTCGCCGGCTTCTTGAATCGCCCGTACCGCATCCACCGCCGTCAGCGGGCGCGGCAGCGGACGGCGCACGCGCGGGGTGCGGATGGAGCGGGCGGCAGCATTTTCCAGAATGCCTTCGCGGGCGAGGAATTTGTAAAAGCTGCGCACCGCCGCCAGCGCCCGCTGCACCCCGCCCGCGCCCAGCCCTTCGCTGCGGCGGCTGGAAACAAAGGCGCGAATGTCGGCGGGCTTCAGCTTGGCCAGCGCCTTGGCCGTCACCGCGCCGCCGACATGTTGGGCCTGGAAACCGATAAAGCGCGCCACGTCATCACCGTAAGCGCGCAAGGTGTTGGGCGAGGCGCGGCGCTCATGCGCCAGCATTTGCAGCCAGCTTTTGCGAAGAGCGTCGGCGCTTTCGCTCACTTTATGACGACGTTGGCCTTTTTGGCATCGGCGACAAAGGCGGCCAGGCCCTTGTCGGTCAAGGGATGGCTGATCAGCTTCTTGAAGATGTCGCTGGGCATGGTGCCGACATCGGCGCCCGCCAACAGCGACTCGCGCACATGGCTGATGCTGCGGATCGAAGCCGCAAGGATTTCGGTCTTGAAACCGTAATTGTCATAGACGGTGCGGATGTCGCGGATCAGCCCCATGCCGTCTTCGCCCGCATCGTCGACGCGGCCGATGAAGGGCGAGATGAACGTCGCGCCGGCCTTGGCGGCCATCCAGGCCTGCACCGGCGAGAAGCACAGCGTGACATTGACCATGGTGCCGTCCTTGGCCAGCGCGGCGCAGGCCTTCAGCCCGTCCCAGGTCAACGGCACTTTCACGGCGATGTTCTTGGCGATCTTGGTCAGGATCGCCGCTTCCTTCATCATGCCGTCATAGTCGGTGGCCAGCACCTCGCCGCTTACCGCGCCGGGCACCACCGAACAGATTTCCTTCAGCGATTCGACATAGTCGCGGCCCGTCTTGGCGGCCAGCGAAGGGTTCGTGGTGACGCCATCCACCAGGCCGCTGGCGGCATATTCGCGGATTTCGGCCACATCGGCGGTGTCGAGGAAGATTTTCATGGGACAGCGGACCTTATTTATTGACCTTGGGGAAACTCGGGGCGTACCCCATTCTAACCCATGATACGCGCCCGCTTAAACCCCGCTTCGCATGCGGAAATCCAGCCCAAAAGGACCGTCGGCGTGCTGCTGCCGCTGCCGCTGGCCGGCGCCTATGACTACAAACTGCCGCCGGGCGTGGACGCACCGCGCGGCACGCTGGTGGCGGCGCCGCTGGGGAACCGCGAAGTTCTGGGCGCGGTGTGGGGCAAGGCCGAGGGCACGGTCGGCGACAACCGGTTGAAGGAGGCGGTGCCACTGGATGGCGCACCGCGTCTGCCGGGAAAACTGTGCGACTTCATTGATTGGGTGGCCGACTACACCCTGAACCCGCCCGGCGCGATTTTGGCGATGGCGCTTCGGTCGCGCGGCGCGTTCGAGCCGGAAACCAAGCGCATCGCCTATGTACGCGGCAGCGTGACGCCGCCACGCATGTCGGCGGCGCGGGTGCGGGCGCTGGAAGTGGCGAGCGACGGGCTGGCGCGCAGCGTTACGGGATTGGCGGAGGACGCCAATGTCTCGGCCGCGGTGGTGCGCGGGCTGGTCACCGCCGGCGCGCTGATTCCGACCGAGTTGCCGGAGTTCGCGCCCTTCAAGCAACCGGAAGCATCTTTCGCCGCACCAAAGCTCAGTGAGGATCAATCCGCCGCCGCGACATCGTTGCGCGACGCGGTGACGGACGCGAAATTCTCCGCCCATCTGCTGGACGGCGTCACCGGATCGGGCAAGACCGAAGTCTATTTCGAAGCCATCGCGGCGGCGCTGGAAAGTGGCAAGCAGGTGATGATCCTGCTGCCCGAGATCGCGCTGACGGTGCAGTTCCTGGAACGCTTCGCCGCGCGTTTCGGGGTGCGACCCGCCGAATGGCACAGCGATCTTTCGCAGAAAGAACGCCGCCGCACTTACAGAGCTGTGATGAATGGCGAGGCGCGGGTGATTGTGGGCGCGCGCTCCTCGCTATTCCTGCCCTTCCCCGAGCTGGGCCTGATCATTGTCGATGAAGAACATGAACAGGCCTTCAAGCAGCAGGAAGGCGCCATCTATCACGCCCGCGACATGGCGGTGGTGCGCGCCCGCATCGAGAACTGTCCGGTGGTGCTGGCCAGCGCCACCCCGTCGCTGGAAAGCTTCGTCAATGCCGGGCAGGGCCGCTACAGCCATTTGAAACTGGTATCGCGCCATGGCGTGGCGCAGATGCCCGAAGTCCGGCTGATAGATCTCCGGCGAAGTGTTGATAATGGCTCGCTGACGCTCGCGGGGCACGACGCGCCCGATGCCGAAAAGAAAGCGCAATGGCTGTCGCCGCCGCTGCGCGCGGCGCTGGAAACCACCTTGGCGGCGGGCGAGCAGGCGATGCTGTTCCTCAACCGCCGCGGCTATGCCCCGCTCACTCTGTGCGAAGCCTGCGGCCACAAATTCACCTGCCCGCATTGTTCGGCCTGGCTGGTTGAGCACAAATACAAAAAGCGCCTGGCCTGTCATCAATGCGGCTATCAGCTGCCGATGCCGTCCAGTTGTCCGCAATGCCACGAGACGGGCACGCTGATCGCTTGCGGGCCGGGCGTGGAACGGGTGGCGGAGGAGTTCGCACTGTTCTTTCCCGAGGCGCGCTTTGCCATCGCCTCGTCCGACATCCTGCAGGGCCCCGCCGAAACCCAAGGCGCGATCCGCGCCATGGCCAGGCGCGAGATCGACGTGCTGATCGGCACCCAGATCGTCGCCAAGGGCCATCATTTTCCGCAGCTGACTTTGGTTGGGGTGGTGGATGCCGATCTGGGCGGCAGTGACGGCGACCTGCGCGCCCGCGAGCGCACATTCCAATTGCTGCATCAGGTATCGGGCCGCGCCGGACGCGCCGAAAAGCCGGGATTGGTGCTGCTGCAAACCCGCAATCCCGAAGATGCGGTGATGCAGGCGCTGGCGCGCGGGGATCGCGACGGCTTCTATGAACAGGAGCGCAGTTCGCGCGAAGCCTATGCCGCGCCGCCCTATGGCCGGTTGGCGGCCTTGGTGGTCAGCGGCTATGACGGCGAAGCGGTGCGCGAGATCGCCCGCCAGCTGGGCAAGTGCGCGCCCAATGCCCGGGACGTGAAAGTGTGGGGGCCGACGCCGGCCTTTTATGCGCTGCTGCGCGGCCAGACCCGCGAGAGGCTGCTGGTGCAGGCGGCCAAGAGCGTGGACGTGCAGGCCTATCTGAAAAGCTGGCTGGCCGGTAGAAAAGTGCCGGCCTCCGTGCGCGTCGCGGTGGACGTTGATCCGGTGAGCTTTTTCTAGGGCCCATGGCGAAACATTCGATCTATTACGTCTTCACCCTGCCGCCGGTCAGCGGCGGGCACTTCGTATCGCTGGAACATATCGCCGCCCTGAATGCGATGGGCTTCAATGCCAAGGTCTATTATGTCGGCCCGCCGGACGGCTTTGCCAAATTCACCGTGCCCGCCGTGCGTGCCGGCGCGCCACTTGCCGCCGACGACATCATCGTGGTGGGCGAGGATCACAAGCCGCTGCTGCAACAGCTCAAATCCATGTCCTGTATTCGGGTGCTGCACAATCAGAATCCCTATTACACCTTTGCCGGCTTCGACAGCGCCGCCGATCTCATATCCTACCCCCTGGCGCACGTGATCGTGCCCAGCACATTCTGCGCCGACCGGCTGAAGGCCATCGGCATGACCCAGCCCATCAGCCGGGTGCGCCCCGCAGTGCCAGATTATTTCGCGCCAGCCGAGAAGCGCCTGCAGATCGCTTTTTCGCCGCGCAAGCGCATGATCGAGGCGCTGTTCCTGAAAGGCTATTTCCAGGCCCGCGCACCCGAATATGCCCATGTCCCCTGGGTGGCGCTGAACAACATGACGCGCACCGATTGCGCGGGCGCGATGGCGCAGGTCTGCGTTTATGCCGCCCTGCCCCATCTGGAAAGCCTGGGGCTGATGAACCTGGAAGCGATGGCGTCAGGCTGTCATGTGGTGGGCTATACCGGCCATGGCGGCGCGGAGTATGCGACGCCCGCCAATGGCGACTGGATCGCCGATGGCGACCATGATGCCTTCGTCGGAAAGCTGCGCGATGCCTGCAAGCTCTATGAGAGCAAGCAGCCCAACCCGAAAATCGCAGCGGGCCGCGCCACGGCGGCGCAGTTCTCCCAAGCCGTGTTTGAAAACGAACTGCGCGAGACCTGGCTGGCGATCATGGGTGATCGCGCCGAGCTCTATCGCAACTAACCTTTGTCATTCCCGCGCAAGCGGGAATCCATGCCAGATGGATGCCCGCTTTCGCGGGCATGACAAGCAAGATTACAGTGTGCGCCAGTCCGTCAGGTGACCGGTAACCGCCGCCGCCGCCGCCATCGCGGGCGAGACAAGGTGCGTGCGCCCGCCCCGGCCCTGGCGGCCTTCGAAATTGCGGTTGGAGGTGGAGGCGCAGCGCTCGCCTTCCTGCAGCTTGTCGGCGTTCATCGCCAGGCACATGGAACAGCCCGGATCGCGCCATTCAAAACCGGCTTCGAGAAACACCTTATCCAGGCCTTCTTCCTCGGCCTGTTCCTTCACCAGGCCGGAGCCCGGCACCACGATGGCATTCACGCCGGCCGAAACCTTGCGGCCCTTGGCCACCGCCGCGGCGGCGCGCAGATCTTCAATGCGTCCGTTGGTGCAGGAGCCGATAAAGACGTGATCCACCGGGATGTCGGTGAGCTTCATGTTGGCGGTCAGGCCCATATAGGCCAAAGCGCGCTCAGCGGCGTCGCGCTTGTGCGCATCGGTCATCAAAGCCGGGTCCGGCACGTTGGCGGTGATGGGGAGCGCCTGCTCTGGCGAGGTGCCCCAGGTCACCATCGGCACGATGTCGCGCGCGTCCAGCGTCACTTCGGCATCGAACTTGGCGTCGGGATCGGACTTCAGGGTGCGCCAGTACAGGGCGGCAGCTTCGAAGGCCGCGCCCTTGGGGGCGCGGGGCTTGCCCTTGACGTAATCCAGCGTCACGTCATCGACGGCAATGAGTCCGGCGCGAGCGCCGCCCTCGATGGTCAGGTTGCACAGGGTCATGCGCCCTTCCATCGACAGCGCGCGGATGGCGTCGCCGGCATATTCGATGACATAGCCGGTGCCGCCGGCGGTGCCGATCTTGGCGATCACTGCCAGCGCGATGTCCTTGGCCGTCACGCCTTCGGGCAGCTTGCCATTGACGTTGACGCGCATGTTCTTGGAGGGCTGGGCGCGCAGGGTCTGGGTCGCCAGCACATGCTCGACTTCCGAAGTGCCGATGCCGAAGGCCAGAGCGCCGAACGCGCCATGGGTCGAGGTGTGGCTGTCGCCGCAGACAATGGTGGTGCCCGGCAAGGTCCAGCCCTGTTCCGGCCCGATGATGTGCACGATGCCGGCGCGCACATCGTCCATCGCGAAATATTTGACGCCGAAATCGCTGGTGTTCTTCTTCAGGGCTTCGACCTGGGCGCGGCTTTCCGGATCGGTGATGCCCTGGTCGCGGTCCTTGGTGGGGACATTGTGGTCGGCCACCGCCAGGGTCAGCTCCGGGCGGCGCACCGCCCGGCCGGCCAGGCGCAGGCCCTCAAAGGCCTGGGGGCTGGTGACCTCATGGACCAGGTGACGGTCGATATAGATGACGGGGGTCTCGCCCGGGGTGGAATCCACCAGATGGGCGTCCCAGATCTTGTCGTACAGCGTCTTGGCCATGGCTCTGCTTTGTGGGGTTAGAAGGCGGCTTACATATAAGCCGGGGCCCAAATCTTCAACGTTGGGAAATATACACCACGATCATGATGATCACGATGGCGACGAATTGGGCTAACACCCTGATTCGCATCAGTTTATTCGACCATGTGGCGGAGGTTTGGCCGCCCTTCATCAGGGTGTAGAGGCCCAGGCACAGGACGACAAAGACAATCCCGACGGCCACGGCGACAAGAAAGTTTCCCATGGCGGGTTTATCGGCCCGCTTAGGTTTGGCCGCAAGCACCTAGGCGAGGGATTTTGGCCGGTTCATAGCGGCAGCGTAGGGACGCAAAAGACCCGCCTAGGCCAGAGCGTCAATCTGCTCATTGGTAAAATTGCCCGGCACGATGGTGACGGGAATCGCCTGCACGGCCGCCCCGAACATGGAGACCAGCGGACCGGGGCCTTCCTTGCCAGCGGCGGAGGCCAGCACCAGGATGGAGATGTCCTTGTCTTCCTTCAAAAGCTGCAACAGGCAGTCCGTCACCAGGCCATACGGGATCACCAGCTCGGGCAGGATGCCGGCCAGCTCGTTCACCGTCTTGGCGGCTTCGTGCAGCAGGGCCTCGGCCTCGGCATGGGCCTCGTCGCGCATGATCTCTTCCACGCCGCGCCATTGCTGGAAATCGGGAAGGGTCGCGGCGCACATCAGGGTGACGCGGCCGCCGGTATGCTGGGCGCGGCGCGCGGCAAAGCGCAGGGCCACGGCGCATTCCGGCGTCTTGTCGACCACCACCAGGAATTTTCTGGGCGCGCGGGAGGCGGGGCTGCTCATGGCAACAGGCTAGCTTATCGCGGACATTATTTCACCCTCCCTCAAGGGGAGGGTAGTTTTCTTTTCAGATCATAAAGCGCTTCCAGCGCCTGCTTGGGTGTCAGGGCGTCCGGCTCAATGGACTTCAATGCTTCTTCCACTTCACTTTTTTTGGAATCTGGCGCGCTAGCGCCAAAAAGAGGCAGGTCATCGATCTTGGCCAGCGGCTTGTGGCCTTCGCGCCCCTCTTCCAGAGCGCGCAACACTTCCTCGGCGCGGGTGACCACCGCATCGGGCAACCCCGCCAGCTTGGCGACATGGATGCCGTAGGAACGGTCGGCGATGCCCGGCACCACTTCATGCAGGAAGACGATGGTGTCATTCCATTCGCGCACCTTCATGGTGTAGGGCGCCATGGTCTTGAGCCTTTCGCACAGCGCCACCATCTCGTGATAATGGGTGGCGAACAGGGCGCGGCTCTTGTTGGTCTCGTGCAGATGCTCGGCCGCCGCCCAGGCAATGGCCAGACCGTCATAAGTGGCGGTGCCGCGCCCAATCTCGTCCAATATCACCAGCGAGCGCGCCGTCGCCTGGTTGAGGATCGCCGCGGTCTCGACCATCTCGACCATGAAGGTAGAGCGCCCCGCCGCCAGGTCGTCGCCGGCGCCGACACGGCTGAACAGCCGGTCCACCACGCCGATATGCGCCGCTTCCGCCGGAACGAATGAGCCCATCTGGGCAAGAATGGCGATCAGCGCATTCTGGCGCAGGAAGGTGGATTTGCCCGCCATGTTGGGACCCGTCACCAGCCACAGCCGCCCTTTGGCTTTCGGCCCCAGATCGCAATCATTGGGCACGAAAGGCCCGGCATTGGCGGCGGCAAGCGCCGCTTCGACCACCGGATGGCGGCCGCGCTGAATGTCGAAGGACAGACCGCCATCCATTTTGGGCCGCACATAGCGCGCCGCAACCGCCAGTTCACCGAGCGACGCGGCAACATCCAGCGTGCCCAACGCGTCGGAGATCGCCGACAACGCTTCGCCATGTTCAATCGCCAGCATCGCCATTTCGTCGAACAAAGCGGATTCCAGCGCCAGCGCGGCTTCACCCGCTTCGGAAATGCGCGACGCCAGCGAGGCCAGTTCGTCGGTGGAAAAGCGCACCGCGCCCGCCATGGTCTGGCGATGGCGGAAGGTTTCCTTGTCGATCAGCAGCTTGTCGGCATGTTGCTGGCTGACCTCGATGAAATAGCCCAAGACGCCGTTATGCTTGATCTTGAGCTGTGCCACGCCGCAGGTTTGGCGGTACTTGCCTTCGAGGCCGGCGATGACGCGACGGGATTCATCGCGCAGGGCGCGATGCTCATCCAGCGGCGCATGGGCCCCGGTCTTGATGAAGCCGCCATCGCGCGCCAGATAAGGCGGCTCGTCCACCAGCAAAAATTCCAGCCGGTCGGACAGGCGCGACACCGCGGCGATATTCTGGGTCAGCGCTTCGTGCGCGCTCAGCGCTTCCCCGCCCAGCGATTCTTTTTTCAAGCCATGCGCGAGGCCCCGCGCCGCTTTCACGCCGTCGCGCAAATTGGCAAGATCACGCGGACCGCCCCGCGCCACCGACAGCCGCCCCAGCGCGCGGGCGATATCGGGCGCGGCCCGCAGCGCTTCGCGCGCCTTGCGGCGCAATTCGGAATCCTTGGAAAATGCTTCGACCGCGTCATGCCTTGCAGTGATGGCGCCGACATCTGTGAGCGGCGCGGCCAGCCTTCCCGCCAACAGCCGCGCGCCGCAGGCGGTCACGGTGCGGTCGATCCCGGCCAGCAGCGAACCGCCGCGCTGGCCCGACAGGGTCTGGGTCAGTTCCAGGTTGCGCCGCGTGGCGGCATCGATGCCCATGAAATGCGACGGCGAAACCCGGGCGATGCGCTGCAGCGCGACCTTGCGGCCCTTCTGGGTCAGTTCCAGATAGGCGATCAGCGCGCCCGCCGCCGACAATTCGGCTCGGGAGAACGCGCCAAGCCCGTCCAGCGACAGCATGTTGTAATGCGCCTTGAGCGCGCGTTCACCATTGGTGGAATCGAAGCGGCTGCCCGGCAGCGGCGACAGCGCCGCGCCCAGCGACTTGAACAGCGCCGCGAACTCTTCCTGTGCCAGCAGCGCGTCGGGGATCAGAAGCTCGCGTGGGGACAGCCGCGCCAGCTCGGTGGCGACTTCGCCCTGCCCCATGGCGGCGACGGAAAATTCGCCGGTGGACATGTCGGCGCTGGCGAGCGCGAAATCGGCGCCGCTGCGCCCCAGCGCCGCCAGCAGGTTGGAACTGCGCGCTTCCAGCAGCGAATCCTCGGTCAGGGTGCCGGGCGTCACCAGCCGCACCACCTCGCGCCTGACCACCGATTTGGCGCCGCGCTTCTTGGCCTCGGCCGGATCTTCGACCTGCTCGCACACCGCCACCCGATGGCCCTTGCGGATCAGTTTTTCCAGATAGGACTCGGCGGCATGCACCGGAACGCCGCACATGGGGATGTCCTCGCCCTGATGCTTGCCGCGTTTGGTCAGCGCGATGTCCAACGCTTCGGCGGCTTTTGCTGCGTCCGCGAAGAAGAGCTCGTAAAAGTCGCCCATGCGGTAGAACAGCAAATAGTCCGTATGCGCAGCTTTGAGCGCGAGATATTGCGCCATCATGGGGGTGGCCTCGCCCGCCCCACTGACATCTGGCTGTATACCGAAATCCATCTCGCTCATGCGGCAACCCTAGCAGAGCCCAAAAGGCGGCGCGTCACCGAAGCTTCGTGCAAAGCGCCGGCGAGTTGTTATTCTGTGGAAAATCCATCCAGAACCAAGAAAACCGCGCAGCAGGGGAAACAGATGTCACGCCCGACTTTCACCGACGACGAAGCCCTTGCCTTTCATGCCGGTGCCAAGCCCGGCAAGTTCGAAATCAATCCCACCAAGCCGATGGCGACCCAGCGCGATCTCTCCCTCGCCTATTCGCCGGGCGTGGCGGTGCCGGTGCTGCGCATCGCCGAAAACCCCGAGCTCGCCTGGGACTACACCACCCGCGGCAACCTGGTGGCCGTCATCACCAACGGCACCGCCATCCTGGGGCTTGGCGACCTGGGCGCCCTGGCATCCAAGCCGGTGATGGAAGGCAAGGCCGTTCTGTTCAAGCGTTTTGCTGACGTCAATGCCATCGACCTGGAAGTCGACACCAAGAATGTCGAGGAGTTCATCGGCGCGGTGCGCTATCTCGGCCCCAGCTTTGGCGGCATCAACCTGGAAGACATCAAGGCGCCGGACTGTTTCATCATCGAGCAGCGCCTGCGCGAGCTGATGGACATTCCGGTGTTCCATGACGACCAGCATGGCACCGCGATCATTTCCGCCGCCGGCGTGATCAACGCCGCCCATCTCACGGGCCGCAAGCTGGCCGACATCAAGGTGGTGGTGAACGGCGCCGGCGCCGCCGGCATCGCCTGCCTGGAGCTTCTCAAATCCATGGGCGTGAAGGGCGAGAACATCGTGTTGTGCGACACCAAGGGCGTGGTCTATCGCGGCCGCACCGAAGGCATGAACCAGTGGAAATCGGCCCATGCGGTGGACACCAAGGCCCGCACCCTCACCGATGCCATGGTGGGCTGCGACGTCTTCCTGGGCCTGTCCGCCAAGGGGGCGCTGACGCCCGACATGGTGCGTAGCATGGCGTCGTCTCCGATCATTTTCGCCATGGCCAATCCCGATCCGGAAATCACCCCGGAGGATGCCAAGGCGGTGCGCGGCGATGTCATTGTCGCCACCGGGCGCAGCGACTATCCCAACCAGGTCAACAATGTGCTGGGCTTCCCTTATATCTTCCGCGGCGCGCTGGACGTGCGCGCCACCACCATCAATGAGGAAATGAAAATCGCCGCCGCCGAAGCCATTGCGGCACTGGCGCGCGAGGACGTGCCTGACGAAGTGGCGGTCGCCTATCGCGGGGCGCGCCCGGTCTATGGTCCGGAATATATCATCCCCTCGCCCTTCGATCCGCGTCTGATTTCCCGCGTGTCGGCGGCTGTCGCAGAGGCGGCAATGAAATCGGGCGTCGCCAAGCGCCAGATCGCGGACCTCAACGCCTATCAGTATGAGCTGTCGGCGCGGCTGGACCCGTCGGCTGGCCTGTTCCAGATGGTGACCAATGCGGTGCGCGCCAAACCCAAGCGGGTGGTGTTCGCCGAGGGCGAGGAAGACTCGGTGATCCGCGCCGCCGCCGCCTTCCAGAATTCCGGCATGGGCAAAGCGATCCTGGTGGGCCGCACCGATATCGTGAAGCAGGGTCTGAAGCGCGCCGGGCTGGACGAGAATCTGCTGGAGATTCGCGTGCCGCATTCGGCGCAGGACGCCGCCGCCTATATCGACGCGCTGTACAAGCGCATCCAGCGCCGCGGCGGTCTGCACCGCGACGCCGTGCGCATGGTGACCAATGACCGCAACATCTATGCCGCCTCCATGCTCAAGGCGGGCGATGCCGACGCCATGGTGACGGGTGTGACGCGCAATTACGCCAACGCCCTGGCCGATGTGCGCACCGTGCTGGACCCGCCGCCGGGCCAGCGCCCCATGGGCATGCAGGTGATCTTCGCCAAGGGTCGAGTGGTGCTGATTGCCGACACCTCGGTGACCGAAATGCCCACCGCCGACCAGCTTGCCGATATCGCGGTGCAGGGCGCCGCCGTGGCCACCCGCTTCGGCCTGACGCCGCGCGTGGCGCTGCTGGCGTCTTCCACCTTCGGCTTTCCCCGCAGCGAACGCAGCGAGCGCATCATCGAAGCGGTGCAGATCCTGGAAAATCGCGGCGTGGATTTCGAGTATGACGGGGAAATGGCGGTCGACGTCGCCCTGGATAAGGACCGGCTGGCGCTTTATCCGTTTGCCCGCATCACCGAAACCGCCAATGTGCTGATCATGCCGGCGGTTCATTCCGCCTCGATTTCCACCAAGCTGCTGCAACAGATGGGCGGGGCCAGCGTGATGGGCCCGATGCTGGTGGGACTGGAGAAATCGGTTCAGATCGCGCCGCTTGGCGCCAAGATGAGCGAGATTTATAACGCCGCGGTGATCGCGGCCTATGATATCAACCGGTAATGGATTTCCCGCGCGTTACGTCATTCATGGAGAAGATCTGGGAAGACGAGATCATCCCGGTCCTCGCCGATTACATCCGCATTCCCAACAAGAGCCCCGCCTTCGACGCGGACTGGGAAAAGCACGGCCATATGGAAAAGGCCGTGACCATGTTCGCCGATTGGGCGAAGGCAAAGCTGGGCCAGCTTCCCGGCAGCAAGCTGGAGGTGGTGCGGCTTCCCGGCCGCACGCCACTGATATTCATCGAAGTACCGGGGGACGCATCCGGCACCGTTCTCATGTACGGCCATCTCGACAAGCAGCCGGAAATGCACGGCTGGACCGAGGGCACCGGCCCCTGGCTGCCGGTGAGGAAAGACGACCAGCTTTACGGTCGCGGCGGCGCCGATGACGGCTATGCCATGTTCGCCAGCCTCGCCGCGCTGCTGGCGCTGAAGGAACAGGGCGTAAAAGTAAAACATGGCCGCGCCGTCATCATCATTGAGGCCTCGGAAGAATCCGGTTCGCCCGACCTGCCTTTCTATATCGACCATCTGGCGGCGCGGATCGGCACGCCCGATCTTGTCGTCTGCCTGGATTCGGGCAGCGGCAATTATGAGCAGTTGTGGCTGACCACGTCGCTGCGCGGCATGGTGATCGGCAACCTGACGGTGCGGGTGTTGACCGAGGGCGTACATTCGGGCGCTGCCAGCGGCATCGTGCCATCGTCGTTCCGCATCCTGCGCAGCCTATTGTCGCGCATCGAGGACGAAGCCACCGGCCGCATGACCCTGCCCGAGCTGTTCGTCGAGATTCCGCAGGACCGCCAGACCCAGGCCAAACAGGCGGCGCAGATTCTGGGTGATGAAGTCTGGTCGGAACTGCCCTTTGCCGGAACGACCAAGCCCACCGGCGACGATGGCGCCGAGCTGATCCTGCAGAAAACCTGGCGGCCGCAACTGGCGGTGACGGGGATGGCCGGTTATCCGCTGCCCGCCGATGGCGGCAACGTTCTGCTGCCTTATTCCACCGCCAAGCTTTCCTTGCGCGTACCGCCCACCGGCGACGCCGAAAAAGCGCGCGCCGCCGTCAAGAAAGTGCTGGAAGATAGTCCCCCCTATGACGCCGAAGTGACCTTCAACGCGCCGCGCGGCGAGAATGGCTGGAACGCGCCCACGCTGGCGCCTTGGCTGGAAGCCTCCTTGAACAAGGCTAGCATGTGCGCCTTCGGCAAGCCGGTCGCCTATCAGGGCGAAGGCGGCTCGATTCCCTTCATGGCCATGCTGGGCGAGAAATTCCCCGGCACGCAGTTCGTGGTCACCGGATTGCTGGGACCACATTCCAACGCCCATGGCCCCAATGAATTCCTGCACATCCCCTTTGCCAAGAAGCTGGCGGCATCCATCGCCCAGGTGCTGGCCGATCACGCGGCACGCTAGATCAAGTGCGGCAAAACGGATCGTTTTTCATCACCCTTCGACAAGCTCAGGGTGAGGAAATCCGTTAAATTCCTCATGCTGAGCTTGTCGAAGCATGAGGAGCGCGAAAACATTTGGATTGAGGCCGCGCTTAAGCGGGCTGCATCACCTTGGTGACGACGGTGCCCTTGCCCTGCATGGTGGTCATGGCGTCTTCGGTCCCGAACACCGGATCGATCAGGCGCCAAACGCTGCGGGTGCGGGCATTGTCGACCATGGAGACGATGATGCGCCCGCCCGGATTCAGCATCGCGCGATACTTTTTCAAAATGCCGGCCGGATCGGTCAGGTAGTAAAGGCTCTGGTTGAAGACGATGACGTCGAAGCGTTCATCGGTCTCGAAGGCCCAGGCATCGGCGACCGTGAAGCGGCTGCGATCATCGCCCAGCCGGCTTGTGGCAATCGCGATCGCCTCCCGGGAGACATCCATGCCGAGATAGGACTTGTAAGGCAGGATCTTGAGTTTCTCCGCCAGCAGGCCTTCGCCGCAACCCGCATCCAGAATCGAAGCCGGATTCAAGAACTGGCAATAACCCAGGATCGAGACCAGCCCCGCCAGGCTGTCCATCTTGCGCAAGTATTCCCACTGGCCATCGCGATATTCCCGGTCCCAGGTCTCCGCCGACACCTGTTGCGGACGATAGCCGGTCAGCCCAAAAACAAGGCCGCGCGCCAGCTCCTTGATCCGTTCCATTCCAGCGCCCCCGCCCTTCTTATTGTTATCTGGCGGCAAATCACCGCCGGGCCTAAGCTGGGGTCATTGTTAGGCAATTGTGTGGAGAGCCCATGATCCTCGACCAGATCGAAGGAAAGAATCGCCGCGCCCTGCTGATTTTCGTGTTGGTGACGGTGGCGATCGGGGCTTTGGGCAGCTTTTTCACCCAGCCCAACATCCCCACCTGGTATGCCCAGCTGAACCACCCTTCCATCACCCCGCCCAACTGGGTGTTCGCCCCGGTCTGGAGCACGCTTTACGTCATGATGGCGGTGGCGGCCTGGCGGGTGTGGCGGATCACGGGCCTTGCATCGATCGAGATGGCGGCCTGGGGCATCCAGCTGGCGCTGAACTTCGCCTGGAGCGCGATCTTCTTTGCGATGCACCGGATCGATGCTGCCTTTGTCGAGATCGTGCTCCTCGACCTGGCCATCCTCTGCACGCTGCTGCTGTTCTGGCGGCGGGACAAGATCGCCGGTTGGCTGATGGTGCCCTATCTGGCCTGGACCAGTTTCGCCACCCTCCTGACCTGGCGCTTCTGGGTGCTCAATCCCTGAATCCGGCCATAGGCTTGGCAAGTCGGGAGCGCGTCCCTATATACCCCCATAGGTCAGCATGGGCTTTCGCTTAGGCCTGATTTTGTCAAAGAATTCAATGGGATGGGGCTTAGACGCCTTCGGGGTCTCGCAACCCATGCCCGATAAGAGGAACTGCAATGGCTAAAGTAATCGGCATCGACCTTGGCACCACCAACTCCTGCGTGGCGGTCATGGAAGGCTCGGCCCCAAAGGTCATCGAGAATGCGGAAGGCGCCCGCACCACCCCGTCCATCGTTGCCTTCGCGCCCGATGGCGAGCGCCTGATCGGCCAGCCCGCCAAGCGCCAGGCCGTCACCAATCCCGAACACACATTCTTCGCCATCAAGCGCCTGATCGGGCGCCGCTACGACGATCCGATGACCCAGAAGGACATCGGCATGGTCCCCTACAAGATCGTCAAGGCCGACAATGGCGACGCCTGGGTCGCGGGCCGCGACGGCAAGAAATATTCTCCCTCGGAAGTCTCCGGCTTCATCCTGCAGAAGATGAAGGAAACCGCCGAGGCCCATCTGGGCGAAAAGGTCACCCAGGCGGTCATCACCGTGCCGGCCTATTTCAACGACGCCCAGCGCCAGGCCACCAAGGATTCCGGCAAGATTGCCGGCCTGGAAGTGCTGCGCATCATCAACGAGCCCACCGCCGCGGCGCTGGCCTATGGCCTGGACAAGAAGCAGTCCGGCACCATCGCGGTCTATGACCTTGGCGGCGGCACCTTCGACGTCTCCGTGCTGGAAATCGGCGACGGCGTCTTTGAAGTGAAATCCACCAATGGCGACACCTTCTTGGGCGGCGAAGACTTCGACCATCGCCTGGTCGGTTTCCTGGCCGACGAGTTCAAGAAGGAAAACGGCATCGACCTGCGCACCGACCGTCTGGCGTTGCAGCGGCTGAAGGACGCCGCCGAAAAGGCCAAGATCGAACTCTCCAGCGCGCAGCAGACCGAAGTGAACCTGCCCTTCATTACGGCGGACGCGTCGGGCCCCAAGCATCTCACCATCAAGATCACCCGCGCCACGCTGGAAAAGCTGGTCGACGACCTGATCCAGAAGACCGTCGGCCCGGTGAAGCAGGCGCTCAAGGATGCCGGCGTCACCGCCAGCCAGATCGACGAAGTCATCCTGGTCGGCGGCATGACCCGCATGCCCAAGGTGCAGGAAGCCGTGAAGCAGATCTTCGGCGGCAAGGAGCCGCACAAGGGCGTCAATCCCGATGAAGTGGTCGCCATCGGCGCCGCCATCCAGGGCGGCGTGCTGAAGGGCGAAGTCAAGGACGTGCTGCTGCTCGACGTCACCCCGCTGTCGCTGGGTATCGAGACCCTGGGCGGCGTCTTCACCCGCCTGATCGACCGCAACACCACCATCCCGACCAAGAAGTCGAACATCTTCTCGACCGCCGAAGACAATCAGGGCGCCGTGACCATCAATGTGTTCCAGGGCGAACGCGAAATGGCGGCCGACAACAAGTCGCTCGGCCGCTTCGACCTGCAGGGCATTCCGCCGGCGCCGCGCGGCGTGCCGCAGATCGAAGTCACGTTCGACATCGACGCCAACGGCATTGTCAGCGTCACCGCCAAGGACAAGGCGACCAGCAAGGAGCAGCAGATTCGCATCCAGGCTTCGGGCGGCCTGTCGGACGCCGACATCCAGAAGATGGTCAAGGAAGCCGAAAGCCATGCCGCGGAAGACAAGAAGCGCCGCGAAGTGGTGGAAGCCAAGAATCAGGGCGATGCGCTGATCCATTCCACCGAAAAGGCGATGAGCGAGCATGGCGACAAGGTTGGTCCGGAAGAAAAGACCGCCATCGACGCCGGCATTTTGGCGCTGAAGACCGCGCTGTCGGGCGATGACGCCGAGGACATCAAGGAAAAGACCAACACCCTGGCCCAGGCTTCGATGAAGCTGGGCGAGGCGATGTACAAGGCGCAGCAGTCCGAAGGCGCGGCCGCGGACGCCGCCGCCGATGGCGCCGGCAACGCTCCCAAGCCCGATGACAATGTCGTGGACGCCGATTTCGAGGAAGTCGACGACAGCAACAATAACAAGGGCGCCGCCTAACCAGTATGGCCCTTCGCGCGTGAAGCGTGGAGGGCCTTTTGCTTTTGTATCCGGGGGCGGATGTGTCGATGAAGCGCTGTTATTATGAATGTCTGGAAGTCCAGAAGGGCGCGAGCGGCGATGTCCTGAAGTCGGCTTACCGCAAGCTGGCGATGAAGTTTCATCCCGACAAGAATCCCGGCGACCACACCGCCGAAGTCAAATTCAAGGAAATCAGCGAGGCCTATGACATCCTGAAGGATGATCAGAAGCGCGCCGCCTATGACCGTTTCGGCCATGCCGCCTTTGAAGGCGGCACCGGGGCGGCGGGGGCGCGCGGCGGCAATCCGTTCGGCGATTTCGCCGGCGGCTTCGGCGACGTGTTTGAGGATTTTTTCGGCCAGATGATGGGCGGGCGCGGCAAGCGCCAGAATCGCGGCGCGGACCTGCGCTACAATCTGGATATCTCCCTGGAAGAAGCGTTCCGGGGACGCAGCGCCGAGATCCGGGTGCCGACCCAGATCGCCTGCGAGGATTGTTCGGGCAGCGGCGCGGAGCCCGGCCACAGCCCCGAAACCTGTCCCGCTTGCGCCGGTCACGGCAAGGTGCGCGCCACCCAGGGCTTCTTCACCATCGAGCGCACCTGCTCATCGTGCCGGGGCAGCGGCAAGATCGTGCGCCATCCCTGCAAGACCTGCCGCGGCGCGGGCCTTGTGCAGAAGGAACGCACCCTGACGGTCGATGTGCCGCCGGGCGTCGAGGAGGGCACGCGCATCCGCCTGTCTGGCGAAGGCGCCGCCGGGGCCAATGGCGGCCCGCCCGGCGATCTCTATATTTTCCTGGAAGTCGCCGAACATCCCATCTTCCAGCGCGACGGCCACGACTTGCATTGCCGCGCCCCGGTCTCCTTTGTCACCGCCGCGATGGGCGGCAGCATCGAAGTGCCGACCCTGGATGGCGGCCGCGCCAAGGTGGCCATACCCGAAGGCACCCAGCCGGGGCGGCAGTTCCGCCTCAAGGCCAAGGGCATGCCGGTGCTGCGCAGCGCCCAGAGGGGCGACCTGTATGTCGAACTGGCGGTGGAAACCCCGGTGCGGCTGACCAAGCGGCAGAAGGAATTGCTGCGGGAATTCGACGCCGAAAGCCAGGCCGGGACCCACCCCGAAGCCGAAGGCTTCCTGGCCCGGCTGAAGGAGTTCTGGAGCGGCGGCCCGCAGGCATAAAACCCCCAAAAACCGGGGTATTTTTCGCCAAGTCAAGTGTTTCGCCCGGTTGTCTTTTCAGCTTAAAGTCCCGCCCTCTCCTCACGGTGTAGCCGCCTTGACCGACCAGACCTTCGCCCTTGCCGACAATCTGCGTTTTCTCAAGGCGCTGATCACCCGGCCCAAGAATGTCGGCGCCATTGTGCCGTCCAGCCCGGCGCTGACCCGCGCCATCGCCGCCGGCATCGACCTCAATCGCACCGGGCCCATCCTGGAATTGGGTCCCGGCACCGGCGTCATCACCCAATCGATTCTGGAACGCGGCATCGCGCCGGAGCGGCTGACGCTGATCGAGTATGACGCCGAGATGGCGGCGCATCTGGCGCATCGTTTCCCGCGTGTTCATGTGGTGCAGGGCGATGCTTTCGATCTGGAGCGCACGCTGGGGGGCCGCCATGGCGAACCCTTCAGCGCCATTGTCTCCGGCCTGCCGCTGCTCAATTTCCCGGTGGCCCTGCGCAACAGCTACATGGCGGGCCTGATCGACCGACTGGAACATGGCGCACCGGTGATCCAATTCTCCTACGGCACCCAGGCGCCGGTGGAAGCGCCGCCAGGCTGCGCGGTCAGCCGCGCCGCGTTGGTCTGGGCCAACATCCCGCCCGCGCGGGTGTGGGTTTACCGCAAGCTCTGATCAGGCGTCCCAATCCTTGCCGAAAGGACGGTTTTGCTGCGGCTTATGCTGCAGCAAAAGGGTGCAGCATAGGCATCCATGCTGCACCCCATGTTGCGCGGTAAGTACTTGATTTTCATGGCATTCGCCGCGATGCGGCTACGGCGTTCGGGCGGCAAAAGGTCCACTGGACCTTTTACTGATCGCCCTCACTCAGCTGCTTCGGCCAAACCGGGCGCGGCCTGCAGCACGTCTTGCCCGACATGGGCTTCGAACTTCTTGAAGTTATCCCGGAACATGCCGACCAGCTTCCTGGCCTGGGTGTCATAGGCGTTCCTGTCGGCCCAGGTATCGCGCGGGTTGAGGATGGCCGGGTCCACGCCCGGGACCGCTACCGGCACCCGGAACTTGAAGTGCGGATCGATCCGCATTTCGGCATTGCCCAGGCTGCCGTCCAGCGCCGCATTCAGCAGGGCGCGGGTCGCCTTGATCGGCATGCGGCTGCCGGTGCCGAAGGCGCCGCCGGTCCAGCCCGTATTGACCAGCCAGCAATCGGCCTGATGCTCGGCGATCAGGGCGCGCAGCAGGTTGCCATATTCCGACGGATGGCGCGGCATGAAGGGCGCGCCGAAGCAGGTCGAGAAAGTGGGCTGCGGCTCCTTGCCCAGGCCTTTTTCCGTGCCGGCCACCTTGGCGGTGAAGCCCGACAGGAAGTGGTACATGGCCTGGGACGGGGTCAGCTTGGCGATCGGCGGCAGCACGCCAAAGGCATCCGCTGTCAGCATGATCACATTCTTGGGATGACCGGCGCGGCCCGTGGCGCTGGCATTGGGGATGTAATCTATCGGATAGGCGGCGCGGGTATTTTCCGCATAAGTCGCGTCATCCAGGTCCAGCTCGCGGGTGCTTTCGTCCATCACCACATTCTCCAGCACGGTGCCGAAGCGCTGGGTGGTGGAGAAGATTTCCGGCTCGGCTTCGCGCGACAGGCGGATCACCTTGGCATAACAGCCGCCTTCGATATTGAAGATGCCGTTCTCGCTCCAGCCATGCTCGTCATCGCCGATCAGGGTGCGCGAGGCATCGGCCGACAGCGTGGTCTTGCCGGTGCCGGAAAGGCCGAAAAATATGGCTGATTCGCCGCTCGCCGCGACATTCGCCGAGCAATGCATGCTCATCACCCGCTTGGAGGGCAAAAGATAATTCATGATGGTGAAGACCGACTTCTTCATCTCGCCGGCGTAAGACGTGCCGCCGATCAGGATCAGCTTCTTGGCAAAGTTCACCGCAATCACGGTCTGCGAGGCGCAGCCATGCTTTGCCGGATCGGCGTTGAAACTGGGCAGATCGATGATGGTGAATTCCGGATCGAAGCTCTTCAGCTCCTCTGCCGTCGGGCGGATCAGCAGCTGGTGCACGAACAGCGAGTGCCAGGCATATTCGGTCACCACGCGCACGCTGATGCGATGGGTCAGGTCGGCCCCCCCGAACAGGTCCTTGGCGAACAGTTCGCGCCCTTCGGCATGGGCCATCATGTCGGCATAAAGGGCATCGAAATGCGCCGGGCTCATCGCCTTGTTATTGTCCCACCACACCTGATCTTCGGTGCTGGCATCGCGCACCACGAACTTGTCGGATGCCGAGCGGCCGGTATGGACGCCGGTACGCACCACCAGCGGGCCGTTCTTGGCGACATGGCCTTCGCCGCGGCGCACCGCTTCCTCGTAGAGCGCGGCGGCGCCCAGATTCCAGTTCACGGATTTGAGGTTGCGAAAGCCATGACGGCCAAGACCGTGCGCGGTGTCGGACATAGAAATACTCCAGCGGAATTCTCACGTTTGTCATAGCGGCCCGGGGCACCGGCCTCAAATGTATACAGGGCGGAACTCATGCCAGAATTCATATTATATTCAATCCTTTAGAAAGACACTCACTGTATACATGGGTGACGTGTTGTCACGGCGTTGTCAGCATCGCGTCTTTGGCCGTAAGGAACCTGATGCTTTCGGATGAAGACCTCGACCGCTATGCCCGCCATCTGGTCTTGCGGGAGGTCGGCGGCGTCGGTCAGGCGAAGATTCGCAAGAGCCGCGTCTTGATCGTGGGCGCGGGCGGGCTGGGCAGCCCGGCGGCGCTGTATCTGGCCGCCGCCGGGATCGGCGCCATCGGCCTGGTGGATGACGATGCGGTCAGCCTTTCCAACCTGCAGCGCCAGATCCTGTTTCGCACAGCCGATGTCGGTCGCTCCAAAGTCGAAGCCGGTCACGAAGCGCTGAAAGCCTTGAATCCCGGGGTCCAGATCGATGCTCATCACACACGACTGAACGCCGCCAATGTCATGGAACTGCTCGGCGGCTATGACATCGTGGCGGATGGATCGGACAATTTCGCCACCCGCTTCCTGCTCAACGATGCCTGCTTCTTCGCAAAGAAGATTCTGGTGTCGGCGGCGGTGACCGAATTCGAAGGCCAGCTTGCCACCTACAAGGCGTTCGACCGCAGCCAGCCCTACCCCTGCTATCGCTGTCTGTTCCCCAGCCCCCCGCCGCCCGGCACGGTGGCGTCCTGTTCGCAAACCGGGGTACTGGGGGCCGCCGCCGGGGTGATGGGGTCGCTGCAGGCCCTGGAAGTGCTGAAAGAGGCGGCAAGCCTGGGCACGGGACTGGCCGGAAAAATCCTGACTTTCAAAGCGCTTAGCGGCGAATTTCGCACTGCCCGGCTGGCCCCGGACCCCGCCTGCCCCTTGTGTGGCACCGCAGCGACAATTCACGGCCTGAACAGCCACGGTTAACCGCCGTTTAGGCCGTTTGCGGCAGCATGTCCGGATGGGACGAGAAATTCATTACGAAGTATTCCGCAGGGTCGGCGCCAAGGGCGGCTGGACCATGCATGAGGTCACCTCGACGCGCGAACTGGCCATTACCATGGCGCAGGAGCTGATGGCGTCGGAGAAGGCCACCGGCGTCAAGGTGGTCAAGGAAACCTACAACGACGATACCGGCGACTATCTCACCCTCAAGATTTTCGAAGAGGGCCACAACCAGATGAAGGTGGAGCCGGCGCAGGAAGACGCGCCGCACGCCATTCCCTGCTTCAAGCCGGACGACCTCTATTCCTATCACGCACGCGCCACCATGAGCCGGCTGCTGGGCGACTATCTGGCGCGCAACAGGATCACCATCACCGAGCTGATCCACCGCGCCGACATGCTGGAAAGGCTGGAAGCCACCGGCACGGTCTATCAGCACGCGATCCAGAAGATCGCGGTGGCCCAGGCCTCGTCCACCACCACGCCGGTGCAGCAGATCGTCAAGAGCCTGAATGAGCTCTCCACCCAGGCCTTCAACCGCGTCTATCGCGATCAGAGAAAGGGCCTGTTCCCCAACCCCCATCCCGAACAGTTCGCCGAGCTGGCCCGGACGCTGTCGGGCAAGGGAGACGCCGCCTACATCTTCAATGGCGCGCTGGCCCAGCATCTGAAAGAGGCGCAGGGCTGGGACCAGAAGGTCCTGATGCTGATCACCATCATGAGCAGCGCCCCCACCGAGGACCTGCCGCGCAAGCTGGTATTGTCATCGGTCGATGCCATCCTGGCGGAAATCCTGGGCGGCTCCGCGGCCCTGCATGAACTGATCGGCAAGTCCGAGAATCTGGCGGGCGCCCTCAGCAAGCTTGTCGCCCTGTTCTTGGGCAAGGCGCCGGAAGACGCCAAGGACGGGCTGGCGGCGCTGACCCAGAATTTCGCCACCGACAGCCTGCCCGAGGCGCGCACCGCGGTCGCCAACCGCATTGTCGCGGAATTCAAGAGCAACAAGCGGCTGTGTCCCGAGTCCATCGTGGACGAGCTGAAGGCGCTGCGCAGCATCGCCAACCGCATCGTGATGGGGGTCGGAAAATATCTCAGCCATGAGGACCTGGTGGCGGCTTTCACCCTGCGCTCCAAACGGCTGGTCACCCAGGAATCGCTGGGCAGCTACATCATCGAGGCCGGGCCTGATGAAAAGATCGAGCGCATCCTGTTCGTCGAAGACAATATCATCGGGGTCGAAAACAAGCGCCAGCTGGCCAGCTATGTGATGCCGATCCTGACCTCGGCCCAATTCGACAGTCATTTCCAGAATCCCAAGCTGCCGCTTCT
Source organism: Rhizobium sp. Q54 (assembly GCA_945882615.1). GTDB lineage: Bacteria > Pseudomonadota > Alphaproteobacteria > Micropepsales > Micropepsaceae > Rhizomicrobium. The sequence continues at coordinate 37,030 of CAMCWK010000003.1, read as the reverse complement.
GTCGCGGCTGCAGCGGTTGGCGCAGTTGCAGGCGCGGGTGCGCCGCAGCGGCTTCGTCGATGTCACCCGCGAGGAGATTTCGGGGAAGATGGATGCGCTGGCGGTGACGATGGAAGCGCGCGGCAAGCTGTTCGAGTCCATCGCAGCCCGCACCACCAGCCCGGTGGAAAAGGCCCAGACGCTGCTGCGGCTGGCGACCGGCGGCGTCTTGACCGAAGGCGTGCTATCGGCACGGGCGCGGGAAATGATCCTGGGCTATCTGTCCCAGCCCGGCTTCCTCAGCGGCTATATCGCCGCCCAGACAAAGGAAGCCAAAGCCGGCGAGACGCCCAACAGCGAAAAGATGATGGCCGAGCTGATGGAAACCCTGGGCAAAGCCGGGATTACGCCGGAAACCGGATTGAAGTCTATCGCCGCCTGATTCCGGCGCGAGGAGTTTTGCGATCTGAGCAGGAGCGAGGAGCGATGTGGGCTTAAGCCCATGAGCGACGAGCGACGAACTCAGAGCGCAAAAGAACCGCGCCGTTAGTGCGCCGCGTCCCAGTTGTCGGCTGCCCGCGCGTCCACCACCAGCGGTACCGAGATTTCCACCGCCGGCAGCGCCGCCTTTTCCATCACCGACCGGATCAGTTTCGACGCCTTGTCGACATCCCTGTCGGGGGCTTCGAAGATCAGTTCGTCATGCACCTGCAGCAGCATGGTGGCTTTCACCTTCGCTTCTTCCAGTGCGCCCGGCATGCGCACCATGGCGCGGCGGATGATGTCGGCGGCAGCGCCCTGGATGGGGGCATTGATGGCGGCGCGCTCGGCTCCGGCGCGGAAGCCCTGGACCTTGGAATTGATCTCACGGATATGGATACGCCGCCCGAACAGGGTTTCGACATAGCCATGGGTGCGGGCGAACTGTTTGGTATCCTCCATATAGTCGCGGATGCCCGGGAAGCGGGTGAAGTATTTCTTGATGTAATCGGAGGCCTCGCCCTGCGGGATGCCCAGCTGGTTGGCCAGGCCAAAGCCGGAAATGCCGTAGACGATGCCGAAATTGATCGCTTTGGCTTTCCGGCGCACTTCGGCGGTCATGTCCTTGAGCGGGACGCCAAAGATTTCCGATGCCGTCATGGCGTGAATGTCGAGATTGTCGGCAAAGGCCTTTTTCAGTTCCGGGATGTCGGCGATATGGGCCAGCAGCCTCAGCTCTATCTGGCTGTAGTCGGCGCTGATAAGCTTGCTGCCCTTGGGCGCGATAAAGGCCTGGCGGATGCGGCGGCCTTCCTCGGTGCGCACCGGGATGTTCTGCAAGTTGGGATCGGTCGAAGCCAGCCGCCCGGTTGTGGTCGAGGCCATGGCGTAGGATGTATGCACCCGGCCGGTTTTGGCATTGATGTAAGTGGGCAGCGCGTCGGTATAGGTGCCGCGCAGCTTGGCCAGGCCGCGCCATTCCAGAACCTTGGTGGCGATGGGATGGCCCTGGGCCGCGACATCTTCCAGCACGTCGCTGTCGGTGGACCAGGCGCCGGTCTTGGTCTTGCGCCCGCCCTCCAGTTTCATGCGGTCGAACAGGATTTCGCCCAGCTGCTTGGGCGAGCCGATATTGAAATCGCTGCCCGCCAGCTTATGAATCTCGCCCTCCAGCAGCACCTGCTGCTTGGCGAAATCATTGGACAGCTTGCGCAAAAGGTCAGGATCGATGCTGACGCCGGCGCGCTCCATATCGGCCAGCACCATCACCAACGGCCGCTCCAAAGTCTCATAGACGCAGCGCTTGGTTTTTTCACGCAGTTGCGGCTTGAACAGCATGTGCAGGCGCAGGGTGACGTCGGCATCCTCGGCGGAATATCTGGTGGCTTCCGCCACGGGCACGCAGTCAAACCCGATCTTGTCTTTGCCCTTGCCGGTGACTTCGCTGAAGGTGATCGGCGTATGGGAGAGATGCAGCGTGGACAATTCGTCCATGCCGTGGCCGTGCAGTCCGCCTTCCAGCACATAGGACATCAGCATGGTGTCATCGATGGGATCGAGGCGAATGCCGCGCTGCAGGAAAACCAGCGCGTCATATTTCAGGTTCTGACCGACCTTCAGGATACTGTCGTCTTCCAGCAGCGGCTTAAGCCGGGCCAGCACATCAGCCTCGGTCAGTTGCACCACGGCATCGCCACCATCCTGCGCCTGGGACAGGTCCAGCGACAGGCCGTCACCCTTGCGATGGCCGCAAGGAACGTAACAGGCTTCCCCCGGCGCGACCGCAAGAGCGACACCGCAAAGACCCGCCACCATCGCATCCAGCGAGGTGGTTTCGGTATCGACACAGACAGTGCCCGTTTCAAACGCCCGCGCGATCCACTTGTCCAAGTCCTTAACCGTCGTCACCGTAACATAGGCATCGCGATCGATCGGGGCGCGCAGGGCTGAGGTATCGGCAGGCGTTTCGCCTTCGATGGGCGGCAGTTCGGGCTTTGGCGGCAGCACATTGGCCACCGTCGGCGCGGCGGCGATCAGGTCGAGGTCTTGCACTTCGAAATGGGCCGCCACCCGCTTGGTGATGGAGCCGAACTCCATTGCCTTCAGAAACGCGATCAGCTCCTTGCAATCGGGCTCGTGCACCGCAAATTCGTCGGGCTTTTCCTTCAGCGGCACCTTGTCATCCAGCGTCACCAGCTTGAGCGAGATGCGGGCATTTTGCGCATTTTCGATCAGGGTTTCGCGGCGCTTGGGCTGCTTGATCTCGTTCACCTTGGCGAGCAGATTCTCGATGTCGCCATACAGGTTTATCAGCTCGGCCGCGGTCTTGACGCCGATGCCGCGCACGCCCGGCACGTTGTCGGTGGAATCCCCGGCCAGCGCCTGCACCTGCACCACCTTGCCCGGCGCGACGCCGAACTTTTCCATTACTTCGGCGGATGCCAGACGCCGGTTCTTCATCGTGTCGAGTAGCTCGACCTGGCCGTCCACCACCAGCTGCATCAGGTCCTTGTCGGAAGAGATGATGGTGCAGCGGGCGCCGGCTTCGCGCGCCAGCCGCGCATAGGTGGCGATCAGGTCGTCGGCCTCGTAGCCGTTCATCTCGACACAGGAGACGCCGAAGGCGCGGGTGGCATCGCGCACCAGCGGGAATTGCGGGATCAGGTCTTCGGGCGCCGGCGGGCGGTGCGCCTTGTATTCCTTGTAGATTTCGTTGCGGAAGGTTTTCTCGCTGGCGTCGAAGATCACCGCCAGATGGGTGGGCTGTTCTGGGCCCTTGATGTCGGCCAGCAGCTTCCACAGCATGTTGCAGTAACCCGCCACCGCGCCGGTCGGCAGGCCGTCGGACTTGCGGGTCAGAGGCGGCAGGGCGTGATAGGCCCGGAACAGATAGCCCGATCCGTCCACCAGATAGAGATGGTCGCCCTTTTTAAGAGCGGTCAATGATGGCCGGTCCCGTGTGCCCCAGCCTTGAGCACGAAGCGCTTGTCGCAATAGGGGCACTCGACCGAGGTTTCGTCGCCCATTTCGAGATAGACGCGCGGATGGCCCAGGGCGCCGCCGCCGCCATCGCAGGCGACGCGGGTATTCTCGGTTTCAACGATTTCGGGGGCATCGACAGACATGCGAAAGAACCTAAAGCGCGCAAATTGGGGAAGATTGGCGGGATCATACAAGCTAAGATTTGCTCGGCAAGGGCGGATTTTCGGTGGTTAGACTCGATAGAATCTACACAAAAGCAGGCGATTCCGGGCAAACCGGGCTGTCCGACGGCAGCCGGGTTTCCAAGGCATCCCTGCGGATAACGGCCATCGGCGCGGTGGATGAAGCCAACAGCGCCATCGGGGTGGCGCGCCTCCAAGCGCATGGGCATTTCGACGTCATGCTGGCGCGCATCCAGAACGACATGTTCGATCTGGGTGCCGACCTCTCCGCCCCCGAGGATGGCCGCAAGGGCGAAAGCCGCCTTCGTATCGCGCCGGTTCAGGTGGAGCGGCTGGAGCGCGAGATCGACACGATGAATGAGAATCTGTCGCCGCTCACGTCATTCGTGCTGCCGGGCGGCACGCCGCTTTCGGCGCACCTGCATCTGGCCCGCGCCATCGCGCGGCGGGCGGAAGCAGCGATCGCCGCCCTGGCCGCGCAGGAGGACATCAATCCGGCGGCGCTGCATTATGCCAACCGGCTGTCGGATCACCTGTTCGTGATGGCCCGCGCCGCCAATGACGGCGGCAAGGGCGATGTGCTTTGGGTGCCAGGAAAGAATAGGTAGGGACGGTGTCATGGCCCGCAAATGCGGGCCACCCAGGTGATGCTGCACCAGCTTCACCAGTACACAGCGATATCTCAATCTTTGAGAATTGTAATCGTCCCCAACTGGGTGGCCCGCACGGAGTTTACACTCCGGCCGCGCTTCGCGCGGACCGGGGTGGCGGGCCATGACAACTGAGAGCTATTCCGGTCCGGTCTTGCGGCCGAAGATGAACGCCAGAATTACGCCAAGAACGCCAGTCGCGGCCCAGCCCGGCAAGGCAAGAAACGAATAGACGCCTTGCGCCATGGCGGGTTGGTTGTTCTGGACCCAGCTCTTGAACGCGTCGAGATGGGGTTGATCGAACATGCCCCATATCGTGCCCAGGCTGCGCACGGTCAGCGCACCGCCGCGTTCCAGGCTGGAAATGGCGTCCGCGCCCAGCAGCATCAGGGCGATGACGATCAGGATCAGGCTGACAAGACGCATGAAAACGGCCATGGCGCAGGAATATCGCGCGCGCCCAATCCGCACAAGAATGGCGGCTCGGTGTGGTTAAGTTTCGTTCGCACCCGCAAAAGGCTGCTGGTTGACCTTCCTCGCGGCCCAGAGCAATTTCGCTCCGGGGAGACGCCAATGCCAGATCAACTGACTTCGCTTTATCCGACCACGCTCCTGCGCCGGCATCTGCCGAACATGGACGAGGTCAACCGGCAGCTTGCCGGCATCATCGCCGAGCTGGCCGCCACCGGCCCCAACATGGTCGCCGGCACCTCGAATGTCGGGGGCTTTCAGACCCGCGAAGACCTGCTGGCGGAGAACAACCGCTTTGCCCAGCACCCGGCCATGGTGACGCTGCGCAGCCATTTCATCCGCGCCATCCAGGATTACGCCAAGCTCTTGTTCGAGCAGGAGTGCATGCGCAATCCCACCAATGTCGATTTCATGCTGTGGGGCTGGGGCGTGTCGCTGAAGGCCGGACACAATCAGGAACTGCATGTCCATCCCACCGCCCATATCAGCGGCGTCTATTACGTCGCCGTGCCCCCGGGCGCGAAGGGCGAAACCAGCACCAACGGCAAGATCCGTTTTTACGACCCGCGCCCGCGCGCCAACATGAACCAGCTTTTCACCCAGATCACGCGCCATTCCGAAATGCCGGCGGAAGGCGATCTGCTGCTGTTCCCCAGCTGGCTGGAACATTCGGTGGCGGCGTTTGAAGGTGAAGGCGAGCGCATCTGCATCGCCTTCAATGTCCGGCTGAACATGTCATGAAAAAGCCGCCCGCTTGCGCGGGCGGCTGGTTCATTTTTCGCGGATCAGGCGATCAGGCCTGGGGCGCGTCGGCCTTCTTGGCGATTTCTTCGCCGGTGGTCTGGTCCACCTGCTTCATCGACAGGCGCACCTTGCCGCGATCGTCAAAGCCCAAAAGCTTGACCTTCACGGCCTGGCCTTCCTTGACCACGTCCTTCGGGTTCGCGACGCGGCTGGAGGCCAGTTCGCTGACATGCACCAAGCCGTCCTTGGGCCCGAAGAAGTTCACAAAGGCGCCGAAGTCCATCACCTTGACGATCTTGCCGTCATAGATCTGGCCGATTTCCGGTTCCGCCGTCAGGCCGCGGATCCACTTGATTGCCGCCTTGATCGCTTCATGGTCGCTGGAAGCGACCTTCACGGTGCCGTCATCCTCGACATTGATCTTGGCGCCGGTCTTTTCCACGATCTCGCGGATCACCTTGCCGCCGGTGCCGATCACATCGCGGATCTTGTCGGTCGGAATCTTGATCTGCTCGATGCGCGGGGCGTGTTCGCCCAGCTCGGCGCGGGCGCCGGTCAGGGCCTTGTTCATCTCGCCCAGGATATGCATGCGCCCGCCCTGGGCCTGTGCCAGCGCGACCTTCATGATCTCCTCGGTGATGCCGGCGATCTTGATGTCCATCTGAAGGCTGGTGATGCCTTCTTCGGTGCCGGCCACCTTGAAGTCCATGTCGCCCAGGTGATCTTCGTCACCCAGAATGTCCGACAGAACCGCGTAGCGGTCACCTTCCAGGATGAGGCCCATGGCGATACCCGCCGTCGGACGCTTCAAGGGAACGCCCGCATCCATCAGCGCCAGCGATGTGCCGCACACCGAGGCCATCGAGGAGGAGCCGTTGGATTCCGTGATCTCGGACACCACGCGGATCGTGTAGGGGAACTCGTCCTTCTTGGGCAGCATCGGATGGATGGCGCGCCAGGCGAGCTTGCCATGGCCGATTTCGCGGCGCCCGGGAGCGCCCATGCGGCCGGTTTCGCCGACACTGTAGGGAGGGAAGTTGTAGTGCAGCATGAAGGTCTGCTTGCCGGTGCCTTCCAGGCTGTCGACAAACTGCTCGTCCTCGGCGGTACCGAGCGTGCAGACCACCAGGGCCTGGGTTTCGCCGCGGGTGAACAGCGCCGAACCATGGGTGCGCGGCAGGATGCCGACTTCCGCCACGATGGGGCGAACCGTGGTCAGGTCGCGGCCGTCAACGCGCTTCTTGGTGTCCAGCACCGCATTGCGCATCACATCGGCTTCGACCTCATGCAGCAGGCCGGAATAGACATTGGCCGCAACCTTGCCTTCGCCTTCGCCGACGAAATCGGCGGCGAACTTCTTCTTCACGGCGCTGAGCGCATCGCGGCGCTCGAACTTGATCGGAAGCTGGAACGCCTTGGCGAGTTCGCCCGACGTCGCCGCCTTCAGCTTGGCGCGCATCGGGGCATGGATGTCCTCCGGCACGGTGCGCGGCGCCTTGGCCGCCTTTTCCGCCAGGCGGATGATGGCCTTGATGGCGTGTTGCATTTCGCGGTGACCGAACATCACGGCGCCCAGCATCACGTCTTCGCTGAGTTCCTGGGCTTCGGATTCCACCATCATCACGGCGTCATGGGTGCCGGCGACCACCAGTTCCAGCTTGGAATTGGCCATGTCGTCGATCGGCGGGTTCAGCTTATATTCGCCATCGATATAACCGACGCGGGCCGCGCCGATCGGGCCCTTGAAGGGCAGGCCCGAAATCGTCAGGGCGGCGCTGACCGCGATCATCGCGATGATGTCGGGATCATTTTCCAGGTCGTGGCTCAGGACCTGCGCCACCACCAGGGTTTCGTTGCGATAGCCATCGGCGAACAGGGGGCGGATGGGACGGTCGATCAGGCGCGAAATCAGCGTCTCGCGCTCGGTCAGGCCGCGCTCGCGCTTGAAATAGCCGCCCGGGATCTTGCCGGCGGCGTAATAGCGTTCCTGGTAATTCACGGTGAGCGGGAAGAAGTCCACGCCCTCTTTCGGGTTCGCCGCGCCGACCACGGTGGCCAGGACAACGGTTTCGCCATAGGTGGCCAGCACGGAGCCATCCGCCTGGCGGGCAATCTTGCCGGTCTCAAGGGTCAGCTCGCGGCCGCCCCATTCGAAGGTTTCTTTCACGATATTGAACATTGGTTTTCTTTCGTCATGCGCGTGCGCCATATTGCGCCCGAGCCGTCCTCTTTTGGTTGCGCCCGTACCCTTTGGGTTTGGGGCGCTCCCGGTGATCCCCCTATGGGACCCGCTTTCGCAGGGGCTCATCCCCCGCAAAAGCAAAACACGGCCCCACGCTTTTGCGCGAGGCCGTGTCCTATTCTGGTTGCCGCGAACTCAGCGGCGCAGGCCCAGCTTGGCGATGATGCCTTCGTAGCGCTTCACGTCGCGGGACTTCACATAGTCCAGCAGGTTGCGGCGCAACGACACCATCTTGATCATGCCGCGGCGCGAATGATTGTCCTTGGCGTGGGTCTTGAAATGTTCGGTGAGGTTGGTGATGCGTTCCGACAGGATCGCGATCTGCACTTCCGGCGAGCCGGTGTCGTTCTTGCCCGTCGCGTGTTCGGCGACGACTTCTTTTTTGCGTTCAGGCGTAATCATGGTTTTCTTTTTCCGGACATCAGACGATTGAAAAATTGAAGACGCGAAACGGACGAAGCTCACCTTCGGCGATTTCGGCCAATGCTACGGGCGAACCGTCCTCTTCCTTGAGAAAGACGGTCAGACCGGAGAGTTCGCCGTCACCAAAACCGTCCTTCATCTTGGCGAAGAGTGCGCTGCGGATGAGGATGGGGTTGCCGGATCGGATGCGAACCGTATCGGGACCACTGACGGCCAGTGCCGGGATGCCGTCCAGCGCGGTCGAAAGGGGTCTCAAATACCCAAAAGCGGCGGGACTATGCATAAAAGGGGTCAGGGTATCCAGCCCAACCGCGTCTTTTTCGTCCCACCCGCCCAGCCGGGTCCGGCGCAGGGCGCTGACATGGCCCAAAGTCCCCAGAGCCACCGCGATATCCCGAACCCAGGACCGCACGTAAGTGCCTTTACCACAACGGATTTCGAACTCGGCCGCCTCTGGCTGGGCGTTCAAAAGCCGGGCCTCGAACACCTGGACCGTGCGGGGTTCCAGCACCACCTCTTCCCCGTCCCGGGCCAGGTCATAGGCGCGCTCGCCAGCGACCTTGATGGCCGAATAGGCCGGGGGGGTCTGGTTTAAGGGGCCGGTGAAGCGAGGCAGCATCGCCTCAATCTCGGCTTGGGAAGGGCGCTTGTCGCAGGTGCCGGTGACCTTGCCTTCGGCATCGTCGGTATCGCGGCTTTCGCCCCAGCTGGCGGTGAAGCGATAGGTTTTTTCCGCGTCCATGGCATAGGGCACGGTCTTGGTCGCCTCCCCCAGCGCAATCGCCAGAATGCCGGTGGCCATGGGATCGAGGGTGCCGGCATGGCCGGCCTTCTGGGCATCGAAGATGCGGCGCACCGCGCCGACCGCCTGGGTTGAGGTCATGCCCAGCGGTTTGTCCAGGATGACCCATCCATGGACGGCGTTACCTTTTTTACGTCGACCCATCACGCACCGGCTTTCTCCCCCTGCGCGCGAAGCGCAGGCGGGGGGAGATGTCCGCTAGCGGGCTTGCCCGCGTGGCGGACAGAGGGGGGTTATTCATCAGAGTCGTCGCGCGACGCCGCCAGATCGCGCGCGACGCGCTCGGACCTGAGGATGTCCTCGATCTTCTGGGCTTCGGCGAAGCTCTCGTCTTCGACAAAGCGCAGCTCGGGGGTGAATTTCATGGTGATGCGATGACCCATCTCGCCGCGCAAAAATCCTTTATGCCGGTTCAGCGCCGCCACGATCTCCTTGGCATTCTGGCCGCCGAGCGGTTCGCAATAGACCGTGGCATAGCGCATGTCGGGCGACGGCTTGACCTGGGTGATGGTCACCGAGACGCCGTCCAGATCGGGATCGCGGATTTCATTGCGGTTCAGCACTTCGGCCAGGGCATGACGCAGCGCCTCGCCCACGCGCAACTGGCGCTGCGACGGGCCCAGCGGTCCGTCCGCGCGGCCGGTGCGGCGGCTGGAGGATTGATCGGGACGGCCAGGCGGACGACGAGACGACATTTACACGATCCTCAGAGCAGCGAGGATTACAGCGCGCGCTGAATGGTTTCGACATCGAAACATTCAATGACGTCGCCCTTCTGCATGTCCTGATAGTTGGTGAAGGCCATGCCGCATTCCTGCCCGTTCTGCACCTCCTTCACTTCGTCCTTGAAGCGCTTGAGGGTGGACAGTTCGCCTTCATGGATCACGACATTGTCGCGGATCAGGCGCACCTTGGAACCGCGGCGCATCACGCCTTCGGTGACCTTGCAGCCCGCCACCTTGCCGACCTTGGAGATGTTGAACACTTCCAGGATTTCGGCATTGCCCAGGAACTTCTCGCGGGTTTCCGGCGTCAGCATGCCCGACAGCGCCGCCTTCACGTCATCCACCAGATTGTAGATGATGTTGTAGTAGCGGATTTCCACGCCATCGCGCTTGGCGCGATCGCGCGCCTGGTTGTTGGCGCGCACGTTAAAGCCGATCACCGCCGCGCCCGAAGCATGGGCCAGGATGACGTCGCTTTCGGTGATGCCGCCGACGCCCGATTGCAGGATCTGGGCGCCCACTTCGTCGGTGCCCAGCTTGGCCAGCGCGCCCTGAATGGCTTCGCTGGAGCCCTGCACGTCGGTCTTCATCACCAGCGGCAGCAGGCGCTTTTCGCCGGCTTCGCGGGTCTTGAGCAGTTGGTCCAGGGTCTGGCGCGAATTGGAGGCCTGACGCGATTCCCGGCGCTTGCGGCCGCGATATTCCGCCACTTCGCGGGCGCGGGCTTCATTTTCGACCACCACCATTTCATCACCGGCTTCCGGCGCCGCCGAAAGACCCAGCACTTCGATGGGGGTGGAGGGACCTGCGGACTGTACGGTTTCGCCGCGTTCGTTGACGAGCAGGCGCACCCGGCCCCATTCGGCGCCGGCGACCACAATATCGCCGACCTTGAGCGTGCCGCGCTGAACCAGAACGGTTGCGACCGGGCCGCGGCCCTTGTCCAGCTTGGCTTCGACCACGGCGCCTTCGGCGGCGCGGTCGGGATTGGCCTTGAGGTCCAGAAGTTCGGATTGCAGCAGAATGGCTTCTTCTAGCTTGTCCAGGCCGATGCCCTTGGTGGCGGAGACTTCCACCACCTGCACTTCGCCGCCCATGTCTTCCACCTGGATTTCATACTGCAGCAATTCGGTCTTCACGCGGGTCGGATTGGAGTCGCCCTTGTCGATCTTGTTGACCGCCACGATCATCGGCACGCCCGCCGCCTTGGCATGGGCGATGGCTTCCACCGTCTGGGGCATGACGCCGTCATCGGCCGCCACCACCAGGATGATCAGGTCGGTGACCTTGGCGCCGCGAGCGCGCATATGGGTAAAGGCGGCATGGCCCGGCGTGTCCAGGAAGGTGATCTTGGCGCCCGACTTCAGATGCACCTGATAGGCGCCGATATGCTGGGTGATGCCGCCGGCTTCGCCCGCGACCACATCGGTCTTGCGCAGCGCGTCCAGCAGCGAGGTCTTGCCATGGTCGACATGGCCCATGACGGTCACCACCGGCGGGCGCGAGACCAGATGTTCGTCCGCGTCCTTTTCGCCGGTGAGGCCTTCCAGCACGTCGCTTTCGGCAACGCGCTTGACCACATGCCCGTATTCGGCGGCCACCAGTTCGGCGGTGTCGGCGTCGATGACATCGCTGGGCGTCGCCATCATGCCGTTCTTCATCAGCACCTTGATAACGTCCACGGTGCGGCGGGCCATGCGGTTGGCCAGGTCGGCCACGGTGATGGTTTCGGGCACGATGATGTCGCGCGGACCGGCGGGGCCGGCGGGCTGCTGCTGATGGCCCTTGTTCACGCGCTGCAGGTGACGCTTGTAGGAGGCGACCGAACGCACGCGCTCGTCATCATCGGACAGCGCGCGGGTGACGGTCAGCTTGCCGCGGCGGCGTTCGCCTTCGGCCTTCTTGGGCGCGGGCGCCTTTACCGGAACGAGCTTGCCACCGATTTTCTTGCTGGCATTTTCTTCTTCTTCTTCGTTTTCCAGGCGGCGGCGCGGGGCTTCGCCAGGGGCGACTTCGCCCGGCTTGGGCGCTTCAAAGCGACGGGCGGCTTCCTGCTCGGCGCGCTTCTTGGCCAGATCGTCGGCGACCTTGCGCGCTTCTTCTTCGGTCTTGCGCTTTTCGGCAGCGGCGCGCTCGATCTTGAGCTGTTCTTCTTCCTGGGCGCGGCGGCGCGCTTCGGCATCGGCCATGCGGCGCGCTTCGGTGTCGGAGACACGGGCATCGGCCAGCGCAGCGGTGCGGCGGGCCTTTTCCTCGTCGGAAAGCTGGCGCAGCACCACGCCGCGCGGCGCGGCGGCGGCAGGCTTGGCGGCAGCGGCGGGCGGCGCGGCAGCTACCGGCTTTTCGGCGGGCTTTTCAGCCGCCTTGACGGGCTTGGCGACAGCGGCGGGCGGCGCGGCGGAGCGCTTCTTTTCCACCACCACGGCCTTGGTGCGGCCATGGCTGAAGCTCTGCTTGACGGTGGAAGTTTCCGTCTTCTTCAGCGACAGGGTTTTGGCCGGGCGCTTGGTTTCGTCGGTATCGCTCATAAGTCTCTTTCGTTCCGGGCCAGGGGCCGCTCGCGAAAGCCCGAAAGGCGTTCCGCATCAAAGGTCAAACGTTCGGCAAGACCGCCCGGCTGGACGGCGGCATGTATCACATTCTCGCGTCCCAGCGCCAAGCCCAATTCGGCGCTGGTCAGGCTCTCGATCACCACGCAATTCAGTTCCATGCGGTGCGCAGCGGCGTACAATTTGCGCTTGCCATCGGCGGCGCCGTCAAAGGCCTCGATCAAAACCTTGGGCGGCTTGGGGCTTTCCAGTCCCCTGAGCACATTGTCGAAACCCAGAAGAAGCTGGCCACTGCGCCGTGCGATCCCCAGATCGCCCAGCATCCGCGTCACCAGCGCCTTTTCGGCGCGGTCGGCGAGATCGGCGGTCGCCGTGACCTGGGCCTTGGCGGCGCGGGCGAACAGCTTTTTTTCCACCGCCGTTTTGATCGCGGCGCGGGTGGACGCCACCCAAAGCCCCCGGCCCGGCAGCTTGGCCGACGCATCGGGCACAACATTGCCATCGGGGTCCGCGGCAAAACGCATGAGGCGGCTGTCGGGCATCACTTCGCCCGACACGATATCGCGCCTCTCGCGCGCTTCAGCGCGCGATTCTTTAGAAGAATCCTGGTCGCGGCCGCCGATGGCGGCCGTGACCGGGGCGCGGGAGGACTCCTGGTCACGCGCTTTGCGCGCGACCGGGGCGTTCTCGTTCGCCTCTTCCATTTTGTGCGTTTCGACGATCATCAGGCTTCGGTCTTCTCCTCGCCTTCAACTTCTTCTTCGGCCACTTCTTCCACGACTGGCTCTTCTTCGATCCAGCCGATCTTGACGCGCGCCTTCATGATGATGGCGTTGGCGTCGTCGCTGGTGAGGTTGAAGCCGTCCAGGGCGCCCGGAACGCGCACGCGCTCCTTTTCCTTGTTCACTTCGTAATAGCCGATCAGGTCGTCGGTGGCGCAGCCCGCCAGGTCTTCCAGTGTCTTGACCTCGTGCTCACCCAGCGCGACCGCCATGGCCGGGGTGACGCCATCGACTTCCAACAGGTCGTCGGTGACGCCCAGCGCCAAGCGCTTGTCGTCCATTTCCTTGTTGCGGGCTTCGATGAACTCCACCGCGCGGCTCTGCAGTTCCTGCGCGGTTTCCTCGTCGAACGCTTCGATCTGCGCCAGCTCGCCCAGATCGACATAGGCGACATCTTCGATGGTGGCGAAGCCTTCCGAAGCCAGCAGCTGGGCAACGGTTTCGTCCACGTCCAGCGATTCCATGAAGAGGGCGGTGCGGGTGGTGAACTCCTTCTGGCGGCGTTCCGATTCCTCGGCTTCCGTCAGGATGTCGATCTGCCAGCCGGTGAGCTGGCTGGCCAGGCGCACATTCTGGCCGCGGCGGCCGATGCCCAGGCTGAGCTGTTCGTCCGGCACCACCACTTCGACGCGGTGGGTGTCTTCGTCCAGCACCACCTTGGTGACTTCGGCCGGGGCCAGCGCATTGACGATGAAGGTCGCCGCTTCCCCGTTCCACGGGATGATGTCGATGCGCTCGCCCTGCAGTTCCTGCACCACCGCCTGCACGCGCACGCCGCGCATGCCGACACAGGCGCCCACGGGATCGATCGAGGAATCCTTGCTGATGACGGCGATCTTGGCGCGGCTGCCCGGGTCGCGGGCGACGGCGCGGATTTCGATCACACCGTCATAGATTTCCGGCACTTCCTGGGCGAACAGGCGCACCATGAACTGGGGATGGGAACGCGACAGGAAAATCTGCGGGCCGCGGGCTTCGCGGCGCACATCGTAGATATAGGCGCGGATGCGGTCGCCGGCGCGGAAGGATTCGCGCGGGATCATCTCGTCGCGGCGCACAACCCCTTCGGCCTTGCCGAGATCAACCACCACCGAGCCGAACTCGGAGCGCTTGACCACGCCATGCACCACTTCGCCGATGCGGTCCTTGTATTCGTCATACTGGCGCTCGCGCTCGGCGTCGCGCACCTTCTGCACGATCACCTGCTTGGCGTTCTGGGCATTGATGCGGTTGAAATCCACCGGCGGCAGGGTCTCGGCGATGATGTCGCCGATCTGGGCGTCGGGATTGCGCTTGCGCGCATCGGCGAGGCTGATCTCGGTCTTGTCGTTCTCGACCTGCTCGATGACATGCAGGTAGCGCGAGACATGGGTCTCGCCGGTCTTGGGGTCGATATCGACCTTGATGTCATTCTCGGTGCCGTAATGGGCCTTGGCGGCGCGCTGCATGGCTTCTTCCATCGCGGCCAGCACGACCTGCTTGTCGATGGACTTGTCGCGCGCAACAGCGTCGGCGATCTGCAGCAGTTCAAGCCGGTTGGCGGAAATTGCGGTGGCCATTTTACTTCTCCTGAGCTTCGGACGCTTTGCGCGTCCTTAAATCTTCGTTGATGAGCTTGTCGGTGAGCACGAGTTTCGCGTTGGCGAGATTGCGAAACGCAAAGCGGTAATCCAGATTGTCGGCGCGAATCATGACATCCTGACCATCCAGGCCCATCAGGATGGCGCGGAAACGCTTGCGCCCTTCGCCTGCGTGATCGCGCGGATCTTCGCCCGTGACGCTGCGCACCGGCGCGTTCAATTCGATCTTGGCCTCGTGACCCGACCAGCGGGCAAAATCCATCAACCGGGTCAGCGGGCGGTCGATGCCGGGCGAAGAGACTTCGATCTCATACTCGCCTTCGACGGGATCTTCCGCCTCGATGAAATCCAGCAGCGCATGGCTGAGGGTGGCGCAGCCTTCGACATCCATGCTGCCGTCCGGGCGCTCGGCCATCACCTGCAGCGTCCTGGCGGCGCCGCCGATCATGCGCAGGCGCACGAGCTTGAACCCCGCCTTTTCAATGACGGGTTCAAAGATCGGTTCGAGATGTACTGCCGCGGCGACTGCCAAATTTCCAAAGCCTTTTGCCCGCGGCGATCTTGCGACCGCCACACAACACGTCTTGTTGTAAGGGAATGGGCGCTATTTACGCCCCGCGCAGCGTTAATTCAAGCCGCGTTACTTCTTTTTGGCGTCGTAGATCTGCATCTGGGTGATCCCCGGCGTGCCGGCCTGGGCCTTGGGCGCGGGCGGTTTCACGGGGGCAAGTGCCCGGTTGATTGCGTCGAAATCCTTTGGTGTCAGAAGCATATAGACAAAAACCACGGTGATGAGGGCGGCCACCGCCACGATCCCCAGATCGCCCGGATGCATGCCGAAAACCTCGCGTTCTTTGGGCTCGCGGTTTTTTTTGCGAAAAATCATGCGGCGAGCCTATCCCTGCGCCGAAACCTTAGAAAGGTCGGCGGCCCCTTGATTGCCTTGGTTTCATAACGGGTTGGCGGCCAGTCGGCGGGCCGGCTTTTCCAGTCTGAGGGCCGGGTCGCCAGCCATTCAAAGGCGGGATGGGCCATCAACCGCTCCAACGCATAGGGCAGATAGCTTTTGTCGTCGGTGGCAAAGCGAAGTTCCGCGCCGTCTTTGAGCACCCGGGCAAGCTGGTCCAGCATCTCCATCTGCAGGAAACGGCGCTTGTGATGCCGGCTCTTGGGCCAGGGATCGGGGAACAGCAGAAAAAAGCGCCCCAGGCTGGAATCCGGTAGCGCTTCGATGATGTCCCGGCCGTCCCCTTCATGGATGCGAACAGTGTTCAGCGGCGTTTCTTCCAGCTTTGTCAATAGCTTGGCGACGCCCATCTCATAGGGCTCGGCGCCGATCAGACCGACATGGGGATGGTGGGTGGCCTGCCACACCAGATGCTCGCCGGCGCCAAAACCGACCTCCAGCCACACGTCTTCGATTGACCCCCTCCCGCCTTCGCTGGCGCAAGCGCCAGCTACGGCACCCTCCCCCTTCTGCGCTTCGCGCAAGGGGGAGGTCTGAACACTGTTCGGGAACTGGGTTTTGGGGTCAGGGCCGATCTGCCAGGCAAGCTCCTCCAGCAGGGTCCGGCGCAGGCCCGATTGCCGCGGGGACAGCTTGGGACCCTTGCGCCGGCCATAAAGCTTGCGCCGGTTGCGGTCGGGATGTGGAGTCTCATTCATGCCCAACGAAAACACCGGCTTTCTTCCCCCGCAAGGCGGAGCCTTCGGCGGGGGAAGATGTCTGCCAGCGGGCTTGCCCGCGTGGCAGACAGATGGGGGCAATCAGAGAAATAAAATCAAAGCGCAGCTTTGATTTTATCGGCGAGGTCCGTCTTCTCCCAGGAGAAGCCGCCCTCGGCATCGGGCTCGCGGCCGAAATGGCCATAGGCGGCGGTGCGGGCGAAGATCGGCTTGTTGAGGTCCAGATGCTCGCGGATCCCGCGCGGCTTGAGGTTCATCAGCTGCGGCAGGATCAGCTCCAGCTTGGCTTCGTCCACCTTGCCGGTGCCATGCAGGTCGACATAGACGCTCAAGGGTTCGGCAACGCCGATCGCATAAGCCAGCTGAAGGGTGCAGCGGTCGGCAACGCCCGAGGCCACGACGTTCTTGGCCAGATAGCGCGCGGCATAGGCAGCCGAACGGTCAACCTTGGTGGAGTCCTTGCCGCTGAACGCGCCGCCGCCATGTGGGGCCGCGCCGCCATAGGTGTCGACGATGATCTTGCGCCCGGTCAGGCCGCAGTCGCCGTCCGGACCGCCGATCACGAAGGAGCCGGTGGGATTGATGTGCCAGACGGTCTTTTCGTTGATCCATTCCTTCGGCAGCGCTTCGCGGATGTAAGGCTCCACGATCTTGCGGATGTCGGCGCTGGTCTGGGATTCATCGGCGTGCTGGGTGGAGAGCACGATCTGGGTCGCTTCCACCGGCTTGCCGCCCACATAACGCAGCGTGACCTGCGATTTGGCGTCCGGCAGCAGGGTCGGTTCCTTGCCGGAATGGCGAACCTTGGCCAGCAGTTCCAGAATCTTGTGGCTGTAGAACAGCGGCGCCGGCATCAGGGCCGGGGTTTCGCGGCAGGCATAGCCGAACATGATGCCCTGGTCGCCCGCGCCTTCATCCTTGTTACCGCTGGCGTCAACGCCCTGGGCGATATGCGCCGACTGGGCGTGCAGCAACACTTCGACCTGGGCATTCTTCCAGTGAAAGCCATCCTGCTCGTAACCGATGTCCTTGATGGCGGCGCGCGCCACCTCTTCCACTTCCTTGGGGCCGACCGATTTGGGGCCGCGGGTTTCGCCGGCGATGATGACGCGGTTGGTGGTGCAGAGGGTTTCGCAGGCGGCGCGGATGTCCCAGGGGCTCATGCCTTCCTTGGGGCCTTCGCGGAAGAACAGATCCACCACTTCGTCGGAGATGCGGTCGCTGACCTTGTCGGGATGACCTTCCGAAACGCTTTCGGAGGTGAACAGATAGTCGGAACGCGCCATTCGGGAGGTCCTTAATTCGGGAAGCGGGCCTCTCTTTACAGGGTTTGGCGGGGGGGTCAACAGGATATGCCAAAAATGACATATCCTCTGGCGTTGCGGGGGATTCCCCACCGCGGAACACGTGCTATACAGCCACTTGTTTGATTTTCCCCCTCCGGTTTCAGCTTCCTCTCGGCGCCAAGGCGCCTCGATCGCTGAAACCACCTCCCCCACCAGCGCGCTACCGCGCGCGCAGGGGAGGCGGGCCTGAGCCGTTGAAAGAAACCTGCATGCGCACCGCCACCGTCGAACGCAAAACCCGCGAGACCGAGATCGTCGTCTCCCTCGACCTGGACGGGGCCGGCGAGGCCGACATCGATACCGGCATCGGTTTCCTGGACCATATGCTGGAAAGCTTCGCGCGCCATTCCATGATCGACCTGAAAGTGCGCGCCAGCGGCGACCTGCATGTCGACTATCACCACACCACCGAGGACACCGCGATCGTCATCGGCAGTGCGGTGAAACAGGCGCTGGGCGATTTTTCCGGCATCACCCGTTTCGGCTCGGCCCTGATCCCGATGGACGAGGCGCTGACCCGCGTGGCGCTGGACCTGTCCAATCGCCCCTACCTGATCTGGAAGGTGACCATCCCCAAGCCCAAGCTGGGCGAGATGGACACCGAACTGTTCAAGGAATGGTTCCAGGCCTTCGCCCAGAATTCCGGCGCCTGCCTGCACATCGAGAATCTCTACGCCGACAACAGCCATCACATCGTGGAGACCTGCTTCAAGGGTCTGGCGCGGGCTTTGCGCCAAGCCATTACGCCGGATGAACGTTTGGACGGCGCGTCGCCCTCTTCCAAGGGCAGCCTGTAAAACACCTGTCATTCCCGGCCGAACATCCGCGCCAGCGGATGTGAGGGGAAGGGAATCCATCTTTCAGGCGTTCACATTTTTCGATCCTGGATTCCCTTCCCTCACATCGCATCGTTCGATGCGATGCTCGCCGGGAATGACAAGACGGGTTAGCATCACGGCATGATCTCTTCTTCCACCGCGATGGATGTCGCGCGGGGCGTCAGCCGTCTTCTGCTGGAAGAAGGCTATTCCCCCATCCTGGAATTCACCCTGCCCAACGGCCGGCGGCTGGACGTCGCCGCCATCGGGCCGGGTGGCGAGATGCTGGGGGTGGAAATAAAAGTGGCGCTGGCTGATCTGCGTTGCGACACAAAGTGGCCGGAATATCTGGATTATTGCGACCTGTTTTATTTCGCCATTCCGCCGGACTTTCCCGATGAGCATGTGCCGCACCAGACCGGATTGATCGTGGCCGACCGCTATGGCGGCGCGATTGTGAAGGAGGCCGAGGCCCAGTCCTTACATGCCAGCCGGCGCAAGGCGGTGACCGTCAGCTTCGCGCGCTGCGCCGCCGAGCGGCTGTCGCGCAACCTGGAAGCCATCGCCCTGGCGCAAAATCCCAATCTGGTCATTCCCGATGCCGATTAGCCGCAAAGACGGGTGGAAAATTGCGCTGTCGCTGCCCGGCAGCGAAGAGCGGCTGTGGTTCAACAAGCCCGCCGTCTTCATCCATGACCAGTTCCTGACCAAGGTGCATGACAAAGAAGAGGCGATGGTGCTCCACATCGGCTCGATGGAAATGCGCGACATGATGCTGGAGGCCGAGCCCAGGCTTTTCTACATCACCGATCACTATAAGAATTTTCCCTATGTACTGGCGCGGCTGGCCGCGCTCGACAGAAAGACGCTCAAGGACATGCTGGTGGGCCGCGCCGCCCAGCTTGCGGACAAGCCCAGGCGCAAAGCGAAAAAAGTCTCCGCCAAGAAGAAATTCGCAAAGACGGTTAAACGCTGAGTTTCTGGTGACGGGCTTGCAATGCCCCGCCCATGACGGGGCTGAAACACAGGCTTACAAGCGAATTTGTGCCAGAATGGTGCGCAGTCAGTGCGCTCGTTGTGCTGGACGCCGTCTGGGCGTTGCGCATCCCCCTGGAATTTACCGTCACCCGTAACGATTTCCTGCTGCCGTCGCTGATTTTCGCCATCACGCTGGGCCTGCAGCTTTCACGTCTGGCCAAAGGCGCCCTGATGGCCGAATATTTCGTGCTGACGCTGATCTCCTCGACCGCCATATGTGCATTGTCTTACCTCTGCCTGGCGTCCGCGGGGCCGCTGGTGGACGCGCGGCTGATGGCGATGGATCGCCTGCTGGGGTTCGACTGGCTGGCCGGCTATCGCTTAGTGGAACAGCATCCCGCGCTCAAGAGCGTGCTGGGCTTTGCCTATCACAGCCTGGTCTATCAGGGGCTGTATTTCGGCGTGCTGCTGGCCCTGATGGGGCGCAAGGATCGTCTGCGCGAGATGTTCTGGATGTTCGGGCTGTGCGGTCTGATGGCCTGCGCCGGCACCTTGCTGTTGCCCGCGCTGGGACCGTCGAAACTCTACAATATCGCAACCCATACTGGCTTCGTGCCGGTGATGGAGCATATCCTGAGCGGGGAGAATCTGCGCTTTGCCTTGTCAGGCATGACAGGCGTGGTGAGTTTCCCGTCTTTCCACACCGCCATGGCGCTGGCTTACATCTGGGCCTTCCGCGGCACCGGTCCCGCAGGCTGGATGATCGCCGCGCTCAATCTGGTGATGCTGGCATCAGTGCCTTTCTTTGGCGGGCACTATCTGATGGATATGATCGCGGGCGCCGCGACTATGCTTCTGGCGCTGGGACTCATCCGGGGTGTGCCCGCTTTGTGGAAAAAGCCGTCGCGGATTGCGCAGCCGGTACCAGCGAACGCTTAGCGCGGCGAGCGTTTCGCCAGAATGCGCTGCAAGGTGCGGCGATGCATGTTGAGCCGGCGCGCCGTTTCCGAAACATTGTGGCCGCACAGTTCATAGACCCGTTGGATATGTTCCCAGCGCACGCGGTCGGCCGACATGGGATTTTCCGGCGGCTTGGGCTTGGAGCCCGGCACCGCCATCAGCGCCGCCAGGATATCATCGGCATCGGCGGGCTTGGGCAGGTAATCAATCGCGCCATATTTCACGGCGGCGACCGCGGTGGCGATGTTGCCGAAGCCGGTCAGCACCACCACCCGGCTGTCAGGGCGGGTGGTGTGCAACGTCTCCACCACGTCCAGCCCATTGCCATCGTCCAGCTTGAGATCGACCACGGCATAGGCCGGCGGCGTGTCCTTGGCGTGGGCCTTGCCCTCCGCAACCGACTCCGCCTGGAAAACGGTAAAACCACGGGTTTCCAGCGCTCGGGCCAAGCGTTCCCGAAGCGGGCGGTCATCTTCGACCAGAAGCAGTGTCTTGTCTTCGCCGGTCATTGCGGGGGCCTTTAGTACCCTTTTTCCAAACCGTCAAACTTTCAGGCCGGTTCGCTCTGGGCCGGAGGCTGCACCCCGTCGATCACCCCCCGGGGCCAACGCACCGAAACCTGCGCCCCCCCACCCGGCGGATTGTCGGCCTTAACCACGCCGCCGGTCTGTTCCAGCAGGATTTTGGCGATAAAGAAGCCCAGGCCCATGCCTTCATGTTCGTCCAGCGCGCCCTGCGGGCCGATCTCGGTTTCGGACAGCGCATGATGGCCGGGACGCGAGGTGATGTAGGGTTCGCCCAGCGCCTCGAAGATTTCCGGCGCGAAACCCGGGCCGTCATCGGTCACCGAAATGCGCAGTTGCTGGTCGTCCCACTCGGCATGTACCGCCACCAGGGAATGCGCGAAGTCGGCGGCATTCTCGATGATGTTCCCCAGTCCGTGCAGCAGTTCGGGCGCCCGCCAAACTTGCGGCACCGGCGCGTCGGCCTTTGTTTCGGAAGAGGGGGGAGCGGCGACGGTGACGAGGATTTCCAGATCCTCGCCGCGATGGGGCGCGGCGATATCGTCCAGCAGCGCGCCCAGCGGCAGCCGCGCGGTGGCGCCCAGCAGCGCCTCTTCGGGATTGGCCAGGCGCGCGATGATGGCGCGGCAGCGTTCGGCCTGGGCGCGCAGAAGGCGCACATCCTCAATCTCGGCGGAGTTTTCCGGCAGGGCGCGTTCCAGCTCGCGCGCCACCACCGCGATGGTTCCGAGCGGCGTGCCCAGTTCATGCGCCGCCGCCGTGGCCAGCGCGCCCAGCGCCGCCAGCCGGTGTTCACGCGACAGCGCCAGTTGGGTGGCGGCAAGACCCGCCGACATGCGCGCCGATTCCGATGCGATGCGCCAGGCATAAACAGACGTGAAGCCAATGCCGATCACCAGCGCGGTCCAGATGCCTGCCTGGTAAAGCTGGGGCAACAACAGGACGTCACCTGCCGGCCAGGGCAGCGGTTGATGCTCGATGGCGATCACCGACACCGAGGCAAAGGCGATGAAGGCCAGGATCAGCACATTGCCCAGATTGAGGGTGGTGGCGGCGATCACCACCGGCCCCAAAAACATCAGGGCGAAGGGATTGGCCAGGCCGCCGGTGAGATACAGCAGCGCCGCCAGCTGCAGCACGTCAAAGGCCAGATAGAATGTGGCTTCGCGATTGGTCAGGCGATGGGCCGCGGGATAGCGCAGCGCCAGCACGATGTTGAGCGCGGCGCTGACAGCGATGGCAAGAGCGCAATGGACAATCGGCAAGGGATAGCCGAGCGCGAAATAGACAAGGAACAAGGCAACCGACTGGCCGACAATCGCCAGCCAGCGCAGGTTGGACAAGGTGCGCAGGCGCACCCGGCGGCCACCGCCCGCACCCTGGGCAAAGCCCCGGGTCATTTCCTTGCGTGCCACTGAATGCTTCCCTGGAAAGGCAATCCGGATTAGAGCATGGCCAGCCGAACGGAAAAAGCATGCTGCGCAACAAGCAAGCCCTGATTCCTTACCTGCTGCTGGTCGCCGCGCTGGCGGGGGGCCTGCTGTGGTATCAGAGCGAGCAGGTGCCGCGGCTGGGCCGCGTCGTCTCGACCGGCAAGATGGAAGTGGGCGGACCGTTCCGCCTGACCGACCATACCGGCAAGCCGCGCGGCGATAGTGATTTCCGCGGCCGCTACATGCTGATCTATTTCGGCTTCACTTACTGTCCGGATATCTGTCCCACCACTTTGGCGGTGATGGCCGAGGCGCTGGACCAGTTGGGGCCCGATGCCAAGAAGATCGTGCCGGTCCTCATTACCGTCGACCCGGAACGCGACACGCCCGAGGTCCTGGCGGAGTATGTGAAAGCCTTCGGCCCCAGTTTCGTCGGCCTGACCGGGAGCGTGGCGGAGATAAAGGAAGTCGAGAAGAAATTCCGCGTCTATGCCGTCAAGCAGCCACAGGGCGAAGCGCCGAAGGGTGGCAACTACGGCGTCGACCATTCCAATGTGATGTATCTGGTGGGGCCAGACGGCAAGGTGATCCACTTCTACACCGAAGCGATCTCGCCTGACGATCTGGCCAAAGACCTGAAAGCGAAGACCTGACCTCCTCACCATGGGCGGCCCCCCGAACCGCGCGAAGCGCGGTCGGAGGGTAAACTTCACGAGCCGCCCATCCAGCGTCGCGCGCCAGCACGACAATCAAGATGGATGGCCGGGTCCAGCCCGACCATGGTGAGTTAGAGAGCCTTGGGCAGTGGCAGGCCGTGCTGCGCGCACGCCGCAATCAGCGTGTTGTGCATCAGGCAGATGATGGTCATGGCGCCCACCCCGCCGGGCACCGGCGTGATGGCGCCAGCAACAGCCTTCGCGGATTCATAATCCACGTCGCCGACCAGCTTGGTTTTGCCTTCGCCCGCATCGACCCGGTTGATGCCGACATCGATTACAGTCGCGCCCGGCTTGACCCAGTCGCCCTTGACGAATTCCGGCTTGCCGATCGCCGCCACCAGAA
The DNA here is from genome assembly GCA_945882615.1 of Rhizobium sp. Q54. GTDB lineage: Bacteria > Pseudomonadota > Alphaproteobacteria > Micropepsales > Micropepsaceae > Rhizomicrobium. The sequence continues at coordinate 13,632 of CAMCWK010000003.1, read as the reverse complement.
TATCGGCGCGGCGCGCCAGTCCAGGCAAATCCCTGGAACGCGAATGGGCCATGGTCACGGTGGCATTGGCCGCCAGCAGCAACTGCGCCGCCGGCTTGCCGAACAAGAGCGAGCGACCGATCACCAGCGCTTCCTTGCCGGCGATGTCGCCGGCATATTCTTTCAACAGCAGCATCACGCCGGCGGGCGTGCAGGACACCAGATGGGCGCGGCCCGACAGCAGCAGCCCGGCATTGGTCGGCGTCAGCGCATCGACATCCTTGGCCGGGTCCAGCGCGTCCAGCACCGCGGCCTCGTCGAGATGCTTGGGCAGCGGCAATTGCACCAGGATGCCGTGCACGCTCGTATCGGCGCACAGCGCCTTCACATGGGACAAGAGTTCGGCTTGCGTGACATCGGCGGGCAGTTCGACATGCACCGACTTGAAGCCGATGGCTTCGGCCGTCTTGCGCTTGTTGCGGACATAGACTTCCGAGGCCGGGTCTTTGCCGACCAGCACAGTGGCCAGCCCGGGCTGCAGATTGTGCTTGGCCTTGAGCTCGGCGGTATAGGCCGCGATCTTCTCGCGCAGCCTGGCGGCGCTGGCCTTGCCGTCGATCACCGTGGCGGTCATGGCGCTATAGCCCGTAGTTAAACGACGCCCAGCGGATCGTATATTGCAGGAACCAGATCAGCACGAAAACCACGATGGGCGACAGGTCCAGCCCCCCCATTGCGGGCAGGATGCGGCGGATGGGCGCCAGCACCGGTTCGGTCAGCGCCAGCAGGATGCGCAGCAGGCTGCGGACGAAATTGTTATGGACATTGATGACGTTGAAGGCGGTGAGCCAGCTCACGATCACGGAGGCGATCAGGATCCACTTGTAGATTTCCAGGACCTGGATCAGCAGGGCGGCGATTGGGTTCATCATCATGGTGATTCCCTTGTAGCGGCAGGAACTTGGTCCGAAAAGCCTGAAAATCTGGGCTGGCTTGACGGCCCCAGCCCCCATCCCTAAAAACCGCGCTCGGTTCGGGGCTGTAGCTCAGTTGGGAGAGCGCCTCGTTCGCAATGAGGAGGTCAGCGGTTCGATTCCGCTCAGCTCCACCATCCTCTCAGGATGGCGCTCCGGACCGACCTTAACGTCACCGCGCCTCGGCCTGCCAGCAGCCCGCAAACCGGCCCTCACCCGGCCATTTCGGCCTTTTGCGCGCCCCGTTAAAATTCGATTTACCAATCGCGCGCTTACTGGCGGCCATGATGAAGCTGCCCCTGACCGCTATGCTGTTCGCCGCCCTGGCTGTTTCGCCGGTGCGTGCCGCCGACAGTGGCGACAAGGCCCAGAAGGCGCCCGAGCATAAAACCACCCAGTCCAAGAGCTACATCATGGTGGACCCGATCTACACCACCATCGTGGCCGACAACCGCGCCAGCGGAATGCTGATGGTGGGCGCGGGCATCGATGTGCCGGACGAGAAAATGCGCGAGATCGTGACCCGCTCGTTGCCGGTGCTGCGCGACGCCTATATCCGCAACCTGATGGCCTTCACCGCCAATGTGGTGCGCACCGATACCCAGCCCGATGTCGGGGCCATCGCCGACCGCCTGCAGGCGGTCACGGACCGCGCCCTGAAGAAAAAAGGCGCGAGAATTCTGCTGGCCCAAGTGGCAATCCGGGTTACGGCGAAGTAGCGGCCTAGCCGCGTCCCATTAACGATAATAGGGTGCCTGGCGCGGGGCTTTTCCCGCCGCTTGGGTGCTTCATGACCTGGTCCCGGCCCATCAGCGTGCTGCTGGCGCCCGCGCTGTTTCTGGCGCTGGGTGTGGGCATGATTGTGCTGGACGGATTCGGCCTTCCATCCGCCCTCGGCAACCGGCTGTTCGACGCCTATCAGCGCCATGCCCCGCGCGCGCCGTCCGCCCTGCCGGTCCGGGTGCTCGACCTGCCTTCCATGGATGAGGACAGCCTGGTCCGGGTGACGCGCCTTCTGGCCGGCGCGCGGCTTGTGGTGTTCACCGCCCCGCTGCAACACGGGCCCTCACCGCAAAGCCTTTCCGCCAAACTGCCGCCCGGAGACAAGGCGGCGCGCGCCGCACTGGCCCAGCTGCCCGAACCCGGACACGCGCTTGCCGTGGCGCTGCAGGACGTTGCTGGCATCGTGCCGGTAACGCTGGGGGCGGAGGGCCGCGCGCCCCGCGTCAAGGCGCGCTTCGTCTATCGCGGCAGCCGCGATCCGTTTTCCAAGGTTCCGCGCTTTGACACCGCCGCCGCGCCGCTGGCTCTGCTGGAGAATCATGCGGCGGGGTCGGCCGCTGCCGGCCTGATGCCCGATGCCGACGGTGTGGTGCGCCGCGCCGCTTTGGCGGTGCGGGTGGACACGATGCTGGTGCCGGGAATGACGGCGGAAGCCTTGCGGGTGGCGCAGGACAAGCCCGACATCACCGTCATCAGCGATGAGCGCAACCCGCTGAGCTTCTTTGCCGGCGTCGGTATCGCCGCGCTGGAGACGGAGGGCGGCGCCATTGCCACCGGCAGCGACGGACGCTTCTGGCTGCGCTATGCGGCCAACATGTCCGCGCAAATCCTCAATCCCAATGCGCTGAACCCCGTAACGCTGAAGGACATGATCGTGGTGGTGGGACAGCAGGGCGCGATGGTGCAGACGCCTTTCGGCGCCGCCAGCCTTGCCAGCGTGACGGCCGAAGCGATCGAGAATCTTCTGGGGCGCGATGTGTTGCGGCGTCCGGGTTGGATGGTGGTGGCCGAAGCCGCAGCTCTGCTGGTGCTGGGCGCGGGCATGATTTTCCTGCTGCGGTTTGGCCTGGGCTGGGCGGCCGGCCTGGCGATGGGCGGCGGCGCCGCGCTGTTCGCACTGTCCTGGTATCTCTTCATGCAGCAGGGGCTGTTGATGGATGCGGCCAGCCCGGCGCTGGGGCTGATGCTGGCCTTTGGCGCAGGCGCGGCGGCCTATATCCAGGATCAGCGCATGGCCTATGCCGGCTTGCGCATGGCGTTTTCCGATTCCCTGCCGCGCGCCACCATCGAAAAGATCGCGCGCCGCCCGGCCCTGCTCAATCTCGACGGCGAAATCCGCACCGTGACCTATCTGGTGTGCGGCGTGCGCGGCCTTTCGGGGCTGGCGGCGGATTATCACAACGACGCCGCCGGTTTTACGCGCCTGATGCAGAAGGTGCTGACGCCGCTGATCGACCAGGCGCTGGCGCATGGCGGAACCATCGACCGGCTGACCGCCGATGGTTTCGCCGCCTTCTGGAACGCGCCGCTGGATGAGGCCGATCATGCGCTGCATGCCTGCGAGGCGGCCAATGGCATGGCGATCATGGCGGCGCGCGTCAACGAAGAGCTGGCGCAGGAATATCGCGGGCCCGATGCGCCGCCACTGGTGGAGATCGGCATCGGCATCGCCAGCGGCCAGGTCATTGCCGGCGGGTTCGGCGGCTATGGCCGGATGGGCTACAGCGTTCATGGCGGCGCGGTGACGATGGCGGGCCATATCCAGGCGCTGTCGCATCAGTATGGCCCGGCGCTGATCGTGGCCGACGAAACAAAGCGCGCCGCCGAGCGTGGCTTTGCCTTTCTGGAGGTCGACGCCATCGCGCAGGGCGCCAAGGACGCGCCCTCCACGCTTTACGCCATCATGGGCTCATCGGTGTATCGCGCCTCGCCCAAGTTCCGCGCCTTGACCGTGTTTCACGATCATATCTTCCAGGCCATCCGCAAGCAGCAATGGCAAATGGCGCGCGAACTGATCGCGCAGTGCCGCCGCCTGTCGGGCGCCAGCCAGAAGCTGTACGACCTGCATCTGACGCGGATCGCCTATTTCGAAAAACATCCGCCCGGCTCCGACTGGGACGGTGCTTTTCGTCCAATATTGGAATAGCTATTCGGGAATAACCGCCAGCCCGTAATGCGCGGCGGGCGCGCCGGTCAGCGCCGCCCACAATTGGTCGCCCCAGGAAAAGTGCCACCATTCATCGGGGTGGCCGGCAAAGCCTTCCTCGGTCATCAACCAGTGCAGCAGGCGGCGATTGGCGCGCGCTTCCTGGTCGGAGAAGGAAAAGTTTTCGCTGCTGAGCGATTCAAAGCGGTCGCGATGCGCCAGCGCGGTGACATCGTCGAACAGCGAGCCCATCCACAGCGCCTCGCCATTCTTCCATCTTAAAGTGAGATCCGTCGCCGCGCCGGTGGCATGGGGCGCGGGCGAACCCGGATCATCGGTGGGCGCGGCCCAATAGCGTTCCACCTCTTCGTTCAGCGCGGCGCCGGACAGCGTGCTGCCGCGCCGCTTCAATTCCTGCGGCATCCACACGTCATGGAAATAGGCCTGAACGCTGCGTGGCCGCCAGGCGTCGAACAGGAACAGCTCCAGGCCAACCGCGCCGGCGCGGGCATTGACCCGCGCCAGTTTTTCGGCCGCCGTGCGGCGCAACCACAATTTTTCGGTCGCACCATTTATGGGCTGCCAATAGGGCGGGTTGCGGCTGCTGGCATAGAAATTCTCGCCCGCCAGGCCCAGGGCGCGCGCTTCCACCACCGGCTCGCCGAACAGGGCGTTATCCGAAGCAAGCGCGATGCGCTGGCGAAAGCCTTGCCGGGCGGCGCGCGGCGGCGCCTGGTCGCCGATGGGGCGGTTTCGCAATTCTTCCAATGCGCCGAAGGGGGTCATGCCGCTAGACTAGGATGATGAGCACATCTCCGGAAAGCTATTTCCCGCAAGACTATCGCGGCGCGCGCAAGGCCTTCATCGCCGCCTGCGCGTTGCGCGGCGTGGATGTGATTAGCCGCGTGCATCCTTGCGCCAAAGGCCCGGACGGCAAGCCGCTCTTCCTGGACGTCTGCGCCATGGGACCGCGCACCGCACATAAGGCGCTGCTGCTGATCTGCGGCACCCATGGGGTGGAAGGGTATTTCGGCTCCGGCGTTCTGACCGGGCTGGTCGCCAGTGGCGCGGCGCCGCCGCAAGGCGCCCGGCTGGTGATGATCCATGCCCTCAATCCCTTCGGCTTCGCCTGGAATCGGCGGGTGGACGAGAACAATGTCGACATCAACCGCAATTTTGTCGACTACGCCCATCCTCCGGCCAATCCCGGCTATGACGAATTGGCAGAAGCGATTGCGCTGCGCGATGTCAGCGATGCCGGCTTCGCCAAGGCGGACGCTGCAATGGCTGCTTATGCGGCGAGGCACGGCCGCGGCGCATGGCAGCAGGCGGTCAGCGCCGGCCAGTACAAGCATCGGGATGGACTTTTTTACGGCGGCAACAAGGAAAGCTGGTCGTCGCAAATGCTGCAGGCGGTTCTGCGCGAGGACCTGTCGCGCGCGAAAAACGTCCTTGTGGTGGATTTCCACACCGGCCTTGGGGAATCGGGCAGCGGCGAAGTGATTCTGGAAGCCGCTGTCGGCAGCCCCGCACATCAGCGCGCAAAGGCGATCTGGGGCGCGATGGCCGCCTCCACCAGCGCGGGAGAGTCGCTGTCCGCGCCGCTGAACGGCACCATCGATGACGGCATTGCCCGGTTCCTGCCGGCCGCGGAGCTGACGTTTGCAGCGCTGGAAGTGGGCACGGTTCCGCTGGACCAGATGGTACGGGCCCTGCGGCTGGCCAACTGGCAGGACCACTTCGCCCCGGACGACCGCCGCGCGGCCGAGATTTCGAAAGTCATGCGGGACGCATTTTACGGCGACAATCCGGCCTGGAAGCAGGCGGCCTGGGCCCTGGCGCAGCGGACCGTCGCCCAGGCGCTGGCGGCGCTTTAGCTTTTGGAGCGTCTGGGCTATAGGGTCGCGGGACCAGGCACCCGTAGCTCAGCTGGATAGAGTGTCGCCCTCCGAAGGCGAAGGTCATAGGTTCGAATCCTATCGGGTGCGCCAGTTTTCGTTAGCGCGCGAAGCGCGCTTACGAAAACTGAGCGCCGCACCGAGCGAAGCGAGGGCGGCCGCCAGACAGCGGTGAAACAAGCTCTCTCGCTACCCCCCTCACCCCGCCTCTTCGGATCCCTCCGGCCGCTTGGCATTCCACAGCACCGCCACGCCGATCAGCGCCGACAGCACCGAGGCCGCGAACACCGCGATCTTTGCGGCGGCGAAATCCGCCGGGTCCGCGAAAGCCTGCCCCGCGATGAACAGCGACATGGTGAAGCCGATGCCCGCCAGTGCGCCGGCGCCGGCCATCTGCCGCCAGGAATAGGCCAGCGGCTTTGCCGCAATGCCCAGCCACACCGCCAGCGCGGACGCACCAACCAGTCCCAGGGGCTTGCCGATCACCAGTCCTGCCATGATGGCAAGCATCAGCGGCTGATGGCCTTGCAGCGCCTGCATCCCCAGAACCACGCCCGCATTGGCGAAGGCAAAAAGCGGCAGGACGAGATAGCTGGAGCGCGCGCCGGCATGGCGCAGCAGCCGGTCGGCCGGCGATTCCAGCCGATCGTGAATGGCATCCAGCGCGCGCAGGGCCGGCGTCGAGGGGCCCCCACGCAGCACTTCGTCCCGGTGAAGCGCTTCGGCGGCAATGATTGTGTTGGCCTGGATCATCAACGCCTTCATGTTCGGCGGCGGACGGGTGGGAATGAAGATCGCCAGGATCACGCCGGCCAGCGTGGCGTGGAGCCCTCCACCGTAAACACAGGCCCATAGCCCCAACCCCAGAAACGCATACGGCACCACGCTGTAAACGCGGGCGCGATTCAGCAGCGCCAGCACCAGGGTGATGCCGGCCGCACCCGCCAGATAGAAAAGATTGAGCGCGCCGGAATAGAAGGCCGCCACCACGGCAATGGCGCCGATATCGTCCACGATGGCGGCGGCGGTCAGAAAGATGCGCAGCTCGACCGGCACGCGGCTGCCCATCATCACGATCAGCGCGACGGCGAAGGCGGTGTCGGTGGCCATCGGCACGCCCCAGCCATGGGCGAGATTTCCGTCCGGGATGACCAGCGAATAAAGCAGCGCCGGCACCGCCATGCCGCCGATGGCCGCGGCGATGGGCAGCGCGGCGGCGCGCGGGCTGGCGAGATGGCCGATGGTGAATTCGCGCTTGATCTCCAGCCCCACCACCAGGAAAAAGATCGTCAGCAGGCCGTCATTGATCCAGTGCAGCGCCGACATGCGGAACGCCGCATCGCCCAGGCTGACGCCCAGATACTGATGCCACATGGCCGGAAAGGCAGGACCGGCCGGGGAATTGGTCAGCGCGACCGCCAGCAGCGCCGCGACCAACAGCAGGATGCCCGCCGACGGCGCCCAGCCCGCAAAGTCCAGCGCCGCCGCGCGCACCCGGTGACCCAGCCGCCCCAGCATGGCGTCGGAGAAGGATGTCTCGTCCCACGGCCCGTCATAGCGGCGCCCATTGATGAAGAAGGTCGGCGTCACCAGCACGCCGCTGGCCCGCGCGCTGGCGATATCGGCATTGACGCGCGCCTGGGCGACGCGGTTGCCCTCCTCGGCCTCTGCGGGCGCTTCATGCTGCAGCCCCAGATCGCGGGCGACGGTCTGCAGATCCTCTTCGGTTAGCCTGGCCGAGCGCGACATCAGCGCGACATGGGCTTCCCAGAAATGTTGCGCGTCGCGGGCATGCTCGGCCAGTTCGGCGGCGCGGCGCGCAATGTCGCTGCCGGTGACGGGACGGTGGCGAAAGACATAGCGCAGCCGGTCGCCCAGCTGGTCGCGGACCTGGATGATCCGCTCATTCGCCGCGCGGCAATGCGGGCAGTCATAGCTGCCATACTCGACCAGCGTGATCTCGGCCTGCTCCGGGCCCAGCGTGTGGTCCAGGCGGCTGTCTACCGGGCGGTCCAGCCAATTGTTTTGCACGTCCTGCGCCACTCCGATCCTCTCACAGCCGGTCGATGGCGCAATCTAACGGCGGGCGGCGCAGCGCGCCACAAGCGCACTTACGCGGCAGCCATCAACTTTGCGGCCACCTGCGTCACGCGCCTGCCCTGGAATCGCGCCACCGCGATCTCGGCTTCGCTGGGCCCCGCCGGCGGATGGCCCGAAATCACACTGGCGCCATAGGGCGAACCGGCGCCCGCGAACATCACGCCATCGGCATAGCCGGTGGGCACGATGATGAAGCCCAGATGCGCCAGGGGATTCCACAGTGAGATCACGGTGGACTCATTGCCGCCATGCATCTGGGAAGAGCCGGCAAACGCCGATCCCGCCTTGCCGTTCAGCTTTCCTTCCGCCCAGAGCCCGCCGAGACTGTCGATATAAGCTTTGAGTTCCGACGTCATCGATCCGAAACGGGTCGGGGTGCCGAAGATGACGCCGTCGGCCCAGACCGCGTCATCGGCGGTGGGAGCTTCATACTTGGCGTTCATGGCCTCGGCGCTTTGCTTCCAGCCGGGGACGCTCGCGATGATCTCGGGGCTCACCACTTCGCGCGCCCGGCGCAGGCGGACCTCGGCGCCTGCGCTGCGGGCGCCTTCGGCCACCGCCAGTGCCAGCGCTTCGACGGTGCCAGTGCGGGAATAAAAGGGAATCAGGATTTTGGGGGCGGCCATGGAAAGTCTCCGTGATGATCTCCCTCACAGATGGACACCTAGCCTTGTTCTGAAAACTGGCATAATATCTATCATAACGTTCTAGAACGTTGAATAGCTGGAGCCGAAAGCCCCGACCCTCGACCAGATCGCCGTCTTCCTGGCGATCGTGGAGACAGGCAGTTTCGCCGGTGCGGGGCGCAAGCTTGGCCGCGCCACCTCGGTGATCAGCTACGCCATTTCCAATCTGGAAAATCAGCTGGGTCTCAGCCTGTTCGTCCGGGCCGGCACCGCCAAGCCCAAATTGACCGAGGCAGGGCGCGCCATCCTGTCGGACAGCCGGGGCCTGGCCATCGCGCTGGACGGTTTGCTGGCCAAGGCGCGCGGCCTGACCCAGGGACTGGAGGCCGAAGTCAGCCTGGTGGTGGATGTGATGCTGCCCGCCTGTCTGGTGGTGGAGGCGCTGGACGAATTTTCGCGCAAGTTTCCCACCGTCGCGCTGCGCTTGCGGGTGGAAGCCTTGGGCGCCGTGACCCAGGCGGTGATCGAGGGCGCGGCGGCCTTCGGCATCAGTGGGCCGCTGGAGCTGGCCAGCGATCTGCTCGCCCGCGGTCCGGCGGGATCGGTGCGGCTGCTGCCGGTGGCGGCGCCGGGACATCCGCTGGCGCAGATGACCGGCCTCATCAGCGCCAGCGCGGCGCGCGATCACATCCAGCTGGTGCTGACGGATCGTTCGCGGCTGACCGCCGATCGCGATTTCGGCGTGCTTGCGGTCAAGAGCTGGCGGCTGGCCGATCTGGGCGCCAAGCATGCCCTGCTGCTGGCGGGTCTGGGCTGGGGCAACATGCCCGAGCCGATGGTGGAGGAGGATATCAGGCGCGGCCGGCTGGTGGCGCTGAACATCGAAACGCCCGGCGGCCTGCTTTATCCGTTTCATTCTGTTCATCGCAGCGACACGCCGCCGGGACCGGCCGCATCCTGGCTGATGGCGCGCCTGGCGCGCGCATAAGCGTCACAAAAGAAAATCATTTTGGAACGAACGGAACCCTCGACCATTCCGTCGAAGGTGCGCATGAATCCGCGTCGCATCGAAATAATGGAGTAAAAGACATGGCAGCGAAGAAAAAGAAGAAGGCGAGCAAGAAGAAATCGCCGGTCCGCGCCGCAAAGGCCAAGAAGGCGCCTGCCCGCAAGGCGAAGAAGTCCGTGAAGAAGCCCGCCAAAAAGGCCAGCAAGAAATCCGCCAAGCGCGTGAAGCCCGCCGCGCGCAAGCCGGCGAAAAAAGCGGCGAAGAAGAAACAGATTGTGGGCGAAGGCGATTATCAGGCCTCGCGCACCTTCCTGAAAGACCAGTCGAGCTTTGTGAAGAAGAACAAGTCCGCAATTCCCGCCATGGGCCGGGAAGCAAGCCGGGCGCTGGAAGGCCCCGAGGGCGATGCCCTGCGCCAGGCCGAAACCGAAGCGGCCTCGCACGCGCGCGAAAACCTGACGTAAGAACCATGAAAAGCCCGCGCCCTCAAAGAGCGCGGGTTTTTACTTCTGGTCTTCCGGCTTGAAGTCCAGAGCGCACCCATTCGTGCAATAGCGCAGGCCGGTCGGGCCGGGACCGTCATTGAAGACATGGCCCAGATGGCCGCCACAATTGGCGCAATGAAATTCCGTACGCACCATGCCATGGCTGGTGTCGGTGGTGGTTTTCACCGCTCCGGGCAGGGTGTCCCAGAAACTGGGCCAGCCGGTGCCGCTCTCAAACTTGGTGCTGGCGTCGAACAGCTGGGCGCCGCAGCCGGCGCATTCGAACTCGCCGGGGCGCTTCTCCTGATTCAGCGGGCTGGAACCCGGGCGTTCGGTGCCGTGCTCGCGCAGCACCCGGTGCTGTTCGGGGGTCAGGTCTTTGGTCTGGCTCATGGCGTTTCCTTTCCTTCCCTATGTGGGAACCGGCCGAACGGCTTTTAAGGGGTTGCGGCGATGACCATGCGCAGCATGGCGCTCAGCCGCCCGGTATTGCCGAAGGCAAAACCCGCGTCATAGATCACATCATCCACTTTCCACCCCCCGGGCCCGTTGGTGAGAAGCACCATGTCGTTCCATTGCGCCGGCTTGACCGGCGGACGGCCCGCGATCGCCGGCGAGACATGCGTCAGTGTCACCGGGCAGCGGGCAGTGTTGCCGTCGCTTTGGCAGGCGCCGACCTTCCAGCCGGTGGCGCCTTCAAACAGGGAGGAAAAAATATCGCCTTCCAGCATGGGCGGCACCGCATTCTTCACCTTGGCGGTCAAACGCGCCTGCGCCGCGGCGGCGTCGGCAAGCTGCTTGTTGAGGCGCGGCGAAAGCACCGCGGCATAGCGCAGGCGGGCGGCGGTATCGGGAATGCCGCCACCCTTGCCCACCTGCGGGCCATACACCGCATAAAAGGCATTGGTCGCCGCGGCCGGATCGCCTGCGGGCGCCGTTACCGCCTGTGCCTGGGCGGCGGCGGGCGCCGCCAGGATCAAGGCAAGAAGCAGGGCTATGCGTTTCATTTCTTCAGCGAGTCACGGATTTCGCGCAGCAACAGCACGTCTTCCGGCGTCACCGCGACTTCGGCGGGCTTGGGCGCGGCCAGCCGGTTGATCTGGCGGATCAGCAGGAACAGGGCGAAGGCGACGATCATGAAGTTGATCACCGCATTGACGAACAGGCCGTAATTGATGGTGACGGCCTTGGCGGCCTTGGCGGCGGCCAGCGTATCGGCGGCAGGGCCCTTGAGCGTCCAGAAGAAGTTGGAGAAATCCACCCCACCCAGCGCCAGGCCGATAGGCGGCATGATGATGTCATTGACCAGCGAATTGACGATGCCGGTGAAGGACGCGCCGATGATCACGCCGATGGCCAGATCCAGCACGTTGCCGCGCATCGCAAATTTCTTGAATTCGTCCAGCATGGACATGAACAACCCTTCCCCGAAATACCGATATGAAAGCTAATCGCGCTTGGCGCCGCCAACAAGGCGGCGTGGAATGGCGAGATATGCCAGGGCCACGCCCATGCCCGCCAGCGCGCCCAGCGTGTTGGCCAGCTGGTCCAGCCAGGCCGCATCGCGCCCGACAATGCCCTGCAGGATTTCCATCACACCACCCAGCGCAATCACGCCCAACACGATCCAGAACAGCCCGCGCCGCCGGCCCCAGGCCAAAGTCGCCAGCAGCGCCAACCCGAAATAGGCGGTGAAATGCTGGGCCTTGTCCCAATGACCTTCCACCACCGATGGCGGCTGCGGTGTCAGCTCGCCCCATGCCACAACCAGGACCGCCGGCCAGAACAGCCATAGTCCGGCGCGACGAAGCCATGGCAGGAATTTTCCCTGGAAGAACATAGCAAGCGCCAATAGCGCAAAAGCCCTGGCGCGTCCGCCTTAAAATGTATTCAGGCTCAGGAAGGCTTGGCCCCCGCCATGGCGCCTGCGGGCAGCGCGACGCGGAACGTCAGGCCCAGATGTGTGGATTGCATCTGCAGTTCGCCGCCGATTTCGGCCGCCAGGCTGCGCATCACGCGAAAGCCCAGGCCGCCGCTCTTTTCGGCATCAAAACCTTCGGGCAGGCCAACGCCGTCGTCGCTGACGGCCAGCACCAGGCGCCCGTCACCCGCAACGCTGCAGTCCACCGTCATGATCAGGGGCACGCTGGCGGGATGGGCATATTTCATGGCGTTGATGAAGGCTTCGCAGAGGATCAGCACGATCGGCTGCACATGGCGCATCAGCACCATGCAATCGGTGCCGGTATGCACCACCCGCACTTGTTGTTCCGGCGAGGACAGGGCCGCGACCAGCGCGCTTGAGACTTCTTCCAGATGCGGTTTCAAGTTGACCACGCCATCGGCGCCAGAGCGCGAGAGGATGCGGTGGAGCTGGCTGATGGTGTTGATGCGCGCCGCGATGCCATCCAGCATCATCCGGACATCGGCATTGCTCAGGGGCTCCGGCTTCTTCTTCACCGAAACCGACTGCATCCGCACCATGCTGACCAGGAGGGTCAGGCTGTTGGCAATGCGGTGGTTGGCTTCGGCGACCAGGTCGGTCGGCAGAGGGGATTCGAGAGATGAGCGGTTGAGGACTGCGTCCATGAGAGCATCCCTCCTTTCAGCGCTGACCATGCCCCCGGCCCAAAGGGTTGGCAAGTAGTTTTATCGTTATATTTCAATGACTTAAGTTAGTAAGCGACTGTTTTGGTACCAATAACGGCCTTGCCGGATGGAACTAATCCACCCAAAATCGCGTACTCATAGGGTTCCGGGGTGAATGAGTAACCCACTCATTCTGAGCCTTTATATCCTATTGTTTTAAAAGGCATAATCGAAGGTAGGGCGAGTTATGAATGATTTGACGCGCGGTGAGCGCCTCCAGATCATGCTGACGGGAGAGGAACTGGAGGCGGTGGACAATTGGCGCTTTAACAAGCGCATGCCCAGCCGGGCCGCCGCCATCCGCGAGCTTTTGAAGCGCGGCCTGAGCGCTGAAGGCTTTGAAGTGGCGGACGGGGGCAGCAAATCCGGGGATTTCGGCGTCACCGACACATCCTCCACCCGCGACCGCCAGAACCGCGAATAGGGTTCATTCGAACAATAAAACCAGCGGCGCGCAGGGTTTTTGCTCCTGGGCAGGAGCAAGGAGCGATGTGGGCTTAAAGCCCATGAACGACGCGCGACGAACCCAGGGGTGAAAAGACCAGCGCTTGGCTTGATTCTGGACCGGATTTCCTCTTAAACGCGCCCCTCTTGGGTGGCCCGGCCGGACATGCCGTGGCGACCCCAAATGCGACCCCCGTGCGCCCAGGCGTACACTCCACCAAGGGGGACCGGATTTATCCGGGTGCCGTGAAGGATAGCAAAATGTCCAAGATGAAGACCAAATCGGGCGCCAAAAAGCGCTTCAAAATCACTGCCAAGGGCAAGATCAAGACCCATCAGGTCGGCAAGCGCCATCGCCTGATCAACAATTCGCCCGCCCGCACCCGCGACCTGCGCGGCATGGACCTCCTGTCCAAGTCTGAAACCCAGCGCGTGAAGCGCTGGATGCCCTATGGCGGAGGAATCTAACCATGAGCCGTTCACCCCGCGCCGTACCGTCCCGCGCCCGCCGCAACAAGGTCCTGAAGCAAGCCAAGGGC
>CAMCWK010000002.1 GCA_945882615.1 Rhizobium sp. Q54 | reverse complement strand
ATCTTTCCATCACTCCCGGCGGCGACAACCAGATGATGGCCTCGGGTGCATTTTTTGAAAGCGCGCAGGGCTCGATCGACGTGATGGGCCTGGTGAACCGTTTCGCCACCGGCGCCGGTGGCGGCAGCCAGCCGGCAGCGCCCGCGCCCGTGGCGCCTCCGGCGCTGGGCGCCGGTCCGTGAAGCGTTACGTCCTGGCGGTGCTGAGTGTGGCGGCTGCGGGCGCGGCTATGGCCCAGCCCGCCATTCCCGATCCGCCACCGATGAACATGACTCCGGGCGAAGGTCCGGCCCAGCCGCCACCCGCGCCGCATGGCGGCACCGCGCTGCAGATGCTGGGCCTGGACAAGATTACCGGCCGTCCCACCAGCATCACCGCGCCCATCGGCAAACAGGTGAGATTCGCGACCCTGACCATCACGGCGCGTTTTTGCTATTCCACGCCCGCCAGCGAGACCCCGGAAACCGCCGCCTTTGTGCAGATCGAGGACCGTCGCCCCGACCAGCCGCCGCGCAGGATTTTTTCGGGGTGGATGTACGGCTCCAGCCCCGGCCTGAATGCCGTGGAGCATCCGCTCTATGATGTGTGGGCGATCAGTTGCAATAACAATGACGCCAAGGTCGCGGCCACCAATTCGACCGCGCCGGTCAAAGTGCAGGCGCCCGATTCCAGCGACAAAGAGCAAATACAGGCGCTCCCCGAAGGCGCCGGCCGGTAATCTAGAACAGCGGCCAGAGGGCTTCGCGGCCCAGCGCCGTGTTGAGCAATGCCAGATACTGGGTGCGCGGAATTTCCACCGCGCCGAACTGCGCCAGATGCGCGGTGATGAACTGGGTGTCGAGCAGGATAAAGCCGCCGCGGCGCAGCGCATCGACCAGATGCACCAGCGCCACCTTGCTGGCGTCGCGCGCGCGCGAAAACATGCTTTCCCCGAAAAACGCCGCCCCCAGGCGCACGCCATAAAGCCCGCCCACCAGTTCACCCTCCTGCCAGCATTCGATGGAATGGGCATGGCCGCCGACATGCAGCGCCGTATAAAGCCGCAGGATCTCGTCATTGATCCAGCTTTCCTCCCGCCCCTGTGCGGGCGCGGCACAGCTGCGCATCACATCGGCAAAGGCGCGGTCGGCAGTAACGGTAAAGCGGTGCGATCGCACGGTGCGGGCCAGGCGATGGGGCACATGAAACGTGTCGAGGGGAAGAATGCCGCGTTTTTCCGGCGAGACCCAGTAGAGCACGGGATCTCCCCGCCGTTCGGCCATGGGAAACAGGCCTTCGGCATAAGCGCGCAGCAGGATTTGGGGCGTCAGCCGGGGACCGTGCATGTCAAAAGCATAACGCGCCGGCGGCAAATGCCGCCAGCGCGTTATCCATTGTTGACCAGATTACTTCTTGTTGATCGAGAAGGCGCCGGGACCGGCCGCGGCGATGTAGAGGAACAAAAAGCAGAACAGGATGGCCGCATCGCCGCGATTGAGAAGGGGGAAGAAGTTTTGCGGCGCATGGGCGATGAAATAGGCAAATGCCATGGTGCCTGAGGCAATGAAGGCCGCCGGACGGCTATAAAAGCCCAACACGATCAGTGACCCGCCGATCACCTCGATGGCCCCCAGCGGCCCCGCTGAGGCTCATCGGGTTATAGCCGTCCCAGCCTTCGCGGGCGGGGAAATTGAACATCTTGGCGGTGCCGTGCGCCAAGAACAAAAAACCCGCCATGATGCGGGTGATGCCCAAAATCTGGGATGCGTATCTGTCGAGAAAACCCATGACCTAACTCCCTCCCTTGTTGTGAGGGAACTCTAGCCCAGAAAATGGGGCTCACCTAGGGGGCGCGCGCGCGGCGCTGACGCGAAATCAGTGGCCCAGCTTGGCGAGATACTTTTCAAGCCAATGAATAGAATAGTCGCCATTGATGATGTCGGGCTCGCGCACCAGCTGCTGGAACAGGGGGATGGTGGTGTCGATGCCGCCCACCACCAGTTCGTCCAGCGCCCGCCGCAGCCGCAGCAAACATTCGTTGCGGTTGCGGGCATGGACAATCAGCTTGCCCACCAGGCTGTCGTAATAGGGCGGGATGCGGTAGCCCGCATAGATCGCCGAATCGAAGCGCACACCCAGGCCGCCGGGCGTGTGGAACTGGGTGATGGTGCCGGGCGAGGGGCGGAACGTGAAAGCATTCTCCGCATTGATGCGGCATTCGATGGCATGGCCCTCGAAGACGATGTCCTTCTGGGTGAAACCCAGCGGCGCGCCGGCGGCGACGCGGATCTGTTCGCGCACGATATCGATGCCGGTAATGGCTTCGCTGACAGGATGCTCCACCTGCAGGCGGGTGTTCATTTCGATGAAATAGAACTGCCCATCCTCATAGAGGAATTCGATGGTGCCGGCGCCCAGATAGCCCAGCTTGGTCAGCGCCTTGGTGACCACGCTGCCGATCTCATCACGCTCCTGCGCGTTCAGTGCCGGGCTGCCCGCTTCTTCCCAGACCTTCTGGTGGCGGCGCTGCAGCGAGCAGTCGCGCTCGCCCAGATGCACGACATGGCCATGGGAGTCGGCCAGGATCTGGATCTCGATATGGCGCGGCCGCTGGAGGTATTTCTCCATATAGACCATGTCATTGCCGAAGGCGGCCTTGGCTTCGGTGCGCGCCTGGGACAGGGCAAAGGAAAGTTCGCCGGCATTCTTGGCGACCTTCATGCCGCGGCCGCCGCCGCCCGCCGTCGCCTTGATCAGGACCGGATAGCCGATCTCTTCGGCCATACGGGCGGCATCGCCGTCCAGCACTTCGCCGTCAGAACCCGGCACGGTGGGGATGCCCAATTCCTTCACCGTCTGCTTGGCGGTGATCTTGTCGCCCATCATGCGGATATGCTCGGGCGTGGGACCGATAAAGGTCAGCCCATGCTCCTTGATGATGTCGGCGAACTTGGCGTTTTCCGACAGGAATCCATAGCCGGGATGAATGGCCTCGGCCCCGGTGATCTCGCAGGCGGCGATGATGGCCGGAATGTTCAGATAGGACTGGGCGGCGGCGGGGGGGCCGACGCAGACGCTCTCATCGGCCAGGCGCACATGCATGGCGTCGGAATCCGCCGTGGAATGGATGGCCACGGTGGAGATGCCCATCTCCTTGCAGGCGCGGATGACGCGGAGGGCGATTTCGCCGCGATTGGCGATGAGGACCTTTTCGAACATCAGGCGATGACGGCGAGGGTCTGGCCGAATTCGACGGGCGTACCGTCGCCGACGCAGATTTCCTTGACGGTGCCGCCCCTGGGCGCGGTGATGGCGTTCATGGTCTTCATCGCTTCTACGATGAACAGCGTGTCGCCTTCCTTCACGGTCTTGCCGACCGCCACGAAGGGCGGTTTGCCGGGTTCGGGCGACAGATAGACGGTGCCGACCATGGGCGAGGGGACTGCGCCTGCCGGCGGGCCAGAAGATGCTGGCGCGGCCGCTGGCACAGGGGCCGCAGGGGCAGGCGCCGGGGCCGCCATGGTGACGGTGGTGGCGCTGGCGCCGCTGGCACGGCTGACACGGATGCGCGCACCGTTATGTTCGATCTCGATTTCGGTGAGGCCGGTTTCTTTCAGCAGCTTCGCCAGTTCGCGCACGGCGCCGGCGTCGACGCCGGGCTTGCCCGATGACTTCGATGTCGTTTGGGATGCGGGCGCAGGCTTGGCGGTGGGCTTCTTTTTTTTCTTCGTGCTCATTTCGACACCTTGAGAATTTCAGCGACCGCGTCCACCGCGCGCAGATAGCCTTGCGCGCCCAGGCCCATCACGATGCCGGTGGCAACCTTGGAGACATAGGAGTTGTGGCGATAGGGCTCGCGCTTGTGAATGTTGGACAGATGACACTCGATCACCGGTACCTTCAGCATCTGGAGCGAATCCAGAATGGCAATCGAGGTATGGCCATAGCCCGCCGGATTGATGATGACGGCGCAAGAGCCGGTGCGCGCTTCCTGAATATGGTCGACGATTTCGCCCTCCCGGTTGGACTGGCGAAAGACGATGGAAAGGCCATGACGCTTAGCTTGCTCGGCGCACATCTTTTCGACCTGCGCCAGCGTGGTATAGCCATAGACCTCCGGCTCGCGCGTACCCAGGAGATTGAGGTTGGGGCCGTTGAGGATGTATATCGGTAAGGTCTTGGATTGTTTGGGCTTTTTTGCCATAGACTTTCCGGTGGTAAAGCTGATTCAAGCCTTATAATCGCATCCAGAGAGATACGGAAATGCTTAAGGTAGCGCGGCAATGGCAGTGAACGTCACCCTGAACGGCGAACCCCGGCAACTGGATGCGCCCACCAGCATATACGGGCTGCTGGAAAGCCTGGGGCTGGACCCGGCCAAGATCGCGGTGGAGCGCAATCTGGAGATCGTGCCGCGCGGGGCCTATGGCGAGGTCGCGCTGGCGGATGGCGACCGGCTGGAGATCGTGCATTTCATCGGCGGCGGCAACGTGCCCGCGCAGGTGCCGCGCGAGGACAAGCCGTTTGTGCTGGCGGGCAAGACCTACAAATCGCGGCTGATCATCGGCACCGGCAAGTACAAGGACTACGCCCAGAACGCCGCGGCGCTGAAGGCCAGTGGCGCGGAGATCGTTACCGTGGCAGTGCGCCGCGTGAACCTGACTGATCCGTCCCAGCCCAAGCTGGTGGATTTCATCGATCCGAAGAAGGTCACTTACCTTCCCAATACGGCGGGCTGTTTCACCGGCGAAGACGCGGTGCGCACCCTGCGCCTGGCGCGCGAAGCGGGCGGCTGGACTCTCGTCAAGCTGGAAGTGCTGGGCGAGAAGAAGCTGCTCTATCCCGACATGATCGAAACCCTGCGCGCCACCGAGATGCTGTCGAAGGACGGTTTCCAGGTGATGGTCTATTGCAGCGACGATCCCTTGATGGCCAAGCGGCTGGAAGATGTCGGCGCGGTGGCGATCATGCCGCTGGCGTCACCCATCGGGTCGGGCATGGGCATCCAGTCCACCGTGAACATCCGCATGATCATCGAGGACGCCAAGGTGCCGGTGATCGTGGATGCCGGGATTGGCACGGCTTCGGATGCGGCGGTGGCGATGGAACTGGGCTGCGACGGGGTGATTTCCAATACCGGCATCGCCCATGCCCGCGATCCCGTACAGATGGCAGCTGCGATGAAGCTGGCGGTTGAGGCCGGGCGCCTGGCCTGGCTGGCCGGGCGTATGCCGAAAAAGGCTTATGCCGACCCGTCCAGCCCCCTGTCAGGACTTATCTAGCTTCATAGCCTCGTTCAGAGCGGCATCTTCCAGCATCCCCGGATGCAGCTTGCCGTTCAGGATGAAGGTCGGTGTGCCGTCGATGCCGGTCTTGCGGGCCAGCGCGATGCTGGCATCCAGCGCCTTCTGCATTTGCGGATCCTGGATGTCGGCTTTCAGCCGGTTCACGTCCATTCCGACCTTGGCGGCATTGGCATAGATCATCTCTTCCGTGATCGCGCCTTCCTCGGCCAGCAGCGCGAAATGGAAGTCCATATAGCGGTCACGCTGCTTGCGCGCCGCCAGCGAGGCCTTGGCGGCGAACATCGCACTGGGGCCGTGCAGCTGCTCGATGGGATATTCGATGAAGGCGAAGCGGACCTTGTCCTTGTTCGCTTCGTAGAACTTCTTGATCGCCGGCAGCGAGGCGCGGCAGAAGGGGCAGTCATAGTCATAGAATTCGACAAAGGTCTGCTTGGCGTTGGCCGGGCCGGCGACAAAGGCGATCTTGGGATCGAAAAATGCTGCCTGGTTCATCAAGGCGGCGGTCTGCTGCGCCTTCTGCTTGCTTTCTTCCTGCTGCTGATAGCGCCCCAACATGGCGGCGGCCAATTCGGGGCGGCGCATCAGATAGGTCTGCATCTGCAGATCGTTGATCGGAATCATGCCGCGATCGGCCATGGTCAGGATGACGGCAACCGCCAGCGCCGCGCCCGCGATGGCGCCGGCAAGGGTAATCACAAAGGCTCGCATTATTATCCTCGTTGTTGCTTCGCCAGCGGACCCGCGGCGCCGATAATGTCCTGGGCGCGTTCCCAGTCCGCGCTGCCCTGGGGCAGCTTGCCGCGCGCGCGCATCGCGAACACCAGTGCGCGGCGCATGTCGCCGGCATTGTACCACAGTTCGGCGGTGGACAGATCGGCCATCGGCACGTTCTTGACGGCGCTGTAGGCCTGGGCGGTCTGGTACCAGGTGAAGATGTCGTCATTCTCCACCAGCAGGGCGGCTTTGAGATTCTTGAGCGCCTCGGCGGCCAGCGCCTGGTCTTCGGTGGCCAGCTGGGCGCCGGCCAGCATCAGGCGCAGCTGCGGCGCGCCCGGGCGCAGGCTCACCGCCTTTTGCAGATCGGGCAGCGCCAGTGCGGGCTTGGCCATGCTGACATGGATCTGGCCGCGTACTTCATAGAAATAGGGATTGTTGGGTTCTTCCTGGATCAGGCTGCTGATTTCGGCCAACGCCTTCTGGAAGTCGGGCTGGCGCATATAGACGAAGGCGCGGGCATAACGCGCCTGTGCGCTGGCGTTGGAGACGGGATAGCGGTTCAGCGCCTCCTTCACCGGCAGAACGAACCCGGCCAGCTTGGCCTGCACCATCGTGAAAGTGTGCATCGACTGCGGCGAGTCCTGAACATCGCGATAGGGCGAGGATTCCAGCTTCTGCATCAGGTCAAAGACGCGGTCCTGGCCGACCGGATGGCTGGAGGCGAAGCGGTCGGGACGGTTGTAGCTGGCGCGCATCGCGTCAGCCTGCGCGAAGCGGCGGAAGGTGTTGACCAGGCCCGCCGGCGACTGGCGCGTGGCCAGCAGCAGCCTGGCGGCGATCTGGTCGGCGCTGGATTCCTGCACGCGGGTGAAGGTCATGAACTGCGCTTCGGCAACCGCCTGGCCCAAGCCCATCATCACCATGCCCAGCTCGCCGGCGCCCGCGACCATCGCGCCCAAGCCGAGCAGCATCGAGGCCAGCATCGGGATCATTGCCTTTTTCGCGCCGTAGCTGCCGCGCGTCAGATGGGCGCCGGAGATGTGGCCGGTCTCGTGCGCCAGCACGCCGATCAGTTCGTTGGGGTTGCGCATCCAAAGCAGCATGCCGGCGCAGATGAAGAGGTTGGCCGGCTGCATCGCGAAGGCGTTGAGACTGGGATCGCCCACCAGATAGGTCTTCACCGCACTGGGGTCGAGGCCGGCGGCCTTGGCCAGCGGCGCTTCATAGGCCTTGAGCATTTCCTCGGTTTCGGTGTCGCGCAGGATGCCGAAGCTCTGCGCCTGTACGGGCACAGCCTGGATCAGCAGTGTGGCGGCAAGGCCGACTGCGAAGAGTTTGCGGATGGCATTTGGCGACAAACCGGAATTCTCCTGATGCCCCACCCAACCCCGTGCGGACCGTATGGGGAGGGGCGTCAAACGTCAAATAATACGACTTCTTTATCCCATCCCGCTGGGGCATAAAGGCCCTCCAAAACAGCCCCTTTACGGATGAAAATCGCGTCATGATGCTTAAGCGTCTTTCCGCCCTGCTCGCCCTGCCCATGATGCTGGGCGGCTGCGTCACGGCCGAATATATCGGGGACAATGTCGCCGCGTCGTTCGGCCTCGCGGAGGAGGCGCCCCGCAGTTACACCTCCAACGAAGTCTCCGAAGCCGTTCGGCTGGGCGTGGTGGTGAGCGACGAGCCGCTGGCCGCCAGGGCTGGCGCCGCTGTCCTGACGTCACAGGGCACCGCCGTGGACGCGGTGTCCGCCATGTTCTTCACCCTGGCTGTGACCTATCCGGCGGCGGTCGGGCTGGGCAGTGGCGGCCTTTGCCTGGTCAGGGACACCAGCGGCCGGGTAACGGAGTTCAATTTCCTCACCCGCGCGCCTGCGCGCGGCGGCGCCTATGCGGTACCGGGCGGGGTGCGCGCTTTTGCCGATATGCAGCGGCTTCACGGCGCCCTGCCGTGGCAGCGCGTGGTGGCGCCCGGCGAAGCTTATGCGGCCACCGGCTTTCCCATCTCCCAGGCGCTCTCCGCGCGGCTCGCCGCCGCGCAGAATGTCATTCGCCTCGACGCTGACCTTGCGGCGGAGTTTCTGGATGAATCGGGCCAGCTGCGCGCGACCGGCAGTGAAGTGCGCAATCCGGCGCTAGGTCTGACGCTGGGCCAGATACGCATGAACGGGGCGGACGGTTTTTACAGGGGCGCGACGGCGGCGCGCATCGAAGCCTATTCCGCAGCGCAGGGCGGCGCCGTTACCCTGGATGAACTGGCTGCGGTCACAACCCAGCAGGGTCCCGCGCGGACGCGCAATGCGGGCGGGCTTGTCATTCATCTGCCCGGCGCGCGCACCGGCGCGGGTATTTTCACCAATTCCCTGTTCGATAATCTCGCCCGTCAGCCGGGCGCGGGCGAGGCGGCAATCGCGGCGGCGGTGCGCCAGTCGCTGGCGTCCTTCGGCGTGGCCAATCTGCCGCGCGATCTGGGGTCTACCGGCTTTGCCGCCGTGGACGTAAACGGCCAGGCGGCCTCCTGCACCATCACCCTGAATGGTTCGTTCGGTTCGGGCCGCACGGCGGCCGGCACCGGTGTGGTGCTGGCGGCTTCGCCAGCCGTGCCGGCGGGCCTTGCCAGTGCTTTCCTGACGCCCCTGATCGCCACCGGCAGCGACAATGTGATCCTGGCGGCAACGGGTGCCGGCGGGCCAAACGGAACCGCGGCGGCGGTGTACGCACTGCTGGAAGCCACGCGTGGGCGCGTGCCGGGCAAGCGGGGCGACCTGCGCAGCACCGGGGCGGCGCCGTTTGACACGGTGAATGTGATTTCCTGCAACAGCGAAGCCTGCGTGCCGCTGTCAGATCCGGGCGCTCATGGCCTGGGCACTGCGGCGGACGCCATAACGGCCAGCATCCTCGAATAAAAAAAGCCGCGGATTGATCCCGCGGCTTTTTCTTTAGCGCTTGCGTAGCGGTTATTCACCGCCGAATGCTTTTTTTGCGTCCTGAGCTAAAGCCACGGGCGGGTTAATGCTCTTACTCGCCGCCGAACGCCTTCTGCCACCAGCCCTTCTTGCTGGATTTCGGCTCATCACTCGGCGTGGTGTCCGGAATGTCATCCTTGAGCGACCAGACCGGCATGGACGGCGCCCCGGGCGCGGTGTCGGTGGGCGTGGTGTCGATTTCGTCCGGCACGGAGCCGAAACGGTCTACCTCTTTGGCAAAGCCCGGGGTGGTGGCCCCTGCCGGACGATCCTCGCGATCACGGCCGCCACGGCGGCCACGGCGGCGGCGGCGCTTGCGGCGCGGTTCGCCATTTTCGCCCAGCGGCGCACCGGGTAGGGCGGGTTCGAATTCGCTGTCGTCGGCCGGGAGGGCGGCTTCTTCCGGGCTTTCGACGGGCGCGGCAGCCACGCCCGTGTCGGCGCCCGAAGGGCGCTGACCGTCGCGGTCGCGGCTGCGGCCACGTCCGCCGCGACGGCGCTTGCGGCGGCCGTTTTCGCGATCACCACGCTCGCCGCGTTCGCCTTGTGACGATGCGGGGCGTTCTTCCTCGTCTTCGTCGCGCGAATCCGGCTGGCCGCCATCGGCCTCCACCAATTCTTCTTCCTCGACTTCTTCTTCATATTCCGGCTCGGGCTCGCTGGACGGCACAAAGCCTGCCTCGATGCTGACGGCGGAATTGCGCGGGCGTTCCGACGGATCGCGCTGTTTGGTGCGTTCCAGTTCGAAGGTCCCGGCGGCGATGCCGGCCTTGGGATCGAAGAAAATTTCCATGCCATGTTCGGCCTCGATACGGGCCAGTTCATGACGCTTCTGGTTCAGCACATAGATCGCGACATCATTGGCGATGCGCACGGTGACGGCGGCAGCGCGGTTCTTTTCGGCTTCCTCTTCCAGTCCGCGCAGCACGCGCAGGGCGGTGGATTCGATGGAGCGCACCAGGCCCAGACCTTCGCAATGCGGGCAGGTGACGGTGGAGCCGGCGATCACGCCGGCGCGCAGGCGCTGGCGCGACATTTCCAAGAGGCCGAACTGCGAAATCTTGCCGATCTGGACCCGGGCGCGGTCGTTCTTCACCGCATCGCGCAGGCGCTTTTCGACCTCGCGGTCGTTGCGGCCTTCTTCCATGTCGATGAAGTCGATCACGATCAGGCCGGCCAGGTCGCGCAGGCGCAGCTGGCGGCCGATCTCGCTGGCCGCTTCCAGGTTGGTCTTGCGCGCGGTTTCCTCGATGGAATGTTCGCGGGTGGCGCGGCCCGAATTGACGTCGATGGAGACGAGGGCTTCGGTCTGGTTGATGACGATATAGCCGCCCGACTTGAGGGTGACGGTGGGCGAGAACATCGAGTCCAGCTGGGCTTCGATATGCATGCGCTGGAACAGCGGCACCGTGTCTTTGTAGTGATGGACATGCTTGGCATGGCTGGGCATCAGCATGCGCATGAAGTCCTTGGCGTTGCGGAAACCCTCTTCGCCTTCCACCACGACGTCCTGCACATCCTTGTTGTACAGGTCGCGGATGACGCGCTTGATCAGGTCGCCTTCCTCATAGACGCAGGCCGGCGCGTTGGAGGAGAGGGTCTTTTCGCGGATCGTGTCCCACAGGCGCAGCAGATAGTCATAGTCGCGGCGGATTTCGAGCCGGGTGCGGTTCTCGCCGGCGGTGCGGATGATCAGGCCCATACCTTCGGGCAGTTCCAGCCCCTGGGCGGCGCTTTTCAGGCGCTTGCGGTCGGCGGCGTTGGTGATCTTGCGGGAAATGCCGCCGCCGCGCGGCGTGTTGGGCATCAGCACGCAATAGCGGCCAGCCAGCGACATATAGGTGGTGAGGGCCGCGCCCTTGTTGCCACGTTCTTCCTTGACCACCTGCACCAGAATGATCTGGCGGCGCTTGATGACTTCCTGGATCTTGTAATGCTTCTTGCGGACCCAGCGCTGGGACGGCTTGCCCGCCTGCAACGCCTGGGCTTCGGCGGAGTCGTCATCCTGGGGCACGCCTTCTTCGGCCTGCGCCAGCGCGTCGCCTTCGATCACTTCGGTGTCGCTGACCTCGCTCTGGGCCTCGAAAGGCTCGATCTCGCCCTCATTTTCTTCGGCGGCTTGGGCAGCGGCGACGTCCGGGTCGCCGTGATAGTCGTTCAGTGCGACCGCCGCGGCTTCCGACTTGGATTCGGGGACATCGTCCTCGTCCTGCTCGAGTTCGACCGGCGCGCCGCCATGATTGACGAACACGTCTTCATGATCGTCTTCGGTGCTGTCGCTGGTGGTGTCGGCTGCGTCCTCGCCGTCGGTATCCAGCGGCACCAGCGGCGCCATTTCGGCGGTGTCCTCGCCGCTGTCGCTGTCGTCCTCAACTTCGTCTTCCCCGTCCTCTGCGCCGGCATCGGCCTTGGGGCCGGTGATCTCGAAAGATTCGATGTCGTCTTCCTGGCGGCGCCGGGCCTCGGCCTCCTGCTCGGCCAGCAGGGCCTGACGGTCGGCGACCGGGATCTGGTAATAGTCGGGATGGATTTCCGCGAAGGCCAGGAAGCCCTGTCGGTTGCCGCCATATTCGACAAAGGCGGCCTGCAGCGACGGCTCAACGCGCGTCACCTTTGCAAGATAGATGTTTCCCTTGAGCGGCCGCTTGTAAGCGGCCTCGAAGTCAAATTCCTCGACCTTGGAACCGTCGAGAATGACCACCCGTGTTTCTTCCGGGTGGTTGGCGTCGATGAGCATGCGCTTGGTCATGGAATTCTCCGGCGCGCGCGCGAATGTTGCCGGCGGCACTGTGTGCGGCGGGCGGGAAAGAGCGGCGCGAATTGTTGGTGGAAAGGACGCGCGCAAACCCATCCGTCGAAACGGCCTTCAGGACCGGGACAGCGTCAGAGGGGAGCGCAAATTGGATAATCATTGCTACTTCAGGGCCCATGGGTCCGGTCGGACTTGGGGCCAAAGGGATTACCTGAAGGGCCGTTGTGCTCGCGTGGCTCGCGGGGCTTACCGGGCTGATCAGGGCGGCGCGGCAACCGCGAGAATCGCAAGGCGCTGCCGGACGCAGATTTTGTAGGGTGCCGCCAAGCTTTCAACAAGCGATTAATGGGCGGATTTGTGATGGGGCGTCACCACATCTGAAAATAGTTATTGAAAACAAATACTTATCAGTTTCGTGACCATAGCCGCAACAGATTGTTGCGCACGGCATCCAGCCGGATGCGGTTTTCCCAGCGCATATTGAGCCCCTCCAGGGCCGCCACCTCGCAGAGGTCGTATAGCTGGGTCCGCTGGAACTCGTCCGGCACCATGCTTTCGATGAAGGTGATGGAGACCAGCCGCGTACCCCGGCGCACCGGGGTGACCTCATGCAGCTGGGTGGAAGGATAGACCACCACGCTGCCCGGCGGGCCTTTGATCACCACCGGCTGGGTGCCCAGATGCACCACCAGCTCGCCGCCGTCATAGCTTTCCGGCGGGTTCAGCCAGACGGTGGCCGAAAGGTCGGAACGCCTTAGCTCGTTGCCAAAGCGCATATGCGAGGTGTCGGCATGGGCGCCGTATTCCATCCCGACCTCGTAACGGGCCAGCAGCGGCGGTGCGACATGACGAGGATAGGCGAAGTTGCGGAACGCTTCGCAAGCGGCGAAGGCCTCGGCGACGATGGCTGAGGATTCCGCATAGCCAGGATCGGCATGCGAGGCCTGCAGATTGTTCTTGGCCTGGTTGGCGGGATTGGAAATCCGTCCGTCCACGAAATTGACCCGGGCGGCAAGGGCGGTCAGCCGCGCCACCGCCTGCGGACTTAAAAAATCTTTTATTTCCAGAAACATCCCTGGCCCCCTGGCCCAGGAACACTAGCAAAAGCACCGAAGCGAAACAAATCGCCGTGCTAGGCTCGCCCCTTCAAGATTCGGAAAGACAAACGTTGCGCGTCTTGCTTGTCCTTTTCTTTGTAGCGGCCGTTCTGGCACCGGCGGTCCTGATGGCTCAGGGCGACGATGCCATCAGCCGGCTGCTGCGCCAGTCTCAGGGTAACCTTCCCGCCGCGCCGCCCAGGCCCGTCCCCCCGCCAGGTCCCGGGCCGGTGATCGGTGCCAAGCCCAAAGGACCGCTGCCGATCGTGATGAGCGCGCGCATCGGCGAGCATAACGACCGCACCCGGCTGGTGATTGAGCTTTCCGATCCCGTCAACTTGCGCACCTTTGCGTTGGCCAATCCCGACCGGGTGGTGATCGACATGCCCGACGTGTTGTGGCGGCTGGGCGCACCGCCGCGTCCCAGCGGGTTCGGCGCCATCAAGTCCTATCGCTATGGCCAGTTCCGCGCCGGCAATTCGCGCATGGTGATCGACCTCAATCAGCCGGTGACGGTGTCGGACAGTTTGGTGATACCGCCATCCTCCGGTTTCGGCTATCGGGTGGTGATCGATCTGTTCCCCACCACGCGCCCGAAATTCGATGGCAATGCCGGCTGGCCCGCGGATTTGCGAAAGCGCGAGACCGACGCCGAGCGCCTGGCGGCGATGATCGCCGCCCAGCAGACATCGCCAGCGCGCGCCGCCGGCAAGAAGATCATCGTGCTCGATCCGGGGCATGGCGGCATCGATTCCGGTACGGTCGGCGTCAACGGGTTGATGGAGAAGGACCTGGCGCTGGCGGAAGGCCTGATCCTGGCGCGGGTGTTGCGCGGCCGCGGCTATAGCGTGTTTCTCACTCGCGAGAATGATACCTTTGTCCCTCACCGTCAGCGTGTTGCCATTGCGCGGACCCACAAAGCCGACCTGTTTATCTCCCTGCACGCCGATTCCCATCCCGATCCCAGCACGACGGGGCTGTCCATCTATACGCTCAGCGACGGGCGTTCCGACCGCGAGGCCGCCGCGCTGGCCAGGCGCGAGAACCAGTCCGATGTCATCGCGGGCGTGGACCTGTCGGGCAGCAACAATCCGGTGGCGCCGATCCTGATCGACCTGGCCCAGCGCGATACGGTCAACAAATCCTCCCGCTTCGCCACCACGGCGATCAAGCAACTGTCGGGGGTCACTGATATTCTGGCGCGCCGGCCACACCGCAGCGCCAGCCTGGCGGTGCTGACCGCGCCCGATGTTCCGGCGGTGTTGATGGAACTTGGATATCTGTCCAATTCCGATGATGCCCGCCAGATGAACACCGCAGCATGGCGTGCCCGGGTGGCCGAGGGCATCGCCGACGCCGTGGATGCCCAATTTGCAACAAAATAGGGACCAAAGGTGACATTCCGGCAGGTCCAGAACCCTTTCCAAGCCTCTGTCGGACCTTTATGAATCCGTTGCCCCATGCAGAATCTTGTTCCCCGTCTTTTGAAATGGCTCGGCCTCACGGCCGCCGCGCTGGCCGTGCTGGCGGGCGGGGCGCTCGCGATCTATCTGGTCACCATTACCCGTGATTTGCCCAGCGTGCAGACGCTGCAGGATTACACTCCGCCCATCACAACCCGGGTCTATGCCGGTAACGGCACCGTGTTGGGCGAGTATGCCCGCGAGCGGCGAATATTCATTCCCGTCACGTTCATTCCCAAGCTGGTCAAGGAGGCCTTCACCAGCGCCGAAGACCGCAATTTCTACAGCCATCCCGGTATTGACCCGTCTGGCATCCTGCGCGCGGCCATCAAGGATGTCGGATTGGTATTGCAGAGCCGCCGTCCCCAGGGTGCTTCCACCATCACCCAGCAGGTGGCGCGCAACTTCCTGCTCAACTCCGAAGTCAAATTCAGCCGCAAGATTCGTGAGGCCATCCTGGCGGTGCGCATCGACGCCACATACCCGAAGGACAAGGTGCTGGAGCTGTATCTGAACGAGATCTATCTCGGCCAGAACTGCTATGGCATCGGGGCTGCGACGCTGAACTATTTCGGCAAGTCGCTGGACGAACTGTCCATCGCCGAAGTTGCGTTCCTGGCGGCGCTGCCCAAGGGCCCGGCCAATTACGATCCGCGCCGTTACCATCAGGCGGCGGTGGACCGGCGCAACTGGGTGATCTCCCAGATGCATGACAATGGCTATATCACGGACGAAGAGGAGGCCGCCGCCAAGGCCGAGCCGCTGGTGACCCAGACCAGCGCCCTGGGCAGCCAGGCCGCTGACGTGGATTATTATGTCGAGGAAGTGCGCCGTCTTCTGATCGGCCGCTACAAGGCCGAGGGCCTGTATGACAGCGGTCTTCAGGTGCGCGCCTCGCTGGACACCAGACTTCAGAACTATGCCGTCAATGCGCTGCGCTCGGGGCTGGTGCGCTATGACCGCCGTCATGGCTGGCGCGGCGCCAAGAAGACTGTCGATCTCGCCGACTGGAAAAAGCAGCTGGCGGCGTTGCCCAATGAATCGGGCATCGAGACCTGGCGGCTGGCGGTTGCGCTGGAGTATCTGGGCAAGGATGTCCGCATCGGGTTCGCCGATGGGACGACCGCCACGCTGACCTATGACGGATACAAGTGGGCGCGCAAACAGTTGCCGGGCGCCACCACGGGACCGACACCGACCACGCCAGGGCAGGTGCTCAAGCCGGGTGATGTTTTCTATACCGAGGTGCAGCCGGCGCCCGCCAAGCCGGGTGAGTTCGGTCTGCGCCAGGTCCCGGAAATCAACGGCGCCATCGTGGCCATGGATCCCCATACCGGCCGCGTGCTGGCCATGTCCGGCGGTTTCTCCTACGCCTCGTCGCAATTTGACCGCGCCATGCAGGCGCAGCGCCAGCCCGGCTCCTCCTTCAAGCCATTCGTCTATGCCGCCGCGCTGGACAATGGCTACACGCCCGCAACGCGGGTGCTGGATGCGCCCTTTGAGCTGGACCAGGGGCCGGGCTTGCCGGTCTGGCGCCCCAACAATTTCGAAGTCGGCCAGTATCTGGGCGAGACCACGCTGCGCCGGGGCCTCGAACTGTCGCGCAACGTCATGACGGTCCGGCTGGCGCACGAAGTGGGCATGAACAAGGTGGTGCAATATCCCATACGCTTTGGCGTCTATGACAAGCTGCCGCCGCTGCTCGCCAATTCGCTGGGTTCCTATGAAACCACGCTGCTGAAAATGGTCACCGGCTATTCGGAATTCGTCAATGGCGGCAAGAAGGTCCTGCCGTCGCTGGTGGACCGCATCCAGGATCGCAACGGCAAGACGATCTGGCGGCATGACGCGCGCAAATGCGAGGGTTGCAACGACGCCGTCTGGCGCGGCCAGCAGGAGCCGCTGCTGACCGACACCCGCGAGCAGATCATCGATCCGCGCACCGCTTACCAGGTCGTCTCCATGCTGCAGGGCGTGGTTCAGCGCGGCACCGCGGCCTATTCGGTAGGCGCGCAGATACCCAAGCCCCTGGCGGGCAAGACCGGGACCTCCTCCGACGCCAAGGATGTCTGGTTCGTCGGCTTCTCCCCCGATCTCGTCGCGGGCGTGTTCGTGGGCTTCGACAATCCGCGCACGCTGGGGCCGAACGAGCAGGGCGGTACCGTCGCCGCGCCGATCTTCCGCGACTTCATGAAAGGCGCTTTGGCGGATGCCCCGGCCACGCCGTTCCGCGTTGCGCCGGGCATCGAAATGATACCCATCGATTATCGCACCGGCACCCCGGTTCCACCGGGCACGCCCGGCGCCATCATGGAAGCCTTCAAGGCGGGCAGCGCCTTCACCGATCCCGGGCCGGTTATCGGCGCCGAGGAATATGTGGGGGCGCCGCCTGCGCCCAATCAGCCGCCACCCGCATCCGTGGGTGAGGGCACAGGCGGGCTTTACTAGACCGCCTGTGCGTGGACTTTCGCCGCGTCACGCGAAGCGTGTGAGCAGGTCCAGTGGACCTGCGAAGCGGCGTGAAACCGCTTTACGTTGTCAGCCGATCTTCTTATACAGCGCGCCATGCGTCCTGAAATCAGCCGCGCCGCCGACGACATCCAGCAGGCCATCGCCCTGCTGAGGAGGCATCTTTGACTGGGATGTCGCCAATCGCCGCCTGGACGAACTGAACGCCAAAGCCGAAGACCCCGCCCTTTGGAATGATCCCACCAACGCGCAGAAGCTGATGCGCGAGCGCCAGAAGCTGGAGTCGTCGCTGGGCTCGTTGCGCAAGCTGGAAGCCGAACTGGCCGATGCCCGCGGCCTGATCGAGATGGCGGAAGCCGAAAGCGACGCGGCCATGGTGACGGACGCGGAAAATTCCCTGCTGGCGCTGAACAGGCGCGCCGAGCAGATGCGGCTGGAGTCCATGCTGTCGGGTGAAGCCGACGGCAATGACTCGTATATCGAAATCCATGCCGGGGCCGGCGGCACCGAAAGCCAGGACTGGGCCTCGATGCTGCTGCGCATGTACACGCGCTGGGCTGAACGCCACGATTACAAGCTGCAGTTGATCGAGGAAAGCGAAGGCGAGGGCGCGGGCATTAAGTCCACCACCCTGCTGATCAAGGGCGCGAATGCCTATGGCTGGCTGAAGACCGAGGCCGGGGTGCACCGGCTGGTGCGGATTTCGCCCTTCGATTCCAATGCCCGGCGGCACACGTCTTTTTCATCGGTCACGGTCTATCCGGTGATCGACCAGTCGATCAATATCGAGATTCCGGAAAAAGACGTGCGCATCGATGTCTACCGGGCCAGCGGCGCGGGCGGACAGCACGTTAACAAGACCGAGAGCGCGGTGCGCATCACCCATCTTCCCACCGGCATTGCGGTGGCCAGCCAGTCCGAACGCTCGCAGCACCAGAACCGCGCCATCTGCTGGGACATGCTCAAGGCGCGGCTGTATGAAATCGAGTTGCAGCGCAAAAAGGACGAGACCGGCGCCTTTGTCGGGGAAAAGAAAGAGATCGGCTGGGGCCACCAGATACGCTCCTATGTATTGCAGCCCTATCAGCTGGTGAAGGATTTGCGCACCGGCGTGGAAAGCCGCACCCCCAGCGATGTTCTGGATGGCGACCTGGATCCTTTCATGGCGGCCGCCCTGGCGCAGGAGGTTGGTGGCAAACCGCGTGAAAAGATCGAAGATATCGAATAGCTGGCTTAGCCTGTAACCGGGCTCAGGGGCGCGAATAGCGCCTGGGCCGAGGGCTTTTCCGATTCATATGTGCCGGCGGAGGCGGGCGCGCGCTGCGCGTCTCCCAGCGGGTTGTCGGAATGGCGGCAATTGCCTTCGAAGAAGGCCCCGGATTCCACCGCAAAGGCTTCGTGCAGGATGTCGCCTTCGACATGGCTGGTCGCGGCCAGCAGAACCTTGCGGGCGCGGATTCGGCCCATCACCTTGCCGCGGACGGTCACGTCTTCGGCCAGGATCTCGCCATGGATCTCGGCCTTGTCGCCGATCACCAGCCCGACGCTGCGCACATCGCCCTCGACGCGGCCATCGATCTGGATGTCGCCCGAGGATACCAGCGTGCCGTTGGTCACCATGTCGGCGCTGATGATGGACGGCGCCGATAGCTGGCGCGGACGCTTGGCGGCGCTCACCGGCACGGTGGCCATGGGCTGCGGCACCGGAACGCTGTCTTTGCTTTTGCTAGAAAACATTGCGGCCCGCCTCGATGAAGTGGTTGGGGTTCTTCACGACATTGTCATACCAGACTTCGTAATGAACATGGGGGCCGGTGCTGCGCCCCGTCGAGCCTACCCGGCCGAGATTGCCGCCCTTGTCGATGCGCGCGCCATTGCGCACGGTGATCTTCGACAGATGGCCGTAACGGGTGTGCAGACCAAAACCATGGTCGATCTCCACCATGTTGCCGTAACCGCCGCGATAGCCGGCAAAGACGACTTTGCCCGGCGCCGTGGCGCGCACCGCCGAGCCCCAGGGGCCCGCAAAGTCGATGCCGGGATGGAAGGCGTAACGGCGGGTGAAGGGATCGACGCGTGCGCCGAAGCCGCTGCTTCTGTCGAAGCCCGTGGTGCTGACCGGCATCGCCAGCGGCACATGGTCCAGCGCCGTCGACAGGGTATTGAGTTCGTCCAGCACCGCTGCGGCGCTGAGATAGGCCTTGGTGAAGGTCGGATCGCTGATGCCTTCGATGCGCACCTGGTCCAGCGGAATGTCGGGGCCGCCCAAGCCTTCGCTCGCGGCGATTTTGCGGG
Source organism: Rhizobium sp. Q54 (assembly GCA_945882615.1). GTDB lineage: Bacteria > Pseudomonadota > Alphaproteobacteria > Micropepsales > Micropepsaceae > Rhizomicrobium. The sequence continues at coordinate 151,251 of CAMCWK010000002.1, read as the reverse complement.
CGAAGGTATCGGGATTGATGCCGGTGCGGCGCATCACATTGCGCAGCATACCCACGCCCTGGCCCAGGGCGCCTTCTGTCTTGGCCATGAGCAGATTCTCATTGCGTCCGATCTGCGCCAGACGGTCGGTCTGCTCGGATAGGGCGCGCAGTGCCGGATGCTCCGCATAGGCGGCGGGCAGTTCGTGCGACGCACTGGCCTGGGCCGTCATGTGCAGCTTTTCGCCCAGACCGTGGAACAGCGCGGTGAAGCGCTGCATGGCCTTGCCCAACGCGCTGGATTTGACGGGACGGGCGGTGCGCGGCTGGGGCGTGGCGGGACCGGGCATCATGGTCAGCTGGGACGAACCGCCATCCTCGAGATGGAGATCGGCGGGCGCTTCCACATCCGGAACGCCGGGGGCGGGGCGGGCGGCCGGCAGGGCGCCGGGCGAAAGCTGCGGTACGGGAGACGCGGCCTTTCGGCCGCCCAGGCTGGCCTGCACCTGATTGGCGCGGTTGAGGAAGCCGGCAATGGCGTTCTGTTTGGCCTGCAGGCCGTCGGCGATCGCCTTGAAACGGTCTTCCGCCCCGACCAGCGCGCCATTCAGTTCGTCATAGGAGACCTGCAGATCGGCGACGCGGTTTTCATAGGCGGCCTGCATCTGCTGATAGCGGTGATCCTTGGCGGTGATGATGCGGTCCTTGAAAATCACATTGACGGTGGCGAACGCCACCCAGCCCAGGAAGATCAGGGTCAGGCCGGCCAGGGTTGCCTGGAGCGACGGCCCGAAGGTGAAGAACTGCCCCCGCCCATCGCTGCGGATATAGATCTGGCGCTCTGGAAAGGTTTGATGAATCCAGGCCCAGACGCGTTCCAGGAACGTCGCCGTCATTTCGGAATTCTTTGGGGACTTGCCGCCAGTGGCCGGCATTTTACCCTGTTGATTCTGATCCGGCAACCGCCTGTTCCAGAAAAACGATCCTGAGGTTAATCGCGGGCTACCGGCGCGGCGAAACAGTGTTTTCATAGGCTTTTCGCGGCCTCCAGCACGGCCTCGACATGGCCGGGCACCTTAACCTTATGCCATGCCTGCGCGATCATACCCTTGTCATTTACCAGGAAGGTGGCGCGTTCCAGCCCCATATATTCGCGGCCATAAAGACTCTTCTTGATCCAGACGCCCCAGTCCTTGGCCATTTTGGTCTCGGGGTCAGAGCCCAGCGCGACCTTCAATTTGTGCTTTTTGCGGAATTTGGCGTGGGCCTCCAGGCTGTCGCGGGAAACACCGATCACCTCGACGCCTAGTTTGCGGAATTTGGGCAGGGTCGCCGAGAAGGCAATCGCCTGCTTGGTACAGCCGGACGTGTCATCTTTGGGATAGAAATAGACGATATAGGGCGCCCCCTTCAGCCCGGCCGAAGAGAGTGTTTCGCCCCCGTCGGTGGCGATTTTGAATGAAGGTGCCCGGTCTCCTGACGACAAACCGCCCGCTCCCAACCCCATAAAGTTCCCAAACCCTTGCCGCCCATGGATTTAAGCCTATTCGGACGGGTCTGTGCAATCGCACCATGCGTTACCAAGGGGCTGGAACATTTGCCCTTTTTAAGCCTAACAGTTGCAATACTGGACCCGATATCAAGCCGGACCCCGCGTGAAGCTGCCTTTTTCCGACTACATAAAGGCTCACCATATCAGCCGCGCCGCGTTGACCGCTGGCGTGCTGGTGGCGGCTATCGTTTTTTTCATGGTCGGGGCCGGCCTGCGCCTGCTGTGGGGGCCGGTCTCGCTGGGTCCGCTCAAGGGTACCCTGGCGGGGGCGATCCAGGAGGCGCTGCCCGGCATCAATCTGGACTATGACCGCGCCGCCATCGAATGGAGCCGCGACCAGGGCCGGGTGAATCTGGTCGTGATGGGCACGCGCCTCTACGACAATCGCGGCCAGATCGTCGCCACCGCCCCCAAGGCCGCGATCGATCTGGCTGCCGCGCCCTTCCTCCAGGGCGAGTTTGTGGTCACCCGCATTACCCTGGTTGGGGTCAAGTTCACCCTGGTGCACATGAAATCGGGACGCATCCGGCTGGGCACCCAGCGCGAAGCGGATGACGACGATATCATCGGACGCATCCGCGCCGTGATTGACAAGCGGAGCGGTGAGTCCTCGTCGCTGGAAAGCTTCGCGGTGCGTGATGCCAATATCACCATTCGCGATGAGATCAGTGGCCTCGAGGTCACCGCGCCGCGCGCCCAGCTCACCATCCGCGCGCGGGACGAGGCGATCGGCGCCAGTTTCGAGTCCGATGTGCTGTTGGCCGGCAGCCGCAGCCACGTCACCGCCGATCTCACCCTGCCGCCGGCGCGCGGACCCATTCAGGGCAGCATCAAGATCGCGGGCCTCGACCTGCGCGGGCTAGGGCGCAGCGCACAGATGTTCGCGGGCCTCAAGAACATACCGCTGACGGCCAATGCCTCCGGCACATTCACCGTCAATCCCGGCGCGGTTCTGGCGGCGGCGGCGTTCGACATGACCGCCAGTGGCGAGATTCCCTTCGCCCAACTCCGCAGCAAGGCGCTGCATATCCGCGCCCTCAAGCTGGCGGGACGCTATGACGGCAAGCTGCGTCACCTGACGCTGAGCGATGCCGTGCTGGATGCGCGCGAGGCCCGGGCGGTGATGACGGGTGGGGGCGATTTCATTCTGGATGCCGAAGGCAAACTGGAGCGCGTCCATGGCGAGCTTACGGCCACGAAAATCGCCCTGGATATGCCTGGCCTGTTCAAGGACAAGGTTGCCTACCAGTCGATCACTTTCGCGGCGGACTATCTGACCGCCACGCGCCAGTTCGAGGTTTCCAGGTTGGCGGTGGCGGCGCAGGGCTTTGCACTGGATGCCTCCGGCACCGTGACGCTGAACGACGAGGGCGCGCCGGGGCTGGTGGCCAAGGCGCGCATTCCCGCCCTGCCGATACGCACCCTGTTGCGATACTGGCCGCAGCCGGTAGCGCCGGGGGCGCGGGACTGGATCGATGCGAATATTTTCGCCGGCATGATCGGCCCGCTGGAAGCAGCGACGAACTTCGCGCCAGGCGTGCTGGACCAGGCGATTCTTCCCGAAGAGTCCTTGAAGATGACCTTCGCAATGAAGGGTCTGGAAGGCAGCTATGTCGACGGCCTGACCCGCGCCACGGGCGTCAATGGCGACGCGATCCTGACCGGTGATACCTTCCGGGCCAGCTTCACCACGGGAAGGATCGGAATGCTGACCGCCAGCAGGGGCGCGGCGCTGATTCCGGACCTGCACCAGACCGGCACGGTGGGGCTGTTCAATGTGCATATCGACGGGACCATGACCGATGTCATGACCCTGATCGACATGAAGCCGCTGAACTATCCCACCAAGTTTGGCATTGATCCCAAACAGACCGGCGGTACCGCCAGCGCCGATCTTGCCTTCAAAGTGCCGATGCTCGCCGATCTTCCGGTGGACGATGTCGGCATTTCGGTGAAGGCGCGGGTCCAGAATTTCGCGGTGACGCTGGGTGCGCGCACCCGCATTACGAATGGCGATGTCACATTTGATATCGACAATGCCCGTCTGCGCCAGGTGGGCGTTGTCAACCTGGCGGACTCCCGCCTGAATGTGGACTGGACCGAGGATTTCCGCACCACCGATCCCAATACCACCAAGCTGTTGGTCAAGGGCGTCATGACCGAAGGGGGCCGCGCCGCGCTCAATATCAACCTGCTGCGCTTTTTCCGCGGCGCGGTGCCGATCACCGCCGATATCATCGGGCGCAGCGGCAATCTGGTGCGCGCCGATGTGGCGGTGGATTTCACGCCCGCGCGTCTGAGCGTCCCCATTGTCAATCTTGAAAAAACCCCCGGGCAACCCGCCAGTGGCCGCATCACGGCCAATTTCGCGCCGGGCAATGTGCTGTCGGATGAAACCATCCGCATCACCGGGCCGGTGATGAACGCCACCGGCACGGCCAACTTCAACAAGGATGGCGAATTGACGGTGCTGAATTTCCCCTCCGTCAAGATGGGCTCGCTCAACGACCTGTCCTTCCAGCTGACCCGCACCGCCAATGGCAATGACTATGTGCTGCGCGGCCGCTCGCTGGACGGTTCAAAGGTCGGCCGCAACGGCACCAATGAAGTGCCGGGCGGCGCGGCCGCACAGGTGCAGGACGATACGCCGGAAGGGCGTTTTCGCATCGACGCCAGGCTGGACCGGCTGGCGATGCGCTCGGGCGTCGCCATCATGCCCTTCAATCTCAATCTGGCCGGCATCGGCATTCGCCCGTCAGCGCTGGCGATGAGCGGCAATCTGGCGATGACCGGCCGCACCGCGACACCGATCGCCGCCAATCTCGAAACCTCGGCCACCGGGCGCAAGGTCACGCTGACCAGCGGTGATGCCGGCCTGCTGGCGCGCGGGTTGTTTGCCTTTGAAAGCATGCGCGGCGGTCAGCTTTCCACCATCGTCAACCTGCCGGGCCAGGCCAGCGACCTGGTCAATCCCAACAATCCCGCCCCGGATTTCACCGGTACGCTGACGGTGAGGGACTTCACCATGGTCAATCAATCCCTGTTGGCGCGTCTGTTCTCGGCAGGATCGCTGACGGGCCTGGGCGATCTGATGGGCGGCGACGGCATGACCCTGGATGAACTGAACATGCCGTTCAGCTCCAGGAACAATGTCATCAGCGTCGATGGCGCCCGGGTACGCGGCCCTGCCATCGGGGCCAGTGCCGATGGCTATATCGATCGGCCCAAGGGCGTCCTGGCGCTCAAGGGTTCGCTGGTTCCGGCCTATGGGGTCAATTCGCTGATCAGCAACGTGCCGCTGCTGGGCGATATCCTGGCCTCCAAGAAGGGTGAAGGCATTTTCGGCATCACCTATTCCATGACCGGCAATTCCGAGCAGCCGGTGATCTCCACCAATCCGCTCTCGATCCTGACGCCGGGTATCCTGCGCCGCATTTTTGAAGGCGACATGCCGAACGCCGCCAATGCGCCGTCGAATGCGCAGGCCACCGCGCCGCCCGCGCCCAAGCCGCCCGCCAACTAGGTTGGCTTCACCAGCACGTGTTTCTTCTTGCCGCTGGACAGCTTCAGCACCCCATCGCTGTTAAGCGCAGAGGAATCCACCGTCAGCTTTGGGTCCGAGACGGCGGTATCGTTCAGCTTCAGGCCATTGTTGGCGATCAGTTTGCGGGCTTCGGAATTTGACGCCGCCAGGCCCGCCGCCACGGTGAGATTGAGGATACCATCCGGCAAAGTGGCGGTGATGGTGGGAAGCCCTTCCGCCGATGCACCTTCTTCGAAGGCGCGCCGGGCGGTGTCGCCGGATTTTTCCGCCACCTCACGGCCATGCAGGATGGCGGTGGCCTCGGTCGCCAGGATTTTCTTGGCGTCGTTGAGCTCCGCGCCTTCGAGCTTTTCCAGCCGCGCAATTTCGCTTTCGGAGAGGTCGGTGAACAAGCGCAGGAAGCGGCCTACGTCGCGGTCCTCGGTGTTGCGCCAGAACTGCCAATAGTCATAAGGCGAAACTCGGTCGGCATTCAGCCACACGGCGCCGGCAGCGGTCTTGCCCATCTTGGCGCCGGAGGCGGTCGTGATCAGCGGCGTCGTCAAGCCAAAAAGCTGGACACTTTCCATGCGCCGCCCCAGCTCGATCCCGGACACGACATTGCCCCACTGGTCGGAGCCCGAAGATTGCAGCTTGCAGCCATAGCGCTTGTATAGTTCGACGAAATCATAGGCCTGCATGATGGAATAATTGAATTCCAGGAAGGACAGCGGCTGTTCGCGGTCCAGCCGCAGCTTGACGCTTTCCATGGTCAGCATGCGGTTGACGGAGAAATGCTTTCCGACATCGCGCAGGAAGGGAATGTAGTCGAGCTTGTCGAGCCATTCCGCATTGTCCACCAGGATGGCGTCCGACGGGCCATCGCCGAATTTCAGCAGATGGCGGATGCCGCCCAGAATGCTCTGCTTGTTGGCGTCGATCTGCTCCGGGGTGAGGATCAGCCGTGTGTCGTCCCGGCCGGACGGGTCACCCGCCTTGGTGGTGCCGCCGCCCATCAGCAGGATGGGACGGTGCCCGGCCTGCTGCAACCGACGCAGGGTCATCAGCTGCACCAGCGAGCCGACATGCAGCGAGTCGGCGGTGCAGTCGAAGCCGATATAGGCGGTGACGCGCTCCTTCTGGAACTGTGCGTCCAGATCCTGCGGTGCCGAGCAGTCATAATAGGCCCCGCGCGCAGCGAAAGTACGCAGGAAATCGGACTGGAATTGCGGCGCGGGCGGCATGCTATAGACTCTGCTTTGGGTGCAGGCGGCATAGCACGAATGGCGGAAACCTTGAAAGTCATGGGCCTGATGAGCGGTACGTCGCTCGACGGTGTTGACGCCGCCCTGCTGGAAACCGATGGCCAGGACATCGCACGCCCCGGTCCCAGCCTGACCGTGCCTTATACCGAAGAGGTCCGCGCCCTGTTGCGCGGGGCGCTGGAAACCGCCCGGTCCGTGCCGCAAGGCGGGGCCGTGCCGGACTCCATCCATCAGGCCGAACGGATTCTGACCGAATTTCATGCCGCGGCGGTGAGGTCCTTGCGGGAAAAAACCGGGGCCGCGGACCTGATCGGCTTTCACGGTCAGACCATTTTGCACCGGCCCGATCAGCGCTGGACCTGGCAGATCGGCGACGGCGCGCTGCTGGCGCGGCTGACGGGCATCGATGTGATCAATGATTTCCGCAGCGCCGATGTGGCGGCGGGCGGGCAGGGCGCCCCCTTGATGCCGCTCTACCATGCCGCGCGGGCCCGGCAGCTCGGCCAGCCCGAACCCCTGGTGGTGGTCAATATCGGCGGTGTCGCCCAGGTCACTTATATAGAGGGCGACACGGTGTTGGCCTTCGACACTGGTCCGGGCAATGCCCCGATCGATGACTGGATCCAGCGCCACACTGGTAAGTCGGTGGATTGGGACGGCGCCATGGCAGCCACGGGTAAAGTGGATGAAGCGGTGCTGGCCCTAATGCTGGACAATAAATTTTTCACACGCGTTCCGCCCAAGTCCCTGGACCGGATGGATTTCGGCATGGAAGCCGTCGAGGGGCTGTCAGCGGCCGACGGCGCGGCGACACTCACGGCTTTCACTGCCGCGTCGCTGGCGCGCGCCGCGGAGCATTTCCCGCAAGAGGCGAAAAGCTGGATCGTCAGCGGCGGCGGACGTCACAACAGGACCTTGATGGCGATGCTGAAAGAGCGGGTGGGTGCGCCCGTGATCGCGGCGGACGACATGGGATGGGATGGCGACGCGCTGGAAGCCGAAGGCTTCGCCTATCTGGCGATGCGCGCGAAACGGGGATTGCCGCTATCGCTGCCGACCACCACAGGCGTTGCGCATCCCATGACGGGCGGAAAATTCTGGAAGGCCTGAAGGGCTCAGTGCGGCGGCAGCGCGCCGAGTTCATCCACCCGCACGCAGACATACTTGCGCGCGCCCGACGCGAAAGCGGCCTTGCTGGGTGCATCAAGTGAAGCAGGTACCGATGCCTTGATCGCGGCGAGACAACCGGCTTCGGTCTTGAAGGTGCCCGGCGCGGTGACGACGATGGCCTGCGGCCCGGCCAGAAGATTCACGGTAACAACAACAACGGCCCACATGGTGCGATCTCAGCGGCCTTCGCGCGGCTTGCTCATCATGTTGGAGACGTATTCCTTCACCGTCTCCACCACATCGGCTTCATGCTTGTCGAAGAAGTGATTGGCGCCGTCGATCTTGTTGTAGGTGATCTTGATGCCCTTCTGGGCGGTCAGCCGGTCGACCAGCTTCTGGACATCGGCTTCCGGAACCACATTGTCCTTGGTGCCGTGAACGATCAGGCCCGAAGCGGGGCAGGGCGCCAGAAATGCAAAGTCATACATGCTGGCGGGCGGGGCGATGGAGACGAAGCCGGTGATTTCCGGACGGCGCATCAAAAGCTGCATGCCGATCCAGGCGCCGAAGGAGATGCCGCAGACCCAGACATTGGACGGGTTGGGATACAGCGTGTTCATCCAGTCCAGGATGGCGGCGGCATCGGACAATTCGCCCGCGCCATTGTCGAAGCTGCCCTGGCTGCGGCCGACGCCGCGAAAATTGAAGCGCACGGTGGTGCAGCCCAGCCCGTGGAACATGTGAAACAGGTCATAGACCAGCGGATTGTTCATGGTGCCGCCGAACTGGGGATGGGGGTGCAGCACCAGCGCCATCGGCGCACCGGGCGCCTTTTGCCGCTGATAGCGCGCTTCGATGCGCCCCGCCGAGCCGGGGAGAATGATGTCAGGCATGGCTTTTTGTTTTCCCCACCGGGCTATCTGCCAGCAAAAAAGTCAGGTTTTCGGGGCGTTTAGGCCCAAATAAAACCGTGATATTTCAGATGCTTGCAGATCACCCCACCTATGCGCCGCGAATACTTGACCAATCTAGTCGGGAACTCTATATCCCGGGCCATCAGGCATTCCTGAGGCTTGGCTTCTCTACACCGGGAGGGGGGTCAAAAAGCAAGGGAAAACGCCGCTTTCGCAAAAGGAACTGTCATGCGGCTAAGCACCAAGGGACGTTATGCGGTGATGGCGATGGCCGACCTGGCCGGCAATGCCGCCGACATGAAATCCGACTCCCGGCCTGTGGCGCTGGCCGATATTGCGGCCCGCCAGGATATTTCCCTCTCTTATCTGGAACAGCTGTTCGCCAAGCTGCGGCGCGGCGGCCTGGTCACCAGTGTGCGCGGGCCCGGCGGCGGCTATCGTCTGTCGCGCCCCTCCGGCGAATTGCGGATCGCCGACATCATCCTGGCGGTCGATGAACCCATCGCGGCCACCCGCTGCAAGACCGGCAGCACCAAGGGTTGCACCAAAACGGGCGCGCGCTGCGTCACCCACGATCTGTGGGAAGAACTGGGACAGCAGATTCATGTTTTCCTGTCCTCGGTTTCCCTGGCCGATGTGGTGGAACGCCGGGTGCTGGGCCGCGCCAAACCCTGCAACGATATGAGCGCTGGTCTCGACAGCGAGACCGCGGCTGCCTGACATGCATTACCTGGATCACAACGCCACATCGCCGCTACGCCCCGAGTCCCTCTCAGCGGTGACGCATGCACTAACCATCGGCGGCAACCCGTCATCCATTCATGGCGCCGGCCGCGCCGCGCGCGCCGTCATGGAAGAGGCGCGTGAGCGCATTGCCGCATTGGTCAGCGCCAAACCCGCGCAGGTCGTCTTCACCAGCGGTGCCACCGAATCCTGCCATCTGGCATTGTTGGGTGCCGCCGAAGGTTCGCTGGAAGGCGATGATTCGCGCATCACCCGCATTTTCGTTTCCGCCATCGAGCACAAGGCGGTTCTGGCCAGCGCCAATCGCCTGGCGGAACGTTTTCCCTGGGTCCATGTGACGGTTCTGCCGGTAGCCGCGGATGGCGTGATCGATCTCGAGGCGCTGCGCGTGGCACTGCGCGAGGGCAAGGGCCGCACGCTTGTGGCGGTGATGGCCGCCAACAACGAGATTGGCGTCATTCAGCCCATCGCCGATGTTTCGCGGCTTGTCCGTGAGGCGGGTGGGTTGCTGATGGTCGATGCCGTGCCGGCGGCCGGAAAGATCGATCTGGATTTCGCGCTTTGCGACTACATGGTCTTATCGGGTCACAAGTTGGCAGCTCCGATCGGATCGGGTGCCCTGATCGTGGCCGATGGAGCGCCGCTGGCGCCGCAACTGGTGGGCGGCGGGCATCAGCGGGGTCTGCGTGCGGGATCGGAAAACCTATCCGGCATTGCGGGCTTTGGCGCGGCCGCCCATGCGATGCGTGATGCTGAGGGCGAACGCACCCGTATTGCCCATTTGCGCGATCATTTTGAGGCCGCGCTAAAGGCGGCGATTCCCGGAACAGTGATCTTTGGCGAGCAGTCGCCGCGCCTGTGCAGCACGTCCGGCTTTGCAATTCCCGGTCTGACGGCGGAAACCGCGCTGATCGGTCTGGACCTGGATGGCGTGATGATGAGTTCGGGTTCGACCTGCTCCAGCGGCAAAGTGGCGGTCAGCCATGTTCTAACTGCCATGGGAATCGAGGAAAGCCTGGCTGCCTGCGCCCTTCGCGCCAGCTTTGGCTGGTCCTCTACCATGGACGACGTCCATGCCGGGGTTCGTTCGTTGGTCAAGCTGCATGAGCGCGTGCGCGCGAGGGAGGCGGCATGAGTATCGCCGCGGAAACCAAACAGCAGGTCGCCGAGATTGGCGAAAAGTACAAATACGGCTTTGTCACCGATATTGAGATGGACATGGCGCCGCGTGGCCTGTCGGAAGATACGGTGCGCTTTATTTCCGCCAAGAAGGGCGAGCCGGAATGGATGCTGGAATGGCGGCTGGGCGCGTTTCGCCGCTGGCTGACCATGAAGGAGCCGAACTGGGCCCGGGTGCATTATCCCAAGATCGATTATCAGAACGCCTTTTATTATGCCGCGCCCAAGAACACGCCGCTGAAGCAGAGCCTCGACGAGGTCGATCCCAAGCTGCTGGAGACCTACAAGAAGCTGGGCATTCCGCTGCACGAGCAGATGGCGCTGGCCGGCGTGGCGGTGGATGCGGTGTTCGACAGCGTGTCGGTCGCCACCACCTTCAAGGAGAAGCTCAACGAGGCAGGCGTAATCTTCTGCCCGATTTCCGAAGCGATCCGCGACTATCCCGATCTGGTGAAACAGTATCTGGGCAGCGTGGTGCCGGTGACGGACAATTTCTTCGCCACGCTGAATGCGGCGGTGTTTTCCGACGGCACGTTCGTCTATGTGCCCAAGGGCGTGCGCTGCCCGATGGAGCTTTCCACCTATTTCCGCATCAATGCCTCGGAGACGGGCCAGTTCGAACGCACCATCATCATTGCCGACGAAGGCAGCTATGTCAGCTATCTGGAAGGCTGCACCGCGCCCAAGCGCGACGAGAACCAGCTCCATGCCGCCGTGGTCGAGCTGGTGGCGCTGGACAATGCCGAGATCAAATATTCCACGGTGCAGAACTGGTATCCCGGTGACGAGAATGGGCTCGGCGGCATCTTCAACTTCGTCACCAAGCGCGGCGATTGCCGGGGCAAGAAGTCCAAGATCAGCTGGACCCAGGTCGAGACCGGTTCGGCCATCACCTGGAAATATCCCAGCTGCATCCTGCGCGGCGATGAAAGCGTGGGCGAATTTTATTCCATCGCTATCGCCAACAATTACCAGCAGGCCGATACCGGCACCAAGATGATCCATCTGGGCGCCAATACCCGCTCGCGCATCATTTCCAAGGGTATTTCGGCGGGCAAGGCGCAGAATACCTATCGCGGGCTGGTTAGCGTCTATGGCAAGGCGAAGAATGCGCGCAATTATACCCAGTGCGACTCGCTGCTGATCGGCGGCGACTGCGGCGCCCATACTGTGCCCTATATCGAAAGCCGCAATCCGACCGCGCGCATCGAGCATGAAGCCACCACCTCCAAGATTGCGGAAGACCAGCTGTTTTATTGCCTGCAGCGCGGCATTCCGCAGGACGAGGCGGTGTCGCTGATCGTCAATGGTTTCTGCCGCGAAGTGCTGCAGCAACTGCCGATGGAATTCGCCGTCGAGGCGCAAAAGCTGGTCGGCATCTCTCTGGAAGGTTCTGTGGGTTAGTCATGCTGGATATCAAGAATCTGCACGTTTCGGTCGGCGGCAAGGAAATCCTCAAGGGCTTGACCCTGTCGATCCAGCCGGGCCAGGTGCATGCCATCATGGGCCCTAACGGTTCTGGCAAGTCCACGCTGTCCTATGTGCTGGCGGGCCGTGCCGGGTACGATATCACCGAGGGTTCCATCACCTATAATGGCGAGGACCTGACGGCGCTCAAGCCGGAAGAACGCGCCGCCAAGGGCGTGTTCCTGGCGATGCAGTATCCGGTCGAGATTCCCGGCGTCACCACCATGACTTTCCTCAAGACCGCGCTGAACTCCCAGCGGCGTGCGCGCGGCGAGCCCGATCTCGATGCCGTCAGTGTGCTCAAGCAGGTGCGCGCCAAGGCGAAGTTGCTGAATGTCTCCGAGGAGATGCTCAAGCGCGCCCTGAATGTCGGTTTTTCCGGCGGCGAAAAAAAGCGACTGGAAATTCTGCAAATGTCGGTGTTCGAGCCGAAGCTGGCGGTGCTGGATGAGACCGATTCCGGCCTGGACATCGATGCGCTGCGCGTCGTGGCCGAGGGCGTCAATGCCCTGCGCGATCCGTCCCGCGCCATGCTGGTCATCACCCATTACCAGCGTCTGCTGGATTACATCGTGCCGGACCGCATCCATGTGCTGGCGGGTGGCCGCATTGTGGCGGAAGGCGGCAAGGAATTGGCGCTGGAGCTCGAAGCCAAGGGTTATGAGCATATCCTTAAGGAGCCGGCATGACCGGCATCACTGCTCTGGGACTGCCCGAGGCGCGCCGCAATGAAGCGGCGGCGGTGTTCCGCGCGCGGGGCGTGCCGCATCGCCGCGTCGAGGAGTGGAAATATTCCGACCTCAAATCGGCGCTGGGCGAAGCCGGGATCGGGGCCGGGCAGGCGGATCTGCGGATCAGCCATCTGCCGTCCGGCGTCGAAACCTTCGACCTGGCCGGGCCAAATCCGCCGGACTGGGTGAGAGAGTATTTTGGACTGGCCAGTCGCAATGTGATGAGCGCCGCGTCCCTCTCGCTGTCGGCGGGTGGCACCGCTTTCCGGGTGCCCAGGGGTTTGGCAGTCGCCGAGCCGCTGAAATTTGAATTCACCGGCAGCGGCCATGTCCGCGGGCTTGTGGTGCTGGAAGATGGCGCCTCCCTGACATTGGTGGAAGGCGTCACGGTGGATAAATTCCGCAATGCCGGTCTGGAAATCGTGCTGGGCGAGGCCGCCCGTCTGGACCATGTGCGGGTGTCGCCCAATGCCGGCGACGCCGTGCTGGTGGAAGAAGTGTCGGTGCGCATTGCACAGGGTGGTCAGTATCGCGCCCATTTCGCCGCCTTCGGTAGCAAGCTGTCACGCATGGAAGTGGAGATCGCGCTGGAAGGCGAGGGTGCTGAGGCCCATCTGTCCGGTGTTGCGCTGCTGGATGGCAAGCGTCACAGCGACGTGACCACCCATGTTATCCATCGTACCGTGGGTACTCGCAGCACCCAGCTGTTCAAGCATGTGGCGGGCGGCCACGCCAAAGCCGTATATCAGGGCAAGGTGACGGTGGCCAAGGGCGCCAATGGCAGCGACAGCAACCAGAGCGCCAAGGCGCTGCTGCTGGGCGAGAATGCCGAGGCCGATCTCAAGCCGGAGCTGGAAATTTTTGCTGACGACGTCAAATGCGCCCATGGCGCGGCGGTGGGCGATCTGGACGCGGAATCGCTGTTTTACCTGCGCGCCCGTGGCATTCCCGAAGCCGAGGCGCGCGGTTTGCTGCTGCAGGCCTTTCTGGAAGACGCGGTGGCGGAAATCCCCAATACCGACCTGCGTGAGCTGGTGCGCACCGAATTGCTGACCGCGTTGAAGGCGCTTGTATGACCGCCCCCCTTCTACATAATAAGAGCAAAATCGCTGCTTCTCCCCCGGCTCCGCCTTCGGCGGACCGGAGAACAAGCTTTGACGCGGAAAAAGCCCGGGCGGATTTCGCGATCCTGTCGCGGCAGGTCTATGGCAAGCCGCTGGTTTATCTGGATTCGGGCGCTTCGGCCCAGAAGCCGGATGTGGTGCTGGATACGATGCGCAATTTCGCGCGCCAGGAATATGCCAATGTCCATCGCGGGGTGCATTTCCTCTCCGCCGCCGCCACCGACCGCTATGAGGCGGCGCGGCGCACGGTGCAGAAATTCCTGAATGCCGCCAGCGAGGACGAGATCGTCTTTACCAAGGGCGGCACCGAAGCCATCAATCTGGTCGCCTACAGCCATCTGATGCCCACCATGCAGCCGGGCGACGAGATCGTGCTTTCGGTGATGGAGCACCACTCCAATATTGTGCCATGGCATTTCCTGCGTGAGCGCCAGGGCGCTGTGCTGCGCTGGGTCGATGTGCGCGACGACGGGTCGCTGGATATCGCGGCGCTGGACGCCGCCATCGGTCCCAAGACCAGACTGGTCGCCATCACCCACATGTCCAACGTTTTGGGCACCATCACGCCGCTGAAGGACATCGTCGCCCGCGCCCATGCCAAGGGCGTGCCGGTGCTGGCCGATGGTTGCCAGGGCGCGGTGCATGAGACGGTGGACGTCCAGGCGCTGGACATCGATTTTTATGCCATCACCGGTCACAAGCTGTATGGCCCGACCGGCATTGGCGCGCTCTACGCGAAGACGGCGCATCTGAAAAAGATGCGGCCCTTCAATGGCGGCGGCGAGATGATCCGCGAAGTGATGAAGGATCGCATCACCTATGCCGATCCGCCCGCCCGCTTCGAGGCGGGCACCCCGCCGATCATCGAAAGCGTTGGCCTGGCCACGGCGCTCGATTATCTGATGTCGCTGGACCGCGCCGCCGTGGCGGCCCATGAGCATGATCTTCTTGCCTATGCCCGCCAGCAGGTGGGCCAGTTCAACTGGCTGCGGGTGATCGGCGATGCACCGGGCAAGGGCGCGATCCTGTCCTTCGAGGCCGACGGCATGCATGCCCATGACCTTGCCACCATCCTGGACCGCGAAGGCGTGGCGGTTCGCGCCGGGCATCATTGCGCCCAGGTCCTGATGGAGCGTTTTGGCGTGGCATCGACCAGCCGTGCCAGTTTTGCGCTTTACAATAGCCGCACCGATGTCGATGCGTTGATTGCCGGTTTGCACAAGGCGCGCGGAATTCTCGGCCATGGATAGCGCGCTCAGGGAACTGTACCAGGAAGTGATCCTGGATCATTCGCGCCACCCCCGGCACTATGGGGTGATGGAGGGCGCCAGCCACAAGGCGGAGGGCTACAACCCGCTTTGCGGCGACAAGGTGACGGTGTACCTGCAACTGGATGCCGATGGCCGCGTTGGCGATATCAAGTTCGAAGGCAAGGGCTGCGCCATCAGTCAGGCTTCGGCTTCGATGATGACCGACATGCTCAAGGGCCGCTCGCAGGCTGAGGCGGAAAAGCTGATGCAGGGATTCCTGCATCTGGTGAAGGGTGAGGACGCCAGCGATCTGGCCGAGGACGACCGCGAGCGGCTGGAAGTGATGGGCGGGATTTCCGAATTCCCCATGCGGGTGAAGTGCGCCACCCTGGCCTGGCATACCTATAAGAACGCCGTGGAGGAGGGCGCAACATGAGCGACGCCGCTATTCCCCATTCTTCGGCTCTCAGCCAGCAGGAGCTTGATGCTTTTACCAGCAAGCTGGTGACGGCGCTCAAGACCGTGTTCGACCCGGAAATCCCGGTTGATATCTATGAACTTGGGCTTATCTATAAGGTGGATGTCGCCGACAACAAGGATGTCACGGTGGATATGACCCTGACCGCGCCCAATTGCCCGGTGGCCGGCGAGATGCCGATGAATGTCAAAGCAGCGCTGGAGCTTGTGGATGGCATCGGCGAGGTTACCGTCAACATGACCTTCGATCCGCCCTGGACCCCCGACCGGATGAGCGAAGAGGCCAAACTCGAATTGAACATGTTCTGATGGAAATCCAGACTCAAAAACCCCGACGCGAGCGCCCCAAGCCGGTCAAGCTGACCGAGGCCGCCGCCGCGCGCCTGGCCGCCATCATGGCCGATGCCGATGGCAAGGTTCTGGGCCTTCGGGTGGGGGTCACAAATGGCGGCTGCGCCGGCATGAGCTACACCATGGAATATGCTTCGGACACCAAGCCGTTCGAAGAAGTGATGGAAGACAAGGGCGTCAAGGTCTTCATCGACCCCAAGGCCATCCTGTTCCTGATCGGCACTGAGCTGGATTTTGTGCAGGAAAAATTGGGCGCGCGCTTTGTGTTCAAGAATCCCAACCAGACCAGTGCTTGCGGCTGTGGTGAGTCCGTCCAGATCACGCCCGCCAAAGCGGACTGATCACTCTCCCTTGAATTTTGGCAGCCGCTTCTGTTGAAAGGCGGCCAGGCCTTCCCGGAAATCGTCACTCTCGCCAGCGCGTTGTTGCGCCTTGGCCTCGCGCGCCAGCTGGGCCTCATGTGCGGCTGTGTCCTGGAACAATGCGCGGGTGAAGGGCAGCGCGGCGGGCCCTTCGGCAAGGCGCGCCGCGATGGCGAGCGCCGCATCGGCCAGTTCCTCGTCGGGCAGCAATCGATTGATCAGGCCCCATTCCAGCGCCTTGTCCGCCGCCAGCGGCTCAGCCAGCAGCGCCATCTCCCGGGCGCGCGTCCCGCCGATGGCGCGGGGCAGCAGATATGTCAGGCCGCCATCCGGCACCAGCCCGATGCGTGCGAAGGAAAGCAGGAAATAGGCGCTGCGGGCGGCCAGGACCAGATCGCCCATCAGGGCGAGGCTCATGCCGATGCCGACCGCCGGACCATTGACCGCCATGATGATGGGCATGGGAAAATCGCGCAGGGTGCGGAACAGGGGGTGATAGAGACGTTCGAGCACCTGGCCCGCGCCTTCCTCGCGCCAGCCCGGCAACTCCTTCATGTCGGCACCGGAACAGAATCCGCGTCCCGCGCCGGTAATTATCAGAGCGCGAAATTCGCCGCGCACCACGGTGTCCAGCGCTGCAAGAAGCTCGCCGACCAGCGTGCTGGACAGGGCATTGATGGTGGGCGGATGATCCAGGGTGATGACGACAACCGTGCCATGGGCGGTCAGTGTCACGCGGTCGGGCGGCTGAGTCATGCCGCCAGCATAATCCAAAATGGATCAGGCGGCGCTGGTTTCGAGCGCCGCCATGCCCTCCCATGCGTGCGCGCAAGCGCATCGCGAGGGAGGTGCCCGTAGCACCGTCAGGTGCGAAGGGCGGAGGGGGAAAAGATAACCCGAGCTAGGCTGCGCTCGTTTCGAGCGCAGCCATGCGAGGATCGTTCTGGTGGATCACCAGATTGCGGCCATTGTGCTTGGCGCCGTACAGGCAGGCGTCGGCGCGGCGGATGACGGTTTCGGCGGTTTCACCCGGCGCGAACTGGGCGACACCGATGGAAATGGTGATGGTGCCCAGCACGTCGCCGGTGGATTTCTTCACCAGCTTCTTGGTCTCGACAGTCTGGCGGATCTGATCGGCCACATGCGCGCCCGCGTCCAGGCCGGAACCGCGCAGCAGCACCGCGAATTCCTCGCCGCCATAGCGCGCCGCCGTGTCGCGGCCCTTGGTGTTCTCCGACAGGCACGACGCCACCAGGCGCAGCACCTGGTCGCCGGTCTGATGCCCCCAGGTGTCGTTGAATTTCTTGAAGTGATCGATGTCGCACAGCAGGAGCGTGACAGCTTCGCCGTCGTGCTGCACGGCTTCGATGGCCGCCCTTACCGCATCGTCGAAGGCCTTGCGGTTGGCGATGTTGGTCAAGGGATCGGTGAGGCTTTCCTTGCGCACATTGTCCAGCTTGTCGCGCAGCTCGCTGACCTGTTCAGACGAGGCCTGCAATTCGCCTTCCAGGCTTTTGGTGCGCTGTTCCATTTCGCGGGTGGCGGCGATCAGGCCTTCCACCAGTTTGCGCAGGTCGGCGGGACTGCGTTCGCCGCCCAGTTCGCCGCTGGCTGCAGAAAGGGTATTCTTGTAATCGACCGTGTCGCGGCTCGCTGTTTCCAGCTTGGCCAGCACATCGTCGATCATGGCGCCCATATTGCTGCCGACCGCCTCCATTGCCAGGGCCGCGCGCGCGCCCGACAGACAGCGCATGCGCAAATCCTGAAGCAGTTCGGGTGTGAACACCTTTTTGGCGGCGATCGCCGTGCCCATAATCTGGGTGATGGCGGGATTCTCGCCCGACACGAAGGCATAGAAAAGTTCGAAATTCTCCGGCGTCGAGATGACGTTGCACTCGCCCATCAGGTCGAGGGCGGCCTTTGCAAACCCCTGTTCGCGGTCCGGCTTGAACACGATCAAAATCCCCTGCGCCAGCGCAAATGGCCGGTTTCGCGGGCTCAGTGTGCTCGCCCGCGGGGTAAAAAAGCGTTAAATAGTGCGGGTTTTCAAGGCTGAAATTTCAGCAAAAGCCGGGTTTCGCCGCTTTATTCCGCCTGAGGCTCGGGCTTTTTTACCGGCACGGGACGAAACAGGAAGGCCGGCAGCTGGCTCTTGTCCACTGCTTCGGGACGCGCCGCCTGCTCATTGTGATGGCGCTGGCCGCCGCGTTCGCGTTTTTCGTTCCGGTCCCGGTTTTCGGGGCGCGATTCTGGGCGCGGCTTGTCCTGGCGCTCACGCGGCGGCAGCGGACGCGGCGCCTCGGCGGCGACAGGCTGGGGCGCGGAGATGGGCTGCGGCGGCGCGACAGCCTGCACAGCAGCGTCGGTTGTTGCGACCGGTTCCATGCCGGCGACCTGGTCCTGGAATTTTCCGCCCGGCGGACGGCGGTCGCGCTGCTTGCCATCGCGGCCACGGCCGCGATCCTTGCCGCGATCACGGCCGCCACGGCCTTGTTCGCCGCGCGGCGGTTTGCGTTCTTCGCGGACCTCGATGTCCATCATCTCGCGGCGCGGCAGCTTGTTGCCGGTGATCTTCTCGATCGCTTCGAGATATTTTCCGTCGCGGTGTGAGGCTAGCATATAGGCGGCGCCGCTGCGTCCGGCGCGCCCCGTTCGGCCGATGCGGTGGACATAATCGTCGGCATGGATCGGCACGTCGAAATTGAAGACATGGCTGACGGCCGGAACGTCCAGCCCGCGCGCCGCCACGTCGCTGGCGACCAGGATCTTCAGGTCTCCGGCGCGGAAACGGTCCAGCGTCTTGGTGCGCAGCGACTGGTCGAGATCGCCATGGATCGGCGCGGCGTCGAAACCGTGTTTGACCAGCGACTTGGCCACCACATCGACATCGCGCTTGCGGTTGCAGAAGACGATGGCGTTGTTCAGGGTCGGTTCGGCTTCGCGGATCAGGCGGCGCAGCGCTTCGCGCTTGGCCCAGTCATTGGCGGGAATTTCCACGACCTGCTGGGTGATGTTGGTGGCGGTGGTGGCGGGGCGCGAGACTTCGATGCGCACCGGATTGTGCAGGAACTGGTCGGTGAGGCGCTGGATTTCCGGCGGCATGGTGGCCGAATAGAACAGCGTCTGGCGGGTGAAGGGCAGCTTCTTGCAGATTTCCTCGACGTCGGGGATGAAGCCCATGTCCAGCATGCGGTCGGCTTCGTCGATCACCAGGATGTTGACCTGGCTCAGCAGCAGGCGGCCGCGGTTGAAGTGGTCCATCAGGCGGCCGGGCGTGGCGATCAGCACGTCGACGCCGCGGTCCAGCTTCTTGATCTGTTCGTCCATCGCCGTGCCACCGATCAGCAGCGCGTGCGTGAGCTTGGAGTATTTGCTGTACCTGTCGAAATTCTCCGACACCTGGTCGGCCAGTTCGCGGGTCGGTTCCAGCACGAGGGCGCGCGGCATCCGCGCCTTGGCGCGGCCTTTGGACAGCATCTCGATCATCGGAAGGGTGAAGCTGGCGGTCTTGCCGGTGCCGGTCTGGGCTATGCCGATCATGTCGCGCCCTTGCAGCGCCACCGGGATGCCCTGGGCCTGAATAGCGGTAGGCGTGGTGTAGCCGCTGTCGGCCACCGCCTTGAGGATTTCGGGGGACAGGCCCAGGCCTTCAAAGCCGCCGGCATCGGGCGGGAGGCCCGAAGACGCCTGCTCAGATTGCTCTGTGGATTCAATAACTTCGTCTAATCCGGCTTCCGCGCCGGAGATCGTCACACTTGTCGTAGCACGCTCCTGAAAAAGGGGCGCGACGTGTGGCGCCCAGGCCGGCGGCCCGGATGGCGGCCGACTCTTATCGCAGCGCAATATAGGGATATTCCTCGAAAATGCAAGATATCCCTGTATTTTCGGTTCCAACGGGGTAACGGGCACGGCAATGGGCAGAATTTGGGGATTGGCAGCACTGGTGGTCGGCATCTGGCTGCTGTCAGTTTATGGCCAGTCGCGTCCGGCGGCGTTGGGGCTGGATGCGCCCGCCACCCAATTCTCCGCCGCCCGCGCCGATGCGTTCCTGGGCCGGCTGCTGGGCGATCAGGAACCCCGGCCCGCGGGCTCGGCGGAAAATGCGGCGTTGCGCGCGCGGCTGCTGAAGGAGCTGGCCGAGCTGGGCGTGAATGCCCGCACCGAAACGCGCATGAGCTGCGCCGATGAAAGACGTCGCGGTTTCATTCCCTGCGCCACCATCAGCAACATCGTCGCGGGGGGGGCGCCTGGATCGGGCAAGCGCATCCTGCTGATGGCCCATACCGACTCCGTCGCCGCCGGGCCGGGGGCGGGCGATGATATGTCGGGTGTCGCCACCATTCTGGAAACCATCCGCGCGCTGAAGGCGCGGGGGCTTACAGGCGAACATCCCATCACCGCGCTGTTCACCGACGGCGAGGAAAGCGGCTTGCTGGGCGCGCGCGCCTATCTGAAAACGCCGCTGGTGACCGCCAAGACCGGCGCGGTGATCAATGTGGAATCGCGGGGCAACCAGGGCCCCAGCTATCTGTTCCAGACCAGCGCCGGGGATGCAAAGCTGATCGATCTGTATGCGCGCAGCGTACCGAACCTTGCGGCATCGTCGCTCTATGCCGAAATCTACAAGATACTGCCCAACGATACCGACCTGACGCCGTTCCTGCGGGCGGGCGTGACGGGCTACAACTTCGCCTTTATCGGCAATCAGGCACACTATCACACGCCGCTGGACCGGCGCGAGCATATCGATCCGCGCAGCCTGCAGCAGCATGGCGACAATGTACTGGAACTGACCGACGCGCTCAGCCGCACCGATTTCGCCGCGTTGCGGGGTGACAATGCCATTTACCTCGATGTTCTGGGACGGTGGCTGCCGCGTCTGCCGGTCGGCTGGGCCTTGCCGCTGTCTCTGGCGGCCTTTCTTCTGATCGCACTGGCGGGGTTTTTCACCCCGCGCGAGCGGCGCGAAATCCGGCGGCCCGTCCTGGCCTTCCTGATGCCGCCTTTGCTGATCGCAGGCTGCATCGGCATGGGCTTTGCGCTTCATTTCCTGGCGGCATGGATTTCCGGCCATGCCGATCCTTCATTCGCCCATCCGCTTTGGCTGCGTCTGTCATTGGCATTCGGCGCTTTTGCGGTGGCGCTCGTGATGTCACGCGGTGCTGGCGTCATCACTTGCTGGTTGTGGTTGGCGGGATTGGCCATTGCCTGCGCGATCTTCGCACCGGGTCTGACGCCTTATTTCCTGTTCCCCTCACTGGTGGCGGCGCCGCTGTTGCTGGCGACCTTTGCGGGTGGGCGCGGCTTCGCCTTGTGCGTTGCCATGCTGGCGGGACTGATCGTCTGGATCGGGTTCAATGCCGCCAGCGAGCCGATCATGGGCCTGAAGATGCATCCGCTCTTCATGATCACAGCCGCCTTCGGCCTGATCACCCTGTTGCCGTTGCTGGCGAAAGCCAAGGCGCGGGCCTGGGGCATTTCGCTGGCGGCATCATTGGTCCTGGCCATTGCTCTGGCGGTGACGGCGGGGCTGCAGCCGGCCTACAGCGCGGACGCGCCGCAGCGGCTGAATCTGGGTTATATCGAGATGGACGGCCGGGCCAGCTGGCTGGCGGACCCGGTGCCGCGCCTGCCGGAAAGCCTGCGCGCCGCCGTCAATTTTTCGGCCGAGCCGCAACAGATGCTGGAGATGTTCTATGTCGCGCCGGCGGGTGCGTCGCGCTATCCCGCACCGACTGCGGTGGTGACGCGAGAGGGCGATACGGTGACTCTCGATCTCAAGACCAGCGGTGACGCCGTGATGCTGATGGTGCCGGCGAAAGCAAAATTGCAGTCCATGACCATCGCCGGGGTGACCACCCACGCATCAGGAGATCGCATCACCATTCTCTGCGGCACGCCGGACTGCGCCACGGCGCGCATGACCTTGCGCCTTGCCTCATCGGAGCCAGTCAACGTGCAACTTTTGGCGCAACGGCGGGGCCTGCCACCCGAAGGCGCAAAGCTACTCAAAGCGCGCCCGCCGCAAGCCGTGCCGTCACGGGCCGGCGACCGCACCATTCTGGCGGCCAGTATTGCGATACCGGGGCGTTAGACGTCGATCGCTTCTTTGGCGAATTCTGCATTCTCCTGAATGAACTGGAAGCGCAGTTCGGGCTTCTTGCCCATCAGCCGTTCAAACAGGTTTTCGGTGTGCTTGACGTCGTCCTTGGGGATATTCACCTGCAGCAGGGTGCGGTGGCCGGGCCGCATGGTGGTCTCCTTGAGCTGGGAAGCCATCATCTCGCCCAAGCCCTTGAAGCGCGACACTTCCACCTTGGCGTTGCTGCGGAATTCCGTTTTCAGGATGCGTTCGCGGTCGGCATCGTCGCGGGCATAGACGGTCTTGCCGCCCTGGGTGAGGCGATAGAGCGGCGGCATCGCCAGGTACAGCTTGTTGTCTTCGATCAGCCCGGGCATCTCGCGATAGAAGAAGGTCAGCAGCAGCGATGCGATATGGGCGCCGTCGACATCGGCGTCGGTCATGATGATGATGCGCTCATAGCGCAAGGCGTTGCCGTCATACTTGGCGCCGGTGCCGCAGCCCAGCGCCTGCACCAGATCCGACAGTTCCTGGTTCTGCTGCAGTTTGCCCGCCGCGGCGCTGGCCACGTTGAGGATCTTGCCGCGCAGGGGCAGGATCGCTTGGGTGTTGCGGTCGCGTGCCTGCTTGGCGCTGCCGCCGGCGCTGTCGCCTTCCACCAGGAATATTTCCGTGCCTTCCGCCGAGTCGCGCGAACAGTCCGCCAGCTTGCCGGGCAGGCGCAGCTTGCGGGTCGCCGATTTGCGCTGCGTCTCTTTTTCCTGCCGCTTCTTCAGCCGGTCTTCGGCGCAGTCGATGACAAAACCCAGCAGCCGGTCGGCTTCCGCCGGGCTTTCGGCCAGCCAATGGTCGAAATGATCACCGACCAACGCTTCCACCAAACGCTGCGCTTCAGGCGAGGACAGTTTATCTTTGGTTTGGCCCTGGAATTCCGGCTCGCGGATGAAGATCGACAGCACGGCGCAGGCCGAATCCATCACGTCGTCAGCGGTGATTAGCGTGGTCTTACGATTATTTACTCGCTCGCCGTGACGGCGCAATCCACGAGTTAGGGCGTTACGCAGACCCTGTTCATGAGTGCCACCTTGGGAGGTCGGAATAGTGTTGCAGTAACTGCGGGTGAAGGGGTCTCGGCTGGGTGCCCACGTGACAGCCCACTCGACTGTGGCGCGCCTCAAATTGCTGGGCGGTCCGTAGTTCGTTTCCTGGCGCCCGGAAAAGTCACGCGGCGTCACGGTCTGCGCCTTGCCGATTTCGCCGCGCAGGAAGTCCAGCAGGCCGCCGGGGAATTTCAGCGTGTCTTCCGCCGGGGTCTCGTCCTTGATCAATGCCGGATCGCAGGACCAGCGGATTTCCACCCCGCGGAACAGATAGGCCTTGGACTTGGCCATGCGGTGCAGCCGGGCGGGGGAAAATTCCGCGTCGCCGAAAATCTTGGCATCGGGCTTGAACGAAGTGATGGTACCGCGGCGGTTGACTGCGCCCAGGTCTTTCAGCTTGCCGATGGCATGGCCGCGCTCGAACCGCATCTTGTGGCCGCGCTTGTCGCGCGCCACGTCCACTTCCATCCATTCCGACAGGGCGTTGACCACCGAGGCGCCGACGCCGTGCAGGCCGCCGGACGTATCATAGGCCTTGCCGTCGAATTTTCCGCCGGCATGCAGAGTGGTCATGATGACTTCCAGCGCCGACTTGTTCTTGAACTTGGGGTGGGGGTCGACCGGAATGCCGCGGCCATTGTCGCGCACGACCAGGATATTGCCGGCCTTCAGCTCCAGCTCGATCCGGGTGGCATGTCCCGCAACCGCTTCGTCCATCGAATTGTCGATGATTTCGGCCGCGAGGTGATGCAGCGCGTTTACGTCGGTGCCGCCGATATACATGCCGGGCCGGCGGCGCACCGGTTCAAGCCCCTCCAGCACCTCGATATCCTTGGCGGTATAGGCCTTGGAGGATGCGGATGCGCCGTCGAAAAGGTCGGGGTTGTTCTTGGCCATGACTGTCTGATGTTGCTGCATAAACCTTGGCCTGCGCGAATCGCGCCCGCCGCCGCTATTTTTACGTTTTATCAACCATGAAAAGCGAGCAAAAGGCGCAGGCCTCGCCGCGCCAACTTAGTAAATTTTAAGACGGTGGCGCGATACTGGAACCTTGGTGACAGGTATTTCGGAAAAGCGCGACGTGGCTTTGTGGGATTTGACAGCTGAAGTCGGAGAAGGCGATCCGCGCGTCCTGAAGGCGCAGCTGCGCCTGACCGCCCATGCCATGCATGCCACCCGGCTCAGCGCGCCGCTCTGGGCGCTGCTGGTGGCAATTCTTACATCCGGAGTCACCGGCATTTTCGGAAATGTGAGCTTTGCGCGTGCCCTGTTCCTGCCGCTGGCGGTGACCATCGCGGTCGGCGCCACGGCGCTGGTGAGCAGTGCCTATGAACGGTATAGCGGCGACGATGGCGAGGTGAAATCCTGGTTCCGGTGCTTCGTGGGCATGCAGGTGGTGGTGAGCTTCGCCTGGGGCCTGATGCCCTGGCTGTGCTGGGAGGCCGGCCACCCGCTCAATCACATCTTTATCGCCTCCTGCATCATGGCGGTGGTGTCCGCCCTGGTTGTCAGCCGCGGCAGCAACATGGACATGTATCTGGCCAGCCTGGTGCCGGTCTCGTTGATGACCTCGGCCCGCTTCCTGACGGGTGGCACGATAACGGATGTCATTATCGGTATCGTGGCGCCCTTCATCGCGCTGCAACTCTGGCGCACGGGGCGGCCGATGGTGCTGCGGATGGACGAGGATTCGCGCCTGCGCTTCCAGATCGAGGACATGGCGCATGAGCTGGAAGAGGCGCGGGACGAAGCGCTCAAGAAGCGGTTCGAGGCGGAGGCCGCCAACGCGTCCAAGACCGCCTTCCTGGCCAATATGAGCCATGAACTGCGCACGCCGCTGAATGCCATCCTGGGTTTTTCGGAAATCATCTCCCAGGAATGCTTCGGCCCCGTCGGCTCGGAGCGCTATCGAGACTATGCCGGCGACATTCATTCCTCCGGCGCCCATCTTCTGTCGCTGATCAATGATCTGCTCGATGTGGCCAAGATCGAAGCCGGCCGCATGGATATCGCGCCCCATCCGCTGGACCCGGCGCGCACCTTCGATATTGCGCTCAAGCTGATCGGGACCAAGGCACGCGAGAAAGACCAGAACTTGGTGATTGCGGTCGAGGATGCGGCGCCGCCGCTCTATGCCGACGAGCGGGCGGTGAAACAGATCCTGATCAATCTGGTGTCCAACGCCGTCAAATTCACGCCCCAGGGCGGCCGCATCGAGGTGGTTGCGGGGCGCGCTGCCAGCGGCGATTTCCAGATTATGGTGCGTGACAACGGACCGGGGATACCGCGCGACAAGCTGGACAAGATTTTCTCGCCGTTCAATCAGGTGGACAACCGTTTCGACCGCCAGGCCGGCGGCACCGGACTGGGGCTGGCGCTGGTGCGGGGCCTTGCGCAGCTGCATGGCGGCCACGCCTGGATGGAAAGCGATTTTGGCAAGGGCTGCTCGGCCTTCGTGACCCTGCCGGTGAAGGCGCCGGAATCGCGCGCCGCAGTCGCTTAACGAAAAAGGGCGCAGCTTGCGCCGCGCCCTTCTCGTTCAGTGTGAGCGAACTCAGACCGAGTAGTACATCTTGAATTCGATCGGATGGGGCGTGTGCTCGAAGGCATACACGTCTTCCATCTTCAGATCGATATAGGCGTCGATGAAGTCCTGGTCGAACACGCCGCCCTTCTTGAGGAAGGCATTGTCGGCGCGCAGGGAGTCGAGCGCTTCGCGCAAGCTGCCGCAAACCTGCGGCACCTTCGCCAGCTCTTCGGGGGGGAGGGCATACAGGTCCTTGTCCATCGGGCCGCCCGGATGGATCTTGTTCTCGATGCCATCGAGACCGGCCATCAGCATGGCGGCATAGGCGAGGTAGGGGTTCGCACCCGGATCGGGGAAGCGGACCTCGACGCGCTTGCCGTTGGGCGAAGGCGAGTGCGGGATGCGGCACGAGGCCGAACGGTTGCGCGCCGAATAGGCGAGCAGCACGGGAGCTTCAAAGCCGGGGATAAGGCGCTTGTAGCTGTTGGTCAGCGGGTTGGTGAAGGCGTTCAGCGCCTTGGCATGCTTGATGATGCCGCCGATGTAGAACAGGCACATGTCGGACAGGTCGGCATAGCCCGAACCGGCGAACAGCGGCTTGCCGCCCTTCCAGATCGACTGATGCACATGCATGCCCGAGCCGTTGTCGCCATAGATGGGCTTGGGCATGAAGGTTGCCGACTTGCCATAGGCCTGGGCGACCTGGTGGATCACATACTTGTAGATCTGCATATAGTCGCCGCACTTGGTCAGCGTGTTGAACTTGAAGCCAAGTTCATGCTGGGCGGTGGCGACTTCGTGATGGTGCTTTTCCGGCTGGATGCCCATGTCCTTCATGACGGCCAGCATTTCGCCGCGCATGTCCTGCTCGGAATCGATCGGGGGCACCGGGAAGTAGCCGCCCTTCACGGCCGGGCGATGGCCCAGATTGCCTTCCGGATATTCGGTGCCGGTATTGTAGGCGCCTTCCTTGGAGTCGACATAGTAATAGCCCTTGTTCATCCCGACTTCGAAACGCACGTCGTCGAAGATGAAGAATTCGGCTTCCGGGCCGAAATAGGTGGTGTCGCCGACGCCCGAGGAGTTCACATAATTCTCGGCGGCCTTGGCGATCGAGCGCGGGCAGCGCGAATAATGCTGGCCGGTCATCGGCTCCATCACGTCGCAGATCAGGATCAGCGTGGTCTGGGCGAAGAAGGGATCGATGACGGCGGTTTCCAGGTCCGGCTTCAGCAGCATGTCGGACTCGTTGATGGCCTTCCAGCCCGCGATCGACGAGCCGTCGAACATGGTGCCTTCGTTCAGGAAATCATCATCGACCATCATCAGGTCGAAGGTGACGTGCTGCCACTTGCCCTTGGGATCGGTAAAGCGCACGTCGACATATTTGACTTCCTTTTCCTTGATCAGTTTCAGGATGTCGGCAGCAGTCGTCTTCTTGTCGGCCATAGTTCAGTCTTCCCTTCGTTTAATCTGAGAACCGCCCCACCAGAGCGGCGTGTGTGATCCGGCTTTGCCGGCGTTTTTAGATGGCGTCCGCGCCGGTCTCGCCGGTACGGATGCGGATGGCTTCCTCGACATTGAGGACGAAAATCTTGCCGTCGCCGATGCGGCCCGTGCGCGCAGCCTTCTGAATGGCTTCGATGCTGGCGTCCACGCGGTCTTCGTTGATGACGATTTCGATTTTCACCTTGGGCAGGAAATCCACCACATATTCGGCGCCGCGGTAAAGCTCGGTATGCCCCTTCTGGCGGCCAAAACCCTTGGCTTCGGTCACGGTGATGCCCTGAACCCCGACTTCCTGCAGGGCTTCCTTCACTTCGTCGAGTTTGAACGGTTTGATGATGGCTTCGATTTTTTTCATGCTGCTCCTCCGCGCGGCCGACAGGCCGCAACGCTTGCGTTAACGGGTTAGCAGGACTTGTGCCGGTTTTGACATTCCAAAAACTCTAGTAAAATCAAATGATTAATGAAATACGCCCAATTAGCAGGCGAACAAAATAGCCTGCATTTTGGGCAAATTGCACAAATAATGAGCTATTTTTGAAGCCCTCGAGCGGGTGTTCCTTGGCCGCGCTGGCCCCTAAGGTCGGTGCTCATCCTTATAAGCACAGCCATGCCGCCCGCGCTCAATCCTGTCTTCTCCAACCTTCCCATCAGCATCTTCCAGCATATGACCGGGCTGGCGCTTCGCTATGACGCCATCAATCTGGGGCAGGGGTTTCCCGACCAGGATGGCCCGGCCGGTTTGCGCGCGGTTGCGGCGCGCGCCCTGATCGATGGCCCCAACCAGTATCCCCCTTCCAAGGGCCTGACTGAATTGCGTCAGGCGGTCGCTGCGCATGCGCGCGCCTTCTACAAGCTGGCGTTCGATCCGGAAGACGAGGTGGTGATCACCTCCGGCGGCACCGAGGCGCTGGCCGCCTGTATCCTGGCATGCGCGCATCCGGGCGATGAGTTCGTGCTGATCGAGCCCACTTATGACTCCTATCGTCCCATCGTGGAGGCGACCGGCGCGGTGATCAAGACCGTGAAGCTCGCCCCCCCCGACTGGCGTCTGACCGAAGAGGCCCTGCGCGCCGCGATGGGCCCCAAGACGCGCGCGGTGCTGATCAACTCCCCGCACAATCCCGCCGGGCGCGCCTTCAGCCGCGAGGAGCTGGAGACGCTGGTACGCGTGGTGCTGGAAACCAATGCGGTGGTGATCTGCGACGAGGTCTATGAGCATCTGGTGTTTGACGGCCGTGCGCATATCTCGCTGGCGACGTTGCCGGGCATGCGCGAACGTTGCCTGCGCATCGGCTCGGCGGGAAAAATCTTTTCACTGACCGGCTGGAAAGTCGGCTGGGTGACCGGCCCGCGCCATCTGGTGTCGGTGGCGACCAAGGCGCACCAGTTCCTCACCTTCACCACCCCGCCGGCCTTGCAGCTGGGGGTGGCGCATGGCCTGACCAACGAGATGGACTTTCCGCTGGCCCTGACCAAAAGGCTGCAACAGAACCGCGATGTGCTGACGGCCGGGCTGACCAGGCTGGGCTTCGACGTGCAGCCCTGCGAAGGCACTTACTTCCTGACCGCCGGCATTGCCAAGCTTACCAATGAAAAGGATTTCGCCTTTTGCGAACGGCTGATCCGCGAGGCCGGGGTGGCGCTGATCCCGCTGTCGGCCTTCTTCAAAAGCGGCACGCCGGATACCTTCGTGCGCTTCGCCTTCTGCAAACAGCAATCGCTGATCGAACAGTCGCTCGCCCGCCTCGAAAAATATCTCGGCCCAGCATGAGTCATGAGGTTCTCACCTGCGCGCAGATGGCGAAAGCCGACGCCTTTGCCGTGGCACACGGTGTGGCGTCCCTGACATTGATGGAGAATGCCGGGCGTGCGGTGGCCGACGCCATCGCGGCCCGCTTCAAACCCTGCGCGGTGACCGTGCTGTGCGGTCCCGGCAACAATGGCGGCGACGGCTTTGCGGTGGCGCGGCTGCTGGATGAACATGGTTTTACCGTGCGGGTGGCGCATGACGCTGATCCTCGGGGCGACGCCAAAGCCATGTCGGAACGCTGGAAGGGCGCCCGACTGGCGCTGACGCCGGCGGCGCTGGACGGTGCAAAGCTGGTGGTGGACGCGCTATTCGGTGCCGGGCTTTCCCGGCCCCTGGAAGGCGCGTCGGCTAGGATCGTCGAAGCCCTGAACGATCTGCCAGTGGTGGCGATTGACATGCCCAGCGGCGTGTCGGGCGATACCGGCCAATCGCTGGGTGGCGTAAGCGTGAAAGCGGTGCTGACCGTCACCTTCTTTCGCAAGAAGCCGGGGCATCTGCTGCAGCCCGGACGCGAAGCCTGCGGGGAAATCGTGCTGGCCGATATCGGCATTCCCGATGCGGCGGCAGATACACTGTTGTTCGAAAACACCCCGTCACTCTGGTCCTATCCGTATCCCAAGGCCGTCGGACACAAATATGACCGCGGCCATGTGGTGGCGGTGAGCGGCCCGGCCCACGCCACCGGCGCGGCGCGGCTGGCGGCGCGCGGTGCGCTTCGCATCGGGGCAGGGCTGGTGAGCGTTGCCTCGCCGCCCGACGCGATGGGCGTGAACGCGGCTCATCTCACCGCCATCATGCTCAAGCCCTTTGAGGGCGCGGCGGGCCTTGCGGAAATCCTGGCCGACAGGCGGTTGAATGCGGTGGTCATCGGACCGGGACTTGGCGTGGGCGGCGAGACCCGGGCGCTGGTCGATATCGCGTTGAAGAGCGGTGCGGCTGTCGTTCTGGACGCCGATGCGCTCACCTCGTTCCAGGATGATCCGGAGGCGCTGTTCAATCGGCTGCACGACAAATGCGTGCTGACGCCCCATGCCGGCGAGTTCGAACGCCTTTTTCCGGGGCTGCTGGACGAGGCGGGCGGCAAGGTCGAGGCGGTCCGCATGGCCGCCGCCCGTGCCGGGGCGGTGGTGCTGCTCAAGGGCGGCGACACGGTGATCGCCTCTCCCAGCGGCAAGGCCGCGATCAACGCCAACGCCCCGCCGACTCTGGCGACTGCGGGGGCAGGGGATGTGCTGGCGGGCTTTATCGCCGGACTCCTGGCCCAGAAACTGGCGACCTTTGAGGCCGCAGCCTGCGGGACCTGGCTGCATGGTGCCGCTGCGGACCGCTTCGGGCCAGGCCTGATCGCGGAGGATTTGCCGGAAATCCTGCCCGAAGTGCTGGATTTGCTCTAGTTCCATTCGTCTATTATAATGGACGAATGGACATGATAGTAGACGAAGCGGAAGCGGGCATTGCCCAGCACATCCGCCTGGAACGCGGCGCCCGCAACTGGTCGTTGGCCGAGTTGGCGGAGCGGTCGGGGGTCGCCAAGGCCTCGATCAGCAAGATTGAACGCGGAGAGATGAGTCCGTCAGCCGGCCTTCTGGTCCGGCTGGCGGCGGCTTTCGACCTGACCCTGGCGGGTTTGCTGCTCAAGGCGGAGGGGGAGAAGGGGCGCCTGACCCGCGCCGCCGACCAGCCGGTCTGGCGCGACCCGGCCACCGGTTATCGCCGCCGCCAGATTTTCGGCCGTCCCGACCATCCGCTGGAAATGGTGCAGGTCGAACTGCCGGCCGGCGAAAGCGTCTCTATTCCCGCCTGGACCTATGCCCATGCCCGCCACGTGGTGTGGGTGCAGATGGGCGAACTGGTGCTGATCGAAGGTGGCGAGCGCCATCTGCTCAGGGCCGGCGACAGCCTTGGCTTCGGCCCGCCCGCCGAAGTCACCTACGCCAACGAAAGCACGCGCCCCTGCCACTATGTGGTGGCGCTGGCCCGGAGCTGATCATGACGGATGTTATTTTCCGGCCTGCCGAATTGGGCGACCTTGCGGCCCTAACCGATATCTACAATTACTATGTCCGCGAGACCCCGGTCACCTTCGATATCGAGCCCCGCACCATTGAGCAGCGCCGGCAATGGCTGGATAGCTTCGGCCTCACCGGCCGCTATCGCTGTTTTGTGGCGGTGAAGGATGGCGCGGTCATCGGCTGGGCCAGCTCGCACCGCTACAACGAACGCGCCGCCTATGACACCACGGTTCTTTCCAGCATCTATCTGGCGCCGCAGCTGACGGGACAGGGTATCGGGCCTCGGCTCTATGCGGTGCTGTTTGATGCCCTGAAAGACGAAGACATCCACCGGGCGTTTGGCGGGATCACCCAGCCCAACGACGCCTCGGTACGGCTCCATCGGGCATTCGGCTTTGAGCCGGCCGGCATCTACCGGGAAGTGGGCCGGAAATTCGGCCGCTATTGGGACGTCGCGACCTACCTGCGCCCCATGGGCGGGCGGGCCTAGCAACCCCCAGAATCCCCTGCTATAGGGGCCCGCTTCAACGCGGACATGGCGGAACTGGTAGACGCGCTGGATTTAGGTTCCAGTGACGAAAGTCGTGGGGGTTCAAGTCCCTCTGCCCGCACCAGTTCCCAAAAGAGATGAGTAGGACGTTCGAAATGCAGATCAGCGAGACGGTTTCCCAGGACTTGCACAAGCAGTTCACGGTCACCGTGCCGGCCAGTGAGCTGGACAGCCGCGTCAATGCCCGGCTGGAGGAAATGAAGCCCAAGATGAACCTCAAGGGTTTCCGTCCCGGCAAGGCCCCCGTCTCCTTCCTCAAGAAGCAGTTCGGCAAGTCCATCATGGGCGAAGTGGTCGAGGCCGCCGTCAATGAAGGCAGCCAGAAGGCCATCGCCGACAACAAGCTCAAGCCCGCCTTGCAGCCCCGCGTCGAGCCGGTCGGCAGCGTCGAGGATGTGGTAGACGGCAAGTCCGATCTCACCTTCAAGGTCATCGTCGACCTGATGCCCGAGTTCGAAGTCACCGATCCGTCCAAGCTGACGGTGGAGCGCCTGACCACCGACGTCGCAGACGCCGATGTGAATGAAGCGCTGGATCGTCTGGCAAAGAATGTCCGCAACCATGTCACCAAGGACGGCCCGGCCGCCAAGGACGACCTGGCGGTGATCGATTATGAGGGCAGTGTCGACGGCGTTCCGTTCGATGGCGGCAAGGGCAGCGATTTCAGCCTCACCCTGGGCACCGGCACCTTCATTCCCGGGTTTGAAGACCAGTTGATCGGCGCCAAGGCCGGCGAAAGCCGCGATGTGAAGGTGACCTTCCCGACCGAATATCACGCGCCCGAAATGGCGGGCAAAGATGCTGTCTTTGCCGTCACCGTCAAGGAAGTGAAGGTGCCGGAAGATACCAAAATCGATGATGAACTGGCCAAGAAGCTCGGCCTGGACGATCTCGCCACCTTGAAGGATCGCGTCCGCGAACAGCTGACCAGCGATTTCAAGGCCGCCGGACGCCTGCATCTGAAACGCCGCGTGCTGGACGCCCTGGACAATGCCCATGATTTCCCGCTGCCGCCCGCCATGGTGGACCATGAGTTCGCCAATATCTGGGCCCAGGTCGAGGAAGAACTGAAGCGCGAAGGCAAGACCGCCGCCGACGAAGGCAAGACCGAAGACGAACTCAAGGCCGAATACCGCAAGATCGCCGAACGCCGGGTCCGCCTGGGCCTGGTGCTGGGCAAGCTGGGTGAGCAGAACGGCATCAGCGTTGCCGGCGACGAAGTGCAGCGCGCCATCATGGCCCGCGCGCGCCAGTTCCCCGGCCAGGAGCAGCAGGTGTTCCAGTTCTACGCCAACAATCCGCAGGCCCAGGCCGAGATCCGCGCGCCCTTGTTCGAGGACAAGGTGGTGGACTTCATCGCGGAACTCGCCACGGTCAATGAGCGCAAGGTGGACAAGGAAACCCTGTTTGCCGATCCCGAGGACGAGCCGACCAAGGCCTAAGCCTTTACGGTCGCCCCGCCTCGCAATTGGCAAAAGCAACGCTATATTAAGCGTGGCCGGAGGATTTTCCGGCTACTGTCTGCCGACGAATCAAAGGGCGCATTTTCGATGTCGAATCCGACCGAATTCTACAACAACACGCTGGTACCAATGGTGGTCGAGCAGACCGCCCGCGGCGAGCGCGCTTACGACATCTATTCGCGCCTCCTCAAGGAACGGCTGATCTTCGTCACCGGACCGATCGAGGATTACGGCGCCAGCCTGATGACCGCCCAGCTTCTGTTTCTTGAGGCCGAAAACCCCAAGAAGGAAATCCATATGTACATCAACTCGCCGGGCGGGTTGGTGACGGCGGGCATGGCGATCTATGACACCATGCAGTACATCCGCCCCTCTATTCACACCTATTGCATCGGCCAGGCCGCCTCGATGGGCAGCTTGCTGCTGTGTTCGGGCATGAAAGGCCATCGCTACGCCCTGCCCAATGCTCGGGTGATGGTGCACCAGCCTTCGGCGTCCTTTTATGGCCAGGCGGCGGACATCGCCCGCCACGCCCAGGAGATCGTCAAACTCAAGAAGCGGCTGAACGAGATCTATGCCAAGCATACCGGCCAGACCGTGGAAGCCATTGAAAAGATGCTGGACCGGGATACCTATCTGACTGGTGAGGAAGCCAAGGCTTTCGGCCTGATCGATCAGGTCATGGAACGCCGGCCGGAGACCGAGTCCCCCACCCCATAGGTGGATTTCCGGCTAAAGTTCCGGGATTCCAAGGAGATTCGGCCTTTTACCGGATTAAACAAATCTTGATCCCATCGGCCTTAGCATGGTCGAATGTGGGAAGCGGGGTGCTTCGGTGTTCCCCCGCATTGTGCAAAGCAGCATGGCCCGGTTAGGCTGAAGCTGTACCAGCCCCCTGCAAGGGCTAAAAAGGGTCGAAAGGGCCCGGTGGAAGACGATGAGCAATGCTAGCGGCGGCGAGTCCAAGAACACGCTCTACTGTTCCTTTTGCGGCAAGAGCCAGCACGAGGTGCGCAAGCTCATTGCGGGCCCGACGGTGTTCATCTGCGATGAATGCGTCGAGCTCTGCATGGAAATCATCCGGGAGGAGAACAAGACCTCCTTCATGAAGTCCAAGGAGGGCGTGCCCACGCCCCAGGAAATCTTCAAGGTGCTGGACGATTACGTCGTCGGCCAGGCGCACGCCAAGAAGGTGCTGTCGGTCGCCGTCCACAACCATTACAAGCGCATCAACAGCTCGGGAAAAAACGGCGACGTCGAGCTGGCCAAGTCCAACATCATGCTGATTGGCCCCACCGGCTGCGGCAAGACGCTGCTGGCCCAGACGCTGGCGCGCATCCTGGATGTGCCCTTCACCATGGCCGACGCCACCACCCTGACCGAAGCCGGTTATGTCGGTGAAGACGTCGAGAACATCATCCTCAAGCTGCTGCAGGCCGCCGACTACAATGTCGAACGCGCCCAGCGCGGCATCGTCTATATCGACGAAGTCGACAAGATTTCGCGCAAGTCCGACAACCCGTCCATCACCCGCGACGTGTCGGGTGAAGGCGTGCAGCAGGCCCTGCTCAAGATCATGGAAGGCACCGTCGCCAGCGTGCCGCCGCAGGGCGGCCGCAAGCATCCCCAGCAGGAATTCCTGCAGGTGGACACGACCAACATTCTCTTTATTTGCGGCGGCGCCTTTGCCGGCCTGGACAAGATCATCGCCCAGCGCACCCAGGGTTCTTCCATGGGCTTCGGCTCCAATCCCAAGGGGCCGGACGAACGCGGCACAGGCGAGTTGCTGCGCGAAGTCGAGCCGGAAGACATGCTGAAGTTCGGCCTGATCCCGGAATTCATCGGCCGTTTGCCGGTTCTCGCCACCCTTGGCGATCTGCAGGAACAGGCGCTGATCGAAATCCTCACCCGTCCCAAGAACGCGCTGGCCAAGCAGTATATGCGCATGTTCGAGATGGAAGGCGTCAAGCTGCGCTTCCAGGAAGAGGCGCTGCATTCCATCGCCAAGCGCGCGATCCTGCGCAAGACCGGCGCCCGCGGCCTGCGGTCCATCCTCGAAGGCATCCTGCTGGAAACCATGTTCGAACTGCCGACCCTGACGGGCGTGCAGGAGGTGGTGATCACCAGCGATGTCGTCGAAGGCAAGGCGCGTCCGCTCTATACCTATTCGGACAAAGCCGAAGCGCAGAAGTCCGCTTCCTAACTTGATCTTTTGACCGCTGAGTGCGTCGCGCGTGCTCACGTGCTTAAAGCACGCTCCGCGCGCGCTCCTGCTCAGCGGCCAAAATCTCTGCGTTAGGCCATGGTGAGCAATCCTGACCAGAACTGCGTTCCGCCGGATGTGTCGACATCCAGCTTGCGCAGGAATGTGAGCTTGCCGTCGCCGCCGATCCGGTAAGCCGACAGTCCCGCAGCCACCGGCCTGACATTGGCGCCGTCGCGCACCAGCATGGCCGTCTGGCTGGCGGCGATCAGATGGTTGCCGTCCGGCGTGATGACAAAGGTGCGAACCTCATAGCCATGGCTGTCGATGTTCTGGATGCGGGTGGGTTCGCCCGTGGCCGGATTGATCTGCCATACGACGATATTGTTCTCGCCGCCGTTGGAAACGCGCTGGCCGTTATAATCCACTGTCCCTGCGCCACGGTTGGTCTGGTAGACGAAGCGCCCCCCGGGGTGGACATGGATCGGCCCGGCGCCCTGGCCGGGATATTTCGCTTTGGCATCGGGATCCACCAGCGCATTCTTGATGAATAGCGGTTCGGCGCTGAGTCTGCCGCCGGACTCCAGGCCGTAAACGCCGATCGCATTCTGCCGCTCGATCGACACGAAACAGTATCGCTTGCTGAAATCCACATGGCGGGCGCCAAAGCCAAGGCCGTTGCCGCCCGGCGCCAGCGACTGAAGATTGGAAAGCTTGCCGTCATCAAAGCCGAACACCTTCAGTGCGCCCGGGTCTTCGGGTTGGCCGGGGCGGGCATCGTTGCCGCGCGCCACCAGCACCACGCTGCGCCCCGAAGGGGTGAAGCGCACCTGATGGCCGTAAATGCCGGTATCGAGCGCGGGTTGGGCGATCTCTTCGCCGATGCTGCCGTCGCGGCCAATGCGGTGGACGCTGATGGCAGAGGGCAGGTTGTAGGCGGTGACCAGGAAGCGGCAGGCCGCGTCCACCGTGATATGCACCGGGCGCTGGCGCAGTTTCACCAGCGGGCCTGATGGGGTCAGCGCGCCGGCAGCACCAACATAAAAAGCCTGCACACAGTGATCGTCCGCACCGGGCTGGTTGCTGCTGGCTGCGACATAGAGAAAGCCGAAGCCGGCCGGATCGGGCCAGGCATATTGCACATTGGCCGGTAGCCGCACGCTGCCCATCCGCCTCAGCTGGGCGGTGTCTTCGTCCAGCCCATACCAGAACAGTTCGGGCCCGACGCTGGCGTAAAAGGGCAGGGTGCCGCCTGCCGCGCGCGCCGGTGTGGCCAGCGTGGCGCCAAACAGGGCGGTGAAGGCGCGGCGGTCAAGCATCAGGTTCCTCGATTTATGGTTTTCGAAACGATAGCCACGGGGGCGGCCCGGGGGCAAATTCGCCGCACGGGGGCGAAAATGGGGCCTTGCGCGCGGGTTTTTGTGAGGAACTGGGAACTTGCCCCGGTTAAGCCCTTACGCCGCCTTGAAACCCCCAATTAGGGGGGCCACTTTACAGTATCCGGAGTCGCCCCGTTCGGCTTCGTTCAAGGCTTGCCCAGGTGGGGAGCCAATTGCGCCGGGTTGATCCGGCAGGAGTACACAGCATGGCGGATGACGCCACCAAGAAAGTCGAGACCAAAGACAAAGTTGAGGCCAAGGACCCGGGCAGCGCGCCGGTCCTGCCGCTGCGCGATATCGTGGTTTTCCCCCACATGATCGTTCCTTTGTTCGTGGGCCGGGAGAAATCCGTCCGCGCGCTTGAGGAAGTGATGAATGACGAGAAGCAGATCCTGCTTCTGACCCAGAAGAACGCGGCTGAGGATGATCCCACCGCGGAAGGCCTGCACACCATCGGCACCCTGGCCACCGTGCTGCAGCTTCTGAAGCTGCCCGATCAGACCGTGCGCGTCTTGGTCGAAGGCAAGGCGCGCGCCCGCGTCACCGGCTTTTCGCCGCGCAGCGATTTCTTCCAGGCCACGGTCGAGAAGATTGCGGAAGAACCCGCCGCGGTTCAGGAATCCGAAGCGCTGATGCGCACGGTGAAGGCCAATTTCGAGCAGTACATCAAGCTCAACAAGAAAATCCCGTCCGAGACGCTGGCCGCGGTGGCGCAGATCGATGATGCGGCCAAGCTGGCCGACACCGTCGCCTCGCATCTGTCGGTCAAGATCGGGGAACGTCAGGCGCTGCTGGAAACCTTCAGCACCACCGACCGGCTGGAAAAGATCCTGTCGCTGATCGAAGCGGAAATCGGCGTGCTCCAGGTCGAGCGCAAAATCCGCAGCCGCGTCAAGCGCCAGATGGAGAAGACCCAGCGCGAATATTATCTGAACGAGCAGTTGAAGGCGATCCAGAAGGAACTCGGCGAAGGCGAGGAAGGCCGCGACGAGATGAACGAACTGGAAGAGCGCATCCGCAAGGCCAAACTGTCCAAGGAAGCGCGCGAAAAGGCGCATGCCGAGGTCAAGAAACTGCGTTCCATGTCTCCCATGTCGGCGGAAGCCACCGTGGTGCGCAACTATCTCGACTGGCTGCTGTCCCTGCCGTGGGGCAAGAAGAGCAAGGTCAAGCGCGACATCGTCGCCGCCGAGCTGGTGCTGAACGACGATCATTTCGGCCTGGAAAAGGTCAAGGAGCGTATCCTGGAATATCTCGCCGTGCAGCAGCGCGTCGGCAAGATGAAGGGACCGATCCTGTGCCTGGTTGGCCCCCCAGGCGTGGGCAAGACCTCACTCGCCCGCTCGATCGCCAAGGCGACGGGCCGCGAATATGTCCGCATGAGCCTGGGCGGGATGCGCGATGAAGCGGAAATCCGCGGTCACCGGCGGACCTATATCGGCTCGATGCCCGGCAAGATCATCCAGTCGATGAAGAAGGCCAAGACCAGCAATCCGCTCTTTCTGCTGGATGAGATCGACAAGCTGGGCGCGGATTATCGCGGCGATCCGTCGTCGGCGCTGCTGGAGGTCCTTGATCCCGAACAGAATGCGACCTTCAACGATCACTATCTCGAGGTCGATTTCGATCTTTCGGACGTGATGTTCGTCACCACGGCCAACAGTCTGCACATGCCGCAGCCGCTGATGGACCGCATGGAGATCATCCGCATTCCCGGCTACACCGAGGATGAGAAGATCCAGATCGCCAGGCGCCACCTGATCCCCAAGCAGATGAAGTCGCATGGGCTGAAGGATGACGAGTGGAAGATCACGGACGAGGGCATCCGCGACCTGATCCGCTACTACAGCCGCGAGGCGGGCGTGCGCAATCTGGAGCGCGAGATCGCCAACCTGACGCGCAAGGCGGTGAAGGAAATCCTCTCCAAGAAGACCAAAACGCTGGAAATCACGGCGGACAATCTGGGCACCTATGCCGGCGTGCGCCGTCATCGCTTTGGCGAGATGGAAGGCGAGGATCAGGTCGGGGTCGTTACCGGCCTGGCCTGGACGGAAGTCGGCGGCGAGACGCTCACCATCGAGTCGGTGATGCTGCCGGGCAAGGGGCGTTTCCAGGCCACCGGCAAGCTGGGCGATGTGATGAAGGAGTCGATCGACGCAGCGCGGTCCTATGTCCGTTCCAAGGCGACCAGCTTCGGTATCAAGCCGCCGCTGTTCGACAAGATCGACATCCACGTCCACGTCCCCGAAGGCGCCACGCCCAAGGACGGCCCCAGCGCGGGTCTGGCCATGGCCACGTCGATCATTTCGGTGATCACCGGTATTCCGATCCGCCGCGATGTGGCGATGACCGGCGAAGTGACCCTGCGCGGACGGGCGCTGCCCATCGGCGGCCTGAAGGAGAAACTGCTTGCTGCCTTGCGGGCCGGGATCACCACCGTGATCATCCCCAAGGACAATGAGAAGGATCTCGCCGAGGTTCCCGACAATGTGAAGGCAGGTCTGACCATCGTTCCGGTCGCCACCATGGGCGAGGTGCTGGCGGTTGCGTTGACCCGCCAGCCAGAGGCGATCGATTGGGTCGAGCCCGAAGTGGCCACGACCCTGCCGCTCGCCGAGGACGACGATCCGGTCGTTACGCACTAATCAAGGTACAGATCAGGGCCCGGAAGGCAGCTTCCGGGCCCTTTTCTTTGTTGATTCAAGCCAAAAATCCCCCGATTCCGCGACTTTTCAGCTTTACGGGGTGCAAGTCCCCCCCCTAGAGTCCTGCTACGGGAAAAGAATCGCGTGAGGAGCGCCGGGTTTCGCCGGGGCGACCAAAGGAAAAGGAGCCATCCGTGAACAAGAACGATCTCATCCAGAAGCTTTCGGACACAACCGGCCTGGCCAAGAATGACGCTGCCAAGGCAGTGGATGGCGTGTTCGACCTGATCGCCGCCTCGTTGAAGGCGGGGGACGAAGTCCGTCTCACCGGTTTTGGCGTATTCGTGGTGGCGACCCGGGCGGGCGGCAAGGGCCGCAATCCCCAGACCGGCGAGGAAATCACCATCAAGCCGTCCAAGCAGCCGCGCTTCCGCGCCGGCAAGCAGCTCAAGGACTCGCTGAACTGACACGCCGCCAAAGCGGCGTGTTCATCCCGGCGATGGCGCGTCCAGCGCCGAGGGAAGGGAATTTAGCACAAAATGAATGGCGGCCGTGTCTCGCGGTCGCCATTTTCATTGCAGGGTATGCTAAGAGCAGCCTTCCGGGCGGTTAGCTCAGCGGTAGAGCGTATCGTTTACACCGATAGGGTCGGCGGTTCGATCCCGTCACCGCCCACCAAAGACAGGGAATGGCTCTTGCGCATTTCTCTTTTAGCCCTGATCGGCATGGTTCTTTTGACCACCGCCTGCAGTTCAGGCCGCAACCAGCCGCCGCCCTGGATGCGGCCGGCGGAAAAGCCGCGCGATGAGAATTTTCGCGGCGGTCCGTCCGCCATGCTGCTCACATTCGACGCCAGCAAGGACGGCATTGTGACGCGCGATGAGCTGATCGCGGGCTTGCGCGCTGAGTTCGCGGCCCATGATGTAAAGCGCAATGGCTGCCTGGATGGCGATCAGGTCGCCGACATCAATCAGAGCCGCGTCGATGCCGACCAGTCCACCGCCACGCCGCTGATGGACTGGAGCCAGGACGGCTGTATCAACTACACCGAGTTTACCGCCGCCCCCTATTCGCTGTTCGACCAGCTGGACCGCAACCGCGACGCCCGGTTAACGCCGCTGGAACGGGGCGTGCGCCCCGCCACGCCGCCGGCCGCCGGGGAACCTGACGACATGCCGCCGCCGGCGGCCCAATAGCGGGCGATTTGCTTGACTTGGCAGGGGGGCTCCCCTACATCGGCCCCCTTCGCGCGCCTCATCTTCAGGAGCGTATGCGGGGGCGTAGCTCAGTTGGTTAGAGTGTCGGCCTGTCACGCCGAAGGTCGCGGGTTCGAGGCCCGTCGCTCCCGCCATTTTCTTCCAGAAAATGGCTGTTATTTTTTGGTGGCGCGGCCTTGGGCCGCTGGCCGCCGCTCCGCGTTGGCTACGCTGCCGCTAGCCCAACTCTTCCAGAAAATGGCCAGTATTTAAGAACGGGTCGCAACAACGCGCTCTGTTTCCACTGCCTTCTTTCCTGCGCCCAAAAGTGGCGAATTTTCCTGTTTTTCTGCGGCGAATCTTCCGTTAAACCCCGCCTAGCGCGGTTGCTGTACTGCAGCGCGAAATAGCACTGGTCTGGCCGTTTGGGGGCGTCTTGTACGCTGGGGCACGGACCGCGGGGTATGTGTATGGAAGCTTTGCTGCTGGAATACCTGCCGATCCTGATTTTTATCGGGCTGGCGGCCGTTCTGGGCGGTGCGCTGATCGTGATTCCGCTGATCGTGGCGCCCTCCAAGCCGGACCCTGAAAAGCTTTCGGCTTACGAATGCGGCTTCCCGGCTTTTGGCGACGCCCGCATGAAGTTCGATGTGCGGTTCTATTTGGTCGCTATCCTGTTCATCATATTCGACCTGGAAGTGGCCTTCCTGTTTCCCTGGGCGATCACTCTGGGCACTACGGGCGTCTTTGGCTTCTGGTCCATGATGGCGTTCCTGGGCGTTCTGACCGTCGGCTTTATCTATGAATGGAAGAAGGGCGCGCTCGAATGGGAGTGATCCTGACCCCGCAAGGTACTGCCGCACGCGCTGGCGTTGAAGGCGGTGCCGCCTCCATCACCGACAACGATCCCTATTTCAAGGCGCTGCAGGCCGAGATGGCCGATAAGGGCTTTCTGCTCACCAGCTCCGAAGCGTTGGTGAACTGGGCGCGCACCGGCTCCTTGATGTGGATGACCTTTGGTCTGGCCTGCTGCGCTGTTGAAATGATGCAGGCTTCGATGCCGCGTTACGATCTCGAGCGTTTCGGCATCGCGCCGCGCGCTTCACCGCGCCAGAGCGACGTGATGATCGTCGCCGGTACCCTGACCAACAAGATGGCCCCGGCGCTGCGCAAGGTCTACGACCAGATGCCCGAGCCGCGCTATGTCATCTCCATGGGCAGCTGCGCCAATGGCGGCGGCTATTATCATTATTCCTATGCCGTGGTGCGCGGCTGTGACCGTATCGTGCCGGTGGACATTTACGTGCCGGGCTGTCCGCCCACCGCCGAAGCGCTGGTCTATGGCATCCTGCTGCTGCAGCGGAAAATCCGCCGCACCGGCACCATCGAGCGCTGATCATGACCGATCTGGCGCAAACGGGCGAAAACATCAAAGCGGCACTGGGCGGCGCGGTCACGGGCGTTGCGATCGCGCGCGGCGAGCTTACGCTGGACGTGAGTGCCGCCGACATCCTCAAGGTGATGGTCCATCTGCACAATGCGGGTGACTTCAAAATCCTGGTGGACCTGTGCGGCAATGACTGGCCGCAGCGCGCCAAGCGATTTGACGTCGTCTATCACCTGTTGTCGCTGACCAATAATACGCGCATCCGCGTCAAGACGCAGGTGGGGGAGGGCGAGAGCATCGCCTCCATCATCGGCGTCTATCCCGCCGCCGGCTGGTTCGAGCGCGAAGCCTTCGACATGTATGGCATCCCCTTCGCCGATCATCCCGACATGCGCCGCATCCTCACCGATTACGGTTTTTCGGGTTATCCCCTGCGCAAGGACTTCCCGCTCACCGGCTTTGTCGAGCTGC
Organism: Rhizobium sp. Q54; assembly: GCA_945882615.1. Lineage (GTDB taxonomy): Bacteria > Pseudomonadota > Alphaproteobacteria > Micropepsales > Micropepsaceae > Rhizomicrobium. The sequence continues at coordinate 108,890 of CAMCWK010000002.1, read as the reverse complement.
GTTATGACGACGAGCTCAAGCGCGTGGTCTATCAGCCGGTACAGCTGGTGCAGGAATTCCGCGACTTCGATTTCATGAGCCCCTGGGAAGGTGCGCCGCATATTCTTCCTGGCGATGAAAAGGCCGCCATGGCGCCGAACGCAACCTCCGGCGATCCGGGGAAAAAGCCATGACAAGCGTTACTTTGGACGCCAAGCAGGGTCATATCAGTGACGATCCGCAGCTGACGATCAATTTCGGGCCGCAGCATCCGGCCGCGCACGGCGTGCTGCGCCTGATCCTGGACCTGGACGGCGAAATCGTCACCCGCGTCGATCCGCATATCGGCCTCTTGCATCGCGGTACCGAGAAGCTGATCGAGCACAAGACCTATCTGCAGGCCATCCCCTATTTCGACCGGCTCGATTACGTCGCGCCGATGAATCAGGAACATGCCTTCTGTCTGGCGATCGAAAAGCTGATCGGCATGGAAGTGCCCAAGCGCGGCCAGTATATCCGCGTGCTGTTTTCCGAAATCGGCCGTTTGCTGAACCATCTGCTCAACGTCACCACCCAGGCGATGGACGTGGGCGCGCTCACCCCGCCGCTATGGGGCTTTGAAGAGCGCGAAAAGCTGATGGTGTTCTATGAGCGCATCTCCGGCAGCCGCATGCATGCCGCCTATTTCCGCGCCGGCGGGGTGCATCAGGACATGCCGCCCGGCCTGGCCGAGGACATTCTGAAGTTCTGCGACCACTTCGTCACTGTGCTGGACGACATCGAAGGCCTGCTGACCGAAAACCGCATCTTCAAGCAGCGCAATGTCGATATTGGCGTGGTCACCCGCGCCGAGGCGGAGATGTGGGGCATGTCGGGCGTGATGCTGCGTTCTACCGGTGTGAAGTGGGACCTGCGCCGCAGCCAGCCTTACGAGTGCTACAACGAACTCGATTTCCAGATTCCGATCGGCAAGAACGGCGACAATTACGACCGCTATGTGATGCGCATGGAAGAGATGCGCGAATCCACCAAGATCATGCGCCAGTGCATCGAGAAGATGCCGGCCGGCCCGGTGGTCAGTGCCGACAGCAAGGTGGTGCCGCCCCGCCGCGGCGAAATGAAGACCTCGATGGAAGCCCTGATCCATCACTTCAAGCTCTACACCGAAGGCTTCCATGTGCCGGCGGGCGAGACCTATGCCGCGGTGGAAGCACCCAAGGGCGAATTCGGCGTCTATCTGGTAGCCGACGGCACCAACAAGCCTTACCGCTGCAAGATCCGCGCGCCCAGCTTCGTGCACCTGCAGGCGATGGATTACATGTGCAAAGGCCACATGCTGGCGGACGTCTCGGCGATCCTCGGCAGCCTCGATATCGTGTTTGGCGAGGTGGACCGGTGAGTAATATCGACGTCGCAACTGCGCAGCTGGATGCCTACAACGCCCAGGACCTGGAAAAGTACGTTTCGTACTTTACCGAAGACTGCGTCGTGTCGGGCCTGAACGGCACGCCGACCGAAACCAGCCGCGAGGCCATCAGGGCGCGCTATGCCAAGGCCTTCGCCCAGTTTCCTGAGAACAAGGCCGAACTGCTCAATCGTGTCGCCGTCGGCAACACGGTGGTGGATCACGAGCTGGTGATCCGCAAGCCGGGCGGCGAGCAGTTCGAGATCATCGCCATCTACACCTTTACGGGCGGGCTGATTGCCCGCGTCGATTTCGCAAAGTAGGCCCATGTCGCTTCGCCGCCTCGCACCGCCGGACGTCCAGCCCGCAAGTTTCGCGTTCAACGCGGAAAATGCGGCGTGGGCGCGCGATACAATCGTGAAGTATCCGCAAGGTAGGCAGGCCAGCGCGGTGATCTCGCTGCTGTGGCGCGGGCAGGAACAGGAAGGCTGGGTCAGCCATCCGATGGTCGAAAGCATCGCCAGGATGTTGAACATGCCCTTCATCCGGGTGCTGGAGGTGGCGACTTTCTACACCATGTTCAACCTGCAGCCGGTCGGCACCCATCTGGTGCAGGTCTGCACCACCACGCCCTGCTGGCTGCGCGGCTCGGACGCCGTGGTCGATGCCTGCAAGAAGCATATCCATCCCCACCCCCACACGGTTTCGGCGGACGGCAAGTTCAGCTGGATGGAAGTGGAATGCCTGGGCGCCTGCGTGAATGCGCCGATGCTGCAGATCGGCAGCGACTTCTATGAAGATATTGATGGTCCCATCACCGAAAAGATGATCGCCGACCTGCGCGCTGGCAAGGCTCTCAAGCCGGGCCCCCAGAATGCCCGCCGCTCCTCCGAGCCGGAAGGCGGCGCGACCAGCCTGACCGATGCTTCGCTGTATGACGGTTCGATGATCGGCAAGTACAAGGTCGAACCGCCGGCGCCGCCGCAGCCCGCCAACACCGACGCCGACGCCAAGAAGCCGACCAAGGCCGCCAGCGATCGTGAATCGCCCAAGCAGAAACCGCCGGGAGCCGCCACCTGATGCTCGCCGACAAGGATCGCATTTTCACCAATCTCTACGGCCTGCAGGACCCCGGTCTGGAAGCCGCCAAGAAGCGCGGCCAGTGGGACAATACCAAGTCCATCCTGGCGCTCGGCCCGGACGGCATCATCGACATCATGAAGAAGTCCGGCCTGCGCGGCCGCGGCGGCGCGGGGTTCCCCACTGGCCTGAAATGGTCCTTCATGCCCAAGGAAGTGAAGGAGCGTCCGCACTATCTGGTCGTGAACGCCGACGAATCCGAGCCGGGCACCTGCAAGGATCGCGACATCATGCGTCACGATCCGCATACGCTGGTCGAGGGTTGCCTGGTCGCCAGCTTCGCGATGCGGGCGAATGCCTGTTACATCTATGTGCGCGGCGAATTCATCCGTGAGCGCGAGGCGCTGCAGCGCGCCGTCGATGAAGCCTATGCCGCCAAGCTGATCGGCAAGAACAACATCCATGGCTGGGACTTCGACCTTTACGTCCATCACGGGGCAGGGGCCTATATCTGCGGCGAGGAAACCGCGCTGCTCGAAAGCCTGGAAGGCAAAAAAGGCCAGCCGCGCCTCAAGCCGCCGTTCCCGGCCAATGTCGGCCTCTATGGCTGCCCCACCACCGTCAACAATGTCGAAAGCATCGCGGTGGCGCCGACCATCATCCGGCGCGGCGCCGAATGGTTCGCGGGCATCGGCCGTCCCAACAATACCGGCACCAAGGTGTTCTGCATCTCGGGCCATGTGAACAAGCCTTGCAATGTCGAAGAGGAAATGGGCATTCCGCTGCGCGAACTGATCGACCGGCACGCCGGCGGCGTGCGTGGTGGTTGGGACAATCTGCTGGCGGTCATTCCGGGCGGCGCCTCGGTGCCGCTGATGCCCAAGGCCACCTGCGACGACATATTGATGGACTTCGACAGCCTGAAGGCGGTGCAGACCGGCCTTGGTACCGCCGCCGTGATCGTGATGGACAAGTCCACCGACGTGATCAAGGCGATCCAGCGGTTGGCCTATTTCTACAAGCATGAAAGCTGCGGCCAGTGCACGCCCTGCCGGGAAGGCACGGGCTGGATGTGGCGCGTGATGACCCGCATGGTGAAGGGTGATGCCCAGGTGTCCGAGATCGACCTGTTGCAAGAAGTCAGCAAAGAAATCGAAGGCCATACCATCTGCGCCCTGGGCGATGCGGCGGCCTGGCCGATCCAGGGCCTGATCCGGCATTTCCGCCCGGAAATCGAAGCGCGCATTGCCGCTTTCTCGAAAATGGCGGCGGAGTAAGCCATGGCCACGCGCAAGCTGATCGTTGACGGCAAGGAAATCGAGGCGGAAGAAACGCTGACCCTGCTGCAGGCCTGCGAACAGGCCGGCGCGGAAATTCCGCGCTTCTGTTTCCATGAGCGCCTGTCGGTCGCCGGCAATTGCCGCATGTGCCTGGTGGAATGGGTGGGCGCGCCCAAGCCGCAGGCCTCCTGCGCGCTGCAGGTCAAGGATATCTTCCCCAACAAGGACGGCACGCCGGCCAAGATCAACACGACCAGCCCTTACGCCCGCAAGGCGCGCGAAGGCGTAATGGAATTCCTGCTGATCAACCATCCGCTGGATTGCCCGATCTGCGACCAGGGCGGCGAGTGCGACCTGCAGGATCAGGCGATGGGCTATGGCCGCGCCGCCTTCCACCGCTTCAACGAGAACAAGCGCGCCGTCGAAGACAAGTATATGGGCCCGCTGGTCAAGACCATCATGACCCGCTGCATCCAGTGCACCCGTTGCGTGCGCTTCGCCACCGAAGTGGCGGGCGTGCCGGACCTGGGCGCGACGGGTCGCGGCGAGGATATGGAAATCACGACCTATCTGGAGAAAGCGTTCGCGTCTGAACTGTCCGGCAATGTGGTGGACCTGTGCCCGGTCGGCGCGCTGACCTCCAAGCCCTATGCCTTTAATGCCCGCCCGTGGGAGCTGCGCAAGACCGAAAGCGTCGACGTGATGGACGCGCAGGGCTGCAACATCCGCGTCGATACGCGCGGGCCCCAGGTGATGCGGGTGCTGCCGCGCCTGAACGAAGAGATCAACGAGGAATGGATTTCCGACAAGGCGCGCCATGCTTGTGACGGGCTTTCACGCCAGCGCCTCGACCGGCCCTATGTCCGCATCGGCGGCAAGCTGAAGCCGACGAGCTGGGCTGAAGCCTTTGCCGCCATCGCCGCCAAGGTGAAAGACACCGCGCCCGACCGCATGGCCGCCATTGTCGGTGATCTGGCTGCGGCGGAAGAGATCAAGGCGCTGAAGGATCTGATGGGCGCCTTGCGCGTCGCCAATATCGATTGCCGCCAGGATGGCGCGAAGATCACGGCCGGTCCGCGCCAGACCTATCTGTTCAATTCGACCATCGCCGGTGTGGAAGCCGCCGATGCCATTCTTTTGGTGGGTGCCAATCCGCGCTGGGACGCGCCGGTGCTGAACGCGCGCATCCGCAAGGCCTGGCTGGCCAGCGGGGTAAAGGTGGCGAATATCGGTCCGGCGGTGGACCTGACCTATCCGGCGGAACAGCTTGGCACCGACATTGCGGTACTGGAACAGATCGCCAGCGGCAGCCACGCCTTCGCCAAGACACTGGCTGACGCCAAGCGTCCTATGATCGTGCTGGGTTCTGGCGTGCTGACTCGCAGGGACGGCGCGGCCATTCTGAAGCTGGCAGCCAAGATCGCCGGCGACAGCGGCATGATCGGCCCGGCGGGCTCGGCTGCCGAAGGCGGCTGGAATGGTTTCAACATCCTGCACACCGCCGCGTCACGCGTGGCTGCACTGGACCTGGGCTTTGTGCCGGGCACCAATGGCCGTGACGTGGCCGGCATCGTCGACGGCGCCCAGAGGGCGAGATCGACTTTATATATCTGCTGGGCGCCGACGAATTCGACGTCGCCCATCTGGGCCGCGCCTTCGTGGTCTATCAGGGTAGCCATGGCGATGCCGGGGCCCACCATGCCGACGTGATCCTGCCCGGCGCCGCCTATACCGAAAAAGATGGCCTGTATGTGAACTTCGAGGGCCGGGTGCAGCGCGGTCGCCGCGCCACCTTCCCGCCGGGTGAGGCCAAGGAAGACTGGGCCATACTGCGGGCGTTGTCGGAAGTACTGGGCGTGAAACTGCCCTATGACGACCGCGCTGCGCTGATCGCCGCCATTGAAAAACAGGCGCCCCATTTCGCCACGCTGAATGAAGCGCCCGTCCATGCCGACGCGTCGGCCGCGACCTGGGGCGCGGTGGGCGAGAGCGGGGCGCTGGAGAGTGCCCCCGTCACGCCGGGCATTGGCGATTACTACCTGACCAATCCGGTGGCGCGCGCCAGCGAGACCATGGCGCAGTGCAGTCGCGAGTTTGTTTCCGGTTCCAGCAAGATGGCGGCGGAATAATGCTGTTCACCGACCTCTTCACCGGCCTTGGCATGAACCACAGTTTCGCGTGGTTCGTCAGCCAGTTCCTGTCGATCCTGATTTTCGACGTGGTGTTGCTGGTGCTGATCGCCTATCTGCTGCTGGCCGACCGCAAGATCTGGGCGGCGGTGCAGATGCGCCGTGGTCCCAACGTGGTGGGCCCGTTCGGGTTGTTGCAGACCTTTGCCGACCTGACCAAGTTCCTGCTGAAGGAAGTCATCATTCCGGCGGGTTCCAACAAGGTCGTCTTCATGCTGGCCCCGCTGGTCACCGTGGTGTTGGCCTTTGCCGGCTGGGCGGTGGTGCCGCTCGACAAGGGCTGGGTGGTGGCCGACATCAATGTCGGCATCCTGTACCTGTTCGCGATGTCGTCGTTGGGCGTTTACGGCATCATCATGGCCGGCTGGGCGTCGAACTCGAAATATCCCTTCCTGTCGGCCTTGCGCGCCGCGGCCCAGATGGTGTCGTACGAAGTCTCGATCGGCTTTGTCATCATCACCGTGCTGCTGTTTGCCGGCTCGCTGAACCTGACCAAGATTGTGGAGGCTCAGGCCGGCGCTTCGATGCTGAGCTGGAACGTCTTTTCCATCCTGTTTCCCATGCTGCCGATCTTCTTTGTTTCGGCGCTGGCCGAAACCAACCGGCCGCCCTTCGATCTGGTCGAAGCGGAAAGCGAGCTGGTGGCGGGCTTTTTCGTGGAATATTCCTCTACCCCGTTCCTGCTATTCTTCCTGGGCGAATATCTGGCCATCGTGCTGATGTGCGCGATGTGCTCGATCCTGTTCCTGGGCGGCTGGCTGCCGCCGCTGGACATCTGGCCGCTGAACGCCATTCCGGGAATCTTCTGGTTCCTGATCAAGATTTGTTTCTTCTTCTTCATGTTCGCGATGGTGAAGGCCATGGTGCCGCGCTACCGCTATGACCAGTTGATGCGTCTGGGCTGGAAGGTGTTCCTGCCGACGTCGCTTTTGTGGGTGGTGGTGACGGCGGGCTGGGTGCTCTTCGTTCGCCCGCACCTGTAGGATTGACCATGAACTTCGATCGCACGGCGCGTCAGATTTTCTTCTGGGAGTTCATCCAGAGCTTCATCCTGACCATGCGCTATTTCTTTGCTCCCAAGGCAACGCTGAACTACCCGTTCGAGAAGGGCCCGCTGTCGCCCCGCTTCCGCGGCGAACATGCGCTGCGCCGCTATGCCAATGGCGAGGAACGCTGCATCGCCTGCAAACTGTGCGAGGCGATCTGCCCCGCCCAGGCCATCACCATCGAGGCCGAGCCGCGCGAAGACGGCTCACGCCGCACCACCCGCTACGACATCGACATGGTGAAGTGCATCTATTGCGGCTTCTGCCAGGAAGCCTGCCCGGTGGACGCGATCGTGGAGGGCCCCAATTTCGAGTTCTCCACCGAGACGCGCGAAGAACTTTACTACGACAAGAACCGGCTGCTCGCGAATGGCGATCGCTGGGAGCGGGAAATCGCCCGCAATCTGGAATTGGATGCGCCTTATCGTTAGGCGTAGGGAAACGGAATGTTTGAAGCGATAGCCTTCTACTTCTTTGCGGCGATCCTGATCGCTAGCGCGGTCATGGTCATTGCCGCGCGCAATCCCGTGCATTCGGTGCTATTCCTGATCCTGGCATTCTTCAACGCTGCCGGCCTGTTCGTGCTGCTGGGGGCGGAATTCCTGGCGATGATCCTGATCGTGGTCTATGTCGGCGCCGTTGCCGTGCTGTTCCTGTTCGTGGTGATGATGCTGGACATCGATTTCGCCGAACTCAAGCGCGGCAGCCTGCAGTATCTGCCCTTCGGCGTGTTGATCGGCCTGATCCTGGTGGCCGAACTTGTGATGGTGGGAAGCGTGTGGGTGCTGAAACCGGCGTCGCAGGCTGCGCTTGCCAGCGCCACGCCCGCCGGGATCACCAATACCGAGGCGCTGGGGCGAATTCTCTATACCGATTACATCTATTACTTCCAGATTGCCGGCCTGGTGCTGCTGGTCGCCATGATTGGCGCCATCGTGCTGACGCTTAGGTCAAGACCGGGCGTGCGCCGCCAGGTTATTTCAGACCAGAACGCCCGCACCGCCGCCACGGCGGTGGAGATGGTGGACGTTAAGCCGGGAGAGGGCGCCTAGATGGCTATCGGTCTTACCGAATATCTCACCGTCGCGGCGATCCTGTTCACCATCGGCGTGCTGGGCATTTTTCTCAACCGCAAGAACATCATCATCATCCTGATGTCGGTGGAACTGATCCTGCTGGCGGTGAACATCAATTTCGTCGCCTTCTCGGTCTATCTGGGTGATCTGGTGGGGCAGGTCTTCGCGCTGTTCATCCTGACCGTGGCGGCCGCCGAGGCCGCCATCGGCCTGGCCATCCTGGTCGTCTATTTCCGCAACCGCGGTACCATCGCGGTTGAGGACGTCAACATGATGAAGGGCTAGCATGTACGCCGCCATCGTCTTCCTGCCGCTTCTGGGCTGTGTGATCGCGGGCCTGCTGGGCCGCGTGATCGGCGCGCGCGCCAGCGAGCTGGTGACCACCGGGTTGCTGTTTGCCTCGGCGGCGCTGTCGGTGGTGGCGTTCGGCCAGGTGGCGCTGGGCGGCGGCGAAACCCAGATCATCCAGGTCCTGTCCTGGATTCATTCCGGCAGCTTCGTGGCCGACTGGACCGTGCGGGTGGATTCCATCACGGCGGTGATGCTGGTGGTGGTGACAGGTGTGTCATCGCTCGTGCACCTCTATTCGATTGGCTACATGCACGAAGATCCGCATCGGCCACGATTCTTTTCCTATCTGTCGCTGTTCACCTTCGCCATGCTGATGCTGGTGACCTCGAACAACTTCCTGCAGCTGTTCTTCGGCTGGGAAGGGGTGGGCCTGGCCTCGTATCTGCTGATCGGCTTCTGGTACACCAAGCCGTCGGCCAACGCCGCCGCCATGAAGGCCTTTATCGTCAACCGGGTCGGCGACTTCGGCTTCGCGCTGGGTATCTTCGGCATCTGGACGGTGTTTGGCACGCTGGATTTCGACGAGGTCTTTGCCGCAGCCCCGTCCATGGTCGGCCGGACCTTTGAATTCGCTGGCATGTATCCGGACATCCTCACCACCCTCTGTCTGCTGCTTTTCGTGGGCGCGATGGGCAAGTCGGCGCAGCTGGGCCTGCACATCTGGCTGCCGGACGCGATGGAAGGTCCCACCCCGGTTTCCGCGCTGATCCATGCCGCCACCATGGTGACGGCGGGCGTGTTCCTGGTCTGCCGCTGCTCGCCCATGTTCGAGCTGTCGCCCTTTGCGCTGCAATTCGTCACCATTGTCGGCGCCAGCACCGCCTTCTTCGCCGCCACGGTCGGTCTGTTCCAGAACGACATCAAGCGGGTGATCGCTTATTCCACCTGTAGCCAGCTGGGCTACATGTTCGCCGCCGCGGGCGTCGCCGCCTACAACGCCGCCATGTTTCATCTCTTCACCCACGCCTTCTTCAAGGCGCTGCTGTTCCTCGGCGCGGGCTCGGTCATTCACGCCATGCATCACGAGCAGGACATGCGAAAGATGGGCGGGCTTGCCAAGGCCATTCCCTTCACCTGGGCGATGATGCTGATCGGCAATCTGGCGCTGACCGGCGTCGGCATCCCACTGCTGCATGTCGGGTTTGCCGGCTTCTATTCCAAGGACGCCATCATCAATTCCACTTTCGCGGCCCATACCGGGGTCGGCTCCTATGCCTTTACCTTGCTGCTGCTCGCCGCCGGCATGACCAGCTTCTATGCCTGGCGCCAGTTCCTCTTGACCTTCCACGGCCCCTATCGCGGCAATGCCGCCGTGGCGGATCACGGCCATCAGCCGGCGGACGACCATTCGCATGACGAACCGCTGGACGATGACCATGGCCATCACGAGCATCACGCCCCCAAGCTCAGCGAAGTGCATGAATCGCCGCTGGTGATGCTGGTGCCGCTGGGCGTGCTGGCGCTGGGCGCACTGTTCTCGGGCGGCGTCTTCTTTCAGTATTTCCTGGGCGAGGGCGCGCATCACTTCTGGCGCGAGTCGCTGGTGGTGCCCGAAGGCCATGAAGGCCACCTGCCGCTGTGGGTCGAATTCGGTCCGCTGGTAGTGACCATCATCGGCTTCCTGATCGCCTATTATTATTACATCCTGCATCCCAAGTTGGCGGCGGCGATCCAGGCCAAGCAGAGCCCGATCTACCTGTTCTTCTACAACAAGTGGTACTTCGACGAGCTGTATGACCTGATCTTCGTGCGCCCGGCGCTGAAGCTGGGCCGCTTCCTGTGGAAGCGCGGCGACGGCACGGTGATCGACGGGCTGGGACCGGACGGCATTGCCGCGCGCGTACTCGATGCGACCCGTGGCGCGGTCAAGCTGCAGACCGGTTATCTCTATCATTACGCATTGGCGATGCTGCTGGGCGTGGTTGCGTTGGCGACATGGTTCGTCGTCCAGGGAGGCGCGCCATGAGCCTGCCCATTCTTTCGCTTTGCACCTTCGTCCCGCTGCTGGGCGCGCTGGCCATCCTGTTGATGCCCAAGCCCGACAGCGCCCGCTGGATCGCGCAGGGCACAACGGCGGTGGTGTTCGCCCTGTCGCTGGTGATGTGGGCCAATTTCGACAATGCCAATCCCGGTTTCCAGATGGTCGAAAAGCTGGAATGGCTGGGCGGCGGCATTTCCTATCACATGGGCGTGGACGGCATTTCCATGCTGTTCGTGGTGCTGACAGCGGGCCTGATGCCCTTCTGCATCCTGGCCAGCTGGGAATCGATCGAAACCCGCGTCGCGGAATATATGGTCGCCTTCCTGGTGCTGGAAACCATGATGATCGGCGTGTTCTGCGCGCTCGATCTGGTGCTGTTCTATGTGCTGTTCGAGGCCGGCCTGATCCCGATGTTCCTGATCATCGGCGTGTGGGGCGGCAAGCGGCGCGTCTATGCCAGCTTCAAGTTCTTCCTCTATACCTTTGTCGGCTCGGTGCTGATGCTGCTCGCCATCATGGGCATGTACTGGTACGCCGGCACCACCGACATCGTGGCGCTGCTGGACAATCCCAACTTCCCGCCCCAGATGCAGACTTGGCTGTGGCTGGCCTTCTTCGCCAGCTTCGCGGTCAAGATGCCCATGTGGCCGGTCCATACCTGGCTGCCGGACGCCCATGTCGAGGCGCCCACCGCAGGTTCGGTCATCCTGGCGGGCATCCTGCTCAAGATGGGCGGTTACGGCTTCCTGCGGTTCTCGCTTCCCATGTTCCCGGTGGCGACCGAAATGTTCGCCCCGATGGTCTTCACCATGAGCGTGATCGCGATCATCTACACCTCGCTGGTGGCGCTGGCGCAGGAGGACATGAAGAAGCTGATCGCCTATTCGTCGGTCGCGCATATGGGCTTCGTCACCATGGGCATCTTCACCGTCAACCATCAGGGCATCGAGGGCGGTATCTTCCAGATGCTCAGCCATGGCGTGGTGGCGAGCGCGCTGTTCCTGTGTGTCGGCGTGGTCTATGACCGGATGCACACCCGCGAGATCGCCGCCTATGGCGGGCTCGTGAACCGCATGCCGCTCTATGCCGCCTGCTTCCTGGTGTTCACGCTGGCCAATGTCGGCATGCCGGGCACCGGCGGCTTTGTCGGCGAGTTCCTCACCATGCTGGGCGCCTTCGCGCACAATAGCTGGATCGCGATTTTCGCCGCCACCGGCGTGATCCTGTCGGCGGCCTATGCGCTGCTGCTCTATCGCCGCGTCGTGTTCGGCGCGCTGGTCAAGCCGTCGCTCAAGACCATCCAGGACCTGACGGCGCGCGAGATCGCGCTGCTGGCGCCGCTGGTCATCATCACCATCGCGCTGGGCATCTATCCCAAGCCGGTGTTCGACGTCACCACCCCGGCAGTGGCCAAGCTGATCAGTGACAACAAGGCGGCGCTGGCGGCGCATCACGCGCCCAAAGTGGCAATCGTGCAGAAGGAAGCCGCACAGTGAATATTTGTGCCGACCTGATGGTCCTGCTTCCCGAACTGATCCTGGCGCTCGGCGCCATGGCGCTGCTGCTGTGGGGCGCGATCGGGGGTGAGAAGACCGCGCCCTTGATAAGCTGGGGCAGTATCGCGCTTCTGGCCGCGGCGGGCGTGGCGATCGTGCTGGGCCCGGAACAGGCCACCGCCTTCAACAACGCCTTCATCGCCGATGGCTTCTCGCGTTTCGCCAAGCTGCTGATATTGGCGGGCGCAGCCTTGAGCATCCTGCTGGCCGAAGAGTATTTCACGCGCCTTAACCTGTCGCGCTTCGAGCTGCCGGTGCTGATGGTGATCGCGTCGCTGGGCATGATGCTGATGGTGTCGTCGGGCAGTTTCCTGTCGCTCTATATGGGGCTGGAGCTGCAATCCCTGGCGCTCTATGTGCTGGCGTCCTTCAACCGCGACAGTCTGCGTTCCACCGAAGCGGGCCTGAAGTATTTCGTCCTGGGCGCACTGTCCTCGGGCATGCTGCTCTATGGCATCTCGCTGATCTATGGCTTTACCGGTTCGGTCGAATTCGCCGCCATCGCCACGGTCACCGCCGCCAATGGAGCGAGCCTGGGGGTGATTTTCGGCATCGTCTTCGTGATCGCGGGACTCGCCTTCAAGGTCTCCGCCGTGCCGTTCCACATGTGGACGCCCGACGTGTACGAGGGCGCCCCCACCCCGGTTACCGCCTATTTCGCCACCGCCGCCAAGGTCGCGGCGCTGTGCCTGTTCCTGCGCGCCATCCTGATCCCGTTCCCCGAGCTGATCACCCAGTGGCGCCAGATCATCATCTTCATCTCGGTCCTTTCCATGGTGCTGGGCGCGGTCGCCGCCATCGGGCAGACCAACATCAAGCGCCTGATGGCCTACAGCTCCATCGGCCATATGGGCTATGCGTTGCTGGGCCTTGCCGCTGGCACCACGCTGGGCGTGCGCGGCGTTCTGATCTATCTGGCGGTCTATGTCGCCACCAATATCGGTGTCTTTGCCTGCATCCAGGCGATGCGCCGCGAAGGCAAGTCGGTGGAGAGCATTTCCGATCTCGCCGGGCTGGCGCGTACCGACCTGAAACTGGCGGTGCTGTTCTCGATGCTGTTCCTCAGTCTGGCGGGCCTGCCGCCGCTGGCCGGTTTTGTCGCCAAATTCTACATCTTCCTGTCGGCGATCGAGGCGGGCCTGATCTGGCCGTCGGTGATCGGCGTGCTGGCCAGCACCGTGGGCCTTGTCTATTACCTGCGCCTGACCGCCATCATGTTCTTTGAGGAACCGGCGCCGGCGCTGGACAAGGGCCGGGCCTTCGGCTCGACCGCGATCATGCTGGCTTCCGGCGCGGTGACCTTGGCGCTGCTGGTGGCGCCGTCGCCGCTGATCAATGCCGCGGACGCGGCGGCAAAGGCGCTGCTGCCTTGATATCCTGGCCCCAGGGCTATGCCTTGGCGCGTCACGCCGAGATGGATTCCACCAACAGCGAAGCGCGCCGTCTTGCCGAAAAGGGCGAGGCGGGTCCCGTGTGGATCATGGCCGAAAAGCAGACTGCGGGTCGTGGCCGTCGCGGCCGCAGCTGGGAAACCCTGCCTGGAAATCTCGCCGCCACGCTGCTGTTGCGCCCGCAATCGCCGCCGGGACCGGTCGGGCAACTGTCCTTCGCCGCTGCGCTGGCGGTGGCCGATGTGGCATCGCATGTCGCGCCCAAGGCCTCTGTGACCGTCAAATGGCCCAATGACGTGCTGGTCGAGGGCAAAAAGGCCGCCGGCATCCTGCTGGAATCCGGTGATGCCCCCACAGGCGCCTGGCTGGCGGTGGGCATCGGTATCAACCTGGCTGCCGCGCCCGAAGGCACCGAATTCCCCGCCACCGCGCTGGCGCAATTCGCAAGTCCACCATCGCCGGACGAGGCCTTGACCCTGCTCGCGAGAAGCTTCGCCCACTGGTATGCTGGCTGGATGAGCGGCGGTTTTGAGACATTGCGCACGGCCTGGCTGGCGCGGGCCGGCGGGCTGGGCCTTCCTATCCGCGCCCGGTTGCCGCACGAAACCCGCCTTGGTGTGTTTGAAGGCATCGACGCCAGCGGCGCGCTGCTGCTGAACGAACAGGGCCGGATTTCGGCCATCGCGGCGGGCGAGGTGTTTTTCTGATGCTGCTCGCCATCGACGCCGGCAACACCAACACCGTCTTCGCCGTTTATGACGGCAAAGAAGTCCGTGCCGAGTGGCGCACCATCACCGACAAGACCCGCACGGGCGACGAATATGCCGGGACACTCTCGCCCCTGCTGCAGATCCAGGGCCTTGCCTTCAGTGACATTTCGGAAGCGATCATCGCCACGGTGGTGCCGGCCGCCCTGTTCGACCTGCGCCAGCTCTGCCGAAAATACTTCAAGTGCGAGCCGCTGGTGGTGGGGGACCCCGAGCTGGATCTTGGCATCAAGGTCAATGTCGACCGGCCGGAAGTGGTCGGCGCCGACCGGCTCGTCAACACCATCGCGGCGCATGAGCGGTACCAGGGCGCCCTGATCGTGGTCGATTTCGGCACCGCCACGACCTTCGACATTGTGACGGCGAATGGCGACTATGAAGGCGGCGTGATCGCGCCGGGGGTGAATCTTTCCGCCGCGGCCTTGCACAGCGCGGCGGCCATGCTGCCCCGGGTGGCGATATCGCGCGCGCAAAGCGTTATCGGAAAAGACACGGTTCCTGCGATGCAGTCCGGCCTCTACTGGGGTTATATCAGCCTGATCGAGGGACTGGTGAAGCGCATCAAGGAGGAATTCGGCGCGCCGATGACGGTGGTGGCCACCGGCGGGCTCGCCAATGTGTTTCACGCCCAGACCGAGGCCATCGACCATTACGATCCCGACCTGACCATGCGCGGGCTGATGCTGATCCACGCCGCCCAAAAGGCGAAAAAGGCCTGATGGATCGTTTTTCTCCGAAGGATGAATTGGTCTTCCTGCCGCTTGGCGGTTCGGGCGAGATCGGCATGAATTTCAACGCCTATGGCTTCGGCCCGCCCGATGACCGGCAATGGATCATCGTCGATTGCGGTGTGCTGTTCGGCCGCGAAGGCAGCCTGCCGGGCGTGGACATGCTGATGCCCGACATCCGTTTCCTGGCGGAGCAGCGGGAAAATGTGCTGGGCATCATCGCCACACATGCGCATGAGGACCATATCGGCGCCATCGCGCCCCTGTGGCCAAGCTTGCGCTGCCCGATCTATGCCACGCCGTTTACAGCCCGGTTGATCACCGGCAAGCTGGACGAGGCGGGGCTGTCGTCCAAGGTTCATGTCAAGGAAGTGCCGGTGGGCGGGCAGATCACGCTGGGGCCCTTCACGCTGGATTTCATCTCCATCACCCATTCGATCCTGGAACCCAACCTGCTGGCGATCAGGACGCCCCTGGGCGTAGTCGCCCATACCGGCGACTGGAAGATCGATCCCAATCCCATGCTGGGCGAGGCGACCGACGCGGCCGCGCTGGAAGCGCTCGGCAATGAAGGCGTGCTGGCGCTGGTCTGCGATTCCACCAACGCGCTGGTGCCGGGCAGTTCGGGGTCGGAAAGCAAGGTGCGCGAAAGTCTCACCGCGCTGATCGGCACGTTGAAGGGCCGCGTGGCGGTGACGGGCTTTGCCTCCAATGTCGCGCGGCTGGACACGGTGGCCCGCGCGGCACGCGCGCATGGCCGGCGGGTCGCGCTGGTCGGCCGTTCGATGCAGAAGATGGTCAGCGCGGCGCGCGAGACCGGCTACCTCAAAGACTTTCCCACCGTGCTGGACGAGACCGAGGTGGCGGACCTTCCGGCGCACAAGGTGCTGTATCTGTGCACCGGCAGCCAGGGCGAGCCGCGCGCCGCGCTGGCCCGCATCGCCGACAACAATCATCCCCATGTGCAGCTGGCGCAGGGCGATGCGGTGATCTTTTCCAGCCGCGTCATTCCGGGCAATGAGCTGGCCATTGGCGAAATGCAGAACAAGCTGGCGGCCCGCGGCGTCGAACTGCTGACCGCCGAAGACCATTTCGTCCATGTCAGCGGCCATCCCTGCCGCGACGAGCTGGCCCAGATGTATCGCTGGATACGGCCCAAACTCGCATTGCCCGTGCATGGCGAAATGCGCCACCAGATGGCCCATGCCAGGCTGGCGCGTGAGCTTCAAGTGCCGCAGGCCATGGTGCCGGAAAACGGCCAGATGTTTCGCCTCGCCCCCGGCCGGCCCGAACTGATCGACGAAGTGCCGGCGGGCCGCATTCACCTGGACGGACGGCTGCTGGTGCCGGAAGGCGATGGGCTCGCCAAGGACCGCCGCGCCATGGGTTTTGCGGGATTGCTGGTGGTGACGCTGGTGGTGGATCACAAGGGCCGCGTCGCCGCCGATCCGGTGGTGCTGGGCGAAGGCATGCCCGAAGCGGTGGAAGAAGCCGTGCTGAAGGCGGTGGAAGGCACCATCGCCCGCAACAAGGGCAGCGATCCGGACAATCTGGCGGAGAATATCCGCCGCGCCGCCCGCCGCGCCGCGCATGATGCCTGGGGCAAGAAGCCCATCACCCGGGTGCTGGTGAGCGAAGTATGACCATCGCGGACGGCCTGCATTACGTCGTGATCTTCAGCGCCTATGTGGTGATCTGGTTCATCACGCTTTTCTGTTTGCTGCCGGTCGGATTGGGTTCGGAGCGCGACCCGGACACCGGGGCGCCGCTCAATCCCATGCTGAAAAAGAAGATGATCTGGGCTACCGGCATCGCCTTTGTGCTGTGGGCAGTGTTCTATGCCTTTATCGGTTTTGGTTGGCTGGAGTTGTAGTCGCCGAATGGATCATGTGCGCTTGCGCCGATTGCTGGACGAACCGCCCGCCAGTTCTGCCTGGCCGCCGAATGTAAATCTCGCTCCATTCACGTCGGCCAATGCCACGTTGGTGCATGGACTTCTGACGCTAGGCTATGAGAACGGCGGCGGCACGGTACCCGCGTTTGAGCAATGGTGGGAGAATCTGTCCGCCGACAGCGAATACGATCCCGCTCTCTGCTTCACCGCCTTTTCTGCCGGAACACTGATCGGCGTAGCGCAATGCTGGACGTCCGGCTATGTGAAAGATCTGGTGGTTCACCCATCCTGGCGGCGTCAGTGCGTCGCCACGGCATTGTTGCTGAATGCCCTTCACGTTTTCCGGCAACGCGGTGCGGCATGGGTGGATTTGAAAGTCGAAACTGGCAATGGTGGCGCGATGGCCTTGTACAGAGCTCTCGGCTTCAACTCAGCCTGAAAATGCTACTTTGGCCGCGAAGGCGACCGCGATAATCGCCACGCCGGGGCCGATCTCCCGCCAGCGCCCCGTCAGCAGCTTGATACCAGCATAAACGACAAAGCCCATGCCGATGCCTTCGGCGATGGAGAAGGTGAGGGGGATGGCCAGCGCCGTGACCAGGGCGGGCAGGCTTTCGGTGATGTCGTTCCAGTCGATCTCTTTCAGCTCTGTGGCGAACAGGGCGGCGACGAAAATCAGCGCCGGGGCCGTGGCATAGGCCGGAACCGCGCCTGCCAGCGGCGCCAGCAGCAGGGCGAGGGCGAACAGCACCGCCACGGTCACCGCCACCAGTCCGGTCTTGCCGCCCACGCCCGCCGCGCTTTCGATATAGGCGGTGACCGGCGAGGTGCCGAGCACAGCCCCGATCAGGCTGCCGCTGGCGTCACTCACCAGCGCCTTGCGGCCGTTCTTGAGCTTGCCCTTTTCCATCAGCCCGGCCCGCGTGCCCACGGCCATCAGGGTGCCGGACGCATCCAGCAGGTTGAGGAACAGGAAGGTCAGCACCACGCCGGTCAGCACGCTGGCGGCGGCATCGCCGGGGAAATGCAGCTGCAAGAAGGTGGGGGCGATCGAGGGCGGGGCGGCGCCCAGCGCGGGCAGCGGTTGCAGCCCCAGCACAAGCGCGCAAGTCGTGGCGGCCAGGATGCCGATCAGCACCGCGCCGGTGACCTTGCGCGCCCACAGCGCCGCGATCAGCAGCAGCGCGCCCGCCGCGATCAGCGCCTTGGGGTCGGACAGGTCGCCGGGCTGGAGCAGGATGCTGGGATTGGCGACAACCCAGCCCGCGCCCTGGAAACCGATCAGGGCGAGGAAGAAGCCGATGCCGGCGCCGATGGCGCGCTTCTGGCTTTGGGGAATGGCGCCCACCAGCCATTCGCGTGCCGGGCTGGCCGAGAGGGCGACGAACAGGAGGCCCGCCACGAACACACAGCCCAGCGCCAGCCGCCAGTCGCCCGCCAGCAGCGGCACCACGGTGAAGGCGAAGAAGGCGTTCTGGCCCATGCCGGGGGCCAGCGCCACCGGCAGGTTGGCGTACAGCCCCATCAGCGCCGTGGTGAGGGCGGCGGAGATGGCGGTGGCCATGAACACCGCGCCGCGGTCCATGCCCGCCGCCGACAGGATGGTCGGGTTGACGAACAGGATATAGGCCATGGTGAAGAATATAGTGACGCCCGCCACCATCTCGCTTCTGGGCGTCGCTCCTTGCGCCTTCAGCCCGAACAGTTTTTCCAGCATCCCCCACCCCTTGGTCTGACCCGAAGCAATCACAGGTCCGCCTCCCCCTCAATGCGGAGCATGGGGAGGTGGTCGCAGCGTTCGAGGTGAGCGTCAGCGAGCCGAGAGAAAGCTGCGACCGGAGGGGGTAATAAACAAAAGGCCGGAAGCTTTGCTTCCGGCCTTTGCGATTTTTCTCCCCGAACTTGGCCGTTCTTTGCGGTCAACGTTCTTTTATAGGGTCGTTTGATACAGTGCTTCGTCGGCTCTGTCACGACATAAATGGGTCTATCGCTGTGAATCACGCGCAACATTATTACGTAAGGCTCGGGCTTCGCGCTTTCGCGGCATTGGCGCTGATTTTGGCGGCCAATACCGCCTCGGCCGGGCGGATTACCTATCCGGGCAAGCCCGATCCCCTGCTGGACGGGGGAGACCCTTCCGCCTGCATGGCCGGCGCCGACCTGGCTGCCGGGATCGATGCCACCGGCGAGGCCGTGATTCCCGCCGATGTCGGCGCCCCGCCGGTGCCGGTGCCCGACGAGATCATGGTGCCGCTGGCCGGCGGCGCGCCCCAGACGGGCTTTCGGGGCCGTGACCGTAACCCGGCCACGGGAACAGGGGGCGGGGCCTATGCCGGCTTCGATGGCCGCCGCATGGCGCCGCTGCTCAACCCCAAGCCCTGCCGTTAACCAGCCCGGGCATCTGGCCCAATTTTGGTCGGCCTGCGCTGCTAGATTTCGCGGATGCGCGGCCTTCTTCTCGCCCTGGTACTGACGGTCTGCGGCGCCTTCGCCGCCGAGGCCGCGCCGTGGCGCATCACCAAGGACCACTGGGACGCCCAGGACGAAATCGGCTATGGCCGCTTCATCACCGCGCTGGGGGATTCGGGCTGCTCCTCGTCGCAAAGCTGCCTGCGCGATCCGGCCAATCCCTATCGCGGCAGCGACGGCGCCTTCCTGGACATCGATGTCGACTGCGCCAAGCTGCCCTATCTGTTGCGGGCCTATTACGCCTGGAAGAACGGGCTGCCCTTTTCCTATGTGAATGGGGTGGCCGGTTCGCGCTTCGGCGCCACCTCCAACCGGGTCGTCGGGCGCGCCAACATCGTCGACAATGGCGGCGGCATAAACGGGGCCGCCGCGCTGCGCGAGATGATCGACAGCGTCTATTCCGCCACCTTCCGCACCGATGCGAGAACTGACAGCGCCGTGCCGTCGGATTTCTATTCCCCAGCCCTGCAGCCGGGCAGCATCCGCCCCGGCACCATCATCTATGACACCAATGCCCATATCGGCATCGTCTATCGCGTCGAACCCTCAGGTCGCATCCACTACATGGATGCCCATCCCGATTTCACCATCACCCGCAGCGTCTATGGCGCGCAGTTCGGGCGCAGCCCCGCCGCGCTGGGCTGGGGCCTGAAGAACTGGCGGCCGCTGCGCCTGGTGGGCGCGCGTCGGGACAATGGCCGTCTGGTCGGCGGGCGCTATGTCTTTGCCCGCAACCAGCAGATCCGCGATTTCTCGCTGGTTCAGTATCTGGGCACTGAGCCCAATCCCGCCGGCGACGAAAGCAAGGCGCGCTGGTCCTACAACGGCGCCCGGCTGGGCTATTACGAATATGTCCGGGTGGCGGTGTCGGGCGGCCGCACCGATTTCAACCCGGTCTATGAACTCCAGGCCAATATGCGCATCCTGTGCAACGACCTGAACGACCGGGCCCAGGCGGTAAACCAGGCGATTGCCAACGGCATTTCCGCCAAGCTGCATCCGTCCCAGATACCGTCCAACATCTACAGCAGCGACAATGGGGAGTGGGAAAGCTATGCCACGCCCGCGCGCGACGCGCGGCTGAAGGCGCGCTTCGTTGCCTTGCGCCGCGACCTGGCGCGGATGATCGGCCAATGGCTGAACCGCGATCCGCGCATCGTCTATGATGGCACCGACCTCAAGCGCGACCTGCTGAACGTCTATGACCAGCAGAGCCGGGCCTGCACCATCACCTATCTGTCCAGCGACAAGCGGCCGGTATCGCAGACCTTCGACGATATGTCCCGCCGGCTGTTCGCCATGTCCTTCGATCCCTATCACTGTGTCGAGCTGCGCTGGGGCAATGATGGGCCGGGCTGTCCCGACCAGTCGGGCAAGCGCCGCTGGTATGCGGCCGAGGCCCAGATGCGGCAGGAGGTGGATCGCGACAGTCATGCGCTGGCAGGGCCGCAGGACGTCGATATTCGCGGCCTGATTGCACAGATGCCGGCCCGCGCGCCCTGGGTGCAGCGCATGCCGGGTTCGCCCCGCGGCGGTGCGGCGCTGCAATAGCGTCTGACGCATTTTAGGACACATCTTAAAGCGGTGGTAACTGCGGCTGTCCTAGCCTCGTATCCGAAGGGCAAGGGGCGCGAAGATGCTGTACGACAGTTGGTGCTTTTACGAAGAAAGCCTGCCGAAAAAACGGATTTTCTTCCAGCGCAAGCGGTCGTTCGTGGGACCGCTGCTGACCGTGATGGCCGCGATTGCCGTGGTGTTCGAGACCGTCAGCCGCTTCTAGCCAAGCGCGCCTGTAAAAATGCTACGGTACCAATCTTGAAGATCATCATCGTCGATTTCTTCAGGTGATCTGCTCGTCAGCCAGTTCACATGCGGCGGTCAACCTATTGATAATCATACTTTATGCCTTGGTAACTGAAGACACGGACATTTTCTGAGTGATGTTTCCCATAGTGGATTAGGCTGGAGAAAGACGATACTCCTGTATCAACGGGGGGGCAGAATTGTACTTCGGCCTTGTAAATTGGATAAGGGCGAATGGAGTAGCCGACGTCACTGAGGTGGCGGGCTTCATCGTCACTATTGTCGGTTTCGGTTTTACCTTTCTAGGATTGTGGCGAACTAGACGCGCTGCTCAACAGGCGTTGGCGGCAGCGCGCGCCGCGCGGGATGGTGTTCACCGGTTTGAGCTTGTCGTAGATTTTGGGACAGCAATTGCAACATTAGAGGAAATTAAGCGGTTGCAACGGGAAGGTGCGTGGAAGATTCTCCCGGATCGGTACGCTGCAATACGAAAGATTTTGGTCCAGCTTCGGAATACCAACATTCAGATGACGGACGCGCAGCTATCCATAATTCAAAGCGCTTCCGCTAATTTGGGTGAAATAGAGCGGCATGTGGAACGTTTCCTAAGCGGCGGGAGTGTTCCTTTGCGTTCAGCCAAGCTCAATGCTGTGATCTCAGATCATATCGATGAGCTTGTTGCAGTCCTTACACAGCTTAAAGTGCACGAGGCCGGAGGTTTGCCATGAGCTACGAAAAGCAGTCCAAACTTGCAAAACGGTTGTATGAGAAAACCGTTGAGGGTGGCGTGGATTGGAAATCCACTATTACGAGTGACGTATTTCAAGTCTCGTTTAAGAATTTTACAGTGCAAATCGTTCCGGATGAGCCAGAGCCAGCTGATTACAGTATCCGGATTATCAACGATTCTGGCGAGGTCACTGATTCTTTCAGCGACGAAGAGATGGATAAATTGGCGCCATTTGAGGCGCCGTTGAGTAGTTGGTATTTGGCTTTGAAAGATATGCACGAGCGCGCAAGGCGCTATGTCCTGGGGGCGGACAGAGCTTTGGATGAGATTTTGAACGAAATTGACTAACGGTATTTCTTAATAAGCTCTGGCAATCAAAATCTCCTCAACGCCGGGCTTGCCGGTGAACAGGCAGGGCGCGAACGTATCAGGCTGCTGCGAGGGCGCATTGCGGATCGTCAGCTTGAGGGTCTTGAGCCTGGCATCGACCTTTTCAAGATCGGCGCCGCTGGGCTTGGACCATGAGATGCGCAGCCAGCCCTTGAACTCTTCGTCACTGCCCGAGAAATAACTTTCCACCCCCGCCCAGTCGGTGACGCCGCTCTTGATGTTGGCGTCCAGCCGCGCCTTGGCTTCGGAATAGAGGCTGTGCTGGATTTCGGCCAGCAGCTGCACGGCTTTCTCTTCGATGAATTCCTGGCGGCCCACCGCGATGGACCTGACCTTGTCGCCATCGCGCAGGGTGTCGCGCCGCATATAGGTGATGTTGCCACCGGCGGCGTCGCGCGGCCCGATCTCGATGATGATGGGCGCGCCGCGCCGGACCCAGTTCCAGCGCTTTTCCGCGGATTTTATTTTCTTGAGGTCCAGCAAAACGCGCACCCGCTGGCCGAACACGCTGAGCTTGCCCAGCGCCTCCACCAGGCTTTCGCAATAGGCCAGGACTTCGGTGTCTTCCGGCTTGTCGCGCAGCATCGGCACGACCACGATCTGGCGCGGCGCGATGGCGGGCGGCAGGCGCAAGCCGTCATCATCGCCATGCGTCATGATCACCCCGCCGATCAGGCGGGTGGAGACGCCCCAGCTGGTGGTGTTGCAGAAATCCATGCCGCCGGCATCGTTCTGGAACTTGATGCTCTGGGCCTCGGCGAAGTGGGTGCCCAGGAAATGCGAGGTCCCGGCCTGCAACGCCTTGCCGTCCTGCATCATGGCTTCGATGGAATAGGTGTTCACCGCGCCGGGGAAGCGTTCGTTCTCGGGCTTCTCGCCCGCAACCACCGGCATGGCCAGCACGTCCTCGGCAAAGCTGCGATAGACTTCCAGCATCTTGCGGGTTTCTTCCACCGCTTCGGCTTCCGTGGCATGGGCGGTATGGCCTTCCTGCCAGAGAAATTCGGTGGTGCGCAGAAACAGGCGCGGGCGCATTTCCCAGCGCACCACATTGGCCCACTGGTTGATCAACAGCGGCAGGTCGCGATGGCTCTTGATCCAGCGCGCGAAGGCATCGCCGATGATGGTTTCCGAAGTGGGGCGCACCACCAGCGGCTCTTCCAGCTTGGCTTCCGGATCGGGCTGCAGCTTGCCGTCGATCATCTTCAACCGGTGATGGGTGACGATCGCCATTTCCTTGGCGAAGCCTTCGACATGCTCGGCCTCCTTGGCGATGAAGGAGAGCGGGATGAACATGGGGAAGTAGCAATTCTCATGGCCGGTGGCCTTGATGCGGCGGTCCAGCTCCTGCTGGATCTGCTCCCACACGCCATAACCCCAGGGCTTGATCACCATGGCGCCGCGCACCGGGCTGGTTTCGGCCATGTCGGCGTCGCGCACCACCGCCTGGTACCAGTCGGCGAACCGGCTGCGGTTTATATCCAGGGCGCGCTGCATCAAAGGCTCCGAAAAGGCAAAGTTCCGCGCCCGTCTTAGCGCGGGGCGGGCTGCCTGAACAGGACATAACTGCCCAGCCCGCAAAGGCCGAACAGACACATCAGGGCGGTCATCGGCACCGGGGTCTGGGCGTTGAAAGCGCCCATCAGCAGCGAGGCGAGGAAGCCGCCGCCATACAGGAAAATACCGATCAGGGCCGAAGCCATGCCGGCGGCATGGCCGAAATGCTGCATCGTCAGCCCCGCGGCGGTGGCGTTGATCGAACCGATCATGGCGCAATAAACGAAAATCCAGGGGATCAGCCCCACCAGGCCACCCCAGCTGGTGAGGCCAAACAGCAGCGCCAGACAGGCGGCGACCGCATTGACGCCCAGCGCGGCGAAGAACAGCGGTTCGCCCGGATGGTTCTTCAACCAGCGGGCCGTGCCCTGGCTGAAAACGATCAGGCCGATGCCGTTGAGCACAAAGGTGAAGCCGAAATATTCCGGCGCGACGCGATACATGCCGATCACAATATTCGGCCAGCCGGTGAGAAAGACATACAACCCCGCGCCGGTGAAAGTGGCCGGAACGATCAGGCGGTAGAAATGCCGGTCGCGCGCGATCGCCCAATAGTCCGCCAGCACATGAAAAGGATGCAGGCGCCGGTCGGAGCCCGGATGGCTTTCCGGCAGGATTTTCCACACCACGACCCAGGTCAGAAGCGCCGCGCCCGCCTGCAGCCAGAACAGGCTGCGCCAGCCGGTCAGCGGCAGCAGGAAGCCGCCGACAAAGGGCGCGAACAGCGGCGACACCGACAGGATCAGCAGCATCTGGGCGAAGATGCGTGCCGCCTGTGCCGGCGGGAACAGGTCGCGCACGCAGGCGCGCGCCAGCACCGTGCCGGCGCAGCCGCCGACCGCCTGCAGGAAGCGCAGGGCGTCGAGCGTCAGGGGGCCTTGCGCCAGGGCGCAGCCGGCCGCGCCCACGGCATACAGCGCCAGGCCCACCAGGATCGGCATGCGCCGCCCGAAACGGTCCGAAAGCGGGCCGAACATCGCCTGGCCGACACACATGCCAAGGAAAAACGCCGCCAGGGAATGCTCGATGGCCGAAACCGGGGCGCCGAACTCGGCTGCAATGGTGGGCAGCGCCGGCAGGTACATGTCGATGCCGATGGGGATGAAAACCGTCAGCAGCCCGAACAGGGCGATCAGTTCAATCCGCCTGGCGCGGGTGAAACTATCGCTGGGGGCGGCGGCATGGGTCATCGCAGGGCGGGTATGGGGCCATCAAGGGATCGGCGCAAGAAACAAGGCCGCAAAGCGGCTATGCGATGCGCAGCGCGGCGGGCAGGATTTTGTGCAGGTAATCCTCGGCCGGGACATTCAGTTTGGACGGCGCAATCACCTTGTGCGCCACCACCATGTCCAGCTTCGGAATCACGGTGATAAATTGTCCGAAGGCGCCGCTGGCGGTGTAGGCGCCTTTGAGCGGCGCGGGCCAGTCCGCCGCGGGATCGAATATCCACCATAACCAGCCATAACCCAGGCCTTCGACAAAGGGTGAGGTCCGGTTCACCTCTGCCGCGGGTGTGGCCAGGGCCGTGGTGCGGGCGACCCAGTCAGCGGGGACCACCTGCCGATCCTCCCATCGGCCCTGTTGCAACATCATCTGGCCGATCGTCGCCATATCGCGCGTCGAAAGCAGCATGTGATAGGCGGGATAATCCGACAGGCCGGTATCGTTGCGCACCGGCTGCCCTGCGCTGTTCCAGTCCCGCAGAGCCAGCGGCGCGGCGATATCCTCGCCGAACGCTTCGTAGAATTTGCGCCCTGTCTGGCGCTCATAGATCACGCCCAGGGCGTTGAAGTCCCAGTTGTTGTAAAGGAAATAGCTTCCGGGCTGCACCGAGCCGCGCGGCGGGGCGCGGTCGGATGCGTCGCCGCCATTGGCCGCCTTGTGATAGACGCCCGAGCGCGCCATCAGAAGATCGCGGATCGTGGCGGCGCGCTCGCGGGGCAGCAGCCCGTCCTTGTCGTCGAAATCCATCTCCGCCAGCGTCCGGTCCAGCGAGATCACGCCTTTGGCCACGGCCGCGCCGTACAGAATGGAAACAAGGCTTTTGCGCGCCGAGGCGATGTAACTGGTCAAAGCGACGTCGCCATACTCAAACACGGTTTTGCCGCCGCGCAGCACCAGCATGGCGCTGGTCTGGAACCCGGCCAGCATGTCTCGCAGGGCCGGTAGTGTCTGGGCCGTTGCCGACAGGGACGGCAGGCAGGCGAGGCCGGTCAGAAGCAGTCGCCGGTCCATTCCTGTTCCCGATGCAATTTGCGCTTGTTCTGGGGCTTTTGTAGAAGAGTCCCCACGCCCCCCAAACAGCGACTCGCCGGTCCCCATCATGCCGAAATCCTCCGCAGCATCCTCCAGGACCGGCATCTTCGCGCCGTTCGAGTGGATGATCGCCGCACGCTATCTGCGCGCCAAGCGCCAGGAAAGCTTCATTTCGGTAATCTCGCTGTTCTCGCTGCTGGGCATCGCGCTGGGGGTCGCCACCCTGATCATCGTCATGTCGGTGATGAATGGTTTTCGGGTCGAGCTGCTGCGCTCCATCCTGGGCCTGTCGGGGCACATGACGGTGCAGTCGCAGATGGGCAATCTGGCCGATTACGACGCCGTCGCCCGCCGCATCAAGACCATCGACGGCGTGGTCAGCGCCACGCCCATCGTGGATGGGCAGGTGATGGCCAGCCAGAACGGCGCCAATGCCGGCGTGCTGGTGCGGGGCGTCCGCCGCGAGGATCTTGCCAATGTCACGGTGCTGACCGAGAAATTGTCACCCCGGGCGCTGCAATTTTTCGAAGGCGATGAGTCCGTCATCATCGGCCAGGGCCTGGCCAACAAGCTGGGCCTCAGGCTGGGCGGCGACATCACCCTGATTTCGCCGCGCGGCAATGTCACGCCCTTCGGCACCACGCCGCGGATCAAGACCTATCGCGTGATCGGCACCTTCCGCATCGGCAACACGCTCTACGACAACAACTATCTCTTCATGCCGCTGGCTGAGGCGCAACTCTACTTCAATGCGGGCGAAGCCGTGAACGGCATCGAGGTGATGGTGCGCGATCCGGAAGCCGATCTCAGGCTGGTGCCCGACATCCAGAAGGCGGCGGGCGCGCAGATGCGGATTGTCACCTGGCAGCAGCTCAACAACACCGTGCTGCAGGCGCTGGAAGTGGAATCCAGCACCATGTTCCTGATCCTGTCGCTGATCATCCTGGTGGCGACGCTGAACATCATTTCCGGCCTAATCATGTTGGTGAAGGACAAATCCGCTGACATCGCCATCCTGCGCACCATGGGAGCGACGCGCGGCGCCATGATGCGGGTGTTCTTCATCGCCGGCGCCACCATCGGCGTGGTGGGCACCATTCTGGGGTTGATCCTGGGCGTGCTGTTCTGCATGAACATCGAAAGCATCCGCCAGGGGCTTTCCGCCCTTACGGGCAAGACACTGTTCGATCCGGCGGTCTATTTCCTCTCCCGCATGCCCGCCCAGATGGATCCGGGCGAGGTGGCGGCGGTGGTGGTGATGGCGCTGGTGCTGACCTTCCTGGCCACGCTGTATCCCTCATGGCGCGCAGCAAGGCTCGATCCGGTCGAGGCGCTGCGCCATGGATGAGATCCTCAGGCTTGAGAACATCACCCGCCGTTACAAGGAGGGTGAGGGCCAGCTGGAAGTGTTCAGCGGCCTGTCGCTGGCGCTGAAGCCGGGCGAGATCGTGGCGCTGGTGGGCCCCTCCGGCGCGGGCAAGTCTTCCTTGCTGCATATCGCGGGGCTCCTGGAAGCGCCGACCAGTGGTGAAATCTATGTCGGCGGCGTCGCCACATCGAAATTGCCGGATCAGGAACGCACCCGCATCCGCCGCGACAAGATCGGTTTCGTCTACCAGGCCCACCACCTGCTGCCAGAGTTTGACGCTCTGGAAAATGTGGTGCTGCCGCAGATGATCGCGGGCACGTCGCGCAAGGATGCGGCGGTGGAAGCCACGCGGTTGTTGGACGTGGTGGGGCTGGGCAAGCGCCTGACGCACCTGCCGTCCAAGCTGTCCGGCGGCGAGCAGCAGCGCGTCGCCATCGCCCGCGCCCTGGCCAATCGCCCGCGCATCCTTCTGGCCGACGAACCCACCGGCAATCTGGACCCGCGGACGTCCGGCGGGGTGTTCGACGCCCTGATCGCCATCACCCGCAAAGAAGGTCTGGCGGCGCTGATCGCCACCCACAATTTCGAACTGGCGTCGCGCATGGACCGTGCGTTGTTGCTGCACCAGGGCAAGCTGATCGAAGGCACCCAAATTCCCCGGTAGCGCGCGACGCGTTTTCTATGCGCGGCTCCGCCGCGGGGGGGCGCATGGCCCGGGCCCTGCTGCTGCATCAGGGCAAGCTGATCGAAGGCACCGAGCTGCCGCGTTAACACTTGCGCGGCGGGCTTGTTAACCCCTGGGGTGATTCCAAGGACACCGAAACCGGGGACGGCGCAAAGACTTGTCTTTGCATGAGCTATCAGCGTGATCCGCTTTACTGGTCCAACGCCACCCGTGTGCGGGGCAATTTGATCACCTTTTGTTCTTGTGTTCTGGATGGAACCAAACTAGAACAAACCTCGACCAAGAGGGAGACGGCGATCATGTGGATCAAGGATGCGGCGGCGGGCGCGGGGCTTATTCTGTTCATGGTGTCGGCCTTTGTGCTGGCCAGCGGCGCCCATGTGTTTCTGGGTTCCAGCACCTGATCGCTGTGGATAGGGCGCCGCCGGGCGCCCATATCGCTGGCCGGCGGGCGATACTGGCGCGGCTTCGCTGAGACCATTCCATGGCGTCCTTTGTTCATCTGCGCATAAAAAGCGCCTATTCGCTTCTGGAAGGGGCGGTGCACCCCAAGGAACTGGCCGATCTGGCGCGCGAAGCTGGAACCCCCGCCGCGGCGGTCACCGACACCAACAACATGTTTGGCGTTTATGAGATCGCCGACACCCTGGCCAAGGGTGGCATTCAGCCCATTATCGGCGCGCTGCTGTCGGTGGAGTTCGCCCCCCGCGGTCCGTTGCAGACGGGATCGCGCAAGAAGCCACCGCATGTGCCGTTGCTGGTGCAGAATACCGTCGGCTATCAGAACCTGACCAAGTTGCTGTCGGCCGCTTATCTGGAAGTGGAAGCGGGCGACTGGCCGCATGTAAAAGCCGAAAAGCTTTTCGCCCACACCGAAGGCCTGATAGCCCTGACCGGCGGACCGGGCGGGGTGATCAACCAGTTGCTTCTGGAGGGCCAGAAAGATGCCGCGCAGGCGCAGCTGGAAAAACTCGCCGCCGCCTTCCCGGATCGTCTCTATGTCGAACTGCAGCGCCATGACTTGGCCGAAGAGCGGGCCACGGAAGACGGGCTGCTCGACATGGCCTATGGCCTGAAGCTGCCCATCGTCGCCACCAATGACGTGCATTTTGGCCGCGCCAACATGTACGAAGCCCATGATGCGCTGCTTTGCATCGCCGACGGCGCCTTCGTCTCCCAGGACGATCGCCGCCGCCTGACGCGGGAGCATCGCTTCAAGACGCCTTCGGAGATGCAGGCCAAGTTCGCCGATCTGCCCGAAGCGCTGGAAAACACCATCGAGATCGCACGGCGCTGCGCCTTCCGTCCGGTCAAGCGCAAGCCGATCCTGCCCGTATTCACGCCGGAATCCGGCCTGTCGGCGGAAGCCGAGCTGAAGGCGCAGGCTGTCGCGGGACTGGAACGGCGTCTGACCAATGCGCCGCTTGCCGAAGATCGCAAGGTTTATGACGAACGGCTGGACTATGAGCTCGGCATCATCAACCGCATGGGTTTTCCCGGTTACTTCCTGATCGTGTCCGACTTCATGAAATGGACGCGCGGGCGCGGCATTCCGGTGGGCGTGCGCGGCTCCGGCGCCTCTTCGCTGGTGGCCTGGGCGTTGGACATCACCAACCTCGACCCGTTGCGTTTCGGTCTGTTCTTTGAGCGTTTCCTTAATCCCGAACGCCTGTCGATGCCGGATTTCGACATCGACTTCTGCCAGGAGCGGCGCGACGAGGTGGTGCGCTATGTGCGCGACAAGTATGGCGCCGACCGGGTGGCGCAAATCATCGCGCTGGGAAGCTTGCAGGCGCGGGCCGCGGTGCGCGATGCGGGCCGCGTCTTGCAAATGCCGCTGGGTCTGGTGGACCGCATCGCCAAGCTGATCCCCAACCCGCCGGGCAAGTCCATTTCGCTGAAAGAGGCGGTAGAGAGCGAACCGCGCCTGCAGCAGATCGCCGAGCAGGAACCTATCGCCCAACGCCTGTTCGAGATCACCGAGAAGATCGAAGGCCTGTACCGCCATGCCTCCACCCATCCGGCGGGTGTGGTGATCGGTGACCGGCCGCTGGACGAGATTCTGCCGCTCTACCGCGATCCGCGTTCCGACATGCCGGTGACGCAGTTCGACTATGAGGATGCGGAAAAAGCCGGTCTGGTGAAGTTCGACTTTCTGGGCCTCAAGACCCTGACGGTGATCGCCAAGGCCGAAGAGCTGCTGAAAAAGCGCGGCATCGCGCTGCACACCCAGACCATCGATTTCGACGATATCAACACCTTCGAGATGCTCGCCCATGGCGACAGCGTCGGCGTCTTCCAGATGGAAGGCGCGGGCATGCGCGACCTGCTGCGCAAGATGAAGCCCAATCACATCAACGATCTGGTGGCGCTGGTCGCGCTCTACCGTCCCGGTCCGATGGATGCCATTCCGACCTATATCGCCCGCAAGAACGGCAAGGAGCTGGTGGAGTATCTGCACCCCGCCCTGGAGCCGATCCTGAAGGAAACCTATGGCGTCATGACCTATCAGGACGATGTCATGCGCATCGCCCGCGAGCTGGCCGGTTACACCATGGGCGAGGCCGACATCCTGCGCCGCGCCATGGGCAAGAAGATCCCGGCGGAAATGATCCCCCAGCGCGAAAAATTCATGAAAGGCGCGGCAGAGCGGAACATCGCCCGCAACGTGGCCGAAACCATTTTCGAGCAGGCGGAAAAATTCGCCGGTTACGGCTTCAACAAGGGTCACGCCGCCGCCTACGCCCAGGTCGCCTATCAGACCGCCTATCTGAAGGCCAACTATCCCGTCGAATTCCTCGCTGCCTCCATGACGCTGGATATCGGCACCACCGACCGTCTCAATATCTTCCGCCAGGAAGCCCAGCGCTTGGGCGTCAAGGTGGCGCCGCCCGACATCAATGTCAGCGAAGCGGTGTTCACCTGCGATGCCGAGGCCAATACGGTGTTCTATGCCCTGGCAGCGGTGAAGGGCGTGGGCCGCCAGGCGATGGATCATGTCGTGGAGACACGTCTGGCAGGCGGCAAGTTCAAATCGCTGTCCGATTTCGCCCGGCGGGTGGACCCACGGCTGGTCAACAAGCGGGCGTTCGAAAATCTGGTGCGGGCAGGGGCGTTCGACAGCCTCAATCCCAACCGCCGCCAGCTGGTGGACAATTCCGACCGTATCCTGGGCGGGGCGCAGGCGGCGCAGCGCGAACGCGAAAGCGGCCAGGTCTCGCTGTTTGGCGGGGACAGCAGCCCGGCGGAAGATCTGCGTCTGACCAATATCCCCGACTGGCCGGTGCATGAGCGGCTTGGCGAGGAATTCTCGGCGATGGGCTTTTACCTGTCGGGGCACCCGCTGGATTCCTATGGCCCGGCGCTGAAGCGATTGGGCGCCTCCACCTATGCCGCGCTGGCGGAAGACCGCCGCCGCGCCGGCTTCAAGGCCAAGATCGCCGGCACCCTGATCAAGAAGTCCGAACGGCGCGGCCGCAATGACCAGATGTACGCCTTTGTCTCCTTCTCCGATCCCACCGGCATGTTCGAGATCATGCTGTTTCCCGAAGTGCTGGCGGCGAGCCGCCCGCTGCTGGAATCGGGCAAGTCGCTGTTGATCAGCGCCAGCGCGGAATGGGATGGCGACGAGTTGAAACTGCGCGCCGCATCCATCCTGGACCTGGATCAGGCCGCGGCGCAGGCGGGCGAGGGCATGGTGATCCGTCTTGCCGATGCGTCGTCGCTGAACATGCTGTCCGCCGAACTGTCGCAAGCCGGCAAGGGGCTGGTGAACATCGTGGTACCGGGCAATGCGGGCGAGGAAGTCGAGATCGAACTCAAGAAGCGCATCGCGGTGAATGCCACCTTGCGCAACCGCATTGCGGCACTGCCGGGTGTGATGTCGGTAGAAGCTGTTTAACAATCCTCTATGGGCGGCCTTGAGCCGCCCATCCAACACTGGTGGTGTGCCACTGGATGGCCGGGTCAAGCCCGGCCATGGCGATCATATTTTCCGGATCGCGCCTTCGAGGCGGGTCAGCGCCTGTTCCAGCCGCGACGCATCCTGGGCGAAACAAATGCGCAAATAGGAATCATCGCGGGCATCACCCAGGCTGAAGGCCCAACCCGGCGACACGCCCACTTTATCATCCAGCACGGTGCGCTGGCAGAATCCCAAACTGTCTTTCAGCCCATCGACATGCAGAAAGCCGTAAAAGGCGCCGTCCGGTTTCATCCAGCGCACCCGGTTCTGGCGCCCGATCCAACGCTCCACCACATCGCGCCCGGCGCGGCAGCGCTCGAGCAGGGTGGCACGAAATGCCTCGCCTTCGGGCGAGAGTGCGGCCAATGCGCCATATTGGGCAAAATGCGTGCTGCCGGTGTTGTTGCACTGGGCCATGGCGGCGGCGGCGTTCTCCACACTCTTGGGATGCACCAGCCAGCCCACCCGCCAGCCGGTCATCGCCCAGGGCTTGGAGAAGCTGTTGATACCGAACACCGCGTCATTCTCGTCAGCGATGGTCAGGAAAGACGGCGCATGCGCCGCACCGTCATAGACCAGCGTGCCATAGACCTCGTCGGCCAGGATGGCGATGCCGCGCCGGCGGCAGAAGGTCAGGATGGTCTTCTGTTCCTCCGCCGTCAGCATCCATCCCGTGGGATTGCCGGGCGACGCGAGAAACATCGCTTTGGTGCGGTCGTCACAGGCGTCGAACAGCTTGTCCATGTCCAGTCGCCAGCGCCCCGCGCTCCAGTCTTCCTCCAGCCGCACCAGCCGCGGCTCAGCGCCCACGACTTTCGCAGCCTGGAAGATGTTGGGCCAGATCGGCGAGACCACCACGATATTGTCGCCGGTCTCGCACACCATCTGCAGCGCGGTGACCGCCGCCAGCATGGCGGCGCCCGGAATGGTGATGCGCTCCAGCGCGATGTCGGCGCCTGACGTGCGTTTGTGGAAATCGCGGATCGCCTCGCGCAAGGGCTGGATGCCGCGCGCGTTGGTATAGAAGGTGCGGCCGTCTTCGAGGGCCTGTGCCGCCGCCTTGCGGATAAAGGGTGGGGTGACGAGGTCGGTCTCGCCGAACCACAGCGGCAGCACATCGGGATTGCCAAGGCCCAAGGCTGTGACCTGGCTGATGCCGCTGGGCTTCAAATCGGCGATGACGGACCGGATCGGGCTTTTCATGCGGCGCTGTGTAACCGAAAGGCTTTTGGCCGCATAG
Organism: Rhizobium sp. Q54; assembly: GCA_945882615.1. Lineage (GTDB taxonomy): Bacteria > Pseudomonadota > Alphaproteobacteria > Micropepsales > Micropepsaceae > Rhizomicrobium. The sequence continues at coordinate 75,704 of CAMCWK010000002.1, read as the reverse complement.
TCGCGGATGATGGATTTGATTCCGCCCGTCCTGAAGCGGCGCTGGCCTCTGGCGCTGGTCGCCCTGTTTTTCGCGGCCTATGGCTGGGTGCTGGTGGCGGCCACGGGCAGCGGCCATGACGGGGTGATCGGGCCACACTTCAACGCTTTGGGCGCGGATTGGGTGATCTTCATGACGGCGGGGCGCGCCGTCTTCACCGGCGATCTTGGCCACATCTATAACCAGCTCTGGATCACGCAGACCACCAACGGCCAGTTCGCCCATTGGCTGTCGGGGCCGTTGCCCGCGCCGCTTTTTCCCTATCCGCCGGTCTATCTGCTGCTGGTCGCGCCCTTCGCCAAGCTTTCGGTGGGCTGGTCGCTGCTGCTGAGCCAGTTGGCGCAATTTGGCGCACTGGCTTTGGGCCTGCACAGGCTGGCGCCGGACAAATTCCATCTCTTCTTCCTGCTGGGCGCGCTGCTGTGTCCGGCTGCGTCCAACAACGTGCTGGCCGGCTCGAACGCCGTGCTGATGGCGGCGTTGATCGTGGGCGGCCTTTCGCTGCTGGACATCAGGCCGATCCTGGCCGGCGCGCTGCTGGGACTGATGATCTTCAAGCCGCAATACTTCCCGTTGCTGCCGCTGGCGCTGATCGCTGCCCGGCAGGCCCGCGCCTTTGCGGCCATGTCCGCCAGCGCCATCCTGTTCACCCTGGCCAGCGTCCTGGTGTTCGGGCCGCAGCTCTGGCTGGACTGGGTCAATGTTTATCTCGCTCCCCAGCAGGTCGCCGGCGTCAACGCCACCGAATGGGGAAGCATGTGGGACGAGAGTGTTTCCACCATCGCCACCCTGCTGGGCGCACCCCGCTGGCTGGCGCTCGCGGCGCAGGGGACTGCGGTTCTGGCGGCGGCGGCTTTTGTTTGGCGCGCCTTTCGCGTCCGCCACCCCATGCGGCTCGCCATCCTGTGCTGCGCCGTCCTGCTGGCTTCGCCCCATGTCTCCAATTACGACCTGGTGCTGCTGGCCATCGCGGCCCTTTTATACGTCCGAAGCCTGCCGGAAAGTTCCCGCCCCTTGGCCCTGATGCTGCCGCTGGCCGCCTATGCGGCCCCGATTTACAACCCGCCCCGGGCCATGCCGCTGGGCCTGGTCACCCCGCTGGTGATCTTGGGCCTGATGACCGCTCTCTGGGGGGGTATTTTGGGGCCAAAACGGCAGGAAAAACCCTTGGCAAGACGGGGGTAAATCCCTATAAGCCCCGCCATCTCGCATGCGCGGGTGGCTTTCGGCGGGTGTTCCGCTGTCGCCGTCCGGTGCTCCTTTTAAAGGGGTAACCCGCGCATCTGGCCAACCGGTAAAGGAGACTGATCAATGGCTTTGCCAGAATTTTCCATGCGCCAACTGCTCGAAGCGGGCGCCCATTTCGGCCACCGCCAGCAGCGCTGGAATCCGAAGATGGCGCCCTTTATCTATGGGCAGCGCAACGACATCCATATTCTCGATCTGACCCAGAGCGTGCCCTTGCTGCACCAGGCGCTGGTCGCCCTGCGCGAAGTGGCCGCTGGCGGCGGTCGCATTCTGTTCGTCGGCACCAAGCGTCAGGCGTCCGAGCCGATCGCGGCGGCCGCCAAGCGCTGCGCCCAGTATTATGTGAACCATCGCTGGCTGGGCGGTACGCTCACCAACTGGCAGACCATCAGCCATTCGATCAAGCGCCTGCGCTCGATCGAAGAGACGCTGCTGACCGCCGAACAGTCGGGCCTGACCAAGAAGGAACTGCTGGGCCTGCTGCGTGAGCAGGACAAGCTGGAACGTTCGCTGGGCGGCATCAAGGAAATGGGCGGCGTCCCCAACCTGCTGTTCGTGATTGACACCAACAAGGAAGCCATCGCCATCGCCGAAGCCCGCAAGCTGGGCATCCCCGTCATGGCGATCCTGGATTCCAACTGCGATCCGGACGGCATTGCCTTCCCGATCCCCGGCAATGACGACGCCGCCCGCGCCATCGCGATGTATTGCGACCTGGCTGCGCGCGCGGTGATCGACGGCCTCAGCCAGGGCCAGACCGAAGCCGGTGTGGACCTGGGCGAGGCGGCCGAGATCGAAGACGTCGGCGCCCAGCCGGTCGAAGCCGAACCGGCCACCGCTTAAGTTTTACCTATAGAGCCCGCGCGCCCCTCTTCTTGAAGAGGGGCGCGTACGGTCAAGAATGGAGACGAGTATGGCAAACATCACCGCCAGCATGGTGAAGGACCTGCGCGACAAGACCGGCGCGGGCATGATGGACTGCAAGAATGCGCTGACGGAAAATGACGGCGACATGGAAGCGGCCATCGATTGGCTGCGCAAGAAGGGCATTTCCAAGGCCGCCAAAAAATCCGGCCGCGCCGCCGCCGAAGGCCTTGTGGGCGTTGCGGTTGACGCCAGCACCGGCGTGCTGCTGGAAGTGAATGCCGAAACCGACTTCGTCGCCAAGAATGACGAGTTCAAGACCTTCGTGAAGGACGCTTCCAAGCTGGCGCTGAAGGAAGGCGGCAACCTGGAAAAGCTGCTGGCCGCGCCGATGGGCTCGTCCAACGTGCAGCAGACCCTGACCGAACTGGTCGCCAAGATCGGCGAGAACATGACGGTGCGCCGCGCCGCCGCGCTGAGCGTCAATCCGGGCGTCGTCGCCGCTTACGTGCACAATGCCGCCTCGCCCGAACTGGGCAATATCGGCGTGCTGGTGGGCCTGAAGTCCACCGCCGACAAGGACAAGCTGTCGGTCCTGGCCAAGCAGCTCGCCATGCATGTCGCCGCCGCGGCACCGCTGGCGCTGACCAAGGAGCATCTCGACAAGGCGCTGGTCGAGCGCGAATACAATGTCCAGAAGGACATCGCGCTGCAGTCCGGCAAGCCCGAGGCCGTCGTCGAGAAGATGATGGAAGGCCGCATGCGCAAGTATTACGAGGAAGTGGTGCTGATGCAGCAGGTCTACATGCTGGACGGCGAAACCCCGATCGCCAAGCTGATCGAGAAGGCGTCCAAGGACCTTGGCGCGCCGGTCGAGATCGAAGGCTTTGTTCGTTTCAAGGTCGGTGAGGGCATCGAGAAGGTGGAATCGGACTTCGCCGATGAAGTCGCCCAGATGGCAGGCACCCGCTAACCGACAGGTCCCCGATCCATGTCCACAACGCCAAAATATCGCCGCGTCCTGCTCAAGGTCTCCGGCGAGGCGTTGATGGGCGCGGGCCAGTTCGGCATCGACGTCGCCACCATCGACCGCATCGCGCAGGACGTGAAGCAGGCCCATGAAGCCGGCAGCGAAATCTCCATGGTGGTGGGCGGCGGCAATATCTTTCGCGGTCTGGCCGGATCGGCCAAGGGCATCGACCGGGCCACCGCCGACTATATGGGCATGCTGGCGACGGTGATGAACGCACTCGCCATGCAGGCGGGGCTGGAGCGCACGGGGGTATCATCCCGGGTCCAGTCGGCCATCGCCATGAACAATGTCTGCGAGCCCTATGTCCGGCGCCGGGCCATCCGGCACATGGAAAAGGGCCGGGTGGTGATCTTTGCTGCCGGCACCGGCAACCCATTCTTCACCACCGACACCGCCGCCGCCTTGCGCGCCGCGGAGATGGCCTGCGACGCCATGCTCAAGGCCACCCAGGTGGACGGTGTTTACAGCGCTGACCCCAAGAAGGTTCCCGACGCCAAACGATACGATTCTTTGAGCTATCACGAGGTGTTAGCCCAGAATCTTCAGGTGATGGATGCGGCTGCCATTTCCCTGTCGCGGGAAAATCGTATCCCGATCCTGGTCTTTTCCCTGGCCGAGCCGGGCGCCTTGGCGGAGGTTCTTCAGGGCCGTGGCCGGGCAACCATTATCGAAGAAAAGTGAAGCGGCGCCCCGGTTTAAGGATAGTCTCTCACCGGGGTGCGTTGGAGCGAAGGTGATATGGCCGAGGCCTATAGCAAGGACGAACTGGACCGCCGCATGAACGGGGCGGTCTCCACCCTGAAAAGCGAGCTTGGCGGCCTTCGGACCGGCCGGGCCAGCGCCGCGCTTCTGGACCCGGTCAAGGTCGAGGCCTATGGCAACACGGTCCCGATCAACCAGGTCGGCACCATCTCCACCCCGGAAAGCCGCATGATCACGGTGCAGGTGTGGGACAAGGGCCTGTCCAAGGCGGTGGACAAGGCGATCCGCGATGCCGGCCTGGGCCTGAACCCGCAGATGGACGGCCAGCTGCTGCGTATTCCGCTGCCCGAGCTCAATCAGGAACGTCGCAAGGAGCTTTCCAAGCTTGCCGCCAAGTACGCCGAGGCCGCCCGCGTCGCGGTGCGCAACGTCCGCCGCGACGGCATGGACCTGCTCAAGCGCCTTCAAAAGGACGGCAAGATCGGCGAAGACGACCAGCATACCAAGGGCGACGAGCTGCAAAAGCTGACCGACGCCCATATCAAGGACATCGACACCGCGCTCCAGAACAAGGAGCAGGAAATCATGCAGGTGTAATGGCTTTGACGGACAAGACACCCTCGCACCTTCCCAAGCATGTCGCCATCATCATGGACGGCAACGGCCGCTGGGCGCGCAAGCGGTTGCTGCCGCGCGAGGCGGGCCATTATGCCGGCATGGGCGCGGTGCGCGAAACGGTGCGCGCCGCCTGCGACATGGGCCTGGAAAACCTGACCCTGTTCGCCTTCTCATCCGAGAACTGGAAGCGGCCCAAGACCGAAGTGGGCGCGCTGATGGGCCTGTTCCGCGCCTATTTCCGCAGCGACATGGACGAGCTGGTCGAGCGTAACATCCGTATGCGGATCATAGGTCATCGCGGCCGCGTCGCCAGCGACATCCAGCAGATGATCGAGGAGTCGGAAAAGCGCACCATCGGCAATACCGGCATGAACCTGACCTTTGCCTTCGACTATGGCGGGCAGGAGGAGATCGTCGCCGCCACCCGCGAGCTGGCGCGCGCCGCCGCCGACGGCCGCCTTGATCCCGAAACCATCACGCCAGAACTTTTCGCCGCCCGCCTGTTTACCAGCGCGCTGCCGTCGCCCGACCTGGTGATTCGCACCTCGGGCGAGCATCGTTTGTCCAACTTCCTGCTGTGGCAGTCGGCTTATGCCGAATTGTTGTTCCTGGATACGCTGTGGCCGGATTTCGACCGCGCCGCGCTGGAGAGTGCCCTGGCGCAGTTCGGGGGGCGTGAGCGCCGCTTCGGCGCGCTGGATTCGGAAGCCGTGGCGTGACCATGAGTCAGCCTCATTCCGGTGGCAGGGCGCGCGCAGTCAGCGAAGGCGTGTTGCGCGTGGTGTTCGGCACCTTCATGGCGATCACCGCCGCGGCGGTGCTGCTCTACAGCGCCGAGTGGTTCGCGGGCCTTGTCGTGATCCTGGCGCTGTTCGGCGCGCGCGAATGGCACCGCCTGGTGCGCTCGCCCGCGATGCGCGAACGGGCCGAGCTGCGTCCCATCCACTTCCAGACTGTGATCACCGCCATCGCTATCTGCCTGTCCGTATTCCTGCTGCTGGAAGACATGATCCTTCCTGCCTTCGCGGTGCTGGCGGTTGGCGCGCTGGTATCCTTTTTCTTCGCGAAGGCGCGGGACGACAATCCGCTCTGGCATGCGGGCGGCGTATTGTATCTGGGCCTGCCCGCGCTGGCGCTGGTCGCGCTGCGCACTTCGCCCCAGGGCGCCCTGATCGTGCTGGGCATGTTTCTGATCGTCTGGGCCACCGATACCGGCGCGCTGGTGTTCGGCAAGCTGATCGGCGGCGCCCGCATCGCGCCCAAGCTCTCGCCCGGCAAGACCTGGGCGGGGACCATCGGCGGCAGTCTCTGCGGCGCGCTGATGTTCGCCATCTTTATCGCCGTGCTGGGCTTTGATGTCGGCATAGGCGCGCTTTACGCCTTTGTGTTCAGTTTTGTCGCCCATGGCGGCGATCTGCTGGAGTCCATGGTCAAGCGCCGCTTCGGCACCAAGGATTCTGGCGCGATCATTCCGGGCCATGGCGGCGTGCTGGACCGCATGGATTCCACCTTCGCCGCCGCCGTGGTGCTGGCGTTGCTGGTGTTCGCCACCGGCTTCAATCCCCTTTTCGGAGGCCAGTCGTGAAGGCGATAGCGGCCACCAAGGTGTTCGACGAACTGCCGCCCATGGATGAAGTGCTGGCGCGCAGCGTCACGGTGCTGGGTTCCACCGGCTCCATCGGCGTCAACACGCTCGATGTCATCAGCCATGTCAGGAAGCTCCACGGCGCGGACGCGCTGCCCATCGCGGCGCTGACGGCGGGCGAGAATGTGAAAGTGCTGATCGAGCAGGCCAGGGCGATGAATCCCCGGCTGGCGGTGATCGGCAACGAACAGATGTTCGGCGAACTCAAGGCTGGCCTCGCCGGCACCGGCATCGAAGTGGCTGCCGGGCGTCAAGCCGTGATCGATGCAGCCGCGAGTCCGTCCGATTTCGTAATGGTGGCGATTATGGGCGCGGCGGCGATCGAGCCGGCCCTGGCGGCGATCCGCCGTGGCGTCGTGGTGGCGTTGGCCAACAAGGAATGCGTGGTGGCGGCGGGCGCGGTGTTCCGCGACGCGATGGAAAAGTCCGGGGCGCAGGTGCTGCCCGTCGACAGCGAGCACAATGCCATCTTCCAGGTGCTGGGCTCAGGGGACGCGTCCGAAGCCGATCTGGTCACCATTACGGCCTCGGGCGGGCCTTTCCGTGAATGGCCGCTGGAACGCATGCGCGGCGCCACGGTGGAAGAGGCGGTCGCCCATCCCAACTGGGCGATGGGCCGCAAGATTTCGCTCGACAGCGCCACCTTGATGAACAAGGGGCTGGAACTGATCGAGGCGCATTTCCTCTTTGCCCTGCCGCCGGAAAAATTGGGTGTGGTGGTTCATCCCCAGTCCATCGTGCATTGCCTGGTCTCCTACGAAGACGGCACCACCATGGCGCATCTGTCGGCGCCCGACATGCGCACGCCCATCGCCCATGCGCTGGGCTGGCCACGCCGTATCCCATCGCCGTCCCGCCGCCTGGATCTGACGGCGCTGGGCAGCCTGGTATTCCACCCACCCGCCCATGACCGTTTTCCTGCGTTGAACCTGGCGATCGGCTCGATGCGCTCCGGCGGGCTGGCGCCCACGGTGCTGAATGCCGCCAACGAGATCGCGGTGCAGGCCTTCCTGGACCGGCGCATCGGCTTTCTCGACATTCCGCGCGTGGTGGCCGCCGCGCTGGATACCGATTGCGGCAGCAATGGCATGGCGGGCGATCTGGAAAGTGTGCTGGGCATGGATGCGCGCGCGCGAATTCTGGCCGAGGAAATTTGTCAGCGGGTAGGTGCGTAAGATGTTGGACACGATACAGAGTTTGATCGCCTGGACCCCGATGGGGCTGCCGGCATTTCTGTTCGTCATCACCCTGGTGGTATTTTTCCACGAACTGGGCCACTTCCTGGCGGCGCGCTATTACGGCGTGAAAGTGCTGGTGTTCTCGGTCGGTTTCGGCAAGGAGATTTTCGGCTGGAACGACAGGCATGGCACCCGCTGGAAACTGTCATGGCTGCCGGTGGGCGGTTATGTGAAGTTCGCCGGTGACGCCGATGCGTCCTCGCGTCCTGACAATGAAGCGGCCAGCCAGATGACGGCGGCTGAAAAGGCGCAGACCCTGACCTACAAGCCGGTGGGCCAGCGTGCCGCAGTGGCCGCCGCCGGCCCTTTCGCCAATTTCCTGCTGGCCATCGTCCTGCTGACCGGCCTGTTTATGTACACCGGCCACAGCGTGATGACGCCCATCATCGGCCAGGTGACCAAGGGCAGCCCGGCAGCCCTGGCCGGGATCCTGCCCGGTGACCGTGTGACCCGAATCGACCGCACCACGATCACCGACTTCCAGCAGTTGCCGCAGATCATCTCGCTCAGCGGCGGCGAAAGCCTGGCCATCGGCCTGGTTCGCGGCGGACGCGACTTGACCGTGAACGTCACGCCCAGGCTGATGAAGACCACCGATGTCCTGGGCAACCCGACCAGCCAGCTGGTGATCGGGGTGCGGCCAGATCCCAAGGCTCCGGTGACGCGCGAGACCTACGGCCCTGTGGGAGCCTTCGGCGCTGCCTGTTCCGAGACCTGGAACATCATTCACAGCACGATTGTTGGGGTTTCCCAGATGATCACGGGGCGGACCAGCACCGATCAGCTCCGGGGGCCGGTGGGGATCGCGAATATGACCCGCCAGGTGGCGGATTTCGGCTTCCTGCCACTGCTCAATCTGGTAGCTATACTTTCTGTAAGTATTGGCCTGGTCAATCTTTTTCCGATTCCGCTCCTCGACGGGGGGCATCTTCTATACTATGCAGTGGAAGCTGTTTTGGGGCGCCCGCTCGGTGAGCGGGCCCAAGACGTTGGATTTAGACTTGGGCTGGTTTTCGTCCTGGGGCTGATGCTCCTGACGACTTGGAATGACCTGGTCCGGCTGAATCTTTTCTGAAAACACGGCGTCCGCGCGCGGACGCCTATGGACAAGTTGGCCAAAACCGGGATGCGAATATTGCGCCTCAAAAGCAGGTTGTTGCGCGCGACCTCCACCACCGGCCTTTGCGTGGCGCTGGCCTCCACCCCTGTGGTGGCGCAGCTGCGCCCCGGCGCCGCCGAGCGCGCCGAACAGCTCAATCAGCAGGCGGGCCAGCCCGCCGCCGGCAATGAAGCTGCCGTCAACGCCGCCAATCCCGCCGCCAGCGTGGCGCCGACCCAGGCTCCGCCGCGCATCATCCAGCATATCGTGGTCCGCGGAACCCAGCGCGTCGAGCCCGGCACGGTGCTGACCTATGTCGGTGTGCGCGAGGGAGACAATTATTCGCCCGCCGAAGTGGACCAGGCGCTCAAATCGCTGACCGCCACCGGCCTGTTTTCCGACGTCAATACAAGCTTCGCATCCGCGACCGGCACACTGACGATCCGGGTCACCGAAAACCCTATCGTCAATCAGGTGGTATTCGAGGGCAACACCAAGGTCAGTGACAAGGACCTCACCAAGGAAGTCCAGATCAGGCCGCGCGCCGTTTTCACCCGCACCAAGATCCAGGCCGATGTCCAGCGCATCATCGAACTATACCGCCGCAACGGAAAATTCGCCGCCCGGGTCGATCCGCAGATCATCCAGCGGCCGCAGAACCGCGTCGACCTGATCTTCTCCATTACTGACGGGCCGACCACCGGCGTCAGCCGCATCAATTTCAGCGGCAACAAGGTGTTCGACGACGATACGCTGAGAAGTCAGATCGCGACCGAGGAGAGCCGCTGGTGGAAGTTCTTCGCCACCAACGACAATTACGATCCGGACCGGCTGCAGTTCGACCAGGAATCGGTGCGCCGCTATTACGTCACGCGCGGCTATGCCGACTTCAAGGTGGTGAGCGCGGTAGCCCAACTGACGCCCAACCGCGAAAGCTTCTACCTGAACTTCACGGTGGACGAGGGCGTTCGCTATCGTTTCGGCAAGATCACGATCGATTCCAAGATTCGCGAACTGACCCCTGCCAGCCTCAGGCCGCTGATCGACGCGAGTGAAGGCGACATCTATTCCCAGGAGGTGGTGCAGGAGGCGATTGACGACCTGACCAATGCGGCCGGCACCCAGGGCTATGCCTTTGCCGAAGTCCATCCGCGCATCAAACGCAACGAGAAAGAGCGCACCATCGATCTGGGCTTCGAGATTGCCCAGGGCCCCCGCGTCTATATCGAAAAGATCAATATCGCCGGCAACACCCGAACTCTCGACAAGGTGATCCGCCGCCAGTTCCGCCTGCAGGAAGGTGACGCCTTCAACCGTGTGCTGATAGACCGTTCGCGCACCCGTATCCGCGCCCTGGGCTTCTTCAAGGATGTCACCGTGCAGAACGTGCCCGGCAGCCAGCCGGACCGCACCACTCTGAACGTCAATGTCACCGAACAGTCCACCGGCTCGCTTCAGGTCGGCCTGGGCTATTCCTCGACCACCTCGCTCCTGGGTGAGATCAGCTATACCGAACAGAACCTGTTCGGGCGCGGCCAGAACATGCGCATTAGCCTGCAGGCGTCCTACATCACCCGGTCGGCGCAGTTCAGCTTCACCGAACCTTACTTCCTGGACCGCGAGCTGGCGGCCGGTTTCGATCTCTATCAGGTTCAGACCAATTTCGAGCAGTCCACCTATCAGAGCGATGTGACCGCCGCCGTGGCGCGGCTGGGCTTTCCGATCTCTGAGTATAGCAGCGTGGGCCTCAGCTATACCTACAAGATCGAGGAAGTGCGTCCCTTTGCAGGGGCGCCGCTGGACGTCCAGCTGGCGGCGGGTTCGGCCAGCGGCTCCATCATCGGGTTCTCCTATTCCTATAACGACCTGGATGATGTGCGTAAGCCCACTGCCGGCTCGACCTTCTCCTTCTCGCAGAGCTTTGCGGGCTTCGGCGGCAGCCTGAAATACCTTTCGACCGCCAGTACCTTTTCCACCTACAAGGCGCTCTTCAACGACAGCGTCGTGACCAGCCTGTCGGGACGCGGCGGCTATATCACCGGCTATGACGGATCGCTGGTGCCGTTTAACGAACGCTTCTTCATGGGCGGCGAAACCTTCCGCGGCTTCTCGCTGGCGGGCGTGGGCGCGCGCGACCTTGTCGCGCCCCAGAATAGCGGCGCGCTGGGCGGTACCGTCTATGCCATCGGCAGCCTGGAAGCGCGCATGCCGGGACTGATCCCGGAAAGCTTTGGCATCAACCTCGGCCTGTTCTCCGATTTCGGCACCATCGGCCATCTGGACAATGTCTTTACCCGCACCTGCACAGGTGCGCAGTATTCAGGTGTGGGCTCCTGCGTGAAAGACAATCTCGCCTTTCGCGCCACCGCCGGCATCAGTGTGCAATGGCGTTCGCCGGTCGGCCCGGTGCAGATCAATATCGGCCTGCCGATCGCCAAGACCGAGTATGACAGACCCCAGATCATCCACTTCAGCACTGCCACAGGATACTGACCATGACCAAAATCTTCGCGTTCGCTTTGGCGGGCCTCGCGAGCCTGGCCACTCCGGTCTTCGCGCAGTCGGCGTCGCCGCCCACCAAACTCGTGGTGATCGACAAGGTCGCCATCATGCAAGGCTCCAAGGTCGGACAGGACGTGGCTCGCCAGGTCCAGGCCATCGCCAAGCAGGCCCAGACCGACCTGACGGCTCAGGGCCGCACCATTCAGCAGGAAGAGCGCACCGCCATCCAGCAAACGGCGATCCTGGCGCCCGAAGTCAAGGCCAAGCGCATGGCCGGCATTGAGGCCAAGAAACGCGCGCTGCAGGCTTCCGCCCAGAAGAAGGACGAGCAGATCAAGGCTGGCTTCTTCCAGGCGCGCCAGCAGATGGAGCAGGCGCTGGGACCGATCCTGCAGGAAGTCGTGAAGGAACAGGGCGCCAACATCGTGGTCGACAAGCAAGCCGTGGTGTTTGCCACCGCCAACAGCTTCGACATCACCCAGAAGGTGATCGACCGGCTGGACCAGAAGCTGCCGACCATCAAGGTCGATCTCAATGCGCCGCCCCCGCCGACACAGCCGCAGGCGCCGAGGCAGTAGGCTTCTATATGGCCGATCCCCGTTTTTTCAAAAATCTCGGGCCGTTCACGCTGGCGCGGATTTGCGAAAAGATCGGCAGCGCCATCCCGGCCGGCGCCGATGGGGCGCAAGCCATATCGGACCTGGCTGATCTTGCGGGTGCTTCCTCGGCGCATCTCTCCTTTTTCTCCGGCAGCCGTCAGCTTCGCGAAGCCTTCGCCGCATCGGGCGCCGGCGTCTGCCTGATCCCGCATTCCGCCGCCGCGCAGGCGGCCGCACTCGCGCCGTCCGGAATGACGTTGGTGGAAGCGTCATCCGTGCAGGCCGCCTTCGCCGCCGTGGCGCGGATGTTCTATCCGGATTATTCGCAGGCCGTCTGGTCGCAGGCTCAGGCGATTTCGCCGGACGCGCGTCTGGGCACGGATGTGCAGATCGCCCCTGGCGTGGTGATCGGGCCGGGGGCGGAGATCGGGGACGGCACCCGCCTTGCGCCCGGCGTGGTGATCGGTCCGGGCGTCGCCATCGGGCGCCATTGCGAGATCGGCGCCAATGCCACCATCAGCCATGCCTATGTCGGCGACCGCGTGGTCATCTTGCCGGGCGCGCATATCGGCCAGCCGGGATTTGGATTCACCCCGGGGGCGAGCGGCTTCATCAAGATGCCGCAACTGGGCCGCGTCATCATTCAGGATGATTGCGAGATCGGATCGGCCACTACCATCGACCGGGGCGCCGTGGGCGATACGGTGATCGGCGAGGGCAGCAAAATCGATAATCTGGTGCAGATCGCCCACAATTGTCAGATCGGACGTCACTGCATCATCGCCGGGCAGGCCGGCCTGGCCGGCAGCGTGGTGCTGGAGGATGGGGTGATCCTGGCCGGGCAAGTGGGGCTGGGCGATCACACCCGTATCGGCGCTGGCGCCCGCCTGGGCGCGCGGGCTGGGACCGGATCGAACATCATGCTGCCGGGCGGCGTGGATTATGGCGGGGCCCCGGCGAAACCTGTAAGAGAATGGGCTCGGGAGATTCACGCCCTGACCAGACTGGCGAAGCGCCGCGCACAGGACGAAAAATGACCGACAATGTTGTTCTGGATGTCGAGCAGATCAAGAAACTGCTGCCGCACCGGCCCCCCATGCTGCTGGTGGAAAAACTCGCCGATATCGTGCCGGGCCAGAGCGCCACGGGCTACAAGGCGGTCAGCATCAACGAACCCTTTTTCATGGGCCATTTCCCCGAACGCGCGGTGATGCCGGGCGTTCTGATCGTGGAAGCCATGGCCCAGACCGCTGGCGCGCTGGTGGTGCACAGCCAGGGGGGCAAGACCAGCAGCGTGGTCTATTTCATGACCATCGAGAATGCGCGCTTTCGCAAGCCGGTCGGTCCGGGAGACTTGCTGCGCATGCCGGTCAGCCTGGTCCGCAGCCGCGGTCCGGTGTGGAAGTTCTCCGGCCAGGCCTATGTGGGCGACACGCTGTGCGCCGAAGCTGAGTTCAGCGCCATGGTTTCCGACGGCGCGGCCGGCTGATGGCTGTTCACCCCACCGCTGTGGTGGAAGACGGCGCGACACTGGGCGCAGGCGTCGAGATCGGCCCTTTCTGCCATGTCGGATCGCGTGTCACGCTGGGGGACGGCGTCACGCTTCTATCGCATGTTTCCATCACCGGCATCACCAGCATCGCCAAGGGGTGCAAGATCTATCCGGGCGCGGCGCTGGGCGGGATGAGCCAGATCCGGGACAATGATTTCACCGACGGACGGCTGGAGATCGGCGAGGCCTGCACCTTGCGCGAGATGGTGTCGATGAATGTCGGCAGCAAGCGCGACAAGGGCGTCACCAGGGTCGGCGCGCGGGGATTCTTCATGGCTGGCAGCCATGTCGGGCATGATTGCATCGTCGGCGACGATGTCACCTTCGCCAATTCGGTGGCGCTGGGCGGCCATTCGGTTATTGGCGACGGCGTGATCTTTGGCGGCCTGTCGGCGGTCCAGCAATTCTGCCGGGTCGGCAAGGGCGCGATGGTCGGCGGCCTGACCGGGGTCAATCGCGACGTCATTCCCTATGCCATGGCTTTTGGCGACCATGCGGAGCTGGCAGGGCTGAACCTGATCGGCCTCAAGCGCCGTGGGCTGTCGCGCGATACCATCAATGCCATGCGCGCCACATTCCGCAGTGTGTTCTATGGCAGCGGCGGCAGCCTGGCCGATCGCGCCCGGGAGGCCAGGACCAAATATGCTGGCGTAGTCGAGGTGGCCGAGATCGTGGACTTCATCCTGGCCGAGGCCAAGCAGGAACTCTGTCTGGCGCGCCGGCGCGGCGGAGACGCGGCGTGAGTGGCGCTCTGGGGCTGATCGCGGGCGGGGGCGACCTGCCGCACGCGGTGGCCAAAGCGGCGCGGGATGGCGGACGCGATGTCTTTGTCGTGCCGCTGGTCGGCAGTGTGACCGATGACTGGGTCGCCGAGTTTCCCCATGAATTCCTTTCGCCGGGCGAACCGGGACGCATCCTCAAGGCGCTGAGCGCGCATGGCGTGAGCGAAGTCCTGCTCTGCGGCAAGGTCGACCGGCCGAAATTTTCCGAGATGAAACTCGACGCCAAGGGCATGCTGCTATTGCCCAAAGCGGTGGCGGCGGCGCGGCAGGGCGACGACGCCTTGCTGCGTTTCCTGGTCGGAATTTTTGAGGATGAAGGACTGAAGGCCGTCAGCGTGACTGAGGCGGCGCCCAGCCTGGTGTGCGGCGAAGGCGTGCTGGGGGCAATCGCACCCAATGAGGAACATCGCGCCGACATCGCCGCCGCTTTCAAAATCGTGCGCGCCCTGGGCGCGCTGGATGTCGGGCAGGGTGCGGTGGTGTGCGACGGTCTGGCCTTGGCGGTGGAAGCCGCCGAAGGCACGGATGCCATGCTGGCCCGTATTCCGTCCTTGCGCGAAAGCCTGCGCGGCGCCCCGGGAAAGTCGCGCGGTGTATTGGTCAAAGGACTGAAGCCTACCCAGGACGGCCGCACCGACATGCCGGTGGTCGGGATCGCCACCGTGCGAAGCGCCGCCGCGGCGCATCTGGCCGGTATTGCGCTGGAAGCGGGCGGATCATTGATCCTGGACAGGACGGCGGTGGCGGCGCAAGCCGACCGGCTGGGCCTGTTCCTCGTCGGTGTGAAGCCGTGACCATCCGATTGATGCTGGTGTGCGGCGAGCCTTCCGGTGACGCGCTGGGGGCGCAGCTGATGGCGGGGCTGAAGGTGCTGGCCGAGGATCGCGTCAGCTTCACCGGTGTCGGCGGCCTCGCCATGGAGCGCGAAGGGTTGAAAAGCCTCTATCCATTGGATGCTACGGCGGTGATGGGCCTGCGCGAAGTGGTGCCCGCCATTCCCGCCATCCTGCGCCGGGTGAAACAGGCGGTGGATTTCGCGGTCCAGACCCGGCCCGACGCCGTGGTGGTGATCGATAGCCCGGATTTCACCCATCGGGTGGCGCGTGCGCTTCGCAAGCGCGATCCGTCCATTCGCACCGTGGACTATGTCGCCCCTCAGGTCTGGGCCAGCCGCGCCTATCGCGCCAGGGCAATGGCGCGCTATTTCGATCTGGTGCTGGCGCTGTTTCCATTCGAAGTGCCGTTTTTCGAGAAGTATGGCCTGAAGGCCGTGTTCGTTGGCCATCCGGTGGTGGAGCGCGCCGCGCGCATGACGGGCGGCGCGGCGCTGCGGGCCCGGCTTGGCATCGCGGCGGATGTCCCGCTGCTGGCGCTATTGCCGGGCAGTCGCACCAGCGAGATTCGATTCATTCTTCCCACCTTCCGGGAAGCTGTGGATTTGCTGGCGAAGAAAATTCCGGGCCTGGTCACGGTGCTGCCGACCGTGCCGCACGTTGCCGCCAAAGTCCGCGCAGCCACGCAGAACTGGGCCACGCCGCTGCATATCCTGGAAGGCGAGGCCGACAAGTATGCCGCTTTCAATGCCGCGACGATCGCCCTGGCCGCGTCAGGCACTGTGACGGCGGAACTGGCGCTGTCCCGCACGCCAATGGTGGTGGCCTATAAGGTCGGCGGGCTGACCTATTTCCTGTCGCGCTGGATGATGCTGGTGAAGCATTTCACCCTGATCAACATCCTGCTGGACCGCGAGGCCGTGCCGGAATATCTGCAGGAAGCCGCCACCCCGCCAGTGCTGGCCGGTGCGGTGGCGCATCTGTTCGCGGATGAAAAAGCGCGCGCCGCGCAGGTCTCGGCGATGAACGACTTTGCCGCGCTGCTGGGCGAAAAAGACGAGCCGCCCTCGTTGAGAGCGGCTCGGGTTCTTCTGGATTTTGTCGAAAAGCGCTGAGCGCTCTTCCTATTTTCGCTTTGGCATCGGAACGTAACTGCGTTCCGTCGGGCCGGTATAGATCTGGCGCGGGCGCCCGATCTTCTGGTGCGGATCTTCCAGCATTTCCTTCCACTGCGCGATCCAGCCCACGGTGCGGGCCAGGGCGAACAGCACGGTGAACATGGAGGTGGGAAAGCCCAGCGCCTTCAGGGTGATGCCCGAATAGAAGTCGATGTTGGGATAGAGCTTTTTTTCAATGAAATAAGGATCGCTGAGCGCGACCTTTTCCAGCTCCATCGCCACCTTCAGCAAGGGATCGTCATGCAGGCCCAGTTCGTCCAGCACGGCATGGGCCTGGACCTGCATCGCCTTGGCGCGCGGGTCGTAGTTCTTGTAGACGCGATGGCCAAAGCCCATCAGGCGGAAGCCGCTGCTCTTGTCCTTCGCCTTGGCGACGAATTCGGGAATGCGGTCGACCGTGCCGATTTCCTCCAGCATCTTGAGCGCCGCTTCGTTGGCGCCGCCATGGGCCGGACCCCACAGGCAGGCAATGCCCGCCGCGATGCAGGCAAAAGGATTGGCGCCCGAGGAGCCCGCCAGACGCACGG
Source organism: Rhizobium sp. Q54 (assembly GCA_945882615.1). Lineage (GTDB taxonomy): Bacteria > Pseudomonadota > Alphaproteobacteria > Micropepsales > Micropepsaceae > Rhizomicrobium. The sequence goes on along the minus strand of CAMCWK010000002.1, from coordinate 59,245 downwards.
TCGAGGTCGAGGCATTCTGCTCGTGATCGGCATGCAGGATGAAGATGGTATCCAGCGCCTTGGCCAGAACCGGGTTCACCACATAGTCCTCGGCCGGAACCGAGAAGCACATGCGCAGGAAGTTTTCGGTATAGCCCAGCTTGTTCAGCGGATACACGAAGGGCTGGCCGACGTGATACTTGAACGCCATCGCCGCGATGGTCGGCAGCTTGGCGACCAGCCGGTGGCTGGCGACTTCGCGCTGCTTGGTATCGGTGATGTCGGTACTGTCGTGATAGAAGGCCGACAGCGCCCCGACCACGCCGCACATGATCGCCATGGGATGGGCGTCGCGGCGGAAGCCACGGAAGAAGTTCGCCAGCTGCTCATGCACCATAGTGTGGTGGGTGATGGAATGGTCGAACTTGGCCATCTGGGTGCTGTTGGGCAGTTCCCCGTAGAGCAGCAGGTAGCAGGTTTCCAGGAAGCTGGAATGTTCGGCCAGGTCGCCGATGGAATAGCCACGATATTGCAGGATGCCCTTGTCGCCATCGATGAAGGTGATGTTGGACTCGGTCGACGAGGTCGATGTGAAGCCGGGGTCGTAGGTGAAGATGTCGGCCTGGTCGTAGAGCTTTCGGATGTCCACGACATTGGGACCCTGGGTACCGGCGAAAACCGGCAGCTCATAGTCCTTGCCTTCATAGTTAAGGCTGGCCTTGCCCGCCGGCTTGATCTTGCTCTCTCTCATACTCGTCCCCTTGCCCCGGTCCTGCCGGGCTTATCTTGCGCCGCAATAAAGCCACGCTTTTGATAGTCCGTCACCCATTTTGCGGCACCGCACCACTCTATTTCCTTAAGCAGCGTAAGCCCTTAGCCGGGTTAGGGATTCTTCCCGGCCTAACAGTGCCAACATCTCGAACAGGGGCGGTGAGGAGGCTTTTCCGGTCAGGGCGGCGCGCAGCGGCTGGGCGACCTGACCCAGCTTGAGGCCAGTGGATTCTGCGTGCGTCCGGGCGGCAGCTTCCAGGGCTGGCCCGGTCCAGTCCGTGGCTTCCAGCGCCGGCAGCGCCTTGGCCAGGGCGGCGCGCCCTTCGGGCGTCAGCAGCTTGTCGGCGGCCGCATCCAGGTCGCGCGGACCGTCCGTGAACAGAAAATCCGCACCCTGAACAAGTTCGACCAGCGTCTTCGCCCGTTCCTTCAGCGAGGTCATGGCCGATTCCAGCCGCTGGCGGGCGGTCAGCGACAGGATGCGCGGCGGGGTTTCGCGGGCCAGGAAGGCGGTCACTTCGGCCACCAGCTGGTCGTTGGCGGTCTCGCGGATGTAATGGCCGTTGAGATTGTCCAGCTTCTTGTAATCCATCCGCGCGGCGCTCTTGCCGATGGATTCCAGGTTGAACCATGCGATCGCCTGGGCGGTGGGGATGATCTCGTCATCGCCATGGCTCCAGCCCAGCCGCAAAAGGTAATTGCGCATGGTCTCGGGCAGATAGCCCATGTCGCGGTACGCTTCGACCGCCAGCGCCCCGTGGCGCTTGGACAGCTTGGCGCCATCGGGCCCGTTGATCAGCGGCAGATGGCCATAGACCGGAATGGCCGCGCCCATCGCCTCGATGATCTGGATCTGGCGGGCGGCGTTGTTGAGATGGTCGGCGCCGCGGATCACATGGGTGATGCCCATATCGGCGTCGTCCACCACCACGGCCAGCATATAGGTCGGGGTGCCATCGCTGCGCAGCAGCACCATGTCGTCGAGCTGGCTGTTCTCGAAGCGCACATCGCCCAGCACCTGGTCATGGACGATGGTTTCGCCCTCCTGCCGGGATTTCAGACGCACGACCGATGGCTTGGCGGCTTCTTCGGACGTAGGCTGGCGATCGCGCCAGCGTCCGTCATAGCGCATCGGTTTGCCGGCGGCTTTCTGCTCTTCGCGCATTTGGGTGAGTTCGTCGGCGGTGGCATAGCAGCGATAGGCCTTGCCCTCGGCCAGCATCTTCTCGGCCACCTCCCGGTGCCGGGCGGCACGGGCGAACTGGAAGACAGCCTCGCCGTCCCAGTCGAGACCCATCCACTTCATGCCGTTCAGGATGGCGTCCACCGCTTCGGGGGTGGAACGCTCGCGGTCGGTATCCTCGATCCGCAGCAGGAAGGTGCCGCCGGTGTGACGGGCATAGAGCCAGTTGAACAAAGCGGTGCGGGCGCCGCCGATATGCAGCATGCCGGTGGGCGAGGGGGCAAAACGCAGGACGGGTTTTTGCGACATGGAAAGAGGCTTTAGGATAGCGCCGGGCTTATATCAATCGGGGCTTTGTGGGGGCAATTCCGGCATATTTCGAGGCTGATCGCTGGCCCTTGTGGCTGCCGGTCGCGCTGGGCACCGGGGCCGCCGGTTACTTCGCGCTGCCGGTTGAGCCGGGCCTGGCCATCGGCTGGCTGGCGGTGACGGCTGGGCTGGTCGCCATCGCCATTGCCGCCTTGAGCCCGGCCCGCGTCATCGCATCGCTGCTGGCGGCGCTGCTGCTGGGTTTCGGCCTGGCCAAACTGCGCGAGGCCAGTGTGGCGACGCCGGTTCTGAACCAGGCCATCGTGGCGCATCTGACGGCCCGCATCGTCAGCATCGAGCCTAGGGAACGTGGCGCGCGGCTGGTGCTGGACGAGGTCCGCTCGGGCGCCTTTGCGCCGGGCCAGACGCCGCGCCGCGTGCGGGTGATGGTGCCGGGTGGCGCGGAGTTTCGCCCCGGCAACTGGATCAGTCTGACAGCCGGGCTGGATGCGCCGTCCGCGCCGGTGGCGCCCGGCGCCAGCGACTTCGGCCGCTGGCTGTATTTTAACTCCATCGGCGCCACGGGATTTTCCTATGGCCGGGCGCGCGCCATTGCGCCCGCCCACGAACCCGGTTTGTGGGACGGCGTGTCGCAAGGCGTGGAAGACTTGCGGGTGCGGATGACCGCGCGGATCCATGCCGCGCTGCCCGGCAGCATGGGCGGCATCGCCGCTTCGCTGATCACCGGCACCCGCGGCAGCATCAGCGAAGAGGATGACGCGGCCTTGCGCGATGCGGGCCTGGCGCATGCGCTGTCCATTTCGGGTTTGCACATGGCGCTGGTGGGGGGCGGCATTTTCTGGCTGCTGCGCGCGCTTCTGGCGGCGATCCCGGCGGTGGCCTTGCGCTATCCCATCAAGAAATGGGCGGCGGTGGCCGCCTTGCTGGCTTCGGCCTTTTATCTGGCGATCAGCGGCGCGGCGCCGCCGGCGGTGCGCGCCTTTGTCATGCTGGCCACCATGATGACGGCGGTGCTGCTCGACCGCCCAGCCCTGACCATGCGCAGCCTGGCGCTGGCGGCTGCCATCCTGCTGCTGGCGCGGCCTGAAGTCGTCATCGATGCGGGCTTCCAGATGTCGTTCGCGGCGGTCGCGGCGCTTCTGGCGGTGGCGGAATGGGAGCAGAGCCGCGAACGTCAGAACCCGCGCGGGATGCTGTATCGCTATGTGCACGGCATCCTTATGACCAGCCTGGTGGCCAGCCTGGCGACCGCGCCCTTCACGCTGTTCTATTTCGAGCGCGCCGCCCATTACGCGGTGCTGGGCAATTTGATTGCCATGCCGGTGATGGGCTTCTGGATCATGCCGGCGGCGGCGCTGTCCGTTCTGCTGATGCCGCTGGGGCTGGAGCGGTTGCCGCTGGAGCTGATGGGGCAGGGCATCGGCGTGATGGTGGACATGGGCCGCTGGGTGTCGGGCCTGCCCGGTTCGGTGTCGCTGGTCAGCGCCATGCCGCTCGCCACGCTGATACTGATGTCGCTGGGCGGATTGTGGCTGGCGATCTGGCGGCGCGGTTGGCGCTGGTGGGGCGCCGCACCGATGCTGGCCGGCGTGATCCTGGCTTTCCTCGCGCCCAGGCCCGACATCCTGGTGGCAAGCGACGCCGTCACCATCGCGGTGCGCGGGGATGACGGCCTGCTGCACTTTGTCCGCAAGCCCAGGAACAATTTTGTGGCGCGCGAATGGCTGAAACGCGACGGCGACGGACGCGAGGTCGCCGAGGCTATCGGCATCCCCGGCCTGCGCTGCGACGGCCTGGGTTGTGTGGTGAACCGCCCTCCCATCATCGCCGCAGGGCTCAGGCCAGAGGCTTTATCGGAGGATTGCGCCCGCGCTGTCGTGGTGATCAACGCAGCGCAAGGGCTATGCAAGGGGCCGGCAGTGGTGATCGATCAAAAGAAAGCGGCCGAGGGTCAGGGCTGGAGCATCAATCTGTTGTCGCTACCCTCAGCAAGTAGCGTGCGCGAGTGGCGCGGGCAGCGACCCTGGGTTCCTAATGCTGATGAATAAAACCGACCAAATAGCTAACTCATTGCATCGTTAAATTGAAAATCTTCGGCGAGAGCGTCATGCACGTTCTTGTGACTTACTCGGAAATCAATCTTTCTGTGGTAAGCGCCATCTGATCCCTCAGTCGTAGCGTGGGTTTTGCCGTCATCAAACTTGTATTGATTGCTCGCTAACGCTTTTCCTGCAGCATATGAGACCCGATCCAGTCCGCGAAAGTTAGTAAAAAATATTGAGCGATTAAATTTTCCGGTTGGTTTTACTTCGTCCAGACCCAGACGCGCATTGTTCTGCGCATCAAAGCCATAGCCCAGCAAATATAAATCCCGGGCACCGAATATTCGCACTTTCGCTTCGCGTATAGCATCTGCGTTTTTTAGTTTGTCATCTCCATCGATGGTCCTAATGCCCGTCGACGCCTTATAAATCGCGTTCAACGTCGCTACAGACTCGTGAAACCCTGCTCCCATGGACAAATTAGTTTCGAACGGCTTCCAATCCGCGCCAGTCTGTTCGCGGACTTTTCCATAAATATGGATCACGCGGTCGCGAGCAAAAAAGTCGGTTATGTCACTCTCTTTAAAATATTCCAGGCTGGATAAGCCATCATGTAGCCGTCGTTCCAAAGATGTGTCGTAATTGAAAGTCACGAACGTGACCGTATTGTTCTTAAGATCGCCCGGCTCTTCGCACTTTACTGTCAGGCTGTGGAGCACGAAGCGCACCCAATCGTTGCTAAACGCGCTCACAACTGGTGTGGGTCCAGACGCTAGGCCTTGTTGAACGCGGCGCTTATGCTGCGCGATGTGATTGGGGTTTCCCCGCGCGACAAATGCGGCCTTTTCACATTCGAGGATCGCCAATGCGATGGCCAATCTACCAATGTCATGTAGCTTCTGGTTCTGAGCCAAGAAATAGTCGATGAGTACAGGATTTCCGCGCTCCAATCTGGACGCCAAATCTTTCGCCTCTTCTGCTGCTGTGAGCCAAGGCTGAATGGTTCGTTGATCGCCTTCGAGGTTTCGTATGGCGAACAGGGGGAAGTTGCCGCTCATCTGAGCAGCGCCGTATCGAAAAAATTGTTCCAATTTCTGCGCGGCTGCAACGACCTGAGGCACGAGGTCTTCACCGGTAGGATAGCCGTAATGCCAGCTAGCGCCTGCACCGAGGATAAAGACAGTCGGTGTATGAAACATTCCGCTGACCGGGCTTTTCAGTAACGCCGGATCAACCCGACCAGCTTGCCCTGCACCTTGACCCGATCGGCGCCGTAGAGCCGCGTTTCATAGGCGGGGTTGGCGGCCTCGAGAGCGATGGAGTCGCCGCGGCGGCGCAGGCGTTTCAGGGTGGCTTCTTCATTGTCCACCAGCGCGACGATGATCTCGCCGGTGTTGGCGGTGTCGGCTTCCTGGATGATGACGGTGTCGCCGTCCAGAATGCCGGCATTGATCATGGAGTCGCCGGTCACTTCCAGCGCGTAATGGCTGCCCTTGCCCAGCATGCCGCCGGGAACGGGAATGTCGCTCATCTTGTTCTGCAGCGCCTCGATCGGGGTGCCGGCGGCGATGCGGCCGACCAGCGGCACATTGATGGCGCCTTCGCCATTTTCGCCATAACTGCGGCGCGGGGCAGGGGAACGGCTGTCGGCCATGCGGATATCGGTGCGGCCATGGCGGCCCGCGGCACTGCGCTGGACCTGGCTGCGGGTGGTGGCGGGACGCACGGTCTCGGCCATGTTGTCGGGGAGCTTCAGCACTTCCAGCGCGCGGGCGCGCTTTTCCATCCGGCGCAGGAAGCCGCGTTCTTCCAGCGCGGTGATCAGGCGGTGGATGCCGGACTTGGATTTGAGGTCCAGCGCCTCCTTCATTTCGTCGAAGGAGGGCGGCACACCGCTTTCGCGCACCCGTTCATGGATGAACATCAGCAATTCATATTGCTTGCGGGTCAGCATGAGATCTCTCCCGGAAAAGGGCGGCGAACAAAGCCGGTACGCGGCGAATCGTTCTACTTTAGTTCTACCCCCGACGTCAACGGATCGGCGCGGAACACAAATCCTCAAGCGCCGTTTCTATGTCCGAAGGGCGGTATCTTCGACGGAGTTCGTCATGAAACTGAAGACCTTTGCCTTGAGTGCGCTGGTGGCCGCCGGCGCGATAGTCGCCTCGGTGGAAACGGCATCGGCCGCGGTGGTCTGCAACCGCTATGGCGATTGCTGGCGCACCACGACGCGCTACGACTATCGCCCCCATTGGGGCCTGCGCATCTATGATGACAATTGGCGCTGGCATGCCCGCGATAACCGTCGTTATCGCTGGCGCGATGCCCCGCCTCGCCGTGGCTATTGGGGCCGTGGCGGCGTCTGGATCACGTTCTAAGGCAGTTCAAGTTGCGTAACGAAGCGGCGGTCCATGGGACCGCCGTTTTCGTTTCAGCCCAAAAGGTCTTTGGGCGATGCCTTCGCCACGGCGGCGAGTTTTGCGAGCGTGGCGGGGGCGATGCTGCGCGACTGGCCCGTGAGAAAACCCAATATCTCGCCCGGCGCCACGCCGGCGGCGCGCGCCCATTCGCTGGGGCGCAGATGATGTTTGGTCATGAAGGCGCGCAGGGCGTCGCGCTGGGCCCGGATCGCTTCGCCCTTGGCCGGTTTTGGTGCGTCGGTTTCGCCCATCAGCACTTTTGGCTTGGCGAAGCGCGACGAAACGGTGCGGGCTGGCTGGCTGGCCTGATGACTGGTCGGGGCGCGCGGTTTTACCGGCAGAGCGGGCGGCAAGGTGCGCGCGTCATTGCTGGGGGTGCCGCGCATGCCGGCGGAACGACGAAGGGGCGGTGCCTTGTCCGTCACCGAAATCCATTGCCCAGAAGCAGGGCGGTGGCGGCGCGCACATCCTTCTGCCGCATCAGGCTTTCGCCCACCAGCACGGTGGTGACCTTGTGCTGGGCCAGGCGCTTGAGATCGGCGGGTGCGGAGATCCCGCTTTCCGACACGACATGGATATCCGACGGGATCTTGTGCGCCAGCCGCGTGGTGGTGCCCATGTCGGTGACGAAGGTTTTCAGGTTGCGGTTGTTGATCCCGATCAGGTTGGCATCCAGATCGATGGCGCGTTCCAGTTCGGCTTCGTCATGCACTTCCACCAGCGCGTCCATCTCCCAGCGCGCCGCTTCGTCCAACAGCTTGCGGGCCTGGTCGTCATTCAGCATCGCCATGATGATCAGGATGCAATCGGCGCCCCAGCTGCGCGCCTCGATCACCTGATAGGGCTCGATCATGAAATCCTTGCGCAAGACGGGCAGGCGGGTGGCTTCACGGGCCTGGGTGAGGAATTCGGGGGCACCCTGGAAGGACGGCGTATCGGTCAGGACCGAAAGACAGGCCGCGCCGCCTTCCTCATAGGCCATCGCCAAAGCGGGCGGATCGAAATCGGCGCGGATCAGGCCCTTGGAGGGGCTGGCCTTCTTGATCTCGGCGATCAACCCGTATTCGCCGCTCTCCTTCTTTTCGTCCAGGGCGGCAAGGAAGCCGCGCGGCGCTTCGACGTCCTTGGCGCGCGCTTCGAGATCTGCCGTGTTCGCCTTGGTTTTGGCGGCCGCGACCTCTTCTTTCTTGTAGCCCAGGATTTTGTCGAGAATGCTCATCTGTTCGTCGCTTCAACCAATGCCTGCAATTTTCTTTTTGCCGCGCCGCTGTCCAGAGCTTGCGCCGCCAGTGTGACACCGGAGCTTACATCTTTTGCGGCGCCCGCCACCATAAGGGCGCATGCCGCATTCAGCAGCACGATATCGCGATAAGCGCCGGTTTCTCCCTCAAACAGTCGCGTGAGGGCAATAGCATTTTCCGCCGCTTCGCCGCCCCGGATTTCACCCAGCGGCCAGCGCTTCAGGCCGGCATCCTCGGGCGTGAGCGTGGCCGTGGTGATGGCGCCATCGGCCAGCAGGGCGATCTGGGTTGGGGCGCTGATCGAGACTTCGTCCAGCCCGTCGGTGCCATGCACCACCAGAGCATGAACGCTGCCAAGTGCCTTGAGCGCTTGGGCATAGGGCAGCAGCCAGTCGGACGAGAACACGCCCACCAGTTGGCGTGTCACCCTGGCCGGCGAGGCCAGCGGGCCCAGGAGGTTGAAGATGGTGCGCCGGCCGATCTGCTTGCGGGCATTGCCCACATGCTTCATCGCCGGGTGGTAGATCTGGGCGAACAGGAAGACCAGCCCGACATCCGCCAGAACCTTTTGTGCCGCTTCCGGCGTCAGGGCGATGTTCACGCCCAGCGCTTCCAGGACATCGGCGGCGCCGCTCTTGGACGAGGCGGACCGGTTGCCATGCTTGGCGACCGGGGTGCCCGCGCCCGCCACCACAAAGGATACGGCGGTCGAAATGTTAAGAGTGCCCAACCCGTCGCCGCCCGTGCCGCACAAATCGATGGCGCCAGCCGGCGCGGTGAGGGAGCGCATGTGACGGCGCATCGAGGTGACGGCGCCCACCAGCTCGTCCACCGTCGGCTTGCGGTCCGCGGTGGCCGACAGATAGGCGATGATTTCGTCTTCTGTGAGGCGGCCGGTGAAGATGGCGTCGAACAGCTGACTGGTATCGGCCGTGCTCAGCGGCTCGCCAGCCTGGGCTGTTCCCAAAATGGCATGAAAATCCACCGGGGCGCTTGTCACACTCATGCCGGGATTTTGGCGAAGTCGCGCGCGATGGTCAGGAAGTTGTTCAGCAGGGCGTGGCCGTTTTCCGAAGCGATGCTTTCGGGATGAAACTGCACGCCATGCACCGGATGGGTCTTGTGCATCACGCCCTGGATAACCCCGTCATCGCTGGTGGCGGTGACTTCCAGCACCGGCGGCATGGAGGGCGGATCGATGGTCAAGGAATGGTAGCGGGTGGCGAGGAAATCATTGTTGAGCCCCCGGAACACGCTTTTGCCGCTGTGATGCACGCGGGAAAGCTTGCCGTGCATCGGCTCGGGCGCGCGCACAATGGCGCCGCCATAGACCTGGCCGATGGCCTGATGCCCCAGGCAGACGCCAAGGATCGGCATGGAGCCAGCCGCCTGTTTGATTACGTCCAGGCAGATGCCCGCTTCATTGGGGGTGCAGGGGCCGGGCGACAGGACAATGCCCTCGGGTTTGAGCGCCAGCGCCTCGGCCGCCGATAATTCGTCATTGCGCACCACGCGCACCTCGGCCCCGAGCTCACCCAGATAATGGAAGAGGTTGTAGGTAAAGCTGTCGTAGTTATCGATGAGCAGAAGCACGGATACGCACCCTTGGAATGGCCGTCAGCATAACCGAAAAATGCTGCGGCTGCACAAGTATTGGGAGGCTCCCCCCGCCATGCTAGGAATCCCGCCATAAACGGAAACGAGCGGCAAAGGGCGGCAGGTGTCGCGTCGTTTGCCGGCAAATGACTTCCAGAGGAGAAGACCCCGTGAAAATTCTGCTTCCCACCATAGCTCTGGCAGCCTTCACCGCCGGGCTGCTGGCCAGCGCCAGTGCCGCCCATGCGGCGCGCGCCTATATCGGCACCTACACGCCGAACGCGGCGGGCGCGCCGTCCAGCAATCGCGGCGAGGGCATCTATCTGGTGGATGTGGACAATGCCACCGGCGCGCCGGGCAACGTTCGTCTGGTCGCCAAGACCCTGTCGCCCACCTGGATGACGCTTTCGAAGGACGGCAAGTTTCTTTACGCCGTGAACGAAGTGGACAGTTTTAATCCGCAGAAAAGCGGCTCGGTCAGCGCCTATGCCGTGAACCCCACCACCGGCGCGCTGAAGCTGCTCAACGTGGTCAGCTCGGAAGGCGCCATTCCCTGCCACATCAGCATTCATCCGTCGGGCAAGTTTGCGCTGGTCGCCAACTATACCGGTGGCAGCTATGCGGTCATCCGCATCAATGCCGATGGCAGCCTGGGCGCGGCCACAGACGTGATCAAGCCGGGCGGGCCGACCAACTCGGCCAACGCGGTGGATGCCCCGCCGGGACAGGCGCCGTCGCAGCCGAACCGCATCACCCGCGGCCACATGATCGCGCCCGATCCCAGCGGCCAGTTCGTGGTGGGCGATGATGCCGGACGCGACCAGATTTTTGTCTGGAAGCTGGACGTGAACAGCGGAAAGCTGGCCGAGGTCTCGGTCACCAAGACACTGGCCGGGTCGGCGCCGCGCCATTTCGGCTTCTCGCCGGACGGCAAGACGCTATACCAGATCGGCGAATACAATATTCGCCTGACCACCTATGACATTGCGAACGGCAAGCTGACACCCAAGGGTGCCAGCCTCTCGGCGATGCCCAGCGGCTATCAGGGCGGCGGCTCGGCCTCGGAGCTGCTGGTCTCAGCCGATGGCAGACACGTCTATTCCGCCAACCGCACGCACAACTCCATCGCCACTTTCGCGGTGGGGGCGAACGGCATCGCCAGCAAAGTCACCACCACCCCGACCGAGGGCGAAACCCCGCGCAGCCTGACCATCGATCCCACAGGCAAGTTCCTCTATTCGCTGAACCAGCGCGCCGACAATGTCGCCACCTTCCGCTTCGACGCCCAGGGCGTGCCGCACTTCACCGGCAAGTTTCTGGCGGTGGGCGCCCCGGCCGTGATGGTCTTTCTTCCCTGATGAGGCGCGGCGGCCGGTGGAGATCTGACATGAAAAATCGCCTTTGCGCCGCCGCCCTGGCTGCTTTTACAGCGGGCCTGATGGCAAGCACCGGCAGTGCTCATGCGGCGCGCGCCTATATCGGCACTTACACGCCCAATCTGGCGGACCCGAGCGTCTACGCCCATGGCAGCGGCGAAGGCATCTATCTGGCGAATATCGATGATGTCACCGGCGCGCTGTCCGGCCTCAAGCTGGTGGCGAAAGACCGGTCGCCGGCCTGGTTCGAACTGTCGGCCGACAACCGGTTTCTTTACGCGATCAATGAAACCGACAGCTATGGCCCGGACAAAAGCGGTTCGGTCACCGCCTATGCGGTCGACAAGGCGAGCGGCGCGCTCCGGAAGCTCAACAGTGTGAGCTCCGGGGGCGCCGTTCCCTGCTATGTCAGCATCCATCCATCCGGCAGGTTTGCGCTTGTCGCCAACTGGACCGGCGGCACCTTCTCCGTCATCCCCATCAAGGCGGATGGCAGCCTGGGAGACGCCACCGATGTCGTGAAGCCGGGCGGTCCGACCAATTCCGCCAGCGCGGTGGACGCGCCGCCGGGGCAGGGGCGTTCCGAACCAAACCGCATCACGCGCGGTCACATGATCGCCACCGATCCATCCGGCCAGTATGTGGTGGGCGATGATGCGGGGCGCGACAAGATTTTCGTCTGGCGGCTCAACACCGGCACCGGCAAGCTGACGCAAGTCTCCGTCACCAACGCGCTGGCCGGTTCGGCGCCGCGCCATTTCGGCTTTTCGCCGGACGGCAAGACGCTGTACCAGATCGGGGAATTCAATATCCGTCTGACGACCTACGGCTTCGCAAATGGCAAGCTGACGTCCAAGGGCCAGAGCATCTCAGCCATGCCGGAGGGCTATCAGGGCAGCGGCTCGGCCTCGCGCCTGCTGGTCTCCGCCGATGGCCGACACATCTATTCGGCCAACCGCACCCACAATTCCATCGCCACCTTTGCGACTGCGCCGGGCGGCCTTGCGACCAAGCTTGCAACCACCCCGACGGAAGGCCAGCACCCGCGCAGCCTGACCATCGATCCGACGGGCAAGTTCCTCTATTCGCTGAACCTGCGGGCCAACAACATTGCCACTTTCCGGCTTGATCCCATGGGCGTGCCGAAATTCACCGGCAAGTTCCTGGCGGTGGGCGCTCCGGCGGTGATGGTTTTCCTGCCCTAAGGAACGGTTTTAAATGCAACGCAGACATTTTCTTGCAGGGAGTACCGCTTTGGCGGTGACATCGACCATGGCAGACGCGCAATCACTCGCTGACATTCCGATCATCGACACCCATATCCATCTGTTCGACGCCCGCCGTCCGCAAGGCGTGCCCTATGCAGGCTCGGCGGCGTGGAAAGCGGAAACCGGCGGCGTGGCCTTGCCGGCGACCTATCGCAAGCTGTCCGAGCCCCTGAATATTGTCGGCGCCATCGAACTGGAAGCCAGTCCTTGGGTGGAAGATAATCTCTGGGTGCTGGACCAGATGGCGACCGACACGCTCTATGTCGGCACGGTGGGCGACCTGGAGCCGGAAAAGCCCGACTTCGCCGAACTGTTCGACCGCTTCCGCAAGAACCCGATGTTTCTTGGCATCCGCTGCGGTTTAATCTGGGGCCGCAATGTCGTCGCCCAGGCGGATGATCCCAAATTCATCGATGGGCTGCGCCGCGTGGCCGATGCCGACCTGGTGATGGACACCGCCAATCCCAACCTGGCGCTGCTCAGCACCATGGTGAAGCTGAACGACAAGATTCCGAACCTGCGCATCATGTGCGATCACATGATGCACTACATCCCCAAGCCGGAAGAGCGTGCCGCCTATGACGCCGTGCTCAAGGAAATCAAAAGCAGACCCAACATCTGGGGCAAGCTGTCCGACATGGAGAACCGCGATATCCCGGCGCGCGGCCTGACGCAGGTCAAGGACCGGCTGGACGTGCTGATGGACTGTTTTGGCGAAGACCGGGTGGTGTTCGGCACCAACTGGCCCGAGACTTGGGGCGTGGCGACCCCGGCGCAGATCGTGACGCTGGCGCGCGCCTATTTCGCCACCCGAACGCGCGCCGAGGCCGAAAAGTTCTTCTGGAAGAACTCCCTGAAGTTCTACAAGTGGAAGAAGCGCGCCGCGAACCAGCCGTCTCTCTGATTGTCATGCCCGGCGAGCCGCGAAGCGGCGAGGGAAGGGCATCCAGTTTTTGGAAAGATGGATTCCCTTCCCCTCGCATTGCGGACGCAATGCTCGGCCGGGAATGACAGGGAGGTCGGCAATATTTCGGCGGTCAGACGCGCCTGGCCTGCCTGTCAGCCGCCCGTCGTGCATGCCGAACGCTTGACGAAGGCGCGGCGCTGATCGATAAGCGCCCCACGTGCAAGGTTAGGGAACGCGGTCTGACACCGCGGCTGCCCCCGCAACTGTAGCCGGCGAGCGAAGTCCGACAAAACCACTGAAATCCTAGGCGATTTTGGGAAGGTGGACCGAGCAGCGACCCGGAAGCCAGGAAACCTGCCTCGCACTGTCGTCTTGTATCCGGCCGGGGTGCGCGGGATGCAGCGGGGTGAACCGCAGCGGCGACGAAGTTGGAGTCGCGCGTGAGGGGGCCAAAATCCCTTTTCAATACCGCATGTCGGCTCCTGAGCCAGGAGACCGCTTATGTTGAAATCCGTCCTTTATACCTCTGTTGCCCTTGCCGCCCTAAGCGTGGCGGCCGGCGCCCAGCCGCGCCTGCATGACGAGAATGTGGTGGTCGTCGCCACCCGTATCGTCACGCCGGTGGATCAGGTGGCGAGCAGCGTCACCGTCATTACGGCCGATCAGATCGAAGACCGGCAGCACCGTTCGCTGCCCGACGTGCTGCGCCAGGTGCCGGGTCTCAATATCGCCCAGACCGGTGGCGCTGGCGGACAGACCTCGCTGTTCATGCGCGGCACCAACGCCAGTCATGTCAAGGTGCTGCTGGACGGCATCGACATCGCCGATCCGTCAACCCCCAGCGGCGCGGCGGATATCTCCAAGTTTCTCGCCGGCGACATCGCGCAGGTGGAAGTGCTGCGTGGCCCCCAGGGCGCGCTATACGGGTCCGACGCGCTGGGTGGCGTGATCAACATCATCACCAAGGCGGGTGAAGGTCCGGCGCGGTTCAGTGCCAGCGCTGAAGCCGGCTCGTTCGAAACCTTCAATCAGACGGCGGGCGTCTCGGGATCATACGGCAAGCTCAGCTATGCCGCGACGGTGCAGCACCATCACGCCGGCGCCACGCCGGTGACGCCGCTGAACCTGCTGCCGCCCGGCCAGCGCCGCAACGACGACTATTTCGACAATCTCACCGCCAGCACCAAGCTCGGCTATGACGTGACCGACAATTTCGACCTTGGCCTTGTCGCGCGTTACTACAACACGCTGGGCCGCGTCACCGGCGACGTTTTTGATTTCGTCACCTTTGCGTCCTTCCCGTCACCGGCCCAGACGCGCATTTCATCCATCGGCTATCACAGCCGCGCCACGGCCCATCTGGTGTTGTGGGACGGCCGTCTGGACCAGACGCTGGGTCTGGCATACGGCAGCACAATCACCGCCACCCAGGATCCCGACAATGGCGACAGCCGCGCCATCGGCGACCGCGTCAAGCTGGACTGGCAAGGCAATATCGCGGTGACTGACGATCACACCCTGGTGCTGGGCGCGGAGACGGCGCGCGACGCGCTGCATCCGGGCCTGTCGTTCGGCTTCCCGACCACCCTGTCGCGCGGCATCACCACAAATGCGGGTTTCGGCAGCCTGCAGTCGGATTTCGGCAATGGCGTCCACACCAGTGCCAGCATCCGCTATGACGACAACAGCCGCTTCGGCAACAAGGTGACCTGGCGCCTCGCGCCGAGCTGGGCCATCGAAAGCACCGGCACGCGGTTGAAGGCCAGCCTGGGCACCGGTTTCAAGGCGCCCTCGCTGCAGCAACTGTTCGGCACCTTTGGCGGCAACCCGCTGCTCAAGCCCGAAACCAGCTTCGGTTATGACGTGGGCGTGGAGCAGAGTCTGCTGGGCGATGCGCTGACAGGCGGCGTCACCTGGTTCCACAACGACATCGAGAATCTGATCGTGTCGGGACCGGCGCCGGGTTTTGTGCTGGGCAATATCGGCCGTGCCCGTACCCAGGGTGTGGAATCCTTCATCGCCTGGAAGATGCTGGATACGCTGACCTTGCGCGGCGACTACACCTACACCGACGCGATCGATGACCGCACCAACCTGGCCCTGCTGCGTCGGCCGCGCCACAAGCCCAGCGTGAACGCCAACTGGCAGGCGACCGAAGAGCTGCTGCTGGATGCGACCCTGCTTTATGTCGGACCCCAGATCGACGGCAATCGCGACTTCTCGGTGCCGCGCTTCAAGAAGGGCGGCACGGCCACGATGGACTTCGCCGCCAGCTACCGCCTGACCCAGACCTTTTCGCTGTTCGGCCGGCTGGAGAACGCCTTCGACAACAGCTACCAGGCGCCGGAAGGCTTCCTGCGGCCGGGCATCGGCGGTTTTGCGGGCATCAAGGCGAACCTTTAGGATCGCGGCATGAGGCATGGGATTTGCGCGGCGGCTGCTTTGCTCCTGATCTTGGGGCAGGGCGCGGCCGCGCAACCCAAGCCTCAAAGGATTATGTCGCTCAAAATCTGTACCGACGAACTGCTGCTCGATCTCGTCAGCCCGGATCGCATCGCCTCCGTCACCTTCATGTCGCAGGAGCCGGCGGCGCTGCGGCACTGGCCGCAAGGCGCGAAGGTCAAAGTCAATTACGGTTCGGCGGAAGAAATTCTCGCTGCCAAGCCCGATCTTATTCTCACCGACCCTTTCATGGCGCCGTCCCTGCGACAGTTGTTGACGAAGACCGGCGCCAAAATCATCGAAGTGCCGCCGGCGGAGGATTTTGGTCAAATACGTGCCACCACCCGGATGGTGGCAAAAGAAGTGGGCGCTGAGGCGCGCGGCGAACAGCTGATCGCGCGGATGGATGCCGATCTTCGCGTCATCGCCGCCAACCGGCCGGCCCAGCCCATCCGCGTCGCCGAATGGGGCAATGGCGGTTATGTGCCGGGCGCGAGCGGGTTGCTGGGCACCATGTTGAAGGCAGCCGGCGCGGTCAGCATCGAAAATGGCGCGATGGCCTATTATGACGTGGAGGCGCTGATCGCCGCCAAGCCCGACCTGCTGGTCTATGGCGACACCTATCGCGGCATGGCGACGTTGCGGTCGGACCAGGACAATCACCCCGCGCTTATGAAGCGCTATGACGGACGGCGCATCCGCTATGCGTCGCTGTATGGCTGCGGTGTGCCCAGGACCGCGCACGTCACCCGTCAGCTTCAGGCCGATATGTTGAAGGCGGTCAAACCGTGACCCGGCTCAATGTCGCATTGGTCCTGCTGGGCATCCTGGCCTGTGCCGCGTCGCTGCTGGCGGGAAGGGTGTGGCTGCCGCCTGAAGCGCTGTTGGATATTTTCAACCAGCCCGAAAGCCTGGCTTCCACCATCATCCGCGACATCCGACTGCCGCGCACCGTTTTGGCGCTGGTGGTGGGTGCGGTGCTGGGCCTATCGGGCGCGGTGTTGCAAGGCTTCACCCGCAATCCGCTGGCAGAGCCCGCGCTGCTGGGGGTTTCCAGCGGCGCGGCGCTGGGCGCGGTGATCGCGATCTATTTCGGGCTGGCGGCGTTGTCGCCGGTCACGGGTCCGCTGATGGGCATGGTGGGCGCGCTGGCGGCCTGCGCGCTGACGTTTGCGTTGGGGCGCGGGGGCACGGTGGCGCTGGTGCTGGCCGGCGCGGCCGTGTCCAGCCTGACGGCGGCGGGCATCGCGCTGGCCCTGAACTTCGCGCCCAATCCCTATGCCGCCTATGAAATCATGTCCTGGCTCTTGGGATCGCTGG
The DNA here is from genome assembly GCA_945882615.1 of Rhizobium sp. Q54. Taxonomy (GTDB): domain Bacteria; phylum Pseudomonadota; class Alphaproteobacteria; order Micropepsales; family Micropepsaceae; genus Rhizomicrobium. The sequence goes on along the minus strand of CAMCWK010000002.1, from coordinate 42,370 downwards.
CCGACAAGAGCTGGACGCAGGTTCTGCTGGTGCTGCCGTTTGCGGCTGTGGGGTGCGGTTTGCTGGCGATGACGGGCAGGGCGCTGGACGCCCTGAGCCTCGGCGAAGCGCAGGCGCAAAGCCTGGGCATCAATATGCTGCGTCTGACGGCGCTGGTGGTGGCGGGCACGGCGCTGTCGGTGGGCGCGGTCACCTCGGTGGTGGGCGCGATCGGTTTCATCGGACTGGTGGCGCCGCATCTGGTGCGGCCGCTGGTCGGCTACGCGCCGCGCCGTGTGCTGCTGCCGTCGGCACTGGCGGGCGCCGTGCTGCTGCTTTGCGCCGACATCGCCGCGCGGCTGGTGCACACCAATCCCGAGCTTCGGCTTGGCGTCTTCACCAGCCTGCTGGGCACGCCCTTCTTCTTCTGGCTGGTGGTGCGCATCCGCAAGGTGGCTCCATGACCATGCTGGTGGCGGAAAATATCAGTGTCGCCAAGGGCGGGCGCACCATCCTGCGCGAGGTGTCATGCCAAGCCCATGCCGGCGAATTCATCGCCGTGCTCGGTCCCAATGGCGCGGGCAAGTCCACGCTGCTGTCGGCATTGGCGGGATTGCTCAAACCTCATTACGGCCGGGTGCTGCTGGACGCCAAGGCGCTGAACAGGGTTTCGCTGAAACAGCTGGCGGTGCGCCGCGCCTACCTGCCGCAAAATCCGCGGCTGGAATGGCCCATCTCGGTGGAGCGGCTGGTGGCCCTGGGACTGACCGCCCGGCTTCCCGCGGTGGGGGAGTTGCCCGAAAGCTTTGCGCCCGCCATTACCAATGCCCTGGAGCTGTGCGATCTCACTCTTCAGCGCGACCAGCCGGCCACCACTCTGTCGGGCGGCGAGTTCGCCCGCGCCATGCTGGCCCGCGCCATCGTTTCCATGCCGCAGATATTGATCGTGGACGAGCCGATTACGGGGCTCGACCCGCGCCATGCGATGGCCAGCATGACGTTGCTGTCACGTTTTGCCGCCGAAGGCATGCTGGTGATTGCATCGCTGCACGATCTCACCCTGGCGGCGCGCCATGCCAGCCGCGTCATTGTACTTGTGGATGGAGCGGTGTTGAGCGACGCGGATTCGCTCACAGAGGAACTTATCCACAGGGCCTTCGGGGTGCGGGCACTTCCCAGTGGCGCGGGAGATTCGCGGGGATTCACACTTTTGTCCCCAAGCGAAAAATGACGCCTGTGTGAAAGTTTTCCGGCTTGACGGATTCCGCGAATGCCCCCCTAGATGTAGTCGTTCATGGTTACTCGAATGCTCTAGATAGGGGATTCAAGGGAACTTCGGGACAGTCTGGTGGGACTGGAACCGGGGCTGCCCCCGCAACTGTAAACGGCTGATTTTGCATCCAAACGCCACTGGGAAACCGGGAAGGCGGGCGCAAAAAGAGCCGCGAGCCAGGAGACCTGCCGTGAACACGGTTTGAGCAATTGGGGCGGGGCGTCCCAGGGGGCTGCACGGCGCGGGATGTGATCCGCGCCGACGCCATCCGATTCCCCCGCCAGCAGAGGGGAATGGCATGTCAGCACTCGGTAAGCCCGTCATCGAAGGCGATTTCGACACCAACGGCCAGATGGTCGTGCAGTCGCCTGCCGAACGGGTGATCGAGCGTTCGGTGGTGGTGACGCGCACCGTCACCGAAACCCCGGTGGAAGCACCCAAAGCCGTCATCCAGCCCGTTGCCCAGGACCTGTTCGAGCCTGCCGCTTCCCAGCCGCCGCTGCCCTATCCGCTGGCGCCCCGGCCCAAGCCCGCCGATCTGGTGCTGGACCGCAGCCGTGACGACCTGCTGACCCCGTTCGGCAAGGCGACCCTGACCGACCGCTATTTGATGCCGGGCGAAAGCTTCCAGGACATGTTCGCGCGGGTCTCCTGCGCCTATGCCGACGACGTCCAGCACGCCCAGCGCCTGTACGACTATATGAGCCGCCTCTGGTTCATGCCGGCGACCCCGATCCTGTCCAATGGCGGCACCAAGCGCGGCCTGCCGATTTCCTGCTTTCTCAACGACGTTTCGGACTCGCTGGACGGCATTGTCGGCACCTGGAACGAGAATGTCGCCCTGGCCAGCAATGGCGGCGGCATCGGCACCTATTGGGGCAAGGTCCGCTCGATCGGCGAAAAGGTGAAGACCGGCAAGACCAGCGGCATCATCCCCTTCATCCATGTGATGGATGGGCTCACTTTGGCCATCTCGCAAGGTTCGCTGCGCCGGGGTTCGGCGGCGGTCTATCTCGACATTACCCATCCGGAGATCGAGGAGTTCCTCGAGATCCGCAAGGCGTCGGGCGACTTCAACCGCAAGGGCCTGAACCTGCATCACGGCATCAACATCACCGACGAATTCATGGACTGCGTGAAGGAGGGCAAGATGTTCGGCCTGCGCAGCCCCAAGGACCAGCAGGTCCTGCGCGAGGTCAATGCCCGCGAATTGTGGCAGCGCATCCTGGAAACCCGCCTGCAGACCGGCGAGCCCTATATCCTCAACATCGACGCGGTGAACCGGGCGCTGCCCAAGCACCAGCGCGAGCTGGGCCTGAAGGTCAACACCTCCAACCTGTGCAGCGAGATCACCCTGCCGACCGGCGCCGACCATGACGGCAAGGAACGCACTGCGGTCTGCTGCCTGTCCTCGCTGAACATCGAGACCTGGGACCAGTGGAATGAGACCGAAGGCTTTGTCGAAGACGTCCTGCGGATGCTCGACAACGTCCTGACCAGCTTCATCGAGGAAGCCCCCGATTCCATGCACCGCGCCAAGTACAGCGCCCTGCGCGAACGCTCGGTCGGCCTGGGCGTGATGGGTTTCCACACCTTCCTGCAGGCCAAGAACATCCCGATGGAAAGCGCGATGGCCAAATCCTGGAATCTGCGCATTTTCAAGAAGATACGCCGCGAAGCGGATGCGGCGTCTTATCATTTGTCCGAAGAGCGCGGCGCTTGTGAAGACGCCCGCGAACGCGGCATGAAGGCCCGTTTCAGCCACAAGATCGCCATCGCCCCCACAGCCTCGATCTCGATCATCTGCGGCGGCACCAGCGCCTGCGTCGAGCCGATCCCGGCCAATGTTTACACCCACAAGACCCTGTCGGGCGCTTTCTCGGTGCGTAACCCCTATCTGCAGGATTTGCTGGAAGCCAAGGGCCTGAACACCGACGAAACCTGGCAGTCGATCGTCGAACACGAAGGCTCGGTCCAGCATCTGGATTGCCTGAGCGACGAGGAAAAAGCGGTCTATCGCACCGCCTTCGAGATCGACCAGCGCTGGATCATCGAACTGGCCGCCGACCGCACCCCCTATATCTGCCAGAGCCAGTCGCTGAACCTGTTCCTGCCCGCCGACATCGACAAGTGGGACCTGCACATGCTGCACTGGACGGCGTGGGAGCGCGGCATCAAGAGCCTTTATTACTGCCGCTCCAAGTCCATCAGTCGTGCTGGTTTCGCCGGCCAGCTTGAGAAAAAAGAGAAGGGCGTTTCGACCGCCCCCCGCACCGATTACGAGGAATGCCTGGCATGTCAGTAAAAGGTTTGGGAGCCGTCGATCCGCGCACGCTGATCGGCAAGGGCACCGTTGGGCTTTTGAACGCCACGGGGACCTATGACATCACCCGCTATCCCTGGGCCTATGAATGCTGGAAGCGCCAGCAGCAGACGCACTGGATGGGCGAGGAAGTGCCGCTGGGCTCCGACATCCGCGACTGGCAGTCCGGTCACCTGTCCGATGCGGAGAAGGGCCTGCTGACCCAGATTTTCCGCTTCTTCACCCAGTCGGACGTGGAAGTCGGCGACAATTACCTCAAGCGCTACATCCCCATCTTCCAGCCCTTGGAAGTGCAGATGATGATGGCCGCCTTCACCAACATGGAGACGGTGCATATCGACGCCTATGCGTTGCTGCTCAAGACTTTGGGGATGCCCCAGACCGAGTTCGAGGCCTTCCGCAATTATTCGGAAATGAAGGCCAAGGCCGACTATATGCACACCTTCGGCGTGGGCACCTGCGCCGACGTGGCCCGCACCCTGGCCATGTTCGGCGCCTTCACCGAAGGCATGTCGCTGTTCGCCAGCTTTGCCATGCTGATGAACTTTCCGCGCTTCAACAAGATGAACGGCATGGGCCAGATCGTGTCCTGGTCGGTGCGCGACGAAAGCCTGCACTGCGAGGGCATCACCAAGCTCTATCACGCCTGGGCCGATGAAACCGGCTGCGTCACCAAGGCGGTGCGCAACGATATCCGCGAGGTCGCCAGCACCATGGTCGGGCTGGAAGAGGGCTTTGTCGACCTGGCCTTCAGCCTGGGCGAAGTCCAGGGCATGACCGCCAAGGAAATCAAATCCTATGTCCGCTATATCGCCGACTGGCGACTGACCCAGCTCAAGCTGGAACCGGTGTTCGGCAATTTCGAAGTGACCGACACCGGGTACAAGCAGCTTAAGGCGCATCCGCTGCCCTGGCTGGTGGAAATCCTCAACGGCGTCGAACACGCCAACTTCTTCGAGCAGCGCGCCACGGAGTATTCCAAGGGCGCGTCCAAGGGCTCGTGGGACGGCAGCGAAGGCGTGTGGTCGCAGTTCGATAAAAGAAACCAGATCGCAGCCGAGTAAAATCCTACCGAGCGTAGCGTATTGGGCTGAATGGCCGCTTTTACCCGAAGCAGACTTCGCTGTTCTGCAAAAGCGTTTGGCCTCACCCCTCCCGGGGGCGATTGCTACGGCACGATCTCAGCCAGCGGCTTTCCCTTTTCGACGATATAAGTGGCAAGTTCTGCACCGCTGCCGCTGCCGACATTCCTGGCTGCGTGGACCGTTCCGGCCGGGATGAACAGAACCTCACCCGCCTTCAGCGTGACCGGCGGCATGCCTTCGAGTTGATACTCCAGCACGCCTTCGATGACATAGACGATCTCTTCACCGGGATGCCGGTGTTTGGCGGACGTCACGCCTGCATCGATTTCCACGCGGGACTGGATGACCTCACGGCCGGGGATGCTGAGATCATGCCGTTGCAGATCGATGCGCCGGGTTCCGGGTAGCTGCGCCTGCGCCGTCTGTGCGACGGCAATGAGGATTACTGCCCCCATGATTTGAAACGCTTTCATTGCAATCTCCTTTCAGGACCGTGAGGCAGACGGCACGCCTATGCGTACCGTCTGCCTGCCGGGTCAGAGCGCTGCCGCGCGTGTCGGGTTGTTGCGAAGCGAACGGAATGCCGCCCGCAACTCACCTGCAAACAGTTCGGGATACTCCCACGCCGCAAAGTGCCCGCCCTGATCGGCTTGATGGAAATAGACCAGGTTGCGGAAGGCGCGCTTGGCCCAGCTCAGCGGCGGACGATAGACTTCCTCCGGAAACACGGTGATCGCCACCGGGACGGATATCTGGTCTGTCTTCTGCGAACCGGCGCTGATCAGTTCCTGGCTACGATTTTCCCAGTAAATCCTGGCCGAAGACGTGGCGCTGTTGGTCAGCCAATAGAGCGTGAAATTGTCGAGGACATCGTCCCGGCTCGGCGACTGATTGAGGTCCCTGCCGAAAGACCAGTGCTCGAAGCCGGGATGCACCAGCATCCAGCCCGCCAGGCCCACAGGGGAATCCGTCAGGCCATAGCCGACGGCCTGCGGTCGCGCGTTCATCATCTTTACATAGGCCAGGTCGCCATTCTGGAGGAATTTCCGCAGCGCCTCGACGGTGGCGCGCTCCTCAGCGGACAAGCCTTCCGGGATGGGTCCGCCGCCCAGCGCCGGGCCGACCTCGTTCGGTATTGTCGCCGGCAGGTTGGTGTGGATGCCCAGCAATCCGGACGGCGCCTGCCGGCCCATCGCCTGGACGATACCCGCACCCCAATCGCCGCCCTGAGCAAAGTAGCGCGCATAGCCCAGCCGCTTCATCAGCACGTCCCAGGCAAGGCCGATGCGCTCCGAGCCCCAGCCCGTCTCAACCGGCTGGCCTGAAAAGCCGTAGCCCGGGAGAGAGGGAATGACGACATCGAAGGCGTCTTCCGCCCGGCCGCCGAAGGCGGTGGGATCGGTAAGGGGCGCGATGAGCTTGATCTGCTCGAAAATCGAACCGGGCCAACCATGGGTGATGATCACGGGCAGGGCATTGGCGTGTCCGGAACGAACATGGATGAAGTGAATGTCCACCCCGTCGATATTGGTAGTGAATTGCGGCAAGGCATTGAGTTTTGCCTCGGCTTTCCGCCAGTCATAGCGGTCGCCCCAATAGGCCAGCAGCCCCTGCAGTTCGGACAGTTGGGCCCCTTGGGCGCGGTCTGCGACGGTCTCCTTGCTCGGCCAACGGGTCATGACGATTCGCTGGCGCAGATCAGCCAGAGCAGTATCGGGGAAATGGACCTGAAAGGGCCGGATGCTGGTATCAATGGCCGCCATGGCGGTGGGCGCCAGGCTGACCGCGCCGAGCGCTGCCCCGGTGGCGAGCAGGGCACGGCGGTCAAGGGATGTAAGGTTTGTGGACATTGTCTCTCTCCTGATTGATTTCCGACGCCTTGATGGCGACGAAACGACCCTAAGAGGGAAGCGCACGCGCTTCTGTTGGGAGATTGTGGCGACTATCGCGATCTTGCGGTGCCCTAAAGCGAGCGGCGAAACGCGCTGGGCGTCATGCTGGTGACCTTGCGAAAGCTCGCCGTGAAGGCGGATGGGGTCTGGTAACCGACCGCCAGCGCCACCTGTATGACTGGCAGGCTCTGTTCCGCCAACAGCTTGCGGGCCTGGGTCATGCGCAGCTCTGTCAGGTAGTGATGTGGCGACAGACCGGTCGCCAGGCGGAAGGCGGTGCAGAAATGAAAGCGGCTGAGGTCCACCAGACCCGCCATCTCGTCCAGACCGATTTCCCGGTCCAGGAAATCGCGCATATAGGAGGTGACGCGTTTGACCTGCCAGTCGGCCAAGCCACGGTGAGGCTCAACATGCGCCGGCATGCCGAACGAGGAATGTGCCCGCACCATCTGGGTGCAAAGAAGATCGATCGCCTGCTCGACAAACAGACGCGAGGCCGGATCACCCGTGACGGCGGACTGACTAAGCATTCCCAGAATATGGGCGGTGGCGTTGTCATCGAAATTGACCCGGTCAAGCAACTCGATCCGCTGTCCAGCCGCCAGCACATCGGCGCAGTGCTGCATACGCTGCTCGGTCAGATAGACATGCGAGACGTCCAACGATCCTTCAATATCCCAATGCCCGTCATGGCCTTCAGGGATCAGGGTGATTGAGCCCGGCCGGGTGCGCGTGCTCTGTCGCGCGGCGCCGCTACGCCAACTGACCGCGCGGGGCGCGCCATAAAAGGTCATCACCACATGACCCTTCATGCCTATGAGGTAATCGTGGATCGCGCCATGCTGCCAGCGCCTTGTCAGGCGGGTATCGCCCCGCAGTACCTCACCATTCAGTGCTACCGGCGTATCGATTATCTTGCTGATTTCGTCGGCGGCGCTAGTGGATTGCGCACCGGTTGCGGCACCACCCGCGGTCGATGGCGCTTTTGTGCTGTTCTTTTTCCCCGGCAAGCGCGTCCCCGCAGCACTCCGGGACAGCGTCAGACGCCGTCACCTCATGGCCGCCCCCATCATAGCGACATCGGCGAGCTTCGCCCATAGGTATGGAACCCGGGATTTGAGTCGCTATTTCAACGACATTGGCCAGCTAAAGCGCAGTTCGCGCAAGGTTGCCGCCGCCAGGGTCGAGATAGGGCGCGAACTCGCAGGCCGTCGGGCGGACGTCAGCGCCGGCGCGGCGGGTTTATGCCTGCATCCATCACCAACCGCGTCAGCAGATAAAGGCGCGGCACCACGCTGTTCAAATCCACCCACTCATTGTCGGTGTGGAAGTCGCCGCCGACCCAGCCCAGCCCGTCCAGCGCCGGCGTACCGACGGATTGCGCCACCGCCGATTCCGACGCCCCGCCATTGCCCGACGCGCCGATGGTCTTGCCCAATTCGGCATAGATCGACCTTGCGCGGTCCGCCAGCGCGTTGACATCGTCATTCTGGATCAGGGGCGGCAGGCCGGAATCCAGATAAATTTCGGCGCTGGTGCCCTCCACGCTGGTCGCTAGCGCGGCAGTGCGGAAGCGAGCGACGATCTTTTCCAGGTCCGCGGGCTGGCGATAGCGCGCGCTGTAGATGGCTTCGGCTGCGTCGGGAATGATGTTGGTGCGTTCGCCCGCCTTCATCACCGTGAGATTGACGGTGGTGCCGTCGCCGGTAGTGGGAAAGTCTTTCGACAGGGACGTGATCTGGTGGATCAGCTCCAGCGCGGCGTTGCGGCCATCCTGCGGCGCCACGCCGGCATGGGCGGGACGGCCCTTGACGCGGATATGGATACGCGCCGAACCCTTGCGCCACACCGTCAGATTGTCCGGCGGATCGCCCGGCTCCAGGTTGAATTCCACGTCATGCTCGCTTGCCAGCGCCTTGATCAGCTTCTGGGTGCCGGGCGAGCCGCGTTCCTCGCTGGTTTCCAGCAGCAGCGTGATGGTCGCAAAATTCTGGAAGCCCACATCGCGCAGTACCTTCAACGCCATGATGGCGTTGACCACGCCGGCTTTTTCATCGCTGACCCCCGGGCCATAGGCGCGGGCCCCCTCGATGCGGAACGGCCGCTTGGCCGCGACGCCCGGGCCGAACACGGTGTCGACATGGGCGATCAGAAGGACGCGGCCCTTGCCGGTGCCGCGAAAAGTCGCCACCAGATTGTCGGGCAGCTCGGGGGCTTCGGCGGGCACGCGGCGAATTTCTGCTCCCAGTGCGGTCAGGCGCGGCGTCAGCACCTCCAGCACGCGGTTGCCGCCGGCAATGTCGCCGGTGCCCGAATCGATGTTGACGATCTCCTTCAACAGGTCGATGGCCGCGGCCCGGTTCGCCTCCACCGCGGCATGGACCCGCGCATCGCGTACCGGTTGGGCGAGGGCGGGCAGGGCCAGGCTGAAAGCCAGCAGGGCGAGGCTGGTCAGGGCAAATTTGCGGTTCATGAACTCTCCTGTATGGCGCAAGGCTAGCAGAGGTACGTCAGTCGCGCAGCAGGGCGCGGAAGGCCCGGTCGTGTTTCAGTTTGTATTCCCGCCGCATGGCGCCTTTGCGGGTACGATGCTTTTCAGCATAGACCAGCGCCCAGGCGCGTCCGCGCGTGCTCTTGGCCCCTCGACTCTTTTTGGAGGGTGCTGCGCTGTTATGCTCGGCCAGCCGCCGCTCCAGGTCCAGGGTCCAGCCGACATAGGTGATGGTGCGGCCGTCGGCCTTTCGCGCCGCCAGGATGTAAACAAAGGAAGGCATGGCGCCAGCATAGCGCCAAATCATCCGGCTGCGGAGCAATTGACAGGTCCGCCCCCTGTTGCGGTAGTGCGGCATGGACCCGCAATCCCTGATTCGGCGCGTATGCGATGCTGCCTTTGTGGTGCTGCTGGCGGGCGGCGTGGCGACCGGCGGCAGCGCGGCGCTGGCCGGCCTCCCCAGGTTCATGGAAGCCGCGCTGCCGGGCATGGCGGCCATGGCAGCGCCCGATCCGGGCGTGCAGGTGGCGCGCTTTTCGCTGGCGGAAGGCTTTGCCCCAAGCCGCTATGCGCCGCAGGTGCTTTATCCCGTCACCGCCAACCCCTTTCCCGACTGGCTGACGCGCCCGCCCGCCGTGCCGCGCCGTCCGGTGATGGCGATCGTGATCGATGATCTGGGCGAGGACCTGGCCGGTACCGATCGCGCCATGATGCTGCCCAAGGACGTGGCGTTGTCTTTTTTGCCCTATCCGGAAACCACGCCCTTTCTGGCGGAGGCTGCCGCCAAACGCGGCCATCTGATTTTGGCGCATGTACCGATGCAGCCGCTGTCCGGCAGCACCCATGCGCCCATGACGCTGCATCCCGACATGACCGCGGACGAGATCACCCGCCGCCTGAACTGGAATCTGGCGCGGGTGCCTGGCATTGCCGGTATCAACAATCATGAAGGCAGCCGCTTCACCGCCCATGCGGCCAGCCTGACGCCGGTGATGGCGGCATTGAAATCCAGAGGGCTGTTCTTTTTCGATTCCCGCACCTCGCCCGGCAGCCGGGCCGAACGGGTGGCCGGCGACATGGGGGTGATGAGCGCCGGCCGCGACATTTTCCTGGATGACATGCCGGGCGAGGCCGAGGTTGCCGCCCAGCTCAAGGCGCTGGTGCGCGAGGCCAAGCGCACGGGCGCCGCCATCGCCATAGGTCATCCGCGTGACGCCACGCTGACGCTGCTGAAGAAATTCCTGTCCCAGGATCATGGCGTAACGCTGGTGCCGCTGGACGAGGCGATGCGGCAGAAAACCTCGCGCGGCCTGACGCTGGCCGCGCGCTGACTATTGTCCTTTTTTCGCCGCTGAGGCGAAACGCACCGCTTCTTCCGCGGCGGCGAACAGGGCGCGGGACTTGTTGATCGTCTCCTGATATTCGGATTCCGCCACACTGTCGGCGACCACGCCCCCGCCCGCCTGCACATACATGGTGCCGTCCTTGACCAGCGCGGTGCGCAGCACGATGCAGGTGTCCATCGAACCATCGGCGGCGAAATAGCCCACCGCGCCCGCATAGGCCGCGCCGCGCTTTTCTTTTTCGAACTCGTCGATGATCTCCATGGCGCGGATCTTGGGCGCGCCGGTCAGCGTGCCGGCGGGAAGACCCGCGGCCAGCGCGTCGACCGCATCCAGCCCGTCGCGGATTTCGCCTTCCACGTTCGACACCAGATGCATCACATGGCTGTAGCGCTCGATGAAGAAACTGTCCGTCACCTTCACCGCGCCGGTCTTGGCGACGCGGCCGACGTCGTTGCGGCCCAGGTCGACCAGCATCAGATGCTCGGCCCGTTCCTTGGGATCGTTCATCAGCTCTTCGCCCAGCGCCTTGTCTTCCTCGGCCGTCTTGCCGCGCCAGCGGGTGCCGGCGATGGGGCGGATGGTGACCTTGTTGTCGCGCAGCCGCACCAGCACTTCCGGGCTGGAGCCGACGATCTGGAAGCCCGGCATCGCCAGATAATAAAGGTAGGGCGAGGGGTTCAGGCGGCGCAGCGCCCGGTACAGCGAAAATGGCGGCAAGGCGAAGGGCCGGCGGAAGCGCTGGCTGGGCACCACCTGAAACACATCGCCAGCGGCGATATATTCCTTGGCCCGCGCCACCACGTCGAAATATTCGTCTTTCGTCATGTTGGATTCGACCGCAACGCCGGTCGGCAGGTTGGCGGGCACTTCGGCGCTGGGTGGGGCAGGTCTTTCCAGACAGGCCACCGCGTCATCCAGCCGGGCGGTGGCCCGCGCATGGGCGGACTTTGCATCCACTTTGCGGTCGGGCCAGACCGGCGTGATCAGAATGATCTCGTCCTTCACGCTGTCGAAGATGGCGGTGATGGTGGGCCTGAGCAGGATGGCGTCGGGCAGGCCCAGCGTGTCCGGCGGCGGATTGGGCAGGTCTTCCACTTGGCGGGCCATGTCATAGCCCAGATAGCCGAACAGGCCGGTCGCCATCGGCGGCAGGCCCTGCGGCACGGTCATGCGTGTCTCTTTGGTCAGGGCGCGCAGGCTTTCCAGCGGCCTGGCGCTTTCCGGCACAAAGGCGTTCGCGTCATTCAAGGCGGTGCGATTGATTTCGGCCTTGCCGTCCCGGCAGCGCCAGATCAGGTCGGGCTTCAGCCCGATGATGGAATAGCGCCCACGGGTCTCGCCGCCCTGCACGCTTTCCAGCAGGAAGGCATTGTCCTGACTCCCACCTTCCGGGGAAAAGCCAAGCTTGAGAAACGCCGAAACCGGCGTCTCCATGTCGGCGACCAGACGGGTAAAGAGAATCTGGCCGCGGCCCTTGTCATATTCGGCCGCGAAAGCCTCGAAGGCTGGCTCGATCACGGGCCCTGGCCCGTTGCCTGATCGATCAGCCGCTGGTTCACCTTCACACCCTGGCGCGCGCGCGCGGCATTGGCCAGCGAGATCGACAGATCGCCCGCCACCGAAGTCGACAGACGCTGCATCCCGCCCATGAAATCAGGATCGCCCGGATTGGGCGTGGGATGGGCGATGCCGGTGACGCGGGCGATGATGTGGTTGCCCGACAGGCCTTGCGACCCGGATACGACCGCACCCGGGCCAGCGGCAAAAATCTGGGTGATGATGGGGGCGGAGAACATGGTGTCGTTGGTATCGCGGCTCAGCGCCGGGCTCTTTTGCACCGAAACCTTCAATTCGCGCGCCACGCCATCCAGAGACTTTTCCTTGTTCGCCCTGGCCACCAGCGCGCGCGTCTTGGCTTCCATCAGCTTGGTTCGCTGTTCCTGGATCCAGACGGCCTGCGCCTCTTCGCGCACCACATCCATGGTCTTGAGCTTGGGCGGCGTCACGCCATTGACCCGGATGGCGTAATAGCTGCCCGCCTTGGTGGGAAAGGGGTCGCCATCCTCGCCGACTTCGGCGGCGAAGGCGTGGGTGAGAAATTCCGGATCGGCGGGCGCTTCGGTCTTGGCGCCGCCGGGCGCAAGTCCCCTGGAATCCACCGCCGGAAGGCGGCCCACCCGCATGCCGGATTTCTTGGCCGCCGTGTTCAGATCCTCGCCATTGCTGCGGCTTTCGGTGAAGCTATTGACCGCATTCGCCATCTGGTTGGCCACAAGCTGGCTGGTCAGGGTCTTGCGGATTTCCTCCCGCACATCGTCCAGGCTGCGGGTGATGCCAGGCGTGATCTTGGTGACGCGCGCCAGCACCCAGCCGCCAAAGGCGGTCTGGATCGGCTGGCTGACTTCGTTCAGGGGCTGGGAGAAGATCGCCTTGGCGCGGCCTTCATCGGGCAGGTCGCTCTGCGCCAGGGTGCCCAGCCCCAACTGTTCGGGCTTGAGCCCGCGCGAGGCCGCCAATGCATCGAAGCTGGTGCCCGAACCAATGCGCGCACGGGCCGCCGTGGCCTCGGCCCGATCCTTGAACTCGATCTGCTGAATGTCGCGGCGCTCCGGCACGACATAGGTGGTGCGGCGCGCGTCATAGTCCTGCTTGATCTGCTCCTCGCTGACGGTGATGCCCTCCGTCACATCCTCCGGCGCAATCGCGGCGAAATCCACCGAGCGGTATTCGGGTGTCGAGAAACGCGCGGTGTTGGCCTTCACATAGGCCGCCAGCACCGCCTCGCTGGGCGGCGCGATCGGTCCCACCGAGTCGGGCGACACGATCACATAATCGGCGGCGCGCTTTTCATTGATGTAGAGAAACAGGGCCTGGGCATAGCTGGGCGGGACGACGAAATTGGATTCCACCGACTGGGTGAGCTGGTCACGGGTCATGTCCTGGCGGATTTCTCCCATGAACTGGTTCTCGGTATAGCCCGCCCCCGCGATGGCCTGCACAAAGGTCTGGCGGTCGAACTGGCCCATCGGACCCTGGAACGGGGCCATCTCGCGCACCGTTTGCGCCACCGCCGCGTCGGGCGTGACCAGGCCCAGGCGATCAGCCTCATTGTTGAGGGCGGTGCGGCTGACAAGCTGCTGCAGGGCGACATTGCCCAGGCCCATCGATTGCGCCATGTCGGGCGTGATCTCGGTGCCCATCTGCTGGCCCTGATTGCGCAGGAAGTTGCGATAGACCCGCTGAAATTCGAGCTGGCTGATTTCGGTGCGCCCCACCGTGATCACGGCATTGGGCGAGCCGCCGGTGAAGACGTCGGCGATGCCCCAGACCACAAAGCTCATGCCCAACATGCCCATAAGGATCACCGCGACCCAGGACTTGGAGAGATGGTGCATCCATTGAATCATTGGGCAGTTTTCCGTTGCTGGCTCTGTGGCGCCACTTCTGTGGCGTCCGCGGGCGGCGGATGATAGGGAGGGGGCTGGCTGGCGGCAAGCCGTGTTCCGTCCCGCTTTTGCCGTCGAAGTCGGGGAATTACAAGCACTTATCCTTCACTCACGCTTGGGGGTCATACATGCGTCCGCTGGTGGCGGGAAACTGGAAGATGAATGGGCTGGGGAGCGGCCTTTCCGAGCTTTCCAGCCTGAAGGAGGCGCTCGCCGCGTCTCCCCCGCCTTGCGACGTGCTGGTCTGTCCGCCGGCTACGCTGATCGCCCAGGCCGACGCCCTCGTGCAGGGCGCTTTTGCGCTGGGCGGACAGGATTGTCATAGCCGCCCCTCCGGCCCCCATACCGGCGACATCTCCGCCGAGATGCTCAAGGACGCTGGCGCCTCTTTTGTCATTGTCGGCCATTCCGAGCGCCGCCAGAATCACGGCGAACGCGATGGCGACGTCGCGGCCAAGGCACAAGCGGCCTGGCGCGCGGGCCTCACCGCCATCATCTGCATCGGCGAGAGCGAGGCGCAGCGTTATGCCGGCGATGCCAACCAGATTTGCGCGCAGCAGATTGATGGCAGCGTTCCGGGCGGCGCGCTCGCAGCCAACACGGTGATCGCGTATGAGCCGGTCTGGGCGATCGGCACCGGCAAGACGCCCACCTTGGCTGAGATCGCGGCCATGCATGGCCATATCCGAACCACGCTGGCGCGGCGGCTGGGCGAGGCAGGCCGGGGGATGCGCATCCTCTATGGTGGCTCGGTGAAACCGGACAATGCCGGCGAAATTCTTAACCTGCCGGAAGTGGGTGGCGCCTTGGTGGGCGGCGCCAGTCTCAAGGCGGCGGATTTCCTGAGCATTATCGAAGGCCTTAGGCCGTCTTAACCAAGTCACTCGACCCTTTGTTAATAGCCGGGCGCGCATTCTCAGACCATAAGAGAAGAATGCGTGCGGTGGGTAATGAGCAGACTGTCTTATGACAGTGTGGATGTCCTGATTTACGATCCGGTGCCTTCGAACCGCACCGCGACGCGCGCGGCGCTGTATGCGCTTGGCTTCCGCCGCACCGAAACCGTTTCCACCCTCGACGCCTTTGTCGAGGCGGCGCAGAAAAATCCGCCCGACATCGCGCTGTGCGAAGCGCAGGGCGCAGCCGAAGAGCTGTGCGCCACCATCCAGCAGATGCGCCAGGGCGGGGCCAGCTACAATCCGTTTATTGTGATCATCGTCACCGCCTGGGAAAAAAGCACCGGCCTGATCAACAAGGTGGTGTCCAGCGGCGCCGACGACCTGATCCTGCGGCCCTTTTCCACGGCGCAGCTGGGTGCGCGCATCGAAACCCATATCGAGCGCCGCAAGAGCTTTGTCATCACCACCGACTATGTCGGTCCGGACCGCCGCAAGGACAACAGTCGCGGCGCCAGTGCCGAACTGTTCGATCCGCCCAATTCGCTGAAGATGAAGGCCAAGGACAAGATGTCCAGCGAGGCCATCGCCCGCAAGCTGGACGTCGACCTGAAGGCGGCGCGCGAGAAACTGACCAGTGAAAAGCTGCGCCGCGATTCCTTTCAGGTCTGCATCCTGTGGCGGCTGATGCAGGAACAGACCATTGTTGTGGGGCAGGTTTCGCCCGATCTCGCCAAGCTGCAGGCCTTGACCAAATCCATCGAAGTGCGCAGCCGCGACACGGAATTCGAGCCGGCGGTGGAATGGTGCGAATCCGTCCTGGCGGCGGCGGAAGGCCTGAGCCTGGGCGTGGACCGCAACGCTTCCATGCATCTTCTGGGACATGGGGCGCTGAGCCTGCATCAGGTCTTCCACCCGGAAAAATCGGCCGCCGACCAGTTGTCGGAAATTGACGCCACGGTCACGATCATAAGAGCCCGCAGCCAGGCCGAGGCGCTGGCCAGCTAGGCTAAATCCCCAGCACTGGCAGGGTTTTCCTGGTTTTTCGCGCCCGGCTTCCTATTTCTGGGCCGATGTTCTAAAGACCCGTCCGGAAGTCAGGAAGTGCCCATGCAGACCCTTTTGCTTGTCGCTGAGCTTTTTATTGCCATCGCGCTGATTGTTTTCGTGCTGCTGCAGCGGTCCGAAGGCGGCGGCCTGGGCATGGGCGCCAGTGGTGGCGGCGGCGGCATGGGCGGTCTTTTCAGCCCGCGCGGCGCGGCCGATACCATGACGCGCGCCACCGCCGTACTGGCCGGTCTGTTCTTCCTGACCTGCATCGGTCTGAACCTGCTCGCGCTGCATGGCCGCGACACCCGTTCGATCCTTGATTCGGTGCCGGCCACCACCACGCCGGCCAAGCCCGCGGCCCCGGCCGTGCCGCTGCCCACGGGTCCGTCTGTCCCCAAGCCTCAATAAGCACTGCGTTTGGCGCAAGCCTGTTAGCGCGCGAAGATTTTTCGCGTTTTGCGCTTGCGCGGCAGTACCTGTTTGATGATGGTGATCTCCCATGGCCCGGTTGATCTTCATCACCGGCGGCGTGGTCTCTTCCCTCGGAAAAGGTCTTGCGTCCGCCGCTCTCGGCGCGCTGCTTCAGGCGCGCGGTTACAAGGTGCGTCTGCGCAAGCTGGACCCCTATCTCAACGTTGACCCGGGCACCATGAGCCCGTTCCAGCATGGCGAGGTCTATGTCACCGATGACGGGGCCGAGACCGATCTGGATCTGGGCCATTACGAGCGCTTCACCGGCGTCTCCGCGCGCAAGTCCGACAATATCACCTCGGGCCGCATCTATTCCCAGGTGATCGAGAAGGAACGCAGGGGCGGCTATCTGGGCCGCACCGTGCAGGTGATCCCCCACGTCACCGACATGATCAAGGAATTCGTGCTGGCCGACATTGATGGGCTGGATTTCCTGCTGGTCGAGATCGGCGGCACCGTGGGCGACATTGAAGGCCTGCCGTTCTTCGAGGCCATCCGTCAGCTGCACAATGACCTGGGGCGCGGCCAGACCGCTTTCATCCATCTGACCCTGGTGCCGTTCATCGAGGCGGCGGGCGAACTCAAGACCAAGCCCACCCAGCACAGCGTGAAGGAGCTGCGGGCCATCGGCATCCAGCCCGACATCCTTCTGTGCCGCGCCTCCCATCCCATTCCCGATGACGACCGCAAGAAGATCGGCCTGTTCTGCAACCTGTCGGCGGAGCGCGTCATTCCGGCGATGGACCTGGACACTATTTACCGGGTGCCGCTGGCCTATCACGATGTCGGCCTCGACACGCAGCTGTTGAAAGTGTTCGGCATCGAGAACGCGCCGGAGCCCGATCTGACGCGCTGGGCCGAAGTGGTGGACCGGGTAAAAAATCCGGAAGGCGAAGTGCGCATCGCCGTGGTCGGCAAGTACATTCAGGTCAAGGACAGCTACAAGTCGCTGTCCGAGGCGCTGACCCATGGCGGGCTCGCCAACAATGTGAAGGTGCATCTGGACTGGATCGACAGCGAAGTGTTCGAGCGCGATGACGTCGCCACCTTTCTGGAGAATGTCGACGGCATATTGGTGCCGGGCGGTTTTGGCGAACGCGGCACCGAAGGCAAGATCGGCGCCGTGCGGTTCGCGCGCGAGCGCAAAGTGCCGTTCTTCGGCATCTGCTACGGTTTGCATATGGCGGTGATCGAGGCGGCGCGCGACCTGGCGGGCCTGGAAGGGGCCGGCACCACCGAGATCGGCAAACCCGCACATCCGGTGATCGGCTTGATGACCGAATGGATCAAGGGCAACCAGGTGGAGAGCCGCGCCGCCGATGGCGACATGGGCGGCACCATGCGGCTGGGCGCCTATCCCACAACCCTGACGCCGGGCTCCAAGGCGGCGGAAATCTATGGCACCACCGAGATCAGCGAGCGCCATCGCCACCGCTATGAAGTGAACACCAATTACGCCAAGGATCTTTCCAGGCACGGCATGGAAGTGTCGGGCTGGTCGCCGGACGGACGTCTGCCGGAGATCATGGAAATCCCGGACCATCCCTGGTTCATCGGGGTGCAGTTCCATCCCGAACTGAAATCACGCCCGCTGGAGCCGCACCCGCTGTTCACCAGCTTCATCGCCGCCGCAGTGCGCAAGAGCCGGCTGGTTTAATTCCGCCTGTCATCCCCGGCGAGCCGCGCAGCGGCGAGGGAAGGGGATCCATCTCTCCGCCCGGCCAAATCCCCTTAACAGTTCCTTAACTGCAACCTTAAAGCGCGTAGGAAATAAGTAAGACGCCCGCCTATAGGATCAGCCCATGGGCCAGTCCGTGTCTTTGTTTCTCGTGCGTACCGCCAGCATTGTCATGGCGGTCCTGCTGCTGCTGGCGGCATTCGTGCCCGCACGCGCCGAGAATCTGGACGGCTACGGCATCAAGCCGTTGCCGGCGCCCTCCAATGCAGGTGGGGTTTCCAGTTACGGCCGCGTGGCGGTGCCCGAACCCAGCGGCCCCGCCTATAGCCCCGCCGCGGCGGCCAACAACAGTTACAACGCCGCGCCGGTCGGCGGCGGCTATTACCAGCCGGCGCCGGGGTATGGCGCCGCGCCGCTCAGTCCCTATGCGCCGCCGACGCCCACTGGCTATGCGGCCCAGCCCACATCGGACGGCTATGTTCCTGCCTCGGGCAGCGCCGCGCCTGCGCCCGGCTATGCCGCGCAGCCCGTCTATCAGCCGCAGCCGGTCTATCAGCGGCCGGCATATCAGCCACAGCCCCTTCAGCAGCCCCCCGCATATCGCCAACCTGCCGCGCAGCAGCCCGCCTATCAGCCGCAAGTCGCGGCGGCGACGCCCTATGGCTACCGGCCCGGCCATGGCTCGCCCCCGACAGGCGCTACGCTGCCGCAGGACTCCGCGTACAACTATTACCAGGGTGGCAACTACCAGCCCCAGATCCGTCCCGAGAATGCCGACTATATCCTGGGCCCGGGCGACAAGCTCAAGCTCACCGTGTTCGAGGAGGTCGATCTCTCTGGTGATTACACCATCGATGGCGCAGGCTTTGTGCGCCTGCCGCTGATCGGCAATGTGCGCGCCTCGGGCCTGAATTCGACGCAGCTGGAGGCCGCCATCGCCAGTTCGCTGAGCCGCGGCTATCTCAAGCAGCCGCGTGTTTCCGTGCAGGTGGCCACCTATCGGCCTTTCTACATCATCGGCGCCGTCGCCAAGCCGGGCGAATACCCTTACGTCAACAACATGAACGCGCTGAACGCCATCGCACTGGCGGGCGGCTATACGCCCAGCGCGGTGGAAAGCGCGATCTATATCCGCCGCGAATCCAGCAACACCGAAGTGAGGATGCCGGTCGACCGCTCGACCCAGATCCTTCCAGGTGATGTGGTGCGGGTGAATACTACCCTGTTCGCCGATGCCATGCAGCTGATGAACCCGCTCTCCACCCCGCTGAGCATCGCCGCCGCCGCCGCCATTCCGTAAATCCCGCGGTCTTTCGCGTTCCTGCCGCAGCCTCTATAAGGGCGGCCATGAACCCCAACAGCACCGTGACGCTGGGCCCGGAGACCAATCCCGTCCAGGTCGGCAATGCCAACAAGCTCACCGTCATCGCCGGACCCTGCCAGCTGGAAAGCCGCAGCCATGCCTTCGACATGGCCGGCGCATTGAAGGAAGCCTGCGCCAGGCTGGGCGTGGGCCTGATCTACAAGACCAGTTTCGACAAGGCCAACCGCACCAGCGCTTCCACCGCGCGCGGCATCGGGCTGGAGAACGCGCTGCCGATCTTTGCCGACATTCGTTCCAAGTTTGGCTTGCCGGTTCTGACCGACGTGCATGAGCGTGACCAGTGCGCGGCCGTGGCCCAGGCCGTGGACGTGTTGCAGATACCGGCCTTCCTGTCGCGCCAGACCGATCTTCTGGTCGCCGCCGCCCATACCGGCAAATGCGTCAATGTGAAGAAGGGCCAGTTTCTGTCGCCCTGGGACATGAAAAATGTGATCGCCAAGATCACCGGCGCCGGCAATCCCAATGTGCTGGTGACCGAACGCGGTGTGTCCTTTGGCTACAACACGCTGGTGTCGGACATGCGGGCGCTTCCGATCATGGCAGGCTTCGGCGCACCAGTGGTATTCGACGCCACCCATTCGGTGCAGCAGCCCGGAGGACAGGGCGACAAGTCGGGCGGTGACCGCACCATGGTGCCCTATCTGGCGCGCGCCGCAGTCGCGGCAGGGGTCGCCTGCGTCTTCATGGAAGTGCATCAGGATCCCGATCACGCGCCGTCGGACGGGCCCAACATGGTCAGGCTCGCGGATTTTCCGCGGTTGCTGGAACAACTCGTTGAAATCGACGCGATCGTAAAGCGGTAGGCGTTTTAAACGCTGCTGGCCGTCCAGGCGCCCAGCAGGCCGATCGCCGCCAGGATGGTGAGCGCGATCACCGACAGCATGGAAAGTGCGAAGCCGACGGCGCGATTGGTGGGTTTGTCGGGCGCGTAGGTGAGCATGTAGATCACCCGACCCAGGCACCAGATCAGTCCGATCAGGGCCGGCAGCCAGCCCTGAAAATAAAGCGCCGCCAGCCAGAGGGCCGGCAGGAAAACGGTCATCTGCTCCACGGTGTTGCCCTGCACCCGCAGAGCGCATTCCAGGTCCGGCGCGCCCGACATGGCCGGTGCTCGCACGCCGGTGCGCCCGCGGGTGCGGGCGACCGAAATCGCCATTGCGATGGAGATCAGGATCGCCAACAGGGTGACAAATCCGGTCAGGATTGTGGCGGGCGCAGCAAGGCTCATAGATTAATCCCCAAAAGCGCCGCGCCTTGTTTGGCGCTGCGCACTCGCTTAGAACCCGGCCAGACTAAGGGAGTTCCCCCATGACCGCCATCATTGACATCACCGGCCGCGAAATCCTCGACTCCCGGGGCAATCCCACCGTGGAAGTCGATGTGCGGCTGGAAGACGGCAGCCTGGGCCGCGCCGCGGTGCCGTCCGGCGCCTCGACCGGCGCCCATGAGGCGGTGGAGCTGCGTGATGGCGGCAAACGCTATGGCGGCAAGGGCGTGGAAAAGGCGGTTGCGGCGGTCAACGGCGAAATCTTCGACGCGCTGGGCGGCCTCGATGCCCAGGACCAGGTCAAGATCGACCGTACGATGATCGCGCTCGATGGCACCGCCAACAAGGCGCGGCTGGGCGCCAACGCCATTTTGGGCGTCAGCCTGGCGGTGGCCAAGGCGTCCGCCAATGCCGCAGGCCTGCCGCTCTATCGCTATGTCGGCGGCGCCAAGGCGCAGCTTCTGCCGGTGCCGATGATGAACATCATCAATGGCGGCGCCCATGCCGACAATCCGATCGACTTCCAGGAGTTCATGATCATGCCGGTGGGGGCGCCCAGCTTCCGCGATGGCTTGCGCATGGGCGCGGAAATCTTCCATACCTTGAAGAAGCAGCTCGCCGATGCCGGCCACAACACCAATGTCGGCGACGAGGGCGGTTTCGCCCCCAACCTGAAGTCGCCGGACGAGGCGCTGACCTTTATTTCCAAGGCGGTGGAGAAGGCCGGCTACAAGCTTGGCGAAGACATCTTCTTCGCCCTCGACCCGGCTTCGACCGAGTTCTTCAAGGACGGCAAGTATGTGCTGGAAGGCGAGGGCAAGAGCCTGACGCCGGACGACATGGTCAAAGTCTATGCCGACCTTTGCAAACGCTATCCCATCGTCTCCATCGAAGATGGCATGGCCGAAGATGACTGGGCGGGGTGGAAGGGCCTGACCGACGCGGTGGGCAAGAGCGTCAACCTGGTGGGTGACGATCTGTTCGTCACCAATGTGAAGCGGCTGACGCAGGGCATCGACCAGCAGACGGCCAACGCCATCCTGATCAAGGTCAACCAGATCGGCTCGCTGACCGAAACGCTGGATACCGTCGAGATGGCGCACAAGGCCGCCTACAAGGCGGTGATGAGCCACCGGTCCGGCGAAACCGAGGATTCCACCATCGCCGACCTGGCAGTGGCGACCAATTGCGGCCAGATCAAAACCGGCAGCCTCGCCCGGTCCGACCGCCTGGCCAAGTACAACCAGCTCCTGCGGATCGAGGAGCAGTTGGGTGACACGGCCATCTATGCCGGGCGCTCGATCCTGCGCGCCTGATTGTTCCGCGCCTCTCGTTCAGGCGCGGTCCATGTCGGCAGGCAAGGGTGGCCCTGGTGATGGTGCGTCCGGTTTTCCGCAGGCGCCGGCCTCACGGCAGCGATCGAACAGATCTTTGTCCTCAAATCTTATGGAGCGCGCCGGTAGCCCGGGAGCAGACCGGCTGACGGCGTAGAGAGCGGCTCCCGTCAGGAACGCTGTCAGAAACCAAAGGATCGCGACCACCGCCCGCATGCCGCAGCTATAGCAAGTCTTAACGCCGCTGGTTCTAAGTTCCTTGAATCATTAACTGAATCCCTCTTGACGTCCCGAATCAGTGTGTGATTCGTTGTGTGAATGCGAATCAGGCGTTCGGTCTCCCGTTTTTTTGGCGTTCTCGTCGTTCCGGCCATCAGCCTGGCGGTGGTTGGCTATTTCGGCAGCTACGCCATCTGGGGCAATCGCGGCATTCTTTCGTTGCAGAATACCCATGCCGAACTGGGCCTGAAGCAGCAGCGATTGGCCGAACTGAGGGACAGCCGCGCCCGTCTGGAACATCGTATCGGCCTGATGGAAAAGAACGGCGCCGATCCCGATCTGGTTGAAGAACTGGCCCGCACCGAATTGATGACCTCGGCGCCCGGTCAGGTCGCCGTTTCAAGAACCGCGCCCTAAACCTTCCGAAAATTGCGCAGCGGCCCCCTTCGTTTTCCCAAGGATTGCGCGGCTGCGAACACTGTTCGCTTTCGCAGCGCAATAAAATAACAACGCTCTTGCCAAGGCTGCGCGGGCTTGCAACAAACCGTTTCCTTCGCTTTCAAAAATCAAAAACGGTACCCCAACCGCCCATGCCCGACGCCCCCAAAAGCAATTCGGATTCCCTCAAAAAACTCTATGCGGACATGCTGTTGATCCGCCGCTTCGAGGAGCGGGCTGGTCAGCTTTACGGCATGGGCCTGATCGGCGGCTTCTGCCACCTCTATATCGGCCAGGAAGCCGTGGTGGTCGGGCTGATGGGCGCGGCCCAGGAAGGCGACCAGCAGATCACCGCCTACCGCGACCATGGCCATATGCTGGCCGCCGGCATCGACCCCAAAGCGGTGATGGCCGAACTGACGGGCCGCTCCACCGGCCTGTCGCGCGGCAAGGGCGGCTCGATGCACATGTTCTCGTCGGAGAAGAAATTCTATGGCGGCCACGGCATCGTCGGCGCCCAGGTGCCGATCGGCACCGGCCTTGCCTTCGCCAACAAGTATCGCGGCAACAAGAGCGTCTGCCTGACCTATTTCGGCGACGGCGCCGCCAACCAGGGCCAAGTCTATGAGAGCTTCAACATGGCCGAGCTGTGGAAGCTGCCGGTCATCTATGTGATCGAGAACAACCAGTACGCAATGGGAACCAGCGTCGAGCGTTCCTCGGCGGTGTCCGATTTCTCCAAGCGCGGCGCCTCCTTCGGCATTCCCGGCGTCCAGGTGGACGGCATGGATGTCGAGGCGGTGCAGAAGGCTGGCGAGGAGGCAATGGTCCATTGCCGCGCCGGCAAGGGTCCGATCATCCTGGAGATGAAAACCTACCGCTACCGCGGTCACTCCATGTCCGACCCTGCCAAGTACCGCAGCAAGGAAGAACTGACCGAGGTGCGCGAGAAGCGCGATCCGATCGAGAATTTCGGCAAGAAGCTGATCGAGCGCGGCGTGATGAACGCCGAAGACATGAAAGCGCTGGACGCGCAGGTAAAAGCCATCGTCATCGCCAGCGCCGAATTCGCCACCGAAAGCCCCGAACCGGGCCTGGCCGAACTTTACACGGACATTTACGCCTGATGAGCACCGAAATTCTGATGCCCGCGCTGTCGCCCACCATGGAAGAGGGCAAGCTGTCCAAATGGCTGGTGAAGTCCGGCGACACCGTCAAGTCCGGCACCATCCTGGCCGAGATCGAAACCGACAAGGCGACCATGGAATTCGAGGCGGTGGATGAAGGCACCATCGGCGAGATTCTGGTTTTGGAAGGCACCGAAGGGGTGAAGGTCAATTCGCCCATCGCCACCCTGCTGGCCGAAGGCGAAAGCGCCGGCGCCGCCCCCAAGAAAAGCAAGAAGACGGCGGACGCCCCTGTCCCGGCTGGCGAAGATCACAAGGTCGTTGCCGACAAGGGCGCCGAAAAAGTTGTCGCTCCCAAGACGGAAGTCGCCGCCGATCCGGAAATCCCCGAAGGCACCGAGTTCGTCACACAGACTGTGCGCGACGCCCTGCGCGACGCCATGGCCGAGGAAATGCGCCGCGACGAGCTGGTGTTCCTGATGGGCGAGGAAGTCGCCCAGTATCAGGGCGCCTACAAGATTTCGCAGGGCCTGCTGGATGAGTTCGGCGACCGCCGCGTGATCGACACCCCGATCACCGAGCATGGCTTCACCGGCCTTGGCGTGGGCGCCGCGTTCGACGGACTCAAACCCATCGTCGAATTCATGACCTGGAACTTCGCCATGCAGGCGATGGACCAAATCATCAACTCCGCCGCCAAGACCCGTTACATGTCCGGCGGCCAGATGAGCTGCCCGATCGTCTTCCGCGGTCCCAATGGCGCCGCCGCCCGTGTCGGCGCTCAGCACAGCCAGGATTATTCGGCCTGGTATGCCTCGGTTCCCGGCCTGAAAGTGATCGCGCCCTATTTCGCCGCCGACGCCAAGGGACTGCTCAAGGCCGCGATCCGCGATGGCAGCCCCGTCATCTTCCTGGAAAATGAAATCGTTTATGGCCGCAGCTTCCCGGTGCCCAAGCTGGACGACTTCGTCCTGCCCATCGGCAAGGCGCGCATCGTGCGCCCCGGCACGGATGTCACCATCGTCGCCTACTCCATCACGGTCGGTCAGGCGCTGGAAGCCGCCGACAGACTGGCGGAGGAGGGGATTGACGCCGAAGTAATCGACCTGCGCACCCTGCGTCCGCTGGACATGGATACTGTGTTGGCGAGCGTGAAGAAGACCAACCGCATCGTCACCATCGAACAGGGCTGGCCGATCTGTTCCATCGGCTCGGAAATCTGCGCCCGGGTGGCGCTGGAAGCGTTCGATTATCTCGACGCGCCCCCGACCAAGGTGACGGGCAAGGATGTGCCGATGCCCTATGCCGCCAATCTCGAAAAGCTTGCCTTGCCGACGGTTGATGACCTGATCGCGGCCGTCAAAGCCGTCAGCTACAAGGAATAGGCCGTGGCGACGAACATCCTGATGCCCGCGCTGTCGCCCACCATGGAGGAGGGCAAGCTGGCCAAGTGGCTGGTCAAGGAAGGCGATGTGGTCAAGTCCGGCACCATCCTGGCCGAGATCGAAACCGACAAGGCCACCATGGAATTCGAGGCGGTGGACGAAGGCACCATCGGCAAGATTCTGGTCGCTGAAGGCAGTGAAGGGGTGAAGGTCAATGCGCCCATCGCCGTCTTGCTGGCGGAAGGCGAAAAGGCCGGCGCCACCGTCGACATTTCCACCGCCATGAAAGACATTAAGGCGGCGGTGAAAGCGGAAACGCCTGGCGCTGCCCCGCCGAAAGCCGACGCCCCGAAAGCCGCCGCGCCTGCGGTCCCCGTCGGCGGAGCCGCCCAACAGACAAAGAATGATGGCGCGCGCGTCTTTGCCTCGCCGCTGGCCAAGCGTCTTGCCGCCAGTAAGGGCATCGATCTTTCCACCCTGTCCGGCACTGGCCCGCGCGGCCGTATCGTCCAGTCCGATGTCGAGAATGCCAAACCCGGTGCGCCCAAACCTGCCGCCGGCGCCGCTGCGCCTGCGGGCGGTGCGGGCATCCCCGGCGTCACGCCGCTGCCCGATGCGCGTTTGCTCTATCCGGCGGGCAGTTACGAAGAAACCCCGCACGATTCCATGCGCAAGGCCATCGCCAAGCGCCTGACATCGGCCAAGACGCTGATCCCGCATTACTACCTGACGGTGGACTGCAATCTCGATGCGTTGATGGCGGTGCGTGAAAAGATGAACGCCGCCGCCCCGAAGGGCAAAGACAAGGTCCCTGCCTACAAGCTTTCGGTCAACGACTTCATCATGAAGGCGTCGGCCATGGCGCTGATGAAGCATCCTGACGTCAACGCCTCCTGGACCGATACCGCAATCCTGCGCCACAAGGATGCCGATGTCGGTGTCGCCGTGGCGCTGGACTTCGGTCTGATCACGCCGATCATCTTCAAGGCCCAGACCAAGGGTCTGGTGGAGATCAGCAACGAGGTGAAGACGCTCGCCGCGCTGGCCAAGGAAAAGAAGCTCAAGCCCAACCAGTATGAAGGCGGCGGCTTCTCGGTCTCCAACCTGGGCATGTACGGGATCAAGAATTTCACTTCGATCATCAACCCTCCGCAAAGCTGCATCATCGCGGTGGGCGCGGGCGAAGAGCGCGCCATCGTCAAGAATGGCAAGATCGAGATCGGCACGGTGATGACCGTGACCATGTCCGCCGACCACCGGGTGGTGGATGGCGGCACCGGCGCCAAGTTTCTCCAGACGCTCAAGACCTTCATCGAGGAACCGGCCTCCATGCTGCTATGACCCTTCGCCAAGCTCAGGGTTTCGTTACGCGCTCGTTCCTCATCCTGAGCCTGTCGAAGGATGGCCGTCATGGCTGAGTCTTATGACGTGATCGTGGTGGGCGGCGGCCCCGGCGGCTATGTCTGCGCCATCCGTTGTGCCCAACTCGGCCTGAAGACCGCCGTGGTCGAACGCGACCGCATGGGCGGCATCTGCCTGAACTGGGGCTGCATCCCGACCAAGGCGCTGCTGCGTTCCAGCGAAATCTGGCACATGCTGCACCGGCTGAACGAGTACGGAATCAGCGCCGACAATTTCAAGTTCGACATCGCCAAGATCGTCGCCCGCAGCCGCGCCGTGTCGCAGCAGCTTTCCAATGGCGTCGCCGGGTTGATGAAGAAGCACAAGATCACCGTGATCGCGGGCGAGGCCAAGCTGGTGGGCAAGGGCAAGCTGTCGGTGACCAAGGACGGCAAGGCGGGCGAATACACCGCCAAGAACATCGTGCTGGCGACGGGCGCGCGCGCCCGCACCTTGCCGGGCCTGGAGCCCGACGGGTTGCTGGTCTGGACCTACCGCGAAGCGATGGTGCCGCCCTCCATGCCAAAGTCGCTTCTGGTCGTCGGCTCGGGCGCCATCGGTATCGAATTCGCCAGCTTCTATCGCACGCTCGGCGCCGACGTGACCGTGGTTGAAGTGCTGGACCGGGTGATGCCGGTGGAAGATGAAGAGATTTCGGCGCTGGCCGCCAAAGCCTTCACCAAGCAGGGCATGAAGCTCAAGCTCGGCACCACCGTGACGGCGCTGAAAAAGGGCGCGGACAATGTCACCTGCACCCTGAAGGACAAGGCCGGCAAGACCGAGGAAGTCACGGTCGATCGCGTGATCCTCGCCATGGGCATTGTCGGCAATGTCGAGAACATTGGCCTGGAAGCCGCGGGCATCAAGGTCGAGAAAGCCCACATCGTCGCCGGCAAGTATGGCGAGACCGGCGTGGACGGCGTCTGGGCGATCGGCGACCTGGTCGGCGGCCCCTGGCTGGCGCACAAGGCCATGCATGAAGGCGTGATCGTGGCCGAGAAGATCGCGGGCGTGAAGGGCGTGCATCCCCTCAACACCGCCAATGTGCCGGGCTGCACCTATTGCTGGCCGCAGGTCGCTAGCGTCGGCATGACCGAAGCCAAGGCCAAGGAACAGGGGCGCAAGATCAAGGTGGGCAAGTTCCCCTTCATCGGCAACGGCAAGGCCATCGCGCTGGGCGAACCGGAGGGCTTGGTCAAGACCATATTCGACGAGACCACCGGCGAGCTTCTGGGCGCGCACATGATCGGCGCCGAAGTCACCGAGCTGATCCAGGGTTACGTGGTGGCCAAGTCGGGCGAACTGACCGACGCGGAACTGGCCCATACCATCTTCCCGCATCCGACCCTGTCGGAGATGATGCATGAAGCGGTGCTGGCAGCGGATAAAGCCGCGCTGCATATCTGACCACACCTGTCATGGCCCGCGAATTCGGGCCACCCAGGTGAAGCCGTAGTGGTTTTGCTACTCGTTCCACCTTTGGCGCGATCAACTGTCCCCAACTGGGTGGCCCGCACTCCGGCGGGCCATGACACCGGGGTTAGTTCAGCAACCTTTTCACATCTTCCGCCACCGCAGCTGTATTGCTGGTGTCGGTGGTGACGAGCCGCGTGCGGCCCTCGCGGTCGAAGAAATAGACCGCATTGGAATGGTTGACCTCATAGGGCGGACCCTTGTCCACCGAATGGGCGATGCGCCAGGTGCGGGCGAGGTTGGCCAGTTCGTTGCGGCCGCCGCGCAAGCCCACCATCTGCGGCGTGAAGGCGGCGGCATACTCCGCCATCACCTGATCGGTGTCGCGATCCGGATCGACCGTGACGAACAGGATGCGCGTGTCCGGGCTGTTCACCTTGGCGAACGCATCGGTCAGGTTGGCCAGCGTACCGGGACAGATGTCGGGGCAGTGGGTAAAGCCGAAATACAGCGCCACCACCTTGCCGCGAAAATCCTCCGCCGTGACGGGCTTGCCGCCGGAGGTCATATGGAATTTCAGCTTGGGCATGCCGCCGGAAATGTCGGTCATGTGCCAGGGCGGCGTGTCGGAGCAGCCGGCCAGGATCAGCGCAAGAATAAGGGCAGGAAAAAGGCGGAAAATCTTCATGGGTCCGCGTCCTTATCACGCTTTGGCGCGCGGGGCCCAGCGGCTAAGTTCGCCCGCGATGATTGGACGCTTTTCCACCGACTGGCTTTGGTACGGCGCGCTGCTG
The DNA here is from genome assembly GCA_945882615.1 of Rhizobium sp. Q54. Classification (GTDB taxonomy): domain Bacteria; phylum Pseudomonadota; class Alphaproteobacteria; order Micropepsales; family Micropepsaceae; genus Rhizomicrobium. The sequence continues at coordinate 13,678 of CAMCWK010000002.1, read as the reverse complement.
ACGCTGGGCGCGGTGGTCTGGTGGATCTGCCGCTTCTACCCCGCCGACCTGCCATTCTGGATGCCGTGGGAATTTTCCTGGCCGATCTATCTGGCCACCGGGCTGACGCTGGGCTGGTTCGCGCGCGGACTTCGACTGCTGCCCAAGGAACAGCATCCGCCGCTGTGGCGCAGCCTGTGCTTCTTGCTGGGCATCTTCAGCTTCTGGATCGTGCTGCAGACCCAGATCGATTACTACGCCCAGCATATGTTCTTCGTGCACCGCGCGGCACATTTCGTGCTGCACCATTTCGGTGCTTTCTTCATCGCGCTGGGCATGAGCGGGCCGGTGCTGCTGGCCGGGATGCCGGATTTCCTCAAGCCTCTTGTCGCCTCGCGCCCGGTGCAGGCTACGATGTCCTTCCTGCAGCATCCGGTGATGGCGCCCTTTCTGTTCGTGGCGCTGCTCTATTTCTGGCTGATCCCCCAGATTCATACCCGGGTGATGCTGGACGCCTGGATCTACGAATTCATGAACTGGACCATGGCCATCAACGGCGTGATGTTCTGGGCCCTGATCCTGGATTCCCGCGCCAAGCCCCCGGCGCGCCTGTCGCACCTGATGCGCGCTTTGCTGATCCTGGTGATCGAGCTGCCCCAGATGGTGCTGGGCGCCATCCTGTCCCTGACCGAACGCGACATCTATCCGGTCTATGAAATCTGCGGCCGGGTCATGGACATGACCGCGCTTAACGATCAGCATTATGGCGGGCTGATCATCTGGCTGCCTGGCACGCTCACCAGCTTTGCCGCCATGATCGTGGTGCTGGTGACCATGCGGCTGAACGAGGAGAAAGCGGAACGTGAAGCAGCGGCTTAGTCTTGTGATCCTCCTGGCTCTGACTCAGATATGGGCGGCCCCGGCCTCGGCCGCGTCGGTCACTGTCACCGATGCCTGGTTCCGCGCCTTGCCGGGCACGCTACCGGCGGGGGGATATTTCAATGTTCACAACACCGGCAATAGCGATCTCGCCATCCTGGGGGCGCAGTCCGACGGCTGCAGCACGGTGATGATGCACAAGTCCAGCAACGCCGGCGGCATGAGCCGGATGGAAATGGTGGATAAGGTGGATGTGCCGGCGGGCGGCAAAATCAGCTTCGCGCCTGGCGGCCTTCACCTGATGTGCATGCGCCCCACCGCGCTGATGAAGATCGGGGGCAAAGTGCCGGTGGTGCTGCACCTGTCGGACGGCACGCGCGTCGCAGCGACTTTCGCGGTTCGCGGTGCCAGCGGCAAGTAACTATTCGCCAGCCAACTGCGCATAGCTGACATGGCAAGATCCGCCATGCTTCTGAAAATAGCGCTGATGGCTTTCCTCGGCCTTCCAGAAGGTGGGGGCGGGCTCGATCTGGGTAACGACCGGCGCCTTCCACTTGCCTGAGGCATCCACGGCCGCCTTGCGCTCGGCGGCAATGCGGGCCTGTTCGGCGCCATGGGTAAAGATCACCGACCGGTACTGGGTGCCGACATCGGGCCCCTGGCGGTCGCGGGTGGTGGGGTTGTGCATCCGGAAGAACAGGTCGACCAGCGTCCCATAAGACACCTGCGCCGGGTCAAACGTCACCTCCACGACTTCTGCGTGATAGGTGTCGCCGCCGCAAACCTGGCGATAGGTCGGGTTGTCGCTGGCGCCGCCGGCATAGCCGCTGACGGCATCGCTGACCCCGGGAACCTGGAGAAAGAAATCCTCCACCCCCCAGAAGCAGCCCGCGCCGCACATTGCTTTTTGAAGTGGGGCCTTTTCCATCATTGCTCTCCGATCCTCACCCCATAATACGGTTCGGGGCGCATTCCGTTACATAGTGCTGCCCGGACGCTATAGAAGCCCCATGATCCTTCCCAACCCCGACCTGCTGTTCGACCGGCTGGCCCTGCACCTCCCGAAAGTGCCCGTGTGGGTATGGCGGACGGCGGCGGGCGCCGGACTGCTGGCAGCCACCACGGCCATCGCGCTGCATCACTCCTGGGTGGGCGGCGGGCTGTTGCTGGCGGGTACCCTGTCCGCGGGGGCAGGCGAGGCGGTGGCCCGGCGGGACGGCAAACCGGTGCTTCCGGTCCTGCCGCTGGGCCTGCTGGCGATTCCGTTCGGCTTTGCCCTGGCCGCGCCCGACCGGGGTTTGGCGGCGATGTTCTTGATGTTCGCCCTGACGGTCCTGACGGTGCTGGGACGGGGTCATGTTTCTGTTGTCACCTGGCTGGTCGCGGCGGCTTTCCTGACCGCCAGCATCTTCCCAGATCACTTTAGCCTCCTGGCCTATATCATTGGTGTCATAGTGTTTATTTCGGCAGGGCAGGGCGTGGCACGGGAGTGGAGATGAAGGTCGTTATCATCGGTGCCGGAGTGGCGGGCCTGGCCATTGGCTGGCGGCTTTTGCAGGCCGGCGCGGCGGTCACCATCCTGGATCGGGGCCAGCCGGCGCAGGGGGCGACCTGGGCGGCGGCGGGAATGCTGGCGGTCACCGCCGAGCTGGAAGAGGCGGGTGAGGCCGAGAGCGCCTTTGCTCTCCACTCAAACACGCTGTGGCCCGGCTTCGCCGCAGAGATCGAACAGGTCAGCGGGGTAGGTATCGGCTTTGTCCGCGGCGGTGCGCTGCTCCTGGCCGGGAACGCTGGCGAGCTGGAAGCGATGCGCAGCCGCGGCACGGTGCTGGACGGTGCCGGGGCGCGGGCGCTGGTTCCGATGCTGGCGGATGATGTCGCGGGGGGCCTTTGGGCGGCGGACGAGGCCCGGGTCGACAACCGGGCGCTGGGCGAGGTCCTGACCATCGCCTTCCTGAAGGCTGGTGGAATCCTTATCCCCCAGGAAGCGGTGGTGACCATCGAGGAACGGGGCGGCACGGCTTGCGTGATGACGCCCTATGGCCGCCATTATGCCGACGCCTTTGTCATCGCGGCAGGCGCCTGGAGCGGGCTGCTGGCCAATATCCCCATCACCCCGGTCAAGGGCGAAATCATCGCCCTGATGCCGCCCGCGAACCAGCCTTTGCCGGGCCCGGTGATCTGGGGGAATGGCGTGTATCTGGTGCCGCGGGATCACGAGGGGGAAAAACGGCTGCTGGTAGGGGCCACCATGCGGGAGGCGGGTTTTGACACCAGCCTGTCGCCGCAGGAGCGCGAACGCCTGCGCGCAGCTGCGCAATGCCTGATCCCGTCTCTGAAACATTGGACGCTGAGCGACCATTGGGCGGGCCTGAGGCCCAAAAGCCCCGACGGCCTGCCCCTGCTGGGGCTGCTCAGGGGCAATATATTTGTGGCGGGCGGGCAGTTCCGCAATGGTATCCTGCTGGCGCCCGCCATCGCGCAACTGATGGCCGATATTGTGCTGGGGAAAACCAAAACCATCCCGGCATTTGATCCCCGAAGATTTGGATGAGGAGAGTGCATGAGCGACTTTGTGGTGGATCCCGTCATCGCCTCATTGACCCATCAGCTGGCCGACTGGCCGCTGAGCCGCGTCTTTCTCTACAATGATGCGCGCTATCAATGGGGCCTGTTGGTGCCGCGCCGTCCCGGCGTGATCGAGGTGTGCGATCTGGAAGCTCCCGATCAGGCGCAGCTGATGAGCGAGATTGTGCGGCTGTCCAAAATCATCCGCATCCTGCCGGGGGTGGAGAAGCTCAATGTCGGCAATCTGGGCAACATGGTGCCGCAGCTGCATGTCCATGTCGTCGGTCGCCGCAAGGGCGATCCCGCCTGGCCTGGGCCGGTCTGGGGGCACAGCGAGGCGCTCTCCTGGCCCAAGCCCGCCGAAGCGCCTCTGGCATTGGCGCTCAAGCAGGCCCCGGCATAACCGCCTGCGGTAAGGAACGGTTAACCATAAAGCCCGACATTCGCCCCATGCAGGCAGACGGCGCAGGGGCAGCAGACCGTTCATCCGTGCTGGCGGCGCTGAAACATGCGGCGGCCGCCACGGGATCGGATTTCCATTACCTGCTGGGCACCGCGATGCGCGAATCCAGCCTTAAGCCCAATGCGCAGTCCACCAGTTCGTCGGCGACCGGCCTGTTCCAGTTCATCGAACAGACCTGGCTGGGGCTGGTGAAGGAGCATGGCGCCCAGCACGGCGTCGGCAATCTCGCCAATGCCATCAGCCGCGACGCCAATGGCCGCTATCGCGCCGATGCGTCGGTGAAACAGACCATCCTGGCGCTGCGCAAGGATCCGCAGCTTTGCGCCCTGATGGCCGGTGAACATGCCAAGTCGACGCAAGGGCAGCTTCAGGCCAGCCTGGGCCGCGAGATTTGCGGCGGTGAACTTTATGCCGCGCACTTTCTGGGCCCGGATGCCGCCACCCGGTTGATCCGGCTGGCCGAGAAAGATCCCGGCGCCAGCGCGGCGGCGCAATTCCCCCAGGCCGCGAGCGCCAACAGGTCGGTTTTCTATCATGGGGACGGACGCGCCAAATCGGTGCGCGAAGTCTATGATTGGGCGCTGCGCCAGCCGGGCGCCAAGGATACGGTGCGCATCGCGACCTTGCCGGACATCACGCCACCTTCGCCGAGCGCGCCGACGCTGGACAAGGCGCGCGCCCATGTGGTGACGGCGCAGAATGACGAAATCCAGATGCTGCTGGCCAGTGTGATGAACTGGCAGCCGCGCGGCGGTCAGAGCCTGTTCGGAAACCTGTTCGGTCTGGGGGGCGCAAGCGCTACGCCCAGTTCGACGCTGTCGTTCAGTTCCGGCCTGCTGAGCCTGTTTTCGGACTCGAAGAAATCTACTTCTTAGGCTTCAGGGTTTCTTCCACCCGCGCATCCAGTTCGGCGCACAGTGTCTGGGCCATCTTGTCATTGGTGTCCTGGATGCCCTGGCGGTGGATCACCTGGATGGCGTTGACGTGCCCGTCCACCAGGCTGAGCGACAAAGGTTGGCTCTCCGGCAGCTCTCCGATCAGGCGCGACAGCGATCCGGCGACGCGCGCGATCAGCGGAAAATTGAAGGTGGCGGCCTGACCCTTGATGTCATGGGCGGCGCGCATCAGGGCGCCGCGAGAGGCTTCGTCAGGGGTCTTGGCGTAACGGGCCCGCGCCGCGATCAGGACTTTCACATCCTCGGCGATCCAGTCGCCAAATTCGGATTTCAATGTATCCAGCGCGCCTTCCGCGCGCTTCATCGCGGCCATGTCGACGCCGCCCAACCCGCCGCCGACCTTGGCCTTGAGCATATTGGGCGGCATGAACAGTTCAATCGGTTGCTGGCGGGCCATGGGGTTACTCCGCTGCCTGTTGCTTGGATTCAGCACGGCGCTCGGGGCCGCGATATTCGTCGGCGCCGCGACGGCGGCGGCAGGGGCCGAAATAGGCGCTGGTGCGCACATAGGGGCGGGGATGCTCGATCACCGCCACCAGCCGCGACATCATCGTCTTCACCGACACCGGCTTGGCGATGAATTCATTGACGCCGGCATCGCGGGCCTGGCGCACATGATCGATATGGGTATGGCCGGTCAGCATGATCACCGGCACAAAGGGGTTTGGTGTCTGAGGACTGGTGCGGATCATCTGCACCAGTTCAATGCCGGACATGCCTTCCATCACCCAATCCAGCACCAGCACATCGGGATTGGATTCGCGCAGCACCGTCCAGGCGCGTTGTCCGCTATCGGCTTCGTGGATCTGGGTGACGCCGAACGCCTGCAGGATCGTGATGACGAGCTTGCGCATATGCGCATTGTCGTCCACGACGAGTACTTTCAGCCGGTCGAAACGATAGCCGCTCATCACCCAAACTCATGCGGCCCCAATAGGGGCGCTGCCCGCACAAATTACATTAATGGGCGTTAAGGCTTAGTGAAATAAAGCGGTTCGCGCAGGAAAATCCGCCAAATCAGTCGGAAAATTGCTCCGACAGGATGCGCTCGTCCAGGTTATGTCCGGCATCGTACAGCATGGTCATGGCGATGGAGCGGTCCTCGGCCACATCGACGGCGATCACATCGCGCACTTCGAAATCGTCGGCCACGGCGCTGACCGGCCGCTTGACGTTTTCCAGGATTTCGAAACGCACCTTGGCGCGGTGGGGCAGCAGCGCCCCGCGCCAGCGCCGGGGCCGGAAGGCCGATATGGGAGTCAGCGCCAGCAGGGCGGCGTCGATGGGCAGGATCGGGCCGTGGGCCGAAAGATTGTAGGCCGTGGACCCGGCGGGCGTGGAAACCAGCACCCCATCGCAGATCAGTTCGGTAATGCGCGGCTTGCCGTCCACCATGATGCGGATCTTGGCGGCCTGGCGGGTCTGGCGCAGCAGTGAGACTTCGTTGAAGGCGCGCGCTTCGGTCATGCCCTTGGCGCTGTGGGCCTGCATCTTCAGGGGGTGGATTTCGGCCTTCTCGGCGGCGGCCAGACGGTCCAGCAGGTTTTCCTGGCGATATTCGTTCATCAGGAATCCGACCGATCCCAGATTCATGCCGTAGATCGGTTTTCCCTTGCCGGTGAAGGTGTGCAGGGTCTGGAGCATGAAGCCGTCGCCGCCCAGCGCGACGATCACGTCAGCGTCTTTGGGCCCCGCATCGTCATGGCGGGCGCGCATATCGGCCAGCGCCTGGGCGGCATCGGGAGCAGCAGTGAAATGCAGCTTGGTCATGGAAGGCACTCTAGCATGTTCCACACATGCACACCTACACAGGTCCGCCTCCCCCTTGGCGCGAAGCGCCACAAGGGGGAGGTGGTTTCAGCGAGCGCAGCGTAGCTGCGCGGAAGCTGAAACCGGAGGGGGTTGGGAGAAAACTACTGCGGCAGTGCGGTGCGCAGTTCGTCCAGCGCGCTCTGGCGGGTGAAGCCGGAGAAGATGGCATCCGCCGTCTGCATTTCCGCCCCGTTCAGATTGGCGGGAAACCCGCGCGCCTGGCGCGACAGGTTGAAAACGGTGGGAAACACGGAGCGATCGATGCCTGCGGCGCGGCAGGACAGCGCCACCAGGCGCGGGCCGCCTTCATAAAAGGCCGGGCGGAAGCGGGGCAGGTCGATATCCAGCAGACGGGCGAAGGCGAGGTCGAACAGGTCGAGCTGGCCCTGGCTAAGTACCCGCATCAGGAAGCCAGCCTTGAGCTGGCCGCTGGCGGCCATTTTCTCGATCAGTTTCAGGGCGCTGTCGGCCGGCGGGTCCTTGGGTCCCGGAGGCTCGCTCTTCAGCACCACATTGGCCCTGGACATGGCCGCATCGACATCCTTGGCGTCGATCTTGTAGTTGGTCTTGATATAGGTCTTGAGCGCGTCGGACACCCATTCGCACATGTTGTTGGCGAGCTGCGGCGGCAGGTCGGGGCGGCGGATCAGCGGCTCCTGAAGTCCGGACATGGCGCGCGACTTCTGGACCAGCGTTTCATAACCGGTGCTGGAAATCTTGGCGGTCGCGTTGCGCACCAGCGCCACCAGCACCGATTCCGCATCGCATTTGGTCAGCGCGTCCGTCACCGGGATGCTGATATTGGGACGGCCCGCCACGGCGGTCTGATGGCCGATGCCGGCTTCGGCAATCATCTTCAGCACGTCGGATTCGGTCAGCAGCGGCGAGTTGATGATCAGCGGGCGCGCCACTTCGATAGAATCGTCCACCAGCAGCAGGATCAGGTCATGCGGCGCGGTGGTATCCTCGGCCAGGCGTTCGGCCAGGGCGATACGGATGGCCATTTCCACGTCCCGGGTCAGGCGCTTGAGAATTTCGCGCATCAGTTCGCGCTCGCGGCTGTTCAGTCCGGCGCCCTGGATGCGGTAGAGAGAGGCGACGGCGAGATAAATCTCCTCGCGGCTGGCGCCCGATTGCGGATTCATGGCGAGCTGGGCCAGGCGGCCCATGTCGCTCATGTCGTGTGCGGTGAGCCCCACGTGAAATCCCCCATGCCTTCTGCACCAAAGCCGCTTTTGCGGCCATTTCCGGGCATTTTTTAACAGGCCGACTGTTAACAGCCGATTAAGTCTCTTGCCTTGGACGGGCGAACTGGTGTGCCTTTTCGCCTCATGAACCGGCACAAAAGCTTCCTGTTGGCCCTGGATCAGGGCACGACCTCGACCCGGGCGATCCTGTTCGATGCCCAGGCGCGTCCCGTGCGCAGCCACGGCATACCCTTGCGCCAGATCTATCCCGCCAATGGCTGGGTGGAGCATGACGCCCGCGAAATCTGGCAGGCGGCCCTGGCCTGCGCCCGCGCCGTCCTCAAAGGCCTGCAGGCAGGTGACGTCGCCGCGATCGGCATCACCAACCAGCGTGAGACCTCGCTGATCTGGGACAAGAAGACCGGGGCGCCGTTGCACAATGCCATCGTCTGGCAGGACCGGCGCGGCGCGCCGCGCTGCGCGGCGCTGAAGAAGCGCGGGCTTGAAACGGGCATTACGCGCAAGACCGGATTGCTGCTCGATCCGTATTTTTCAGCCACCAAGCTGGAATGGCTGCTGAAGAACGTGAAGGGGCTGAAGGGCAGGAGCGTCGGCGCGAGCCGGAGCGACCAATATAAAGACGTCGCCTTCGGCACCATCGACAGCTGGCTGATCTGGAATCTGACCCGCGGGAAGGTGCATGCCACCGATGTCACCAACGCCTCGCGCACGATGCTGTGGAATCTGAAGACGCGCGCCTGGGATGCTTCGCTGCTCAAGCTGTTCGGCGTGCCGCGCGCCATCTTGCCAGATGTACGCGAAAGCCGCGGCGACTTCGGAACCAGCGATCCGATGTTGCTGGGTGCGGCCATTCCCATCCTGGGCGTGGCGGGCGACCAGCAGGCGGCCAGTTTCGGCCAGGCCTGTTTCGCGGCCGGCGATGTGAAATCCACCTATGGCACCGGCTGTTTCGTGCTGGTCAATACCGGCGAGAAAGTGCCGCGTTCGCGCAATCGCCTACTGGCGACCGCATTGGCTGGGAGCAGCGGCGAACGCGTGCGTAGCAAGCGCCTCGCCGCGCGACCCGTAAGAAAAGCGCAGTACGCCATCGAAGGCTCGATCTTCATCGCTGGCGCAGTGGTGCAATGGCTGCGCGACGAGCTGGGTATCCTGGCCCATGCGCCCGACAGCGAAGCGATGGCACGGCGCGCGAAAGCGGCGCCCGGGCTCTATTTCGTTCCGGCCTTTACCGGGCTGGGGGCGCCCTATTGGAACCCCGGCGCGCGCGGCGCCATTCTGGGCCTGACCCGCGATATCGGCCGGGCTGAGATCGTGCGCGCGGCGCTGGATGCTGTCTGTTACCAGACCCGCGATCTTCTGGAGGCGATGCGCCGGGACATGGCGGCGGCAGGTCTTTCGCGCTTGCGAGCATTGAAGGTGGATGGCGGCATGGTCGCCAATGACTGGTTCTGCCAGCGCCTGGCCGACCTCACCGGCTTGACGGTGGACCGGCCGGTTGTGACGGAGACCACCGCGCTGGGCGCCGCCTATCTGGCGGGTTTGGGCGCAGGACTGTTCCAAAGCGAACACGACATCACCGCCCGCTGGGCGCTCGACCGGCGGTTTCATCCCGCGATGAAAAAGCGCGAACGCGATCTGCTTTATCGAGGCTGGCTGCGCGCCGTTACGCAGGTGCAATAAATGTTTCTTTGGTGCTGTATACATTTACCCGATTTGAGCCGTTGACTTCCAACCCCGGGGCGCGTGAAGTCAGTCCATGTCCGGTAACGCTATCATTCTCGATTCTACATCGCTTTCCAGCAATCGCCGGAAACCGGAAAGTCTGGCGCGTCTGAAGCAGTCGGCGCGAAAATTGTTCGTGGAACGCGGCTATGACGCGACCCGGCCGCAGGATATCGCGCGCGAAGCGGGCCTGGGTCACGGCACGTTCTATTTGCATTATCCCGACAAGCGCGCCTGTTTCCTGTCCTTTGTCGAGGATGCGCGGCTGGAGCTGGACGCCCATGTCGGCGCCCATCGCCGTCCCGGTCAGACGCTGGAGCAGCGCATCTCCGCCACGCTGCATGCGATCTACGATTATTCGGACAATCATCCCGGCGTACTGCGCGCCGCCATGACCGACGAGGCCGTGATCGACGCCGAAGGGGTGGAGTTTCGCTCGCTGCTGACGCAATGGGGCGCCGAATGGGCCGACATGGTGCGCGAGGCGGCACGCGACGGCAGCGCTTGCCGCTCCTTCGATCCTGGCATCATTGGCCAGGCCATTGTGGGTGCGCTGCACCAGACCAGCCGTGAAGCCCATCGCACGGGCCGCTCGCGCGCCGCCCTGGTGGAAAATCTCACCCGTTTCCTCACCCGCGCCCTGAAGCCGGATTGAGCCGGTTGTTCATCACCATCGCGGGCTGAGCCGTTCGCACCGCAAGCCCCATATCTTCTGATTTCGCCGGGCTTGTCTTCGGGCAAACAAGATTCCAAAACGGGGCATGGACCTGTCATCTCTTCACGCCCAAGCCGTGGCGGCGCATCAGCGCGGCCAGCTGGCGGAGGCTGAACGGCTTTATCTTCAGTTGCTGGAGGCCGCGCCCGATGCGTTTGCACCGCGCCACCTGTTGGGCGTGGTGCGGGCGCAGCAGGGGCGCAACGCCGAGGCGCTGGCGCTGATCGGCCGCGCGCTGGAGCTTAGCCCCGGCGTTCCCGAAGCGCTGCTGAATTACGGCAACGTCCTCAAGAATATGGGCCGCTTCGAGGACGCGCTGGCCAGCTACGACCGGGCCCTGGCGGCGCGCCCCGATTTCGCCGATGCGCTGTTCAATCGCGGCAATGCGTTGCGCGAAATGAAGCGCCCGGTGGAAGCCGTGGCCAGCTATGACCGGGTGCTGGCACAGCGGCCGGACCATGAAGGCGCGCTGGTCAATCGCGGCAATGCCCTGCACGAACTCAAACGCGAGGACGAGGCGCTGGCCAGTTTCGACCGCGCACTGGCGCAAAACTCGAACAATGCCGAGACCTGGAAGAACCGTGGCATCACTTTGCGGGTTCTGACGCGGTTCGGCGAGGCGCTCGCCAGTTTCGACCGCGCTTTGTCCTTGCGTCCCGGCAGTCCCGAACTGCTGAACTATCGCGGTCATGTGTTGTGTGAAAGCGACCGGGTGGCGGAGGGCTTTGCGGTTTTCCGCCAGGCAGCGGAAAATGCCGATGCGGCCAACGGTCCGGGCATGCTGCCGCACAAAGCGCGCCACGATGCCGAGCAGCAGGCCTGGCTGGGCAAGCGCGCCCGCGTCGATGGCCCGCTGTTCCTGGACGGCGGTGAAAAGCTCGCCGCGCCCGCGATCAATCCGGCCAATGCCGAAAAGGTCTGCACCGAATGGCGTGCCAGCAATCAGCAGCTGGTGGTAATCGACAACCTGCTGACGCCCGAAGCGCTGTCGCGGCTGCGGCGCTTCTGTCTGGGCTCCAATGTCTGGCGACAGGCCTATAAGGACGGCTATCTGGGGGCCTTTCCCGAGCATGGTTTTGCCGCGCCGCTGCTGGCCCAGATCGCCGACGAGTTCCGTGATACCTTTCCCGCGATCTTCGGCGGGCATCCGCTGCGCTATCTGTGGGCGTTCAAGTATGATTCCGCGATGAGCGGCATCCAGATCCATGCCGACGAAGCGGCGGTGAACGTCAATTTCTGGATCACGCCGGACGAAGCCAACCTCGACCCCGCGCATGGCGGGCTGGTGGTGTGGGACAAGGCCGCGCCGCTGGACTGGGACTTCGACAAGTATAATGGCGATGTGGAGTCGCCCCGCGCCTTTTTGAAAAGCGTGGGCGCCACTTCGGTGACGGTGCCCTATCGCGCCAACAGGGCGGTGATCTTCGATTCTGACCTGTTCCATGAAACCGATACCATCCGGTTCAAGGAAGGCTATGAGAATCGCCGCATCAATGTGACCTTGCTTTTTGGCCGCCGTGACAGGGGCTGAGCAGCGCACCCGCGTAAAGGTCGCTTAAATTTGTCCTTGAATTTCGCCGAATACGGCACCGCGATGGTAACGGCCGGTCTGTAGCCTGTGTTCAGGGCAAGGGGCGGCGATGGATCAGAACGATCTGGACGATAAGGCAAAATTGCTGGCAGCCGCACGGGCTCTGCTGGCGCGCGGCAATACCAAATTCTCCATCGCCATGCTGTGTGCTGAGGCCGGGGTGGAGCGGACCGCCTTCCGTGAGCATTTCACCGGCAAGGCGGCGCTGCTGGCGGCGCTGATGGCGCCCCCGTCGTCATCAGCGCCAGAGCCAGCGGTCGCCGCGCCCGACGCCTGGCTGGAACGCCGCCTTCGGGTGTTTGAACGCGCCTTGAACACGCTGGAAGTGAAAGCGGAAACAGCAGCGCGCGATCAGGCCCGCGCCATGGCGGCGCTGGAGGAAAAACTGCTCGCCCTGGGTGCGGCTCAGGCCAGCGTGCCGGCGGAGACGGCCGTATTCGTCCCGCAGGATGCCGAAGACGCGATCGTCTCGCAGGAAACAGAAGCGCAACAGGAAGACAAGGCCGCGCCGGATTTTCCGCCATTGGAAATCGCGCCGACGCCGCTGCTATCGCGGGCCCAAATGGCGGATGTGCTGCAGGCCGCCCGCGGGAAGGCCCGCCCGGTGCCCGAAGCGCCCGGGCCCAGGACCGGCGCGCGGCTGCGCTGGCTGGCGATCGGGGCGCTGTCGCTGATGACATTGTTTCTTTGCGCCGGCCTCACCCTGGGGGATACCGCCCGCGCCACGTCCGCCGATTTGGCCGGCAGCGGCACCACATCGCGTCAGGTCGCGCCGGCCGGGCTGGCGCGGACCATCGCACTGGCCGATGCCGGTGATGCAGGGGCGAGGGTCGCCTTGTCCGTGGCCTACTTGCGTGGCGCTGATGTGAAACAGGATTCCATCGCCGCCATGCGCTGGAGCGCGGCGGCGGCGCGGGACGGGAATCCGGTGGCGCAGTATGTGCTGGGAACGCTGTACGGGCAGGGGATCGGCGTGGCCGCCGATCCCGTTCGCGCCCTGGACCTGTTCAACGCGGCCGCGGCGGGCGGCAATCTCAAGGCCATGCACAATCTCGCCATCGCCTATGCCGAAGGTCTGGGCACCGACAAAGACGAAGCCCTGGCAGCGGAATGGTTCGCCCGTGCCGCCGCGCGCGGCTATATCGATTCCGCCTTCGATCTCGGCGTGCTGTATGAACGCGGGCTTGGGGTGAAACAGGATTTGAAGCAGGCCTTGAAATGGTATGGCATCGCCGCAATGGCCGGCGATGCGCCCGCGCGCGAGCGTGCCGATTTCCTCAAAAGCCAGGTCAGTCCCGCCGAGGCTGCGTTCGCCGCCGACCAGGCGCGTGACTTTACACCTTTGCCGGCGCTGGTGTCGGCGAACCGTCTTCCGGCCTTTTGAGTTCGCGGCTCTGCTGGCTGCCGTAATGGCGGGCCCAGACCTTGGTGAACTCCGCCCCCAGCAGGAATATCTGTGCCGAATAATAGACCCATATCAGCAGCACGATGATGCCGCCGGCCGCGCCATAGATGCTCGCCGTGATCAAATTGGCCAGGTAATAGCCGATCAGGGTCTGGCCCAGTTCGAACAGGATGGCGGTGCCCACCGAGGCCACAAGCACGTCGCGCCATTCCAGCTTGCGGTTGGGCAGTATTTTGTAGAGTCCGGCAAACAGCAGCGAAACGATTATCAGGGAAATCCCCGTATTGAGAATGCCGATGACAAGATCAGAGCTGTCGCTGACCCGTTCCAGCACCCGCCCCAGCATGCGCACACCCGTGGCGACCACCATGGACAGCAGC
>CAMCWK010000001.1 GCA_945882615.1 Rhizobium sp. Q54 | reverse complement strand
CCACTACAACACCGTCAGACCCCATTCATCGCTGGGATATCGACCGCCAGCGCCGCAGACTTTTGCGCCTCAGTCACACCATCTGGATGGAGCGCCAGCAATGCAGTAGTCTCACTCACGCTGGTACAAAATATCCGGCAGGTCAAGGGGATGGGCTGGTACCGTACCTAAGCCGTTTCCAAGACGAAAGAACGATTGAGACTGTTCTCAAAAGTTTGAGAAAGAATGGCTCCCCGGGCAAGATTCGAACTTGCGGCCAACCGGTTAACAGCCGATTGCTCTACCACTGAGCTACCGAGGAACAGCACACTCTTGGGAGGCGCTATCTAGCGTCTCCCTTTTACCATGACTACATCAAACTGCGAAAAGATGAAGAATTTTTCCATGAGGCCAAAGGGATGACCAAAAAGCACAGCGTCCGGCTGGGGAAATACCGGGTGCCATTGCCTGCTTCGCGGATATTGCGGATTTTCTTCGGTGTGGTCCTGCTCCTGGGCGGCTTTCTGGGGTTCCTGCCGCTGCTGGGCTTCTGGATGGTGCCTTTGGGGCTTTTGGTCTTGTCCATCGATATAGCCATCGCCAGGCACTGGCGCCGCCGGGTCGAGATCTGGTGGGGCAACCGCCGGACGGAGAGGGCGGCCAAACGGGCTCGCCGTCGGGCCAAAGAAAAATGAGGCCGGGAGGTGATCCCGGCCCCAAGGCGTTGGGTAATGGTGGGGTGTCTTCAAGGAAGACAGCGGGAGAATTACCCCGTGACGGTTAACAAGCCCTTAACCATGATGGGGTGGGAGCGAAAATAGTTCCCTTTTCGCCCAATGACTTCGAATCGCCTGCCTATTTGGGCATCGGCACCGAAGAAGCCCTGTCGCCGCTGCGCTCGGCGATCCAGACCTCATTGCCGAAGGGCTGAACGGCGGTGGGCGCCTTCAGGCCTTCCTTGAGGACGGTGACGGTGGCGGTATCGCCCTTGATGGTGAGGTAGTGCACCTTGCTGCCGGCATTCTCGGCGACGAACAGCTTGCCGCCGGCTTCCCGCATGCCGTCGGGATTTTTCACGAGCTTGTCCATGAAGATTTCGGTCAGGGTGCCCTTGCCCTGGGCGTCGAGATTCACGCGGTACAGGTTGCCGGCGAAAACCGTATTCACATAGAGCTCGCCGTTCAGGAAGGCGATGCCGTCTACGCCGAACAGGTAGCGCATACTGTCGATCACCAGCGTGCCCTGGGTGCCGGCCGGATTCACCTGCCAGATCCTGCCCATGAAGGTGTCGGTGACATAGAGCGACTTGTCGGGCGCCACCACGATGTCATTGCACAGGTTGGTTTCCCCGGGCAGGTCCCAGCGCGACTTGGGCGCGCCATTGGCGAGGTTGAAGCCGCGAAGGCTGGTCTTGCGGCCCTCGCGCGGCGGACCGTCATTGATCTGGCAGGCCCATAGCGTGTTGCTGCCGGGGTCGGCCAGCACGCCCAGGAAGGCGCCCTTGGGAATTTCCAAGCTCAAATCGATCCAGAGCTCGGCCTGGGTGGCGCCCTTTTTGGCGCGATAGATCCGGGGCGAACTGGAGCTGCCCAGGATCACGGTACCGTCCGGCGCGACGGTCAGGCTCTCGGGCTGGGCGCCGGGCGGGGTAGCGACTTCGGCGCCTTGGGCCGAAAACGCGAACAGGGCCGTCAGGCAAACGGATGCGGCGGCAATGCGGATCATGAAATCTCCCCAGGCTGATCGGGGAACCTTATAGCCGGAAAAAGGCTGCCGATCAGGGAGATTGTGGAGGCGACGCCCGGAATCGAACCGGGATGCAAGGATTTGCAATCCTCTGCGTAACCATTCCGCCACGTCGCCTGACGCACAGTGAATGCCAGCAAAAGCCAGCAAGCGGTTGGCGGCTATAGCAGACCGTTAGGTGGGCGGACAACCACAACAGCACAGGTCCGCCGCCCCCGTGCGTGCGCCAGCACGCTGGCGGGGGAGGTGGCCGTAGCACCGATCAGGTGCGAAGGCCGGAGGGGGGCAAAAAAACGTCGCGTTGTTACCGGGCGACGAGGGGCCTATAAGCGCCGGTGACGCTCCATAAGGGCTTTTGGTCGATGTCCGAATCCGCGCGCTTCAACATGGTCGAAGCCCAAATCCGCTCATCCAACGTCACCGACCCGCGCATTCATGCCGCCATGGGCGCGGTGGCGCGCGAAAAGTTCGTGCCCAGCGCGTCGCGCGCCCTGGCCTATGCCGATGTCCCGGTGGCCATCGCCCAGGGCCGCTATCTGCTGGACCCCCGCAGCTTCGCCAAGCTGCTGCAGCTGGCCCAGATCAAGCCGGAAGACCGGGTGCTGGATGTGGCCTGCGGCACGGGCTATTCCTCGGCCGTGATCGCGCGCATCGCCAGCGAGGTCGTGGCGCTGGAGCAGGATGCCGATTTTGTGCGCATTGCCAGTGAGTTGCTGGCCAATGTTGTGGGCAAGGTTGAGCTGGTGCAGGGCGGGTTGGTGGAGGGCGTCAGGGCCCATGCCCCGTTCGATGTGATCCTTGTCAACGGCGCCATCGAGCAGGCCCCGGAAACCCTGCTGGGACAGCTGGCGGAAGGCGGCCGGCTGGTGACGGTGATGCGCGAGGCCGGTCAGGCCCGCGCCTGGCTGTTTGTGAAGCAGAATGGCCAGATTGGCCGCCGCCCGGACTTTGATGCCGATGTTCCGCTGCTGGCCGGGTTCAAAAAGGCCATGGGCTTCGTTTTCTGAAGGCTGGCGGAACCCGTTAACCCGATCTTTGCCATCTCTGGCCCACTGTCCTAGAATTCGATCACGCCGCCTTCTTTCGGGGCGGAAGGAGTTGCCCAATGTCGAATCCCCAGCACGAACCCACCATGGAGGAAATTCTCGCCTCCATCCGCAAGATCATCTCCGAGGATACTCCCGAGGGTGGCGCCCCTGCTGATGAGCAGCCCGCGGCCCCGCCGCCGCAGCCGGTCCAGGACGATGTGCTCGAACTGACCCATGAGGTCGAGCCGCCGCCGCCGCCCGCGCCGGTCTATGAACCCGCGCCGCAGCCCGCGCCGATGGAGGACATCGTGTTCGAGACCGTGACGCCGACCACTTCGAATTCCGACATTTTCTCCGACCATACCCGCAAGGCGATGGAAGACGCGTTCGATTCCATTCCGGAGGAACCCGCGCCGGCCCCGGCCGCGCCCTATCGCGCCGCCGCGCCGTTGGCGCCGGTCGATGGCTCCAGCGTGGAAAATGTGTTCGAGCGCGCCGTGCGCGAAAGCTTCGAGCCGGTGCTGCAAAAGTACCTGTCCGACAATTCCGCGGCCGTGATCGATGGCATGAAGCCCCTGATCCGCGAATGGATGGACGAGCATTTCCCGGCGCTGCTGGAAGGCGCCGTCCGCGCCGAGGTAGAACGCGTCGTAAAATCGCGCGGTGCCAAGCGCTAATTCCCGTTTCCCAAACAGAGCGGGCTTGACCCGCGCCTGAAAAAGCCGGAAAGCCCCCCAAGGATTTTCCGGCTTTTTCATGCTCGACAAGACTTTCAACCCCGCAGACGTCGAAAAGCGCATCGCCGCCGCCTGGGAGGCGTCCGGCGCTTTTCAAGCCGGCAACCGGCCCGATGCCGAACCCTTTTCCATTGTCATCCCGCCGCCCAATGTCACCGGGCGGCTGCATATCGGCCACGCCCTCAACAACACGCTGCAGGATATCCTGGCGCGCTTCGAGCGCATGCGCGGCAAGGACGTGTTGTGGCAGCCCGGCACCGACCATGCCGGCATTGCCACCCAGATGATCGTCGAGCGCCAGCTGGCCGAACGGCAGATGAGCCGCATCCAGATGGGGCGCGAGAAATTCCTGGAAGAAGTCTGGAAGTGGAAGGCCGAATCCGGCGGCGCCATCATCGAGCAGTTGCACCGGCTGGGCGCATCCGCCGACTGGAGCCGCGAACGCTTCACCATGGACGAAGGGTTGTCCAAGGCTGTCACCAAGGTGTTCGTCGAACTGCACAGCCAAGGCCTCATCTACAAGGACAAGCGGCTGGTCAACTGGGACCCGCGCCTGCAGACGGCGGTGTCGGACCTGGAAGTCGAGAATATCGAGATCAAGGGTCATCTCTGGCACATCAAATATCCCATCGAGGACAGTGACCAGTTCATCACCGTCGCCACCACCCGGCCCGAGACCATGCTGGGCGACACGGCGGTGGCAGTGCATCCGGACGATGAGCGCTACAAGGCGCTGGTTGGAAAAATGGCGGTGCTGCCGCTGACCGGGCGGCTGATCCCCATCATTGCCGACGAATATTCCGATCCCGAAAAAGGCACCGGCGCGGTCAAGATCACCCCCGGCCATGACTTCAACGACTTTGAAGTCGGCAAGCGCCACAAACTGCCGCTGATCAATTTGATCAACCGCGATGGCACATTGAACGATGAGGTGCCGGCGCCCTATCGCGGCCTGAGCCGCGAAGCCGCGCGCAAGAAGATCGTGGCCGATCTGGAGGCGATGGAGCTGGTCGAGAAGATCGAGCCCATCACCCATGCGGTGCCGCACGACGAAAAGACCAAGACGGTGGTGCTGGAGCCGTTCCTGACCGAGCAATGGTATCTGAACGTCGAACCGCTGGCCGCCAAGGCGATCGCCGCGGTGGAAAATGGCGAGACCAAATTCGTCCCGGAAAATTGGGGCAACGTCTATTTCAGCTGGCTGAAGAACATCCGCCCTTGGTGCATTTCCCGTCAGCTGTGGTGGGGCCACCAGATTCCGGTCTGGTATGATGCGGACGGTAAAGTTTATTGCGCCGAGACCGAAGACGAAGCGATCAAGCAGGCTGGTGGCAAGGCGCTGACCCGTGACAGCGATGTGCTGGACACATGGTTCTCGTCCGCGCTGTGGCCGTTCTCGACCATGGGCTGGCCGCAGGACACGATCGAACTCAAGCGCTTCTATCCCACAAGCGTGCTGGTCACCGGCTTCGACATCATCTTCTTCTGGGTTGCCCGCATGATGATGATGGGCATCCATTTCCTGGGCGAAGTGCCGTTCCGCACCGTGGTGATCCACAACCGGGTGCTGGACGAGCAGGGCGCCAAGATGTCCAAGACCAAGGGCAATGTGGTCGATCCCATCACCCTGATTGACGAGTTTGGCGCCGATGCCTTGCGCTTCACCCTGGCGCTGGCGGCGGGCCAGAGCCGCGACATGCGCATCGGGCCGGCACGGGTCGAGACCAACCGCAACTTCGCCACCAAGCTGTGGAATACCTCGCGTTTCTGCGAGATGAATGGCTGTGTCGCCGTCCCGGGCTTCGATCCGGCAGGCGTGAACGAGACCATCAACAAATGGATCGTGGCGGAAACCGCCCAGGCGGTTGCGGATGTGACCGCAGCTATTGAAGCGCTGCGCTTCAATGAGGCGGCCAGCACCGCCTATCACTTCGTCTATGACATTTTCTGCGACTGGTATGTCGAGATCACCAAGCCGGTGTTCCAGTCCGGCAGCGACGCGGCCAAGGCCGAGACCCGCGCCACCACCGCCTGGGCGCGCGACCAGATTCTCAAGCTGCTGCACCCCTTCATGCCCTTCATCACCGAAGAGCTGTGGGCCCGCACCAGCGAAACGCCGCGTGACACGCTGCTGGTGGTGGCCGAATGGCCGACCATTGCCGCGAAGGCGCAAGACGCCACCGCCGAAATGCATTGGGTGATCGACCTGATCAAGGGCATCCGCTCGGTCCGCGCGGAGATGAACGTGCCCGCCGGCGCCAAGATCACCATGCTGCTGACGGCGGCGGATGCCACGGCAAAAGACCGGCTCACTCGCAACAAGGACGTGATCCTGACGTTGGCGCGGCTGACCAGCGCCGATGCCGCTGACGCCATTCCCAAGGGCTCGGCCCAGTTCGTTCTGGGCGCGGCTGTCGTGGCTTTGCCGCTGGGCGATGTGATCGACTTCGCCAAGGAACGGGCGCGGCTGGAAAAGGACCTCAAAAAGGCCGAAGAGGAAATTGCCCGTTTCGACGCCAAGCTGTCGAACGAGCAGTTCGTGTCCAAGGCCCCGGAAGAGGTCCTGACCGAACAGCGCGAAAAGCGCACCGAAGCGGCCGCCCTGGCGACACGGCTGCGCGAAGCGGTCGCAAGACTATCTGAATAACCCTTCCGGCCTCGCGGTTGCAGCCTGGCTCGGTGCTCCCTAACTCTCTGGCTTGCGTCTGCCGGAGATTTTCATGCCGACCCTGTTCGATCCCCTGAAAGCCGGCGCGCTGTCGCTGCCCAATCGCATCATCATGGCGCCGCTGACGCGAAGCCGGGCGACAGCGGACACCCGCGTGCCGACCGACCTGCAGGTGGAATATTACACGCAGCGGGCCAGCGCGGGGCTGATCATCTCCGAAGCCACCAGCGTGACGCCGCGCGGCGTCGGCTATGCCGCCACGCCGGGCATCTGGTCCGACGAACAGACCGAAGGCTGGAAGACGGTGACCGAGGCCGTGCACAGGGCCGGCGGGCGCATGGTCTTGCAGCTCTGGCACGTCGGGCGGGTGTCAGATCCCGTCTTCCTGGACGGCGCGCTGCCCGAAGCGCCCAGCGCGGTGAAGCCCAAGGGGCACGTGTCGCTGGTGCGGCCGGAAAAGGAATATGTCACGCCCCGCGCGTTGGAGACGTCGGAAATCCCGAACATCATCGCCGAATACAAAAAGGGCGCCGAGAATGCCAAGGCCGCCGGCTTCGACGGCGTGCATATCCATGGCGCCAATGGCTATCTGCTGGATCAGTTCCTGCAGGATTCCACCAACCAGCGCACCGATGCCTATGGCGGCAGCCTGGAAAAGCGCGCCCGGCTGATGCTGGAAGTCACCGATGCTGTCAGCGAGGTTTGGGGCGCCGATCGCGTCGGCATGCATCTGGCGCCGCGCATGGATAGTCATGATATGGGTGACAGCAACCGGCTTGGCACCTTCACCTATGTCGCGCGCGAGCTGGGCAAGCGCGGATTGGGATGGATCGCGGCACGTGAGGCCCATATCGGGCCGGACACAAAATTGGTCGACAGCCAGGGCCGTCCCAAGGTGGTCGCCAATCGCGAAAGTATCGGCCCGGCGCTGAAGGAAGCTTTCGGCGGCGTCTATATCGCCAATGAAAGTTTCGATCAGGCGAGCGCCCAAAAGGCACTGGACGATGGCTGGGCCGATGCGGTGGCGTTCGGAAAACTCTTTATCGCCAATCCCGATCTGCCGAAGCGATTCGCCAGCGGCGCGCCGCTGAACGCCTGGGATACCGCGACCTTCTATGTGGGCGGCGCCAAGGGATACACCGATTATCCTGCGCTTTAGGGGGCAATGGAACTATGCCCCGCGCTGTACGTTTTAGGTCCTGTGAGGGATCCGGTAACCCGGAACACAGGAGATTTGAGATGAGACGTTTGGCCATGATTACCGCCGCTGCCGCGCTTGTGCTGGGGGTCGGGACCGTTTCGGCCTCCGCGGCCTGCAACAATGATGCGTCCACGGAAACTGTCCTGGGCGCCGGTGCTGGCGCCGCTGTTGGCGGCATTGCCTCCAACTCCATCGGTGGCGCGTTGATCGGCGGCGTTGCCGGCGGTCTGATCGGCAACACCATCGGCCATTCCAACAATCGCGAGGATTGCCGCCGTGCCGCCAACAACCGCCGCGAAATTCGCCGCGAACGCAGTCAGAATTACTATCTCGACCGCGAAGGCCGTCGTCACTACTACTATCGCTAAACCTGCCGGCTGAAATTTGAACCCCGGGCCCCGCAAAGGCCCGGGGTTTTTTCATGCCTGCCCAGACCGGCGCGGGACTTGAATGGGAGCGGGGCCCAAGGCCATAGTCCGGCGCTTTTCGCGCAGGAACCCCATGTCCAAATTCGACAAATCCAAGCTGCCGTCCCGCCATGTCACCGAAGGGCCGGAGCGCGCGCCGCATCGTTCCTACTATTACGCCATGGGCTTGAGCGAAGCGGAGATTCACCAGCCCTTCGTCGGCGTCGCCAGCTGCTGGAATGAAGCGGCGCCCTGCAACATCGCCCTGATGCGCCAGGCCCAGTCGACCAAGAAGGGCGTCAAGGCGGCCGGCGGCACACCGCGCGAGTTCTGCACCATCACTGTCACCGACGGCATCGCCATGGGCCATGAAGGCATGCGCTCCTCGCTGGTGTCGCGCGAAGTGATCGCCGACAGCGTCGAGCTGACCATGCGGGGTCATTGCTATGACGCGCTGGTGGGCCTTGCCGGCTGCGACAAGTCCCTTCCGGGCATGATGATGGCGATGCTGCGCCTGAACGTGCCGTCTGTGTTCCTTTATGGCGGCTCGATCATGCCGGGCCGTTTTCACGACAAGGACGTCACGGTGGTGGACGTGTTCGAAGGCGTTGGGAAGCATTCCGCCGGCAAGATGCCGGTCGAAGAACTGGTCGAGCTGGAAAAGGTCGCGTGCCCCGGTGCGGGCGCCTGCGGCGGCCAGTTCACCGCCAACACCATGGCCTGCGTCGCCGAGGCCATCGGCCTGGCGCTGCCTTATTCCTCGGGTCCGCCGGCGGAAATCCTGTCGCGCGACGACTTCGCGCTGAAGGCGGGTGAGGCGGTGATGGACCTGCTGGCCAAGAACCTGCGGCCGCGCGACATCTGCACCCGCAAGGCGTTCGAGAATGCCGCCATGGTGGTGGCCGCCACCGGCGGTTCGACCAACGCGGCGCTGCACCTTCCGGCCATGGCCAATGAGGCGGGCATCAAGTTCGACCTGTTCGATGTGGCCGAGATCTTCAAGAGGACGCCCTATATCGCCTCGCTCAAGCCGGGCGGAAAGTATGTCGCCAAGGACATGTGGGAAGCGGGCGGCGTGCCGATGCTGATGCGCATCCTGCTGGATGCGGGCCTGCTGCATGGCGACTGCATCACCGTCACCGGCAAGACGATCGCGGAAAATCTCAAGGATGTGAAATTCAATCCCGACCAGAAGGTGATGGTCGAGGTCAAGAATGCGCTGGCCCCGACCGGCGGCGTGGTTGGCTTGCGCGGCTCGCTCGCCCCCGAAGGCGCGATCGTCAAGATCGCGGGCCTTGCGCACATCAAGCATCGCGGTCCGGCCCGCGTGTTCGACTGCGAGGAAGACTGCTTTGCGGCGGTCGAACGGCGCGACTATCAGGAAGGCGATGTGCTGGTGATCCGCTGGGAAGGTCCCAAGGGCGGTCCGGGCATGCGCGAGATGCTGTCCACAACGGCGGCGCTGTACGGGCAGGGCGTGGAGAATATCGCCCTTGTCACCGACGGCCGGTTCTCGGGCGCGACGCGCGGACTGTGCGTCGGCCATGTCGGGCCGGAAGCCGCCGATGCCGGCCCCATCGGCCTGATCAAGGACGGCGACATCATCGTGATCGATGCCGAGAAGGGCACCATGGATGTCGAGCTGTCGGAGGCTGAACTGGCAGAACGCAAAAAAGCGTTCAAGCCCAAGCCGCCGGGATTCAAGACCGGCGCGCTGGCGCGTTATGCCAAGAATGTCGGCCCGGCCCGTGATGGCGCGCTGACCACGCCCGGCGCTGACCAGGAAGTGCGCTGCTACGCGGATATCTGACGGCTAATTGTGCGTCGCCATTTTTTCGATGCGCTTGTCAGGCACTAGCCACATGATTGCGACCGTCAGGTAGCAAAGCAGGGCGGCCCATGGCGCGGCGAAAGATAATCCGATGCCGCTGAGATACAGCACAGGCGAAATCTTGGCCTTGAGATCGCGTCCGAGGTAGCTGCGCAGCGGCGAGCTGTCGCCCTGCGCCCGAACGATGACGTTCTGCATGATCCACCAGGCGACAGCCGGCATGAGCAGCGAAACGCCGTAAAGCGCCGTGGGGACAGGCGCAAAGCCATGCTCGCCCATCCATGCCGTGGCGAAGGGGATCAGCGACAGCCAGAACAACAAGTGGAAATTGGCCCACAACACCGCGCCGTTCACGCGCGGCACCAGGTGGAAATAGTGGTGATGATTGTTCCAGTAGATCGCGACATAGACGAAGCTGAGCGCATAGGAGAAGAACACCGGCCACAATTCATGCAGCGCCTCGAAGTCCGTTCCTTCCGGCGCTTTCATCTCCAGCACCATGATCGTGATAATGATGGCCACCACGCCATCGGTCATGGCCAGCAGGCGATGTTTTTCCATGGTGATTCCCCTTCAGACGCGCCATGCTAGGCAAGCTTTTCCAAATCGGCTAGCCCGGCTTGCGCGCCGCATGGGCCGCCTTCAGAACCCGCAGCACATTGCCGCCCCAGAAGGCCGATAGCTGGGTTTCGGTATAGCCGAGCTTGACCAGGCGGTCGGTGATCTGCGGGATGGCGGCAACATCCTCCATGCCGGTAACGCCACCGCCGCCGTCCCAGTCGCAGCCGATGCCGACATGCTCGGGTCCCACCAGATTTAGCGCATGGGTCACATGCGCCATGAAATCGTCGATGGTGGCGCGGGGCGTGGCGTATTTTGCATTTAATGCTTTGACGTCCGCCGCCACGCCGCGCACCGCGGCCGCTGCCTGGCTGGGTGTCATGCTGTCCAACCCGTCCAGCCGGTCGAACAGCGCGCGGCGTGCCTTGTCGCGCTCGGGGTTGGGCGGAACGTTGATCAGATAGGCGTTGTAGGAATTGATCTGGATGGTGCCGCCCGCCGCGGCCAGCTTCTTGATGCGGGCATCGTCGATATTGCGGGGATGGTCGAACACGCTCTTGCAGCCGGAATGCGACAGGATGATGGGCGCGTGCGACATCTCCAGCATCTGGTCGAAGACATCGTCGCTGGCATGGCTGGCATCCAGCACCATGCCCAGATCGTTCGCCAGCACCGCCAGCTCGCGTCCCTTGGGTGACAGCCCGTTCCACAGCTTCTTGTCGGTGGCGGAATCGCCGAACTGGTTGTTGCGGAAGTGAACCGGCCCCACCATGCGCACGCCAAGCCTGTAGAAACCGCGCAGCAGCGAGACATCCTCGCCCAGCGGATAGGCATTCTCGATGCTCTGATAGACGACGATCTTGCCTTTGTCCGCGATGCGGGCGGCGTCGTCCGCGACAAGGGCCAGTTCGAAAATATCCGGATGCGCGGCAACCATCTCGCGTATCTGCACGGCGCGCAGGAAGGCGGCGTCGCGGGCCGCGGTCATGCCCGCGACATCCAGCGGACCTTGTGGCGTGAAGATCGCCCAGAAGCCGCCATCCAGCCCACCATCCGCCATGCGCGGAACATCCACCTGGGTCATGTCGGTGTCGTGCGTATGGCGCGCCGTCACATCCCAGCCCGGACGTGCCAGATCGGCCGGCGTGTCGAGATGCGTGTCCAGGCAGATCAACCGCTGGTGCAGGGCGCTCGGCCTGGCATGAGCGGGCAAGACGGCAAGCGCGATGGCGCCGTTAACCAATACCGTCCGCCGCGACAATGCCATGCCCAAGTCCCGCGCCCGAATTCCGCCTGAAATCTAGGGGATAGCGGGCCTTGCGGACCAGCACAGGCTTGCCGCAAATCGGCTGTACGGTAAATTAAAATCCGGTTTTGGGCGTTGGGTGCGGGTTGTCATGCGGAAGATTGCGTTAGCGCTAGGCGTGTTGCTGACTTTGTCGGCATTTGGGGCGCTGGCAGCCGACAGCGCCAAGCCCCCTACGGGCGCTGGCAAGCCGGAGCAACTGGCGTTCTTCCAGCAGCGCTCCATCTTCACTTCTGGCCTGCGCGCCACCCACACCGTGGCGCTCACCTTCGATGACGGTCCCAATCTGCACACCGGCGAAGTGTTGGATGCGCTGAAGCAGATGAACGTCCGGGCGACCTTTTTCATCGTCGGCCGGCAGGCCCATCGCTATCCCGAAATGCTGGCGCGTATCGCGCGCGAGGGCCATCTGCTGGCCAACCACAGCGCCAACCATGCCAGGCTGGGCACACGTTACGGCGCCGATCCGGATCTGCTGATCAACGAGATCCGCGATGTGCATGACCAGATCGCGCCGTTGATGGCACCGGGCGAAAAACTCTATTTCCGGGCGCCCTATGGCTATTGGAAATCCGCCCATGCCCGCACCCTGAATGCCGACCGCGAGCTGAAACACTATGTCGGCCCGATCTATTGGGATGTGGGCGGGGAAATTGCGATGTCCCGTGACGGATATGTGATGGCGGCGGCGGACTGGGAATGCTGGCGCATCAAATGGTCGGCCAAGACCTGCGCCAAGGGCTATTTGCGGGAGATCCGCCGCAAAAACGGCGGCGTGGTCCTGATGCACGCCATCCAGGTCAATTCCGCCGCTTTGGTGCGCGAAGTGGTCCCCGCCCTGATCGAGGAGGGATACCATTTCGTCCGGCTGGATCAGGTGCCGCAATATCGCCAATATGAGACGCCAAAAGATCGGCCAAGCGCCGTCGCCGATGTGCAGGGTAAGGTCCCGCTTCGCCTCAGCGCCGTTCGCACTGATAAATTGCCAGTTGGCGACTTGAAATAAGCGCTTTCCCGTCCTGGGTTGGCGCAAATCCTGGGAGGACTGCATGACATTCCGCACGATAATGGCGACCGGCGCTGCGCTGGCGCTGCTGAGCCTGATGCCGGCGGTTGCCGCCGACAGCGTTCTGACCGCCAAGATCGCCGGAGCCCAGCGCTCCGCCGACAACAAGGCGCGCGATGCCCACCGCCATCCCGCCGAGACCTTGGACTTCTGGGGCATAAAGCCGGGCCAGACCATTATCGAAGTTTCGCCGGGCGGCGGCTATTGGAGCGAAATCCTCGCCCCCTATGCCAAGGACACCAAGGGCCATTACATCGCCGCCACCGGCCGCCCCGACCAGAAGCTGCCGGCCAAGTTTGAAGACGCCAATGCCTATGGCCCGATCCACTACTCTCTGTTCAACAAGGGGCCCGCAGAACTGGGCGCGCCGGGCAGCGCCGACGTCGTGATCACCGCCCGCAACATCCACAACTGGATATGGACCCCGGGCATGGCCGACTCGGTGATGGCCAATTTCTACGCCGTGCTGAAACCGGGCGGAATTCTGGCGGTGGAAGAACACCGCGCCGATCCCAAGCCGATGGTGAACGAGGCCCGCAATGGCTATGTCTCCACCCAGCATGTGATCGACCTGGCGCAGAAGGCCGGCTTCAAGCTGGAAGCCCGCTCGGAAATCAACGCCAATGCCAAGGATACCAAGGACCATCCCTTTGGTGTCTGGACCCTGCCGCCAGTGCGCCGCAGCGCCGAACAGGGCAAGCCGGCCGACCCCAGCTTCGACCGCACCAAGTATGATGCGATCGGCGAAAGCGACCGCATGACCCTGCGTTTCCGCAAGCCGTAAGATAAGGGAGGCGGGCGCCCGCAAACCGGGCGTCCGCTGTTTCCCCCGCTCGGCCCCATCTGGCCCTATGCGCTGCTGTCAGTCATAGTTGGCAAAAGAATCTTACGGGGATGGGGATGAAAAGGGTCGCCGCGCTGCTGGCCAGCGCGCTGCTGCTGCCACTATGTGCCGACGCCGCGGAGCTCCTCAATTCTGAGGAATGGCCGGCCTATGGCCATGACTATGGCGAAAGCCGCTACTCGCCCCTCAGTCAGATTACCCCCGCCAATGTCAGCCGGCTAAAGCCGGTCTGGACCTATCACATGCGCCCGCCGGATCGTATCTCGCGCGGCTTTGCGGCGTCGCAGAACACGCCGCTGGTGGTGAAGGGCGTGATGTATGTCTCCACGCCGTATGGGCGGATGGTGGCGCTGGACGCGGAAACCGGCAAGCAGGTCTGGGCCTACCAGGTCCCGGGCGGCGACAATCCCGCCACGCGCGGCGCCGCCTATTGGCCTGGTTCGAGGCCTAGAATCGTGTTCGGCACCACGCGTGGCTTGCTGATTGCGCTCTATGCCGACAATGGCGCGCCGGTGAAGGGCTTCGGCAAGGATGGTGTCGTCAACCTGAAAACGCCGGAGGTAATGCAGGGCTTTCCGGGCGCCTTCCTGGGCGTCACCGCCGCCCCGACCATCTACAAAAATCTCATCATCACCGGCTCGCGCACCCAGGAAGCGCCGCAAAAGGGCGCATCGGGCCGGGTGCGGGCCTTCGATGTCCGTACCGGGAAGGAAGTCTGGCATTTCAACGGCGTACCCCAGCCGGGCGACAAGTTTCATGACACCTGGGATGAAGGCAGCGCGCACCAGCGCTCCGGCGTCAATGTCTGGACCAGCGTGATCTTGGATGCGCAGCGCGGCATCGCCTATCTGCCCTTCAGCGCCCCGACCTTCGACCAGTCCGGCAATGACCGCAAAGGACCGTCACTGTTTTCCAATTCGCTGGTGGCGGTGAATGCGGCGACGGGAAAGTACCTCTGGCACTTCCAGGCGCTGCGGCACGATATCTGGGATTACGACCTGCCGCTGACCACGCTGGTCGATGTGAAAAAAGACGGCCGCACCATTCCCGCCGTGGCGGTGATGAGCAAGGCAAGCCTGCTGTTCCTGCTGGACCGCGTCACCGGCAAGCCGATCCATGCGGTCCGGGACATTGCCGTGCCGACCGAGACCGACATGGAAGGTGAGGCGGTCTCGCCCACCCAGCCGGCATCCGTGACGCCGCCACTGGGGCGCACCTCGTTCGAGATGTCGGAGCTGGCCAATCTGACGCCGCAGCAGCGCGCGGCGTGCGAGAAGCTGATCAAGGACCAGAAAGTGGTGGCGGCAAAGTATTTCCAGCCGCCGCGGGTGGACAGCGCCGTGGCGCGGTTTCCAGGAAATTGGGGCGGCATCGACTGGAGCCATGCCGCCTTCGATCCGAAAAACAGTCTCTACATCGTCAATGCCAGTGAGATGGGCTCGCAGCAGATGATGATCCGCAAGCCCGATGGCAGCTACGACATGCGCTATGGCTATCAATGGTTCTGGGACA
Organism: Rhizobium sp. Q54; assembly: GCA_945882615.1. GTDB lineage: Bacteria > Pseudomonadota > Alphaproteobacteria > Micropepsales > Micropepsaceae > Rhizomicrobium. The sequence goes on along the minus strand of CAMCWK010000001.1, from coordinate 195,444 downwards.
AGGAATCCCGGATGCCGTGTCAGAATCCGCCCTGGGGCAATCTCTATGGCATCGATGTGAACAGCGGCGCCATCGTCTGGCAAAGCGTGCTGGGCGTGACCGATGGCTTGCCCGATCCCAAGACGGGGCGGCCCAATGTCGGCGGTCCCATCACCACCGGCGGCGGACTGATTTTCATCGGCAGCACCGATGACAAGCGGCTGCGCGCCTTTGAAACCAAGACCGGCAAGGAATTGTGGACCTTCAAACTTCCCGCCTCGCTCTACGGCACGCCGCTGACCTATCGCGGCAAGAGCGGCAAGCAGTATGTCGCGGCGGTCACCACCGGTGGCTTCTGGGGGGAAGTGGCGGGGGCTGACGAGGTCACCGCTTTTGCGTTGCCATGAACGGCCTGGGTTTTATTTGTGCGGTTGTGGCCGCGATCCTGTTCGGCGTGGGCGGCACCTTCGCCCAGTTTCTGTTCGAGAATCGCGACATCAACCTGCAATGGCTGGTGAGCATTCGCCTGCTGGGCGGCGGCACGATCCTTCTGGCCTTCGCGGCGGCGCGTGACGGCCATGGCGTTCTGGCGCCGTTGCGGGACAAGAAAGATGCGATTCAACTGCTGGTGTTCGGCGTGCTGGGCATGCTGTCGGTGCAGTACACCTATTTCGCCGCCATCAAGGAATCCAACACCGCCACCGCTACGGTGATGCAATACACCGCCCCGGCGATGATCGCCGTCTGGATGGCGATGCGCAGCCGCCGCTGGCCGTCGGGCAAGGAATATGCCGCCATCGCGCTGGCCATGACCGGTACCTTCTTCCTGGTGACCCACGGAAATTTTAGCGCACTTTCGATTACGGGCATCGCCTTGTTCTGGGGTATCGCCAGTGCGGTGGCAGCGGCCTTCAACTCCATCCAACCCGCGGGTCTGCTGCACAAATACAGCGCCGCTTACGTCACCGGCTGGGGCATGCTGATCGGCGGCATCGCGCTCAGCTTCGTGCATCAGCCCTGGGACGTGACGGGGCAGTTCGACGCCATCACCTATCTGTTCATCGCCTTCATCCTGCTGTTCGGCTCGCTGGCGGCCTTTTATCTTTATCTCAAGGCCATCCGGCTGATCGGCCCGCAATATACCAGCCTGCTGAGCTGCGCCGAGCCGTTGTCGGCGGCGGTCCTGGCGGTGATGTGGCTGGGCGTGTCCTTCGGCGCGATGGACTGGCTGGGCACACTGCTGATCCTGACCACCATCGTGCTGCTGGCCAAGAAGCAGACCGCCGACACCCAGTCGGAAAAAGTTACTTAGCCCGCAATTCCTTCAGACCATCGGCGAAGGACACAAGCGGCGACCAGTTCAGCGCCGCCTTGATCTTGGAAATATCCGCCAGCGTGGCGGTGGAGTCGCCCTTGCGGCCTTCGGTATGGACCTGATCGGGCGAGATCATGTCCGCCAGTTCCTTGACCGAGATATTGGTGCCGCTGCCGACATTGAACACTTCGCCGCGCACAGGACTTTTCAGGGCGGCGAGGTTGGCGGATACGATGTCGCGTACATGGACGAAGTCGCGGCGCTGCGACCCGTCGCCGTGGATTTCCAGTATTTTGCGTTCGGCGGCGCGGCGCAGGAAGATACCCAGCACCAGGGCGTAGGCGCCGGTTTCGGGCTGGCGCGGGCCATAGACGTTGAAATAGCGAAAAACGATGCAGGGCAGGTCGAAGTCTTTGTCGAACAGCAGGCAATATTGCTCGCCAACCCGCTTGGTCAGGCCGTAGATGTTGAGAAAGTCCGGCGGATCGCTTTCGCGGTGCGGCGGGGTGCGGCTGCCGTAATAGGTCGAGGACCCGCTATAGACAAACTTTTTGACCCCCGCGTCCCGCGCCGCCAGCAGCATGTTCTGGGTGCCGGCGATGTTGGACTGGGTGCAAAGGTCGAGATGCTCCTGCGACGGCCCGGAACGCGACATGGCGGCGCAATGCAGCACCGCATCCATGCCTGTGGTTGCCCGATGACAGGCGTTGATGTCGCGGATGTCGCCTTCGATGAACTCGGCCGCCTGCGGCACCCATTCGCGCTTGCCGTAGATCAGGCTGTCCAGCACCCGCACGCGGTAGCCTGCCGCCAGCAGGCCTTCGCAAAGATGGCTGCCGATAAAGCCGGCGCCGCCGGTGACCAGGACATTCTTCATGTCAGGGGTTCTTATAGAGCTTGCGGAAAAAATCCAGATCGTCCGGCGTGTTGATGCCGCGCGCCTCGGTGGCGTCTGCCACCTCCAGCGGCTGGATGCGCCAGCCTTGTGCGCTGAGGAACGGCAGGAATGGCAGGAAATTGATTTCGCCGGTCGTGCTGCCGCGCGGTGCGGTTTGCAGATAGGCCTGCCAGGCGGGTTGCAGGCCGTCGGCCGTCAGCAGGAAGGTGCCGACATCGGAAAAGCCGTTCGGCGTGGTGGTGTCGCCTTCGCGGCTTTGCAGCACCCGCGTCAGGCGCTCGTCTTCAAAGACATATTCCACATAGGGTGTTGCCATGCGGGTCACCGGCAACACCGCCTGGTGGCGCGGATTGTCCAGCGCCGCGATGGCGCGGGTGAGGGTATCGGCAGAGACGAACACCTGATCGCCCCAAACCACCAGGATGGCGTCATAGTTCGACCAGACCGAAAGGCCGCGAAAGATCGCATCGCCCATGCCGGTCGGGGCAGGCTGGACGCTGTGGGAGACCTGCGCCGGATAACCGGCAAATGCCTGTTCACCTTCGGGCGACAGAACCAGGTGGATGTGATCCACCAGCGGCGCCAGCTTTTTCTGGAGAATGGACCAAACTGTTTCGCTATCCGTCAGCGGCGTCAGGATTTTCGGCAAACCGCTGCCCAGCCGCGTCCCGCGGCCCGCGGCGGGGATGACGGCGCAGATTCTCATGCCAGCGCTCCGGCAAAGGCCGCGAAATCCGCAAAGTGCAAATCGGTGAGCGGGCGTACCGCGGCATCATGCACGCCAATGACCTTCAACCCGGCGGCGCGCGCCGCGGCGATGCCGGCCGGCGCATCCTCGACCGCCACCGCATGGGCGGCATCGGTCTTGAGTTTTGACAATGCCGCCAGATAGGGCTCGGGCGCCGGCTTTGCCGCGCTGACATCATCCGCCGTCACCAGCGCGGTGACATGCTGCGCCAGGCCGGTGGCCTCGAGGGTTGCGCAAGCGGAAATCCGGCTGGCCGAGGTGACCACACCGATTTCCCTGCCTTGCGCCTTCAACCTCGCCAGCAGCTCCGCGGCGCCGGGCATGGCGCGCACCGCGCCGGCTTCCACGGCCTGGCGATACGCGCTTTGCTTGAGCCGGGTGAGTTTCTGGCTCTGGTCTTCATCCAGTCCCAGGCTGCGGAAGGCGGCAAGGGTCGTCAGGCCGGCAATGGCGCGATAGTCGAAACCTGCCAGCAGGCCCGGATGCTCTCGTCCCAGAATGTCGCGATAGGCGCGCGCGTGGACGGGACTGGAATCCACCAGCGTCCCATCCAGATCGAAAAGATAGGTGGTGAAATCCAGCATGGTCAGAACAGGCTGGCGAGATTGCGCAAGCCGCGCCGTATCCGCCAATAGGGGTCGGTGAAGCCGGAATAGGTGCGATAGATCACCGGCAGTTCGGCCACTTCCACGCCGTGGCGGATCAACTGCCGCACAATCGCCAGCGGCGCGGTCTGGCCTGCGGACAGGTCAGGCAGGTGCGCCAGACGCTGGCGCCTGAAAACGCGCAAGCCGGTCAGCGGATCGGAAAAGATCACGCCGGTGCGCAGGTAAAAAATGAAGCTGAGGAAAAAGGCCGCCACCTTGCCCAGCCAGTAGAGCAGGCGGTGTTCGCCATAGGCGGCTTGGATGGAGGTGATGAACTGCCGCCGGCTCTGGGTGCGCGAACCGAACACGCCGCCGAGGCTCTGCTGCTGTTCCAGCAGACGGATGATCGCCTGCACGTCGCGAAAACGATAGGCTCCGTCACCGGTCATCAGCACCAGATAGTCGCTACTGCCCTGCCGCAGCCAGTCGCGGAAATAGCCGGTTTCCGGAAACAGGCCTTCGCGTTGCGCGGTCGATATCCCGTCGCCGCCGGAATGGGCCACACGGTTGAGAACCAGCCGGGCGCCCGTCCAGTCCATTTCCAGAAACTCCTCGACCAGTTCGTCACTGGCCACCGAGCGATTGTGGATATCGGCGAAGATTTCCACCGAGGCCGGATCGCCGGCGCTTGCACCGCGAACCGACAGGATGCGCTCGGCGATGGCGGTGCCGTTGTGCAGGCCGGGCCGCGCCGGGGTGGTGAAGGCACCGCGCAACACTTGCGCGCCGCGATAGGCGTCGTCCTCCAGCCCGCCCGGCGGCAGGCGGACATTGCGGTCGAGCAGCACATGGGTGACGGCAGCGCCGTGATCCAGCGCCAGGTCCAGCACAGCACTGGCGCTCAAGCCCTGAATGTCATTGTCGCTATCCAGGTTCATCACCAGCGCTTTGACGGGTGCAGGCGCCGCCGCCAGCGCCTGACGCGCGATGCGGTAGCTGGGAAGCAACGAGGAATGCTGGGTGCCCGGCCCATAGAGGATGACGTCTGCGCCGGCGATGGCCTGGGCGGCGGCGGGCGAAAGCGGCGGGACCGCATCGTGTTCCGCCAGGAAAACCTGTTTGCCGGCGAGGTCGCGTCCCCCAAGTATCTGCGCCTCTGCATCGGTCAGCCGCTGTTCCAGCAGGTACAGGTTGGTGATCGGCACCGGCGATTGCGGGCCGACAATTTGCGCTTCGCAGGACAGGTATGTGCCATCTTGCTTCAGCCCCACCAGTACGCGGTTCTGTTCACTGCTGACATTCAGCAACTGCGCCCGGCTGCCGACCAGATCGCCCACGGTCGCGGCGGCGGCATTGAAATCCCGGCCGCATTGCAGGTAGGCCCCCGCGAACACCAGATTGCCTAGCGAACAATCGCGATAGTCGAAACTTGTGTCGGCGCCCGCCGCATGATCGAAGAAGCGGCCGAGCAACGCACGCAGCCGCGTGCAAAGCGGCGCGGGCAGCTGGGCGAACCAGCCCTTGAGCGGCTCACCCAGCAAGGATGCGTCGTTGTTCCGCGCGAAACGGGCGAGGCTCTCAATCTCGCCGGCGCCCGAAGCGGGGGGAAGGCGATACTCCATCAGATTGCGCAGGGCATATTGCGCATTGGAATAGTTGCCCAGCAGGTAGGACAGGTTCTTGCGGAAGTCCGACGGACCCAACATGCCGGGAATGAAATTGCGCAGCGCTCCGGTGGACAGGCCGTCGTCATAGGCGTTGACTAGCAAGGTCAGCTCGATATCGGTCTGGCGCAGCAGGGCACGGATGATGGTAGCGCTGCCGCGTCCGCCGCAGAACAGGACAATTTTTGTGGCCCCCGGCGCGCTCATGGCCGGGGCCGGGAAATGATGCCAAGACCCAGCAGCACTTGCCGCAAGGCGATGTAGCTGACGAACAACAGGCGATGGATGGCGCCGCGCACCAGCCTCATGCTGGATGCCCCTGTGGCGCGGGGGCGGTGTTCGATCACCACTTCGGCGAGGCTGACGCCACGCTCCAGCAGCTTTGAGGTGACTTCGGTGGAATAGTTCATGCCCTTGGCTTCCAGTCCCAGGGCGCGCAGGGTCGGACCCCAGACCAGCTTGAAGGCGGAATTGAAGTCCCGCACCCGGCTGCCATGCACCAGGTTGCAGACCAGCCCGCTGGCCCAGCTGCCGAACTGGGCGAAGGGCACGTCCTTCTTCTGGCGGATGCCGATGGCGGCGCGTCCGCCGCTGCGCCGGACGGCCTCGACCATCTCCGGCAGGTTCTGGATGGGAAACTGGCCGTCGGAATCGATCAGCAGCACCCAGTCGCCCGTGGTGGCGGCAATGGCGGCATTCAGCGCGGCGGCGGCGCCCTGGTTTTGCGCGAAATGCAGCGGCCGCAATTGCGGGAATTGCTGGGCCAGCCGATCCAGGATTTCGCCCGTGCGGTCCTTGCTGCCATCGTTGCAGATCACGATCTCGAAACTGGCGATATCGCTGCGGCCGGCCAGAAAGCCATGCCATTCGGCTACCACCGCCTCGATACCGGCGGCCTCATTATAGGCAGGTGCGGCCACCGAAAGCCGGATAGGCGAAGACAAGGTCTGGGCCGGATCGCTCATGCCCGCGCCAGCATGTCCGCATAAGCGGCTTCCAGGTTGCGGGTGAAACGCTTGGTGTCGAAGAGCGGGGCGGTGTTGCGTGCCTGCGCCAGCTTTTTTCTCACATCTGCCAGCGCAGCCGGATCGGTCGCCAGTTGCAGCGCCAGCGCCTCATAGCGTGTTAGATCGGCGGCGATCAGTTCCGGCACGCCCGCTGCGTTCAGGATGCTGGCGGCAACGCGTGCCGGAAAGGATTTTCCCGGCGTGGTAACGACGGGCAGCCCGGCCCAAAGCGCGTCACTGGCCGTGGTGTGGGCATTGTAGGGCAGGGTGTCGAGAAACAGATCGGCCAGCTGCTGGCGCGCCAGATGCAGTTCCGGGGTGGTGCGGCTCGCGAAGATCAGCCGCTCCGGATCGATGCCGCGCGTCTCAGCCTCGCGCCGCAGATTGGCGCGGATGGTGTCATTGCCCTGCAGCAGCCACAGCACACTGCCTTCGACCCTGCTCAGCAGCCGCATCCAGACGTCGAACAGCGGCGCGGTGATTTTCCAGTTGTGATTGAAGCAGCAAAACACGAAACCGCTCTCCGGTAAGCCCGCCTCGGCACGGGAGGGCGGCGGCAGGGCTTCGTTCTTGGTGTCGGTGACCCACAGCGTATCGGGAAGGGCGGCGATCTTTTCACTGAAGAAGCGGTCCTGATCCGGCGGCACCACGGTGCGGTCTGCGATGATCGCGTCGATGAAGTCCGAGCCGGACGTGCCGGGATACCCCATATACTTGACCTGTACTGGTGCGGGCCGGTGCGCCAGCACCCAGGGCCGTGCGCCACTGGTGTGTCCACCCAGATCGACCGCGATATCGATCTCCCACTGCTTCAGCAGGTTGGCGACTTCGCGGTCCGTCTGCTGCCGTGCGTCATGGAAACGGTCGAACGCGGAGATCAGCCGCTGGCGCATGGCGCTGCCGTCTTCCGGGCCGAAGGAGACGGCGAAAGTTTCGAACCTCTCGCGGTCGTGACGTTCGAACATCTCTACTGTCAGGGCGGCGGTGACATGCTGGTGGAAATCGGCGGACAGATAGGCGACGCGAATCTTGTCATGACTGTATTTTTCGCCCTTCCATAGCGGCGGCTGGCGACCGGGGCCGGCCTGGCGCACATAGTTCTGCGAACAGTGCAGCTGCAATTCATTGTCGTCCCAGTAGCCCATCAGCACGAAAGGCTGGATCACCGATTTGCCCGCAAGCACATCGGCCTTCAGCACATCGGCCAGACGTGCGGTGCGGGCCCAGTCGCCGACGGTCATGGCGGCATTGGCCAGGCCGCTCAGGGCATTGGGATGATCGGGATCGGCCGCCAGCGCCGCTTCATAATTCTCCAGCGCCTCCTGCGGCTTGCCCATCTCCAGCAGCGCATTGCCGCGATTATAGAGCGCATCGGCAAATCCGGGGCGCACGGCTAGCGCGGCGTCGCAATCGGCGAGAGACTCGGCAAAGCGTTTCAGGCTCCACAGCGCCACGGCGCGGTTGTTGAGCGCTTCGACATAGTCGGGCCGCAGGCCAAGCGCCTGGCCGTAACTGGCCAGCGCCTCGCCCATGCGCCTGAGCTCGAACAGGATGACGCCGCGATTGTTATGGGCTTCGGCAAAGCCTGGATGCAGTGCCAGCGCCCGTTCGACGCTCGCCAGAGCTTCGACCAGCCGCTTCATGTCTTTCAAGGTGAGGGCGCGATTGTTCCAAACATCGGGAAAGTCCCGCGCCACCGCCAAAGCCCGGTCATAACTGGCCAGTGCCTGGTCATAGCGGCCCAGATCGGACAGGATCACGCCACGGCTGCTGAGGGCTTCAGCATGTCCGGGATTCAGTGCCAGCGCCTTGTCGGTGGCCACGAGCGCATCCTCAAGACGGCCCAGATCGCGCAGTACCTGGCCGCGTTTGGCGATTGCCGCGACGTAATCGGGCTTGACCGCCAGCGCCCGCTCATAGCTGGCCAGCGCCTCGGCGAAACGCCCCTGCGTCTTCAGCACATTGCCATAGTTGGACAGCATCTCCGGCGCGTCAGGTAGGATCTGGAGCGCCTTGCCGATCAACTCCAGCGCCTCGCTGTTGCGCCCCTGCTGCGCCCGCACCACGCCCAAAAGGTGCGGGGCAGCCGCCTCGCGCGGGGCCGCCGTCATCAGCTCCAGGTACAGGCGCTCGGCATCCGCCAGATTGCCGGTTTGATGGAAGGCGATGGCCTGATTGAGAACTGCTTGCGGGTTCATGGCCCGTTCTAGATCAAGCCGCGGGAACACGGCAACAGCCCTTGCCCGGCAGGGATAACGCCTATCCGGCGGAAATCATTCGCAATCTCGCAACAGCGAAGGAATGCGTGGGAGTTGGCAAGGCCAGGGGCCTGTGGTCTGCTGCAGCCAAGGGGATCGGGCTGCAAAATGTGGAAAGCATTGGCTCTTGTCGCCGCCGCGCTGACGGCGGCCGCCGCGCTGGAATTTTTTCCGGTGCGCGCCGCCTCTGAACCCAAAGCCCAGTCCGACGCGCGCCCCACGGAAGCGGCGATTGAGACGTTCGCCGCAATGTGTCGGAGCGAGGAGGTGGTGGACAGCCGCCGCGATCCCGCCTGGGTGTCCCAGAGCTTTCTGGGCGACAATTGCCAGGCACCGCGTCCGCCCAAGGTTATTGACGGCGCCAAGGTCAGCCGCGAGGAGATCGTGGCCAGCATGGAAGCGGGGAAAATCTATGCCGCCGCGGCCGATGCTTTTCAGAAATGCGTCGGCGATTTTGTCGCCGCGCGCAAAGCGGTCAAACCGCTGACGCCGTCGCAGGCCATCATCCAGAATTATCGCATTACGGTCAGCCAGAAGACCAAGGAAATGGTGGCGGCCCAGACGCGCGTCGCGATCGTGGCCTTCAACAGATATGGCAGTGAATGTCCAATGTAACGGGCAGATATGAGGGTGAAGGACCGCCCGCAAAAATGGTCCAAAAGGGGAGGGGTTGATGAAGACGTTTTCGCGCAAGGCGCTGCTGGGTGCCGGATTGCTGGCGGCTGGGCTTGGTTCGGTTGGCCTGCATCACAGCGGCATCGGACAAGCAAGGGCGCAAGCCGCCGGCGCCAATGGCAGTGACGTCATGGTGCCATGGTTCGAGGCCGATCCTTATTGGCCCAAGCCGCTGCCCAATCACTGGATCCTGGCCATGACCATCGGCCTGGATGTGGACAAGCAGGACAATGTCTGGGTCTTCCATCGTCCCCAGACGCTGGAGCAGAAGGAATCCTATTTTACCCGCAAAGAAGCGGACTGCTGCACGGCTGCGCCCGACGTGCTGCAGTTCAATCCCGCCGGCAATCTGATCCGATCCTGGGGACGCGCCGAGAACAGGGGCAAGGGCCGCGACTGGCCCAGTTCCAACCACGGCCTCACGGTCGGGCCGGATGGAAACATCTGGCTGGGCGGCAATGGCGCCTACCAGCCGCGCCCCGCCCCGGGCAGCGCGGAACAGTTTGCCGAAGCCCCAACCGCGCCGCCGCCGCTCTATTCCGGCGCCGGGGTCGGCAAGTATCACGACAGCTTCATCGTGAAGTTCACGCCTGACGGAAAATATCTGGGCCAGATCGGCAAGGCCAATGCCAGCAAGGGCAGCCTGGATACACAGAATGTGCGCGGCGTCGCCCAGATCCGCTTCAAGGGCAACGAGATGTTCCTGGCCGACGGCTATGGCAACAAGCGCGTTTCGGTGTGGGATGCCACCACCCTGAAATTCAAGCGCATGTGGGGCGCCTATGGCAAGAAGCCCGACGACACGCCCATCCCCCATTACGATGTCAACTCGCCGCAGTTCGGCAACCCGATGCATTGCGCCCAGCCTTCCAATGACGGGCTGCTCTATGCCTGCGACCGCACCAACAACCGCATCCAGGTGTTCAAGCTCGACGGCACCTATCTGCGCCAGCATGCGGTCAAGCCCCAGACGCGCGGCGACGGCGCGCCCTGGGAGATCGCCTTCAGCCGCGATCCGGAACAGAAGTTCATGTATGTCTCGGACGGCGCCAATGCGGTGGTGCATGTCTATGACCGCAAGACCATGAAGGAACTGTACTGGTTCGGCGGCGGCGGCCGTCAGCCCGGCCAGTTCTATGCCGTGCACAGCATCGTCACCAACTCCAAGGGCGACATCTTCACCACCGAGACCTATCGCGGTCAGCGGGTGCAGAAATTCACCTATAAAGGGATGATCAAGCTCAGCGACCTGGTCAAGAAGGGTGTGGTCGGCGGCAGCCGCATCAACCCGTAAGGCCTGGGAACCGGAGGGGCGGAAGGTCCCTCCGGTTTTCTTCTCCTGCAACTGGAGGGGCTTTTCGGCGCGCAAAGCGGGTATTACACTTGCCGCCACATTGCCTGAAAGGACATGTCGTGGCCAAGAAAGTGACGAAAGCACCTGCCAAGAAGCCGTCAGCCAAAAAGGCTGAGGTCTCCGCCAGGGCGCCCGCGCCCGCCAAACAGGCCGCTCCCGCGCCGGAACCGAAGGCTGCGCCAGCCAAAACGAAGGCGCCGCTGCTGCCGCCGCGCCCCGTGCCGGCCCACCAGCAGTTCCTTGGCAAAGGCGGCGTGAAGCCGCAGCATATGAACAAGGCGCGGATCATCCGGCACCAGGGACGCTGATTTCGCGTCAGGTCTCTGGAAATCCCGGGGTTTAGCTGCTACGCAACCGACGGAAATCCCCCCTGTTTCGAGTAGATGATTCCCCTGCCAGACCTGACGCGTGCTCTCCTTCGCTATCGTGAACCCAATCTGTGGCGCGCCATTTTCGAGGTCTGCGTCACCGTCACGCCCTTGGCGATCCTGTGGCTGTTGATGTGGCTGTCGCTGGATGTGGGCTATTGGCTGACGCTGCTGCTGGCCATACCCACCGCCGGCTTCGTGGTGCGGCTGTTCATCATCCAGCATGATTGCGGCCATGGCGCCTTTTTCCAGCAGCGCGCCGCGAACACCTGGCTGGGGCGCGTGCTGGGGGTGCTGACCCTGACGCCTTACGAATACTGGAAACGCAATCACGCCATCCATCACGCCACGTCGAACAATCTCGACCGCCGCGGCATCGGCGACATCGATACCTTAACGGTGGAGGAGTATTGCGAACGCCCCCTCTGGAGCCGGTTTCTCTATCGCTGCTATCGCAGCGCACCGGTGATGTTCGTGATCGGTCCGGCCTATATGTTTTTCCTGCAGCACCGGCTGCCGTTTCACCAGATGCGTGACGGCTGGGGTCCCTGGATCAGCACCATGGCGACCAATGCGGCGATCGCCCTGGCGGCGACGGGCATGATCTGGCTGATCGGCGTGGGACCGTTCTTGATGGTGCATCTGCCCGTCATGCTGCTGGCGGCGTCGATGGGCGTGTGGCTCTTCTACGTCCAGCATCAGTTCGAAGATGTGATGTGGGCGCGGAGCGACTCCTGGGCGCATTCCGATGCGGCGCTGATGGGCAGTTCCTATTACGACCTGCCGGCCCTGCTGCACTGGATCACCGGCAATATCGGCATCCATCATATCCACCATCTCAACAGCCGGATTCCCTATTACCGGCTCCCGAAGGTGCTGCGTGACTTTCCCGAACTGAAAGCGGTTGGGCGGCTCACCATTCTGGACAGCATCCGCAATGCCCGGCTGGCGCTGTGGTGCGAGCGACGCCAGAAAATGATTTCGTTCAAGGGCGCACTTTCGCAATAAGCCCACTTTCGCCATAAAATGGCGCCGCCTCGGGGACTGTCCATGAGCAAGGTTGCCATTGTTGGTGCGGGCTTTGTGGGACGGGCCTGGGCCATCAGTTTTGCCCGCGCCGGCCATGATGTCGTGTTGTGGGATGAGCAGGCCGATGCCCCCGCCGCGGCACTTTCCTATATCGAAGGCGTGCTTCCGGACCTTGTGGCCAACGACCTGCTGAACGGCCAGTCCGCCGCGCAGGTGCGCGGCCGGATGGGCGCCGCCGCCACGCTGGAAGAGGCGCTGGCCGGCGCCGACTATGTCCAGGAGAACACGCCGGAGAATGTCGAGATCAAGCGCAAGGTCTTTGCGCGGCTCGACACCATCGCCGGACCCGAAACCATCCTGGCCAGTTCAACCTCCGCCATCCTGCCGTCGCACTTCACCGAAGAGCTGAAAGGCCGCGCCCGATGCCTGGTGGTCCATCCCATCAATCCGCCCTACCTGATCCCGGCGGCCGAAGTGGTGCCCGCGCCCTGGACCGACCCGAAGGTGATCGAGCGCACCGCATCCTTCCTGCGCGCCGCCGGCCATGCCCCCATCGTGATGAAACGCGAGCTGGACGGTTTTGTGATGAACCGGATGCAGGGCGCCTTGCTGGAAGAGGCCTTCCGGCTTGTCGAAGGCGGCTATGCGACAATCGAGGATGTCGATATCGGCATTCGCGACGGGCTGGCGCTGCGCTGGTCCTTCATGGGGCCGTTCGAGACCATCGACCTCAATGCCCCGGGCGGGGTACGCGACTATTGCCAGCGTTATGAGCAGATTTACCAGCGGCTACATCCCAGCACGATGACCCGTGCCAACTGGAACGGCCCGGTGCTGGACGTGATCGAGACGGAGCGGCGCAAGCTGCTGCCCGAGGGCCGCTTGCAGCGTCATCAGGCCTGGCGGGATCGCCGGCTGATGGCGCTGGCGGCACACAAACGCCGCGCCGACAAGGACATTCCGCGCTAGTTCAACGACAATAAAAGGCCAGCCCAATGGACCTGAACGACAAAGTTATCATCACCTGCGCCGTGACCGGCGCGATCCACACGCCCTCGATGTCGCCGCATTTGCCCGTGACGCCCGAGGAAATCGCAGCCGCCGCCGTCGGCGCGGCGGAAGCCGGCGCGGCGATTGTCCATCTGCACGCCCGCGATCCCGAAACCGGCAAGCCCGACCAGACGCCTGAGGCCTTTGCCCGCTTCCTGCCGCGCATCAAGCAGGCGACCAACGCGGTGATCAACCTGACCACCGGCGGCGCGCCCTATATGACGGTCCAGGAGCGGGTGAAGCCGGCGCAGCAGTTCAAGCCGGAAGTCGCCTCGCTCAATATGGGTTCGATGAATTTCGGCCTGTTTCCCATGCTGAACCGGTTCAAGGAGTTCAAGCATGACTGGGAGCGTGACGCGCTGGAAGCCTCGCGCGACCTGGTGTTCCGCAACAGTTTTGCGGATATCGAATTCGTCCTGAGAAAGCTGGGCGATGCCGGCACGCGCTTCGAGTTCGAGTGCTACGATATTTCCCATCTCTACAACCTGTCCCACTTCCTGGAGCGCGGGCTGGTCAAGCCGCCTTTGTTCGTGCAGTCGGTGTTCGGTATCCTGGGCGGCATTGGACCGCATCCCGAGGATGTTCAGCACATGAAGCGAACCGCCGACCGCCTGTTCGGCAAGCAGTACAAATGGTCGGTGCTGGGCGCGGGCCGCAATCAGCTGGCGATCGCCGCCCAGGCCGCCGCCATGGGCGGCAACGTGCGCGTCGGACTGGAAGATTCGCTGTGGTCGGGGCCGGGCAGGCTGGCCCAGTCCAACGCCGAACAGGTGCGCATGGTGCGCCAGATCATCGAAGGCCTGGGCCGTTCCATCGCCACGCCGGACGAGGCGCGTCAGATCCTGGAACTGAAGGGCGCGGACCGCGTCGCGTTCTAAAGCTTTGGCGCGTGCTTCTGCCAGTCGGTGGCGTTCTCCAGCGCCCAGCCGATGCGCAGCGCCAGCGCCTCATCGCCGCCGCGGCAGATGATCTGCAGCGAGGTGGGCAGGCCGCCCGGCGTCATCCCATTGGGCAATGACAGGGCGCAAAGGTCGAGAAAGTTCACCCAGCGGGTGGACAGGGCTGGGGTCGTGCCCTGGTCGATTTCGCTCAAGGGCAGCGCCGCCGTCATGGTGCTGGGCGTCAGGACCGCATCCACGCCTTCTATCCTGGCTGCGAAGTCCTGCTTGGCGCGCTCCCGTAAAGCCAGCACGTCGCGATACTGGCGGGCGGAGATCGAGGCTCCGGCGGCGATCCGAGCGCGTACGGCTTCATCCAGCGCCATGCTCGGATCGTCCACCAGATCGGCACGGATGGGATAGATTTCCGCCGAGATGATCTTGGCAACGAGGTCGCCATTCTCGCGAAAAGACGGGCCACCCCCGGGCAGATCCACGATCTCCGCCCCCAAACCGGACAGCTCCGTCAGCGAGCGGTCATAGGCCGCCAGCATCTCGTCATCGAACATGGCGCGTTCGGACTGAGGCATGCGCGCCAGCTTCAATCCCTTCACGCCCCGCCGCAGGGTGGGAAAAGGATCGGCGGGCGGCAGCGCCAGGGTCAGCGGGTCGAGCGGATCGGGGCCCTGCATGGCCACCAGCAGGATGGCGCAGTCTTCCACGCTGCGGGCGATGGGACCGGGCGTGTCCAGTGTGGGGCTAAGGGGAAGCACGCCATGTGTACTGATGCGGCCAATGGTGGTCTTCAATCCGGTGAGGCCGCACCAGGCGGCGGGAATGCGTACCGAGCCGCCGGTATCGGTGCCCAGGGCGCAGGGCGCCATGCGTGCCGCCACCGCCACGGCGGACCCGGCCGACGAACCACCGGGGGTGCGTTGCACCTTCATGTCCCAGGGATTCCACGGCGTGCCCATATGCTGGTTGGTGCCCCAGGCGCCATAGGCGAATTCCACCGTGTGGGTCTTGCCCAGCACGATCATGCCGGCGCTGACCAGCTTCTGGGCCAGGGTCGCGCTGTAATCGGAAATACGGTCGCGCCAGACGGCGCAGCCGCCGGTGGTGATGTGGCCCTTGAACTCCACCAGATCCTTGAGCGCGATGGGAATGCCGTGCAGGGGCCCGATGCCGTGGCCGGAACGGATCGCCTTGTCCGCCGCTTCGGCGGCCAGTCGTGCCTCCTTGCCGTGGACATGAACGAACGCATGCAGCCGGGGCTCCAGCGTCTCGATACGCGCCAGACAGGCATCGACCACATCCACCGGCGAAAATCGCCGCGCTTTGAGGCCTTCGGACAAGGCGTGGACGGGAAGGTCGTGAAAATTCATGGTTCAGCTTCCAACAATGGCGCGCACGATCAGATAGAAAATGGACGGGACCACCAGGCAGCCGAAGCCGGTCAGGAACGTGGCGGTGAGGGCGCCGTAAGGCACCAGCCGGCGGTCGGTGGCGGCAAGGCCGGCGGTAACGCCGCTGGTCGTTCCCATCACACCGCCGAACACCATTGCGGTGCGCGGATTGTTGAGGCCGATCATCCCGGCCACGAAAGGCGTGCCGATCATCACCAGCACGGCCTTGAACACGCCGGTGGCGATGGACAGCGCGATGACGGCGGAATCCGCGCCGATGGCGGCACCGGTGACCGGTCCGACGATATAGGTGACGGCCCCCGCGCCGATCGTGGTCATCGAGATGGCGTCGGTATAGCCATAGGCGGCGGCGACCAGCGCCCCGCCGACAAAGGGCACGATGACGCCCAGCATGAGTGAGGCCGCGCCGATCCAGCCCGCCTTCTTCGCCTTTTCAACATCCACTTCGAATGCCGTGGCGACAATGGCGAAATCGCGCAGCATGGCCCCGCCCATCAGCCCGATGCCCGACAGCATGGGAATGTCCGCCAGCCCGCTCTTGCCGCCGGTCACCATGCCGCCCCACAAGGCCAGCGCCAGTCCGATCATGATGGCTATGGCCGAGCCATGAAGCCGGCCCATGGTCAGGTATTTCGACAGCGCCGCGGACAGCCACATCACCAGCCCGACAAAGGCGAAGGCGGTCAGCAGGGCGTTGGCCTGCAGGACACGGGAAACCGCGTCGACGATCATCGCACCACGCTCCCCAGCCCGCCGGTTTGCGCGCCCTTGGCTTCGCGGGCTTCGATCTCGTCCATGGTCTCTACTCGCCCGCTCATCCGGCTGATCAGGGCGACACAGGCGAAGCAGGCCAGGACCGTCCCGATTGCGGCGATCGCCACCATGGGCCCGGACTCCACCGCGGCGACAACATTCTGGTTGGCGGCCATGGCGACGACGATGGGAATGTAAAAGGCGGCCCAGAACCCGACGCCCAGCTTGATCCCTTCATTGAGCAGCTTGCGCCGGATCAGCCAGTGCCGGCCGGCAATCAGGAAGATCATGGCGAGGCCGACGCCGCCGACATTGGCCTTGATCCCGAGCATCATGCCCAGCAGGTCGCCGAGAATAGCGCCGAGCAGGGTGCAGACGGCAAGCAGCGCGACGCCGGAAATGGTCATAGGCCGCGCCCCCCGCGCTAGAATGCGAAACTAACCGTATACATCCGGGCAAAAAACAGTAGAAAATTTTCGATGGGCGATAATCTCTTCAACCGTTTTGCACAAAGCGCGGCCGATCCGGACAAGATATTCCTGTTGCCGCCGGGGCGGCCGGCGGTTCGCTATCGTGAAAGCTTCGCCGCAGCGGCCCGCCTGGCCCATGTCCTGACCCGCCATGGCGTCCAGCCCGGCGACCGGGTCGCGGTGCAGGTCGAGAAAAGCCCGGGGGCGCTGTTCCTCTATCTGGCCTGCCTGCGCGCCGGCGCGGTCTATCTGCCGCTCAACAGCGGCTACACCCCCAGCGAACTGACCTATTTTGTCGGCGATGCCGAGCCGCGCCTTTTTGTGGTGGCGGAAAAGAACAAGGCGGCGAACGCCGCCGCGCTGCCGGATACGCCCTTGCTGACCCTCAGCGATGATGGCCTGTCGGGCTCGTTGATCACCGAGGCCGTCGGCCAGCCCGATGATTTTACCGATGCCGATGTCGGGATGGGCGATCTGGCATCCATTCTCTACACCTCGGGCACCACCGGCCGCTCCAAGGGCGCCATGCTGAGCCATGGCAATCTGTTCTCGAATGCGCAAAGCCTGAAAGAGGTCTGGCGCTTTTCAAAAAGCGATGTGTTGCTGCACGCGTTGCCGCTGTTTCACATCCATGGCCTGTTCGTGGCCACCAATGTCACCCTGCTGTCGGGCGCCAGCATGTTGCTGCTGCCCAGGTTCGATCTGGATGCGGTATTCGACGCCTTGCCGCTGGCCAGCACCATGATGGGGGTGCCGACTTTCTACACCCGAATGCTGCAGGATGCGCGCCTCAATCAGGATGGTACCAAGCATATGCGGCTGTTCGTTTCGGGTTCTGCGCCGCTGCTGGCCGAGACCCATCGCCAATGGCAGGCGCGTACCGGACACGCCATCCTGGAACGCTATGGCATGACTGAAACGGGCATGAACACTTCCAATCCCTATGATGGCGCGCGCATTCCCGGCTCGGTCGGCCTGCCGCTGCCCGGGGTGGAGGTCCGTATCGCCGACAAGACCGGCCAGCCGCTGGCGCCGGGCGAGATCGGCATGATCGAAGTGCGTGGGCCCAACGTCTTCCAGGGTTACTGGCGGATGCCGGAAAAGACCGCGAGCGAATTCCGCCCGGACGGGTTTTTCATCACTGGTGATTTGGGGACGCTGGATGCCGAGGGTTATCTCGGCATTGTCGGGCGCGACAAGGATCTGATCATCAGCGGCGGGCTCAACATCTATCCCAAGGAGATCGAAAGCCTGATCGATGAATTGCCGGGGGTGGAGGAGGCGGCGGTGGTCGGCCTGCCGCATCCCGATTTCGGTGAAGGGGTCACCGCTTTCATTGTCAAAACCAGGGATTCGGTCCTCACCGAGGATACGGTGCTGGGCGCGCTGGCAAACCTGGCGCGCTTCAAGCATCCCAAGCGGGTGCTGTTCGTCGACCAGCTTCCCCGCAACACCATGGGCAAGGTCCAGAAGAGCGCGATGCGCGAGAGTTTCAAGACTCTCTACGGCTAGTTCAGCACGAAGCGGCTGCGAACTTCGGTGAGGGGATAGGTTTTCCCTTTCCAGACAAATTCGCCGGGCAGGGCGGCGGGACGCTCGATCTCGGCCGTCAGGCTGCTGCCGTTCACGCGATAGCGCACCGACACCGCGCCCTGGGGCGTAGCGGCGGTGGCGTCCAGGCTGGTCAGATCGCTTAAGTGCGGCGCTACCCGCAGCCGCGCATAGCCGGGCGCGCCAGGACGGATGCCCGCGACAATGCCCAGCAGGTCGGCGGTGGGATGGGCGCTCCAGGCATGGGTGTCGGAGCGGGTTTCGCCGCGTGACTCCGGCCAGCTGGTATAGTTCTGCGTCAGCAGGTCGCGCCAGGTCTTGAGCAAGCTGGGGTAACGCTCCGCCAGTCCGGCATGTTCAAAGGCACGGATCAGATACCAGGCGAAATAGTAGGTGGTGGTGAACATGCCTTCGGGCGCGTCGATACCGCGGCCCGGCACGGTGATGCGCTCCAGAATGGCAGACGCTTCCTCGCGCGTTGCCACATCATACAGGACCGCCAGGGCGTTCATATGCTGGCTGTACAATGTGAAGTCGGCATTGTCGGCGAACAGTCCGCGTTCCTTGTTCCAGCAAAGCTTGCGGATGGCGTCACGTGCCGCATTGGCCTGGGCGATATTCTGCGCCGCGATTTGTTGGTCGCCATAGGCCGTTTCCAGGATTGCGCCATCGCGCAGCGCCCCCAGCCACAACACCGTCATCAGGCAGCTGCCACCGTCCTTGCCGAAGGAGGGAAAGAATTCGCGGTCATTCTTGCTGCGCACCCAGTCGATGAAATTCCAGTGCGGATTCTTGCCCAACAGTCCGTTTGGCATCCGCGTCGGTTCGAACCAGTTCAGCACCTTGCGCATGCGCGGCAGGTGGCGGACGATCACGTTTCTGTCGGGCTGTTCCAGATACCAGTCCTTCAGCATGCCGACCCAGGCCAGCGCGAAGGTGGCAATGACATTGTCGCTGCGGCTGGGATAGGCGCCTTGCTGCAGCCCGCCATGCACATCGGACTCGGCGAACGCATCAATCGCCTGCACCGCCAGGCGCGGATCGCCCGACACCGTATAGGAAATCAGCATCTGCAGCCGGGTATCGCCCTGATACTGCAGCTGTTCCCAATAGGAACTGTCCATATAAGTTTCGTGGGCATCGATTTGGGCGGTGCGCCAGCCGATGTCCCAGATGCGGTTGAGCTCGGGATCGCTGCTATTGAAGCGTGCGACTTTTTCAAACGGATAGCCGGTCTCGAAAATGCGGAACGCTTCCAGCCTCAACGGCGCGGCGCCGGTTTGGATATCCAGCTCGGCATAGCGCCAGGTCCGCCACCACAGCGGCGCGAAGGTGCGGCGAGAGCCGTCTGCAATGAAGGTGTCGAACATGCCAAGCGCCAGGCGGTCACCGATCAGGTTGCGGTCGCCCCGGTTTCCTTCGGCGTCATACAATGCCTCGGTATAGGTGAGCTTGATGGTGGCGCCGCTGCCGCCCGACACATCCAGCTCGGGATAGGCGGAGATCATCGCGTCGCGTCGCAGCAGGATTTTCGCGCGGGTATTGGCGGGCACGGTGACGGCGCGGGCCGGAAAATCCTGCGCGCCCGCCAGATCACTGCGCACCACACTACCGGGTGCGGCGGGCGCATAGCGTTGCGGCGGCAGAAGATCGGCGACCAGCGAGCGTCCCGACGCTTGCGGCGATGGCACCGCATTCTCCCAGCCGCCATTTTCGCTCGGGCCGGTCCAATCCCAATCTGCCTTCGCGGCATCGATGATCTCCGGCGCGCTGGCGACGTAATAGCGTTTGCGCGGTACCTGGGCGCGGCCATTGCCCGCCATGTGACCGGCGTCGATCTTGACGCGCCAGCCCGGCGCGGTGGTGGATAGCGGCCCGCCGATCAAACGGAAGCCCAGCCCCGCGCTCTGCCAGGCAATCGGCGCGACCTGCGGCGGCAGCGCGCTTGCCGCAGGCAAGGGACCGCCCGCGGGCGCTTCCGGCTGCTTACGGACAAAGTCCCACACCGCTGCCGCCACCACATTGGGACCGGGCTGCAGATAAGGCGCCAGATCGACAGTTGAGGTTCGCCACCGCGCCAGCGTGCCGGTGGAAGGGCCGTTGGCGACGCGCCTTCCATTGACGAACAGGATGAAGCGATTGTCGGCGGTCACCGTGACCGGCAGGACGGCGGGGCGCTGATCCAGGCGAATTTCGCGGCGGAAGTGCAGCACAACCGGCTCGGATCCGGTAAGCGCGGCAGGGTGGCTGATCCAGCCCTCACTGTCGGATGGTGCGGCCAGCGCGGGGCTCGCGAGCAGGATCGCCACCGCCAGACTGAGAAGCTTCATCCGACCCCCTGTTTTAATTTTGTTGGGTTCTTATCTCATGACCGCGCGGCTGAAACCACGCTGTTCATCCCTGTCCCCGAGCGGCATAACCTGCGCATGGACAGGCATGATGTGGTGGTGATCGGGGCGGGGGCGGCGGGCATGATGTGCGCCGCCATTGCCGGCCGGCGCGGCCGCAAGGTGCTGGTGCTGGATTCCGCCAAAAAGCCGGGCGAGAAAATCCGCATTTCCGGTGGCGGGCGCTGCAACTTCACCAACATCCATGCCACGCCGGCCCAGTTCCTGTCGGACAATCCGCATTTCTGCATTTCGGCGCTCAGCCGTTTTTCGCCCGCCGACTTTATCGCCCTGGTGGACCGCTATCGCATCAAGTGGCACGAGAAGACGCTGGGCCAACTGTTCTGCGACGGCCCGGCGACACAGATCATCGACATGCTGCTGGCGGAAATGAAGGCCGGAGAGGCGCAATTGCGGCTGGCGGTCACGGTGCAGTATGTCGAAAAGACCCCGGACGGCTTCACGCTGCAGCTGTCATCAGGCGAGATGCTGGAATGCGGCGCGCTCGTGGTGGCGACAGGCGGCAAGTCCATTCCCAAGATGGGCGCGACGGATTTTGGCTATCGCCTGGCGGAGCAGTTCGGGCTGGGCGTTACCGAAACCCGTCCCGGCCTGGTGCCACTCACCTTCGACACGCAGTTGCTGGAGCGGCTGGAGGACTTGGCGGGCGTGGCACTGCCCGCGCGCGTGTCTTGCGGCAAGACGGCGTTCGAGGAAGCGTTGCTCTTCACCCATCGCGGCCTTAGCGGCCCGGCAATCCTGCAGATTTCATCCTACTGGCGGGAGGGTCGGGAAATCGCTCTGGACCTGCTGCCGGGCAGGGACGCATTGGAAGCGCTGCGCACGGCTCGCCAGCACAGCGGCAAGCAGTCGGCCCACACCTTCCTGTCCACCCTGCTGCCCAAGCGGCTGGCCAAGACTATTGCCGATCTGCCGGCCTATCAGGAGCCGCTGGGGGGCCTCTCCGACGGCAAGCTGCGCGCCCTGGCGGCCGGGATCAACGATTGGCGTATCGTCCCGTCGGGCACCGAGGGCTACCGCACCGCCGAAGTCACCCTGGGCGGGGTTGATACGCGGGACCTGGATTCCAGGACGATGCAGGCCAAGGCAATTCCCGGGCTTCATTTTGTTGGTGAAGTAGTGGACGTAACCGGTTGGCTTGGCGGGTATAATTTCCAATGGGCCTGGGCGTCGGGCTGGTATGCGGGCCAAGCAGTCTAACAGGGGTTTCTAAGGGAGAGCTTATTTCCGGCGCGGCTGTGCGGTGATTCCCGCAGGCCTCTGTTTTCTTTGAAAAAACCTGATACCTTTTTGCGCAAACAATGACACAGCGCATCTCACGGTGCGCGGGCAGCCGGGCATACCCGGCTGTGAGGGACGCCGCGGAGTAGGAATGTTGCCGACTGCCACACGTACCGGGCTGGCTCGCAAGCTGCTTGCCGCCGCCAGCCTCGTCGCACTCACCGCGGCGACGGGCGTTGGCCTGTTGGGCCAGGCCACCGCCGATCCGGTGTCCGCGACACCGGCCGTCCACACCACCGCGACGCTGTCCTCCGCCACGCCGGACGACCGCAAGCGCATGCTCACCCAGTTTTGCGGCGGCTGTCACAACGACAAGTCCAAGACCGCCGGCATGTCGGTGATGCCGCTCAAGGCCGACAATATCGAAGCCCATACCGCCACCTGGGAAAAGATCCTGCGCCGGGTCAGCCTGGGGGAGATGCCGCCCCGGGGCATGAAGCGCCCGTCCAAGGAAGAGATCGCGGATTTCACCAACTGGCTGGAAGGCTCGCTCGACAAGATGGGCGCCGCCAATCCCGATCCGGGCCGCGCCACGCTGCGCCGCCTGAACCGCGCCGAATACGCCAATGCCGTGCGCGACCTGCTCGACCTTCAGATCGATGTCAGCGGCGATCTGCCGTTCGACGATTCGGGCTATGGCTTTGACAATATCGCCGACGTGCTGACCGTGTCGCGCACTCTGATGGACAAGTATATCCGGGTGGGCGCGCGGGTGAGCCGCACCGCCACCGGTCTGGTGTCGCGGTCGCCGGTGGTGACCGAGCACAAGCTGGCCAAGGACCCCTACGTCAACGAACGGGCCAGTGACGAGCTTCCGCTGGGCTCGCGGGGCGGCGGCGCGTTCAAGTTCTATGCGCCGTATGACGCCGATTACACGGTGATCGTGAACCTCAATCCGGGGCTGGGCGCTGACATCCAGAAGAATCCCGCTGACCGGATCGAGGCCAAAGTCTCGCTCACCGCCGGGCAGCATATTATCGGCGCCTCCTTCCGCAAGAACATGGCGCTGGAAACCACCCTGGCGCCCAAGACCATCCTGCAGCTTCGCATGCCCAAGCCGGCCACCGCGCCGCCGCCGCTGACGCTGGACATCCAGGTCGATGGCGTGCGCACCAAAACGGTCACGGTGCCGGCCCATGCGCTGGGCTTTCAGGATGCGGGCATTCCCCACACCGACGTCATCGCCGCCCGCGACGTGCAGGCGATTTCTGTCGCAGGTCCGTACGAGATCAAGGGCGCCGGCGACACGCCCAGCCGCCGCCGGATTTTCACCTGCCGTCCGGGTGAGGGCATTTCCGAATCCGCCTGTGCCCGCAAGATCCTGAGCGGCCTGGCACGCCATGCCTATCGCCGCCCCGTGACCAGCGCCGACATCGCGCCGCTGATGACCATGTACAATGAGGGCCGCAAGGGCGGGACGTTCGAGCGTGGCATTGAAGCCGGGCTGGAAGTCATCCTGTCCTCGCCCAACTTCCTGTTCCTGCGCGAGACCGATCCGCCGCGCAGCCGTCCCGGTACCGTGCGCCGGATCACCGACGTGGAACTGGCCTCGCGCCTGTCGCTATTCCTGTGGAGCAGCATCCCGGACGAGGAACTGCTGGTCGCCGCCGAGAAGGGCCAGCTCAGCAAGCCCGCGGTACTGCAAAGCCAGGTCTCGCGCATGCTGGCCGATCCCAAGGCCAAGGCCCTGACCGCCAATTTCGCCGGCCAGTGGCTGCATCTGCGCCGCCTGGAAGCCCAGAAGCCGGACAAGGTGGTCTATCCCGATTTCGACCAGCGCCTGCGCACCGCGATGCTGACGGAAACCGAGATGTTCTTTGAAACGGTCATCCGCGACAATCGCAGCGCGCTGGATTTCCTGGACGCCGACTACACCTTCCTGAACCAGCGGCTGGCCGAGCATTACGGCATTCCGGGCATCTACGGCACCACCTTCCGCAAGGTGAAGCTGGACCCCAAGCTGCGCCGGGGCGGATTGCTGGGGCAGGCGAGCATTCTCACCGTCACCTCCTACAACAACCGCACCTCGGTGGTGATGCGCGGCAAGTGGATCCTGGAAAACATCCTGGCCGCCCCGCCGCCGCCGCCGCCGCCGGACATTCCGGCCCTGAACGATGCCAAGAACGGCAAGCTGCTCAGCGTGCGCGAGCAGATGGAGATGCACCGCGCCAATCCGGTCTGCGCCTCCTGCCACAACAAGATGGACCCTCTGGGTTTCAGTCTTGAGAATTACGATGCGGTTGGCGCCTGGCGGACCAGCTTTGCCGGCAAGCCGATCGATGCTTCGGCGGTGCTGCCGGACGGCACCAAGTTCGACGGCCCCGCAGGCCTGCAGAACATCCTGATGACCCGCAAGGAACAGTTCGTCGAAGCGCTGACCGAGCGCATGCTGACCTACGGCCTGGGCCGGGGTGTGGAATATTACGACATGCCAGCCATCCGCGAGGTCCGTGACCGGGCCCGGCGGGATGATTATCGGATGAACACGATAATCATGGGAATTGTCCAAAGCGTCCCATTCGTCATGAAAAGGATACCGGAAAAATGATGATCACACGCAAAGCCATGCATCGCCGTACCGTCCTGCGCGGCGCAGGCGCGACCATCGCGCTGCCGCTGTTGGAAGCCATGGGTTCTTCGGCCAAGGCGGTGGAAGCCGCTGCCGCATCGCGCAAGCGTCTGCAGGTCATCTATACGCCCAACGGCATGGTAATGAAGGACTTCCACCCGGCCCAGATCGGCGAGGGCTACACCATGTCGCCGATCCTCAAGCCGCTGGAACCGTACCGCGACCGCTTCGCGGTGGTCAGCGGCCTTGACCATGTCCAGGCCGAAGCGCTGGGCGATGGCGCCGGCGATCATGCCCGCTGCTGCGGCACCTTCCTGACCGGCGTTCACGTCAAGAAGACTGACGGCGCCGGCATCAGCAACGGCATTTCCATGGATCAGGTGGTGGCCAAGCAGTATGCCGAGCTCACCCAGATCCCGTCGCTGGAACTGGGCCTGGAATCCCCCAGCCTGGTGGGAAGCTGCGACAGCGGCTATAGCTGCGCCTATACCAACACACTGTCCTGGTCGGGCCCGGCCTCGCCGATGCCGATCACCACCAACCCGCGCGAAGTGTTCGAGCGGCTGTTCGGTGAAAGCGATGTGGCCGACGCCAAGACCCGCCTGATGGAACTGAAGCGCCAGGCCAGCATCCTCGATCTGGTGTCGCAGGATGCCAAGCGGCTGTCGGTTTCGCTGGGCGCCGACGACAAGAAGAAGGTCGAGGAATACATGCAGTCGATCCGCGACCTGGAGCGCGGCATCCAGAAACTGGAACAGCGCGGCGCCTCGGTCGCCATGCCCGCCTATGCCCGTCCTGCCGGCATCCCGGAAAACTTCCAAGACTATGCCCGCATGATGATCGACCTGCAGATCCTGGCGATGCAGGCGGACCTGACCCGCGTCGGCACCTTCATGATCGGCCGCGAAGGCTCCAACCACAGCTATCCGGAAATCGACGTTGCCGACGCCCATCATCCGATCAGCCATCACGGCAACGATCCGGAAAAGCTGGCCAAGCTTTCCAAGATCAATACCCTGCACATGGCGCAGGTTGCCTATTACCTGCAGCGGATGATCGACACCAAGGAAGGCGAGAAGAGCCTTTTGGACAGCACGATGTTCATCGCCGGCGCCAGCCTTGCCGATCCCAACGAGCACAACCATCGCAACCTGCCGCTGATCGTCGGTGGCGGGGGCATCAAGGGCAACCGTCACTTCGACGCCAAGAGCGTGCCGATGACCAACCTGATGCTGTCCATGATGGACGAGCTGGGGGTCAAGGTGGACAAGCTGGGCGACAGCACCAGCCGTCTGACCGGACTGGTTTAATATCGGGCACGGCGAATGAAAAAGGCGTTTGGGTTCGGCGTTCTGCTTTTGACGTCCGCCACAAGCTGGGCGGGCGAGGCGGACGATCGCCTGGTGCAGGCGGTGCGCGGCAACCACAATGCCGCCGTGAAAAGCCTGCTGGCGGGCGGGGCCAACGCCAATGCGCTGCTTCCCGACCATTCCACCATCCTGGCCTGGGCCGTCGACCGGCAGAATGAGGAAGCGGTCAGGCTTCTTCTGACGGCCAGCGCCAAGCCCGACACCCTCGATCCCGCCGGCATTTCGCCCTTGGCGCTGGCCTGCGAGCTGGGTCAACCCGGCATTGTTACCAGCCTGCTGGCGGCCGGCGCCGATGTGAAGATCGCCCGTCCCGAAGGCATCACGCCGCTGCATCTTTGCGCCGGGGCCTCGACGCCGGAGGTTCTGGAGGCACTGATCGCCAAGGGCGCCAATGTCAACGGCGCCGATCCGCAGGGCCAGACCCCGCTGATGTGGGCGGCGATGTACGGCAAGCCCGACAATATCGCGCTGCTGCTGGGGCGCGGTGCGCAAGTGAATGCGGTGGAGAAGAACGGCTTCACGCCACTCTTCTTCGCCTTGCGCAGCAAGGTGCCGCTGGCTTCCATGCGG
This sequence comes from Rhizobium sp. Q54, assembly GCA_945882615.1. Lineage (GTDB taxonomy): Bacteria > Pseudomonadota > Alphaproteobacteria > Micropepsales > Micropepsaceae > Rhizomicrobium. Next base: position 169,235 of record CAMCWK010000001.1, on the reverse strand, counting down.
CTGCTGGACGCGGGCGCAAACGTCAATGCCGTGGTTCCGGGCGGTGCTTCGGTGGTCGAGGCCGCGGTCATTGTCGGCAATATTCCCTTCGCCATGCAGGCGGTGTCGCACGGCGCCGATCTCAAGCATCGCGACGCGCAGGGCCGCCAGGTCATTCACATTGCCGCGGCGACGGGCGATGCCGCCTTCGTCAAGCTGGTGCTGTCGAAGGGCGGCGATGCCAACGCCGTGGCCATGCCGCCGCCGCCCCCGCCCCCGCCGGCGGCCAATCCGTACCGGCCCAAGCCTTTCCCGGAAGCCAGCTCGCCGCTGCAGTTCGCCGCCAAGGCCGGTTCGCCGGAGGCGATGAAGGTGCTGGTCGAGGCCGGTGCCAGGCCCAATTACAAGGGCCCCGATGGCATGACCCTGGCCATGGCCGGCGCGGCCAGCGGCAAGCTCGCCTCCATGAAATATGCCTATGAGCTGGACCCGCATCTGGATGCCATCGGGCGCGGCGGCCGCAGCATCATGCATGTCGCGGTGGGCAACAAGCAGGCCGAAGAACCCGAAGCGCTGGTGCATTTCCTGGTCGACAAGGGCGCCAAGCTCGACGTCTTGGACGAGCGCAAATCCACGCCCGGCGATGACGTCAACCGGGGCGGGGCGGAGAATATCCGTGTCTTCTTCATCCAGCTGCTCCGCGACAAGGGCATCGTAAGCTTGGCGCATTAGGCGCGCCATGCGCTGGACCCATCCCGACCGCAGGCGCTTTCTGTTCACCAGTGCGCTGGTCACGCTGCCGGGGCTGGCTGGCGCGCAGCCCGCGCCGACGCTCGAGGCCGCCATCGAACAGGCCCATGCCAAGCTCTGGCGCGAGCGTATCGATCCCTATGGCGTGATTCTGGATTATATCGGCGAGCTTCCCACACCTGAGGATTGCAGGCTGGGCCGGCCCAACGCCATCGGCTGGTGGAGCCCCATCGAAAACGGACCGATGTTCACCGGCCTCTACCTGCCGGCCGCCTGTGAGCGCGCCCGCCGCACGGGGCAGGAGGTCGACCGTGCCAACGCCCGGCGCCTGTCGCAAGGATTGTTGAAATGCGCCTCGGTTTCCGACGTGCCCGGCTTCATCGCGCGCGGCGTGGGAACGGACGGGCAATGCCATTACCCGCTCACCTCTGATGACCAGACCCACCCCTGGTTCTATGGCCTGTCGGCCTACCTGCGCAGCGACATTCCCACGGCGGATGAGCGCGCGGCGATCATCCGCAAGATGTCCGAGGTCGCGGGCGCGCTGCAGCAGTATGGCTGGCGTCCGCCCTGCGCCGGTCAGTTCAAGGGCGAATTCCGCGGTGGCTTCAAAGGCCATCTGTTCCGCGACGCCGTGCGCTATCTTTACATGCTGCGCACAATGCATGCGGTGACAGGGGACCAGGTCTGGCTGGAGCGCTACCGGACCGCGCTGGCGGAGCGCGCGGAGCAAAGCGACAAGACCCGCATCGAACTGTGCGCCGAGGGCTATCCCTATGACCGCAGCGCGATCGCCAACATCGATACCACCCAGCTTTGGATTTATATCGGCTGCCAGGCTTCGCTGGCGGGATTGACAGCGATGGAGAGCGACCCGATACTGGTTGCCTCCTACCGCAAGGGCCTGGACGTGAACGCCGCCGGTGCTCTGGCCGCGATCGATGCCTACCGGCAGTTCGACAATAACGACACCAAGCTGTTCGGGCATGCCAACTGGCGGGCCGTCTATGGCGCCGCCTGGTTCCCGCAAAAGACCCAGGCCGATGCCCACAGGCTGTCGGAAATGGCGGACGTCGCCAAGGCGGGCGAGCGCAAGGCTTACGAGCGTGTCTATATGCGCAATCCTCTGGCCGGGGCGACGCTGATCGCGCTGGCTGGGCATCCGCAGGCGCAGGACGCCGTCACCCGCGTGGTCACGCACTATGACTATAACAGGCTGAACATGTCGGAATTCCTGTTCGCGGAAACCGCCTATTATGCGCTATGACGCGCGGCTGACCTGCAGGAACACGCCGGGTTCGGGGCGCACCGTCATCATCATGATGGGATGGGGCGAGGGTGCTCCCGGCGCGAATTCGAAATTCTGCAGCACCGTCGCCAGAATGATCTGGGCCTGCATCATCGCGAAATTGGCGGCAACGCAGACGCGCGGGCCAGCGCCGAACGGCAGGTATTGATACTTGTTTATCCCCGCGCTGGCGCCGGCACCAAACCGGTCTGGGCGGAAGCGTTCCGGCTGCTCCCACAGCAGTTCGTGGCGATGCAGTGCCCAGATCGGCAGGAACAGGATTTCGCCGGGCAGGATGGTGCGGCCGCACAGCGTGTCCTTCTCCACAACGCTGCGAGCGAGCAGCCCAACCGGCGGGTACAGCCGCATGGCTTCCTCCAGTATCTGGCGCACCAGAGGCATGTGAATAAGGTCGTCGGGGCCTGCGGCGCGGCCCTGTAGTTGGTCACGCGCCTGCTGACGCGCCTGTTCCTGTTCCACGGGCACATTGGCAAGCAGATAAAGCGCCCATGCCAGCGCCAGCGCGGTGGTCTCGTGTCCGGCCACGATGAAGAATTGCATGTTGAAGATCAGGTCTTCGGCGCTGAGGCGATGGCCGGTTTCCGGGTCCTGGGCGGCCAGCATGCGGGCCAGGAGATCGTCGGCGGGCGGATGGGCATCGCGGCGCCGCGCCTCGATCGCCGCCGCCACCATGCTGTGCATCACCTGCACCGAGCGCGCCGCCAGCAGCCGTCCCGGACGGGGGAACCATTCGGGTACCGCCAGGAAATCCAGCAGCGAGGCGCGGCCGGCGGTGCGGAAATACTCGGTGATGGCCTGTCCGAAGGTTTCGCTGTCGAAATGCTCTCGCCCTGACAAGGCGACGTCGCAGATCACGTCAAAGGTGGCGGTCAGCATTTCGGTGACCAATTCGGCCTGGGCGGTGCATTTTGCCAGCCGCGCGCAGGTGCGTTCCGCCGTAGCTGTCATGGCCGGCGCCAGCGCCACGACATTGCGATGGGTAAAGACGGGGGCCACCGCCTGGCGCTGCCATTTCCAGTTAGGCCCTTCGGCGTTGAACAGGCTTTCGCCGATGGCGGGGCGCAGCATCCGTTTCATGACTTCGGATTTTGGATAATTGGAATGATGGTCGAGCATCACCCGTTTCATGCCCGCCGGATCGGCAAGCATGTGCCAGCGCATCACCATCTCGCCCGAAACGATGGGCTGGCGATAGGAAAGCGCAGGGATAATCTCCAGCACATTGCGCCGGGCAACCATGGCGGTTTCAAGGCGGCTGAGAATCCGCCGATGAACGGGCGCCCCTACGGGAATGAAATCACTCGGCATGGCTCTCCTCTAACGCGTCTTAACAGGAACCGGGCACAACCGTCATTTCCCGTTGTGAAAACAGATCAGCCAGCTTGATGCGGGCCGGGAAAAGCTAATAGGCTGGGCTCGCGGCCTTCGGGTTAGTGGGTATGAAGCGCAAATCGCTTTATAGCCGTGCGGGGCGACGGCGTGCTTCTTCAGAGCGTGCCCCCTATGCGGTTCCGCCGGAATGGGCGGGCAAAACCGATCCACGGCCGCCGTTGCGGGTTCGTCTTTCCACCTGGTTCGCAAAATTCAGCAAGCGGCATGAACGCAGCCTGCCTGCGGCTGCCGCCGTGCTGGCGGTGCTTCTGCTGTTTTCGGGCTGGCAGCTTTTCAATCCCGCAGCACGCCCCCTGAGCCAGTGGGATATCGACAATGCGGTGAAGTACACCCTGTCGAATACCGATCCGCCCCCGGCCGACACCACGATAGCCGCTGCTGTGGTGGGACCGTCGGTGGTGCGGGTGGAAGGCTATCTGTCGCCAGAACGCGCTGCGGAAGAAGAGAAGGCAGAGCGCGCGGCGGCAAAGAAAGCGGGCAAGCCGCTGGAGCCGCCCTTGCGCGAAGCTGACACCAAGGAAGGCAAGCCGGACGCCACCGGCAGCGGCGTCGTCATCAACAATACCGGCGACATCCTGACCAACCTGCATGTGATCCAGTCCACCGACCGCTGGGTGGTGACCTATTGGGACGGCAGCAAGGCCGATGCCCGGGTGTTCAATGTACAGCCGGAAAACGACCTGGCGGTGATCCGCACCAAGACCTTTCCCGACGATCTCAAGCCGGCGACGCTGGCCTCGACCGCCGGCCTCAATCCCGGCGACACGGTGGTGGCGGTTGGATTTCCCTTCGGCATCGGGCCGTCGGTATCCGCCGGCGTGGTTGGAGGCCTCAAGCGCTCCTTCGTTGATCCCGACCGCAAAAGCCGCCTTTCGAATCTCATTCAATTCGACGCGGCCGCAAATCCGGGCAATTCGGGCGGGCCGCTGGTCAATCGCGACGGCGAGGTGGTCGGCATCGTCACCGCGATCGTCAATCCGTCCGGCCACAATGTCTTTGCCGGGGTGGGTTTTGCCGTGCCGATTGAGAATGCCGCCCGAGCCGTAGGGAACAATCCGCTTTAGAGAGGTACCATGAACGCGAACGGCACCCAGCCAAGGCTGGAGAACCTTCTTTACGAAGTGAAGAAGGTCGTGGTCGGCCAGGACCATTTCCTGGAGCGGGTCCTGGTCGCGCTGCTGGCGGGCGGTCACCTGCTGGTGGAAGGCGTGCCGGGCCTGGCCAAGACCCTGACCGTCGCCACCCTGGCCAAGGCGATGCATGGCAGTTTCAAGCGCATCCAGTTCACCCCCGATCTTGTTCCGGCTGACCTGACCGGCACGCGCATTTTCAACCAACGCAGCGGCGAATTCGTCACCATGCTGGGACCGGTCTTCGCCAATCTGGTGCTGGCCGACGAAATCAACCGCGCCCCCGCCAAGGTACAAAGCGCACTGCTGGAGGTGATGCAGGAGCGCCAGGTGACCATCGCGGGCGAAAGTTTCGCCGTTCCAACCCCTTTCATCGTGATGGCGACCCAAAACCCCATCGAGACCGAAGGCACTTATGCCCTGCCGGAAGCGCAGGTCGACCGCTTCATGATGAAGATCGTGATCGGCTATCCATCCGAGGAAGAAGAGCTGGTGATCGTCCAGCGCGTCACCGGCGAGGCGGCATCGGTCGGCGCGGTCACTTCGACCGAGGCGCTGCTGGAGATGCAGGCGGCGGTGCGGCGGCTGTATGTCGATCCCTCGCTGATGATCTATGCCGTCCGGCTGGTATCGGCCACCCGCACGCCCGAGAAATGCGGACTGGGGGATTTCGGGCGCTTCATCCAGTATGGCGCGTCCCCGCGCGCCTCGATCGCCATGATAGAAGCGGGACGGGCGCTGGCCTACTTGCGCGGGCGCGATTATGTGCTGCCCGCCGATGTGGTGGACGTGGCCTCCGACGTCCTGCGCCACCGGCTGGTGCCGTCCTATGAAGCTTTGTCCGAAGGCCTGACCTCGGATCAGATTGTCAGTCGTATTCTGCGCGCCGTCCCGCCCCCGATCCTGGAGACGTCGCGTGCCGCAAATCTCTGAAGGCATTCTCAAACGGCTGGACATGCCGGTGATGCGGCGGCTGGAAGGGCTGCTGCAAGACAATTACAAAAGCGCGTCGCGCGGCGACGGCCTCGATCTGGCCGATCTGCGCGAATATCAGTTTCATGACGATGTCCGGCGCATGGACTGGAATGCCACCGCGCGCCAGGGCATCCCCTATGTTCGCGAATATCTCGAGGACCGCGAAATCCCGGTCTGGCTGCTGCTGGACATGAGCCCCTCGATGCGGTTCGTAGGCTTCAGCGTCTCCAAACATACGGTGCTGACGGAGTTCGCCATCCTGATCTGCCGGTTGATGCTGAGCCGGGGCAACCGGGCCGGGGCGATGATTTTTTCGGGGCGGGTGGATCGCACCATTCCGGCGCGGGGTGGCCGCCTGCAGCTCCTGCAGATACTGAACGCCATCAGCCAGCATCGCCCGGCCCAGGCGGCCACCGACCTGAAGCAGGTTTTGAAGGAGGCCGGCCATGTGATCCGCCGTCGGTCCCTGGTTTTTGTCGTGTCCGATTTCATCAGTCCGGAAGGGTGGGAGAAATCCCTTGCGACCCTGGCCATGCGCCACGATGTCGTGGCGGTGCGCCTGGTTGATCCCCTGGAAATGCGCATGCCTGATCTGGGCTTTATGACGTTCCAGGATGCCGAATCCGGCGAGCAGCTGTTCGTCGATACCAACAGCCGCGCGTTTCAGGAGCGCTTCGCCGCCTTGGCCGATGCGCGCGAAACCGCGCTGCGCGGTTTTTTCGAAAAGGCCGGGGTCGATGTGCTGGAGCTGGCGACGCAGGATGACGTGATGGACGCCTTGCTCCGCTTTGCCGACATGCGCAAGCAAAGCCAGCGCAGGTCGGCATGAAGGCGTGGTTCGACATTGCCTGGTCGCGCGCGGGCGGTCTGATCCCCGGCTTCTCGTTCCAGTGGCCGAGCCTGCTGTGGCTGCTGCTGCTGGTACCGCTGATGATCGCGGCCTATATCTTCCTGCTGCGGCGGCGCCGCGCCGGCGCTTTTCACTACCCCAATCTTGCCATGGTGCGCGAAGCGGCCCAGGTGGCAAGCTGGCGCCGGCATATTCCGGTCGCCCTGATGCTGGCGGCCTTCACCTGCCTTTTGCTCGCCATGGCCCGACCTTCGGCGGAGGTTCGCCTGCCGTCGAACGTCGCCACCGTGCTGCTGGCGATGGATGTTTCGGGCAGCATGCGCGCCACCGATGTCGATCCGTCCCGCATGGTGGCGGCATCCACGGCCGCCAAGGCCTATGTCAAGGATCAGCCCAAGGATGTGCGCATCGGCATTGTCGCCTTCGCCGCCACGGCGCTGCTGGTGCAGGCCCCCACCAACGATCATCTGGCGCTGACCGCCGCGATAGACCGCTTTGAGCTCCAGCGCGGCACGGCGGTGGGAAGCGGGTTGCTGGTGGCGCTGTCCACCCTGTTTCCGCAGGAGCATTTCCCCATCAACCAGTTCAATTCCGGCAATTTCGGCAATTACGGACGCTTTGGCGGGATGGACTTCCGCGACCGTTATGGCGGCGTCGCCTTGGGCGAACGTAGGGGAGGCGCGCCGCCCAAGAAGCATGTCCCGGTCGAGCCCGGTTCCTACAAGAATGCGGTGGTGATCCTTCTCACCGACGGGCAGACCAACGCCGGTTACGAGCCTTTGGAAGCGGCACGCATCGCCAGCGAATATGGGGTGCGTGTCTATACCGTCGGGTTCGGGACCCCGCGCGGCAAGATTGTCGGCTTTAGCGGCTTCTCGATGCGGGCCCAGCTGGATGAGGACACCCTCAAGAAGATCGCGGACATGACCCGCGGCCGCTACTTCCACGCCAAGAGCGCCGAGGACCTCAAGGCGGTCTATAACGTCCTGTCGCGTCAGATCGTCATGGAGACGCGGGACATGGAGATCACCGCCTTTTTCGCAGCCCTGGCGGCGCTGCTGATGCTGGCCGCGGCCGGCCTTTCTCTCGCCTGGTTTCACCGCATAATATAAGGGTCAGTCAGATATGGCGGAGCGATTCTGCGCCCGATAGCCGCCGCAGGGCGGGTCCGGGGCGGGGCTAGCTCTGTGCCATGCCTGTGGCTTAGGATGCTTGAAAACAAGAGGAAGGGGCTCATGAAGACCTTTGTAAGATCGGCTTTAATTCTGGCTGTGGCGTCGATCCCGGCGACCGCCCAGGTCAATATGGGCGACCAGAAGCCGGCAGCGGCGCTGCCTTTCACCCTCAATCAGGTGACCACCTTCAACCTGCCCTGGCGCATGGCCTTCCTGCCGGACGGGCGCATGCTGGTGACCGAAAAGGTCGGCCCCATCTGGGTGGTGACGGACAAGGGGCTCAAGACCGCGGTCCTGAACGTCCCGGCCGCCCAGTACAGCAACCAGAACGGCATGCTGGGCATCTATGTCTCGCCCAATTTTGCCAGCGACCAGACCGTCTATCTCACCTATTCCGAACCCGGCACCCTGGGCGGCATCAGCGGCTCAAGCCTGGCGCTGGCCAAGGCCAAGCTCGAGTTCGGCAAGAACGCGAACGGTCAGGCCACGGCCAGCCTGGAAGGCCTTCAGGTCATCTGGCGTGATGGCGCCCGTGGCCGCGGCGGCCAGTTTGGCGCTGCCGTCGCCTTCTCGCCCGACAACAAATTCCTCTTCCTGTCGGTGGGCGAACGCCAGCGCTTCACCCCCGCCCAGGACCCCAACCAGCCGCTGGGCAAGATTCTGCGCCTGACGCTGGACGGCAAACCCGCACCGGGCAATCCCAACGCCGGCAAGACCGGCGCTGCCAGTGCCGGCATCATAAATCCGCCCGCCGACACCGAAGCGGCCAAGACTGCGCCGATCGCCTACACCTATAACTTCCCGAACGGTCGGAACCTCACCCCGTCCGAGACCTGGACCAGCGGCCATCGCACCCCCTACGCGCTGGCATTCGGTCCCGATGGCCGTTTGTGGGAAGTTGAGCACGGCCCGCGCGGCGGCGACGAGTTGAACCTGATCGAGCCGGGCAAGAATTACGGCTGGCCGCTAGTTGCTTACGCCACCAATTATAACGGCAAGCCCATTCCCAGCCCCGACACCAATCCCGCGGGCATCACCAAGCCGGTGATTTACTGGAATCCGGTTATCGCTCCTGGCAACATCGCCTTCTACAAGGGCAACATGTTTCCGAACTGGAATGGTTCGGCGTTGATCAGCGGCATGGTCAGCCGTTCGCTCACTCGCGTCACCTTCGATGGCAAGGGCGGCGCCACGGCCGCCGAACGCTTCGATATGGGCAAGCGCATCCGCGATGTCGCGGTCGCGCCCGATGGCGCGATCTGGGTGCTGGAGGACAGCACCACAGGCGGCATGTTCCGCCTGACGCCAAAGCCGGCACAATAAAGAAGAATGGGTGAGGGCGGGCCAAGTGTCCGCCCTTCGCTTTTTGGGGGAGCGATGCTGAGACGCCGCGGCTTCTTTTCCTGGACGCGTAATGCGTTGGCGGCTGCGGGTGTCACGGCCGCGGCGCCGGGCAGGGCTGTCGCCCAGACCGCCGCGGCTGGTACGGACTATTACGACAAGCTGGGCGTCGCCAAGATCATCAATGCCGCCGGCACCTATACCGCACTGACCGCCTCGATCATGCCGCCTGAGGTGCAGGCGGCGGTGGCCGGGGCCGCCAGGCATCCCGTGCGTCTGGCGGAATTGCAGAGGCGGGCAGGCGAATACATTGCCGGACGTCTCAAATGCGAAGCCGCGCTGGTAACCTCTGGCGCATCCGCCGCCCTCACACTGGGCACGGCAGGCTGCATGACGCTGGGCAATCGCGCGGCAACCAAGCTGCTGCCGCTGGAGGTCTCCGGGCTGAAGCACGAGGTGATTGTCCAGAAAGGCCATCGCTTCGGATACGACCAGGCCGTGAGGAATTGCGGTACGCGTTTCGTGGAAGTGGAAACGCTGGCGCAATATGAAACGGCCTTCACCGACCGCACCGTGATGTGCTTTTTCTACAATGCGGCGGAAGCCGGAACCATCAGCCGTCAGGAATGGGTTGCTGTGGCGCGCGCCAAAGGCGTGCCATGCTTCATTGATGCGGCCGCCGACGTGCCGCCGATCTCCAACCTGTGGAATTACACCCAGATGGGTTTCGATCTAGTCGCCTTTTCTGGCGGCAAGGGGCTGCGGGGGCCCCAGAATGCCGGACTGCTGCTGGGCCGCAAGGACCTGATCGACGCGGCCACTTGGAACAACAGTCCCAACAGCGACACGGTGGGCCGGGGCCTGAAAGTGGCCAAGGAGCAGATTGTCGGCATGGTTGCGGCGGTGGACTGGATATTGGCGCAAAGCGACGATGACATTCTCGCGCAATGCCGCCAGCGCGCCGAACGTATCGCGGCGCATTTGAGTGGCGTCCCCACCCTGTCGCACGAGATATTCGTGCCGCCGGTGGCCAATGCCGTGCCGCATCTGCTGCTGCGCTATGATTGGGCAAAGGTCGGCAAAGCGCCGCTGGAGGTTGCCCGAATCCTGCGCGAGGGTTCTCCGTCCATCGAATTGAACCCTTCAACAGGGCGCACAGGCGCTTCCGCGGGGCTGCCCGACGCCCAAAACGCTATCGTTGTCGGTGTCTGGATGCTGCAGCCGGGAGAAGACCTGATCGTGGCGCAGCGGCTCAAGGCGGTCTTGGTGTAGCTTTTGCGACTTGCTGCTGCACTGCACACAGCATTAGCATGACCATTCACCGGGCGCAGACTCGGGTTCGCCAGCGGGAGGACGTCATGATCCTGAAACACCGGCTTCTGGTTTCCGCCATTTCCCTGGCCGTCTTTGGCGCGGCACAGCCCGCCAATGCCGCGCCCTGGGTCAAGGGCTTTGTGGTCAGCTCCTATGAATATTCCTTCCGCTATGGCGGACGGGCCGGCTTTACGCGCGAAGGCGAAATCGAGCCGGGCGTGGACTGCCGTCACGGCAGCAGCACCCATTTCGCCGATGACACCCGCACCAAGCATGCCGTGGCGCAGCAGAAATGGCGCAGCCAGCAGGAGGTCGACTGGATCGCCGCGCCGCCCGGACTGGAAAAGGTGCGCGGCCCCAACCTGACCCGCTTCTTCATCTGGGACCGCGCTCTGTCGCATCGCGGCTACAAGAAAGAGATCGAAACCTACGTCAATCCCTTTGCCGCCGAGGATCCCGGCCAGCCGGAAGTCACCGGCCGCATCGGCGACGGTTTCAACCTGGACGGCAAGATCAAGAATACCGATTTCGTCAGCGCGGAGGGCGAGCAGGGCATCGACCATGCGCTGTACCGGGCCTGGGGCTGCGACGCTCCCTGGCGCGGCAATGGCAACGCAACCTTGCATCTGCGCGCCAACGACAAGATGCATGACGGCCTTTACACCGTGGTCATCCGGGTCACAGGCAACAAGGACCCGATGAATGACGACAATGCGATGGTCGAAATCGGCTATTCGCCGGACAAGATCGTGCGCGACGCCCGCGCCAATGTCGCAACCGATTATTCCTACCGTATCCTGCAGACGCAGATGTACACCAGGCTGAAAGCCACCATTCGCAACGGGGTGCTGGAAACCGAGCAGGTCGACCGCCTGCATGTGCCACGCATCGCCTGGTTCTATGACCAGGTCGGCGACGCGAATTTCAGCAACGGCCGCATCCGCCTCAATATCGCGGCCGACGGCCAATCCGCCACCGGCCTGATGGGCGGCTACCGCAACTGGCGCGACCTTTATGCGGAGAACACTTTCGCCCAGGATGGCGGACAGCAGGGCATCCGCGAACATGAGGATCATGTCGCGCTTTACTACGCCCTCAGGCGCAACGCCGATGGCATGTACAATGCCAAGACCAACAGGTTTGACGGCATTTCCAGCGCCTATCGGCTCAAACTGTCGTCGGCCTATGTGGTCGATGCCGAAAAGGGAATGGACGTTCCCAAACTGCTGGCCGAGGAAGATCGCAAGCAGGCCTTTGAAGAGACCCGTCTGGCCATGATCAAGGGCGCCGACACCCGCGTGCCCCAACTGGTGCCGCCCGGAACCTCCGAAGCCGCTGTCGGTATCATGGAAATTCTGGTGGTGGATTTGCCCAGCAAGGATTTTTTTCTGAAAACGCTCTATCGCCAGCGCTATGCCGGCGAGGACGAAAATGGCATCCCGCCCTGGATGCCCGATCTTCAGAAAAGAATGAAGGAGGAGCTGGCCAGAAACCCGGCGCCCCCGCCCAAACCGCAGCAGGAGGCGCGCGAATACGGCAGCGCCACACCTTAGCGATCACTCTTTCGGCGGCGAAAAAACCATGCGCAGAACCGTTTTGTCACTCTCCACAATCCTCATGGCTGTTGCCGTGGTCCTTCCCATGGCCGCCAACGCCGATGCGGGGGCGGGCAAGCCGTCGCCGGCGCCCAAGTCCGGCGATGGCATCGTTTACAATGCCGGCGGCTGTCCGGCGGGCCAGATACGCCAATACCCCGATGGCGGTGCGGGCCCGGGATCGGATTGCGGAACCTGGAAGCTTGACCCGGCCGTGATCGACTATGTTCACACCAAGCCTAAGCATAATCTGCACTGGGTCTGCGCCGTCCCCTTCACGGCCTGTGACGAGGGCGGCGCAAGCCGTTCCATGGAAATTTATGATTAGTCCCGGCGGACGCTGTTCAGCTTGCGATAAACAATAATAAAGCGCGGCGGAGACCGCGTATCAGGAGGGGCAAGTGGGCCACACAACATTCGGCGTCCGCCATCGTGTCGTCGCCTTCACCATGGCGCTGGCTGCCGTGACCTATCTTGACCGGGTGTGCATCGCGGTGCTGGCGCCCCAGATCAGCGCCGAACTCGACCTCTCGCGGGTCCAGATGGGCTACATCTTCAGCGCATTCGCGGTGGCCTATGCTGCCTTCGGCGTTCCCGCCGCCTGGTGGTGCGACCGCGACGGCGCGCGCAAGGTACTCACCTGGGTGGTGGTGATCTGGTCGGGCTTCACCATGCTGACGGCCGTGGCCTGGAATTTTACGTCCATGGTCATCATCCGTTTCCTGTTCGGCATCGGCGAGGCGGGCGCCTGGCCGTCGGTGGCGCGGGTCTATTCGCGCTGGATTCCCCTGACGGAACGCGGCCGCATCCAGGGTATCTTCTTCGCCGGCGCCCATCTGGCGGGCGGACTGACGCCGCTGGTGGTGGCCGCCATGGTCGGCTGGCTGGAATGGCGCATGATCTTCATCGTTTTCGGGCTGGTCGGCATGGTGTGGGCGGCCGCCTGGTATGTCTGGTTCCGCGACGAGCCGCGCGAACACAAATCAATTTCCGTGCAGGAGCGCGACCATATCGAGGCGACGCGCGGGCTTTCCACCACACAGGACAAACCATCGGGCAGCTGGACGGCGGTGTTCAAAACCCCGACCGTCGCGCCGCTCTGCATCCAGGCCTTCGCCAACTCTTACGGCTTTTATTTCTTCATCACCTGGCTGCCAACCTATCTGGCGCAGGCGCGCGGCATGACGGGGGCGGAGCTGGCAATCTTCTCCGGCCTGCCCTTGATGCTGAGCTTTGTCGCGGACCTGACAGGCGGCGAGGGCTCCGACAGGCTGGCGCGCAGGATCGGACTGCGCAGCGCACGCCGTGCTTTTGGGGTGGGCGGCTACATCATGGCCGCGCTGGGCATCTTCCTGGCGACACAGGTTGGCAGCGGCTTTGCCGCCGGCCTGTTCATCGCTATCGGTGGCGCCTGCTCAATGCTGACGCTGGCGCCCGCCTGGGCCACCGCGGTGGATGTGGGCGGGCGTCACGCCGGCGTCACCGCCGGAACCATGAACACCGTGGGGCAGGTCGGCGGTATCCTCAGCCCGCTGGTTCTGGCCTATCTGGTAGACGCCACCAACAACTGGAATTTTCCGCTGCTGGTGCTGGCCGGAATCTATGCGGTCGCAGCGCTTGCCTGGCTGATGGTGGATCCGAGCCAGCGGGTTGAAAGGTCTGACGCTGCCCGAGGGTAGAGCGTGGCGGATGGGGTGAGATTGCGAAAAGCGGCTTTGGCCGCTTTTCGTCCTCAGGGCGCACGCGCCCATCGGATCGCTCGGTGCCCTCGCGCCCCAACCGACTGTCGCCGATTGGTCGAACTCCCATGTTCCAGTATTGGCGGATGGGGTGAGATTCGAACTCACGGGACCCTTGCAGGCCCGGCGGTTTTCAAGACCGCTGCCTTAAACCACTCGGCCACCCATCCGGCCCGCATTTCTCTAGCTTTCGCAGGAGTTTGGGGCAACCTCGTTGAGCCTGCCGCTCCGGTCCGGTAGCCTTGGGCGGTAATTTCCGGGCGTGATTCGGACGATGCGGCTTTTGGCAAGAGTTTCGGGTGTTTCGGCTGCCGCCGTGCTGGCGGCTTGCGCCAGTCAGCCGCCGCCCGCACCGCCCCCGCCCCCCACGGTGCAGGTTCCTGCCAGCGCCGGGGTCTACAAGGTCGGCCAGCCCTATCAGATCGAAAATGTCTGGTATTATCCGCGCGAGCAACCCGATTACGACGAAACCGGCATCGCCTCCTGGTACGGGCCGACCTTCTACGGCAAGAAAACCGCCAATGGGGAAATCTATACCGGCGACATGCTGACCGCCGCCCACAAGACGCTGCCCATGCCGGTGAATGTCCGCGTCACCAACCTGGACAATGGCAAGTCGCTGGTGGTGCGGGTGAATGATCGCGGGCCGTTCTCGCGCGGGCGCATTATCGACCTGTCGAAGCGCGCCGCCGAGCTACTGGATATCATCCAGAGCGGAACGGCGCGGGTGCGGGTGACCTATATGGGTCGGTCCAACCTGAACGGCGGGGCGCCGCCGCCGGAGACTCCGCCAGCCATCGCCAGCGCCGTACCCGCCGCGCCCAGCGGCAAGGTGGACAGCGCCGCGCTGGGCATCCTGCCCGGCGCCGCCGTGGCGCCGCCGGCGAAGGTCCAGGGCATGCCGATGCCTGCGCCGATCCCGTCGGAGATGTTCGCCAATGTCCAGCCAACCGGGCAGGTGACCCAGGTTCCCGTGCCGCCCGCCACAAAGCTCTATGTCCAGGTGGGCGCTTTCTCCAAGCGGGAGAATGCCCAGGCGATGTTGAACAAGCTGGGCGGGAATTTGCAGATATCGCCGCTTCAACGTGGCGGACAGACCCTCTATAGAGTCCGCACCGGCCCCTTAAGCTCCGTCAAGGAGGCCGACACCGCTTTGTCGCGGATCAGCGGCGCAGGCGCCAACGACGCCCATATCGTCGTAGACCAGTAACCCGTCGGGAGACGCCATGCTTCGTCGCTTTTGTCTGTATCTGTGCGTGTTCCTTGGCCTCGCCTTGCCGGCGCAGGCCCAGATACAGACCAATGCCAAACATGCGCTGCTGATGGACGCAGGCACAGGGCAAGTGCTGTGGCAGAAGGAAGGCCTGGTGGCGAACCCGCCGGCCTCTATGTCCAAGCTGATGACGCTGGATCTGTTGTTCGGCCGGCTGAAAGATGGACGCGTCAAGCTGACGGATACGTTTCCGGTATCGGAGCGCGCCTGGCGCACCGGCGGTTCACGCATGTTCCTGGATGTCGGCACCCGCGTTTCGGTGGAAAACCTGATCCGGGGCATCATTATCCAGTCCGGCAACCATGCCTGCGTCGTGGTCGCTGAAGCGCTGGGCGGCACGGTCGAAGGCTTTGCCGACATGATGAATGCCCGCGCCAAACAGCTGGGCCTGAACCAGTCCCATTTCGTCAATCCCGATGGCCTGCCGGAGCCGCCGGGCCAGATGATGAGCGCATTGGACCTTGCCAAGCTGTCTCGCCACCTCATCACTGAATATGCCCAATATTATCCCTATTTCAGCGAACGCGAATTCACCTGGAACAAGATCCGTCAGCCCAATCGCGATCTGGTGCTCGGCATGCTGGAAGGCGCCGATGGCCTGAAGACCGGCCATACCGACGCGGCGGGTTATGGCATTGTGGTTTCCGCCAAGCGCGGTTCCCAACGCCTGATCCTGGTGCTGAACGGCTTGCGCTATCCGCAGTACAAGAACGACTATTTCCCCAATATCCGCCGCGCCGAGGAGGCGGTGCGAGTAATGGAGCTGGCGTTCCGGGAATTTCGTTCCTATCCGGTACTGAAGACCAACCAGATCGTCGGCAACGTCCCGGTTCTGGAAGGGGTGGATGAAGCGGTGCCGGCAACCGCCGCCAGGCCGCTCAACGTCACCATGCAGGTGGAATCCCGCAAGGGCATGAAGACCGCGCTGAAACCGGCCGCCGGGCTGACGGCGCCGATCTCGGTCGGCCAACGGGTCGGGACGCTGGTGGTGACCGCGCCGGATTTCCCGCCCCTCAATGTCCCCGTCTATGCGGCGCAAGCCGTGGCCAAGGTTAGGCTGATTGGCGGGATGTGGAACAGCGTCAAGCGCAAGATCTGGAAGTGACGGGTCGCTTCATCACCCTGGAAGGCGGGGAGGGCACCGGCAAGTCCACCCAGATACGCCGGCTGGCGGCCGCGCTCGAGAAAAAGGGCATTGCCGTTCTTTGCACGCGCGAGCCCGGCGGTTCGCCCGGGGCGGAGGAAATCCGCACGCTGATGGTGGAAGGCGAACCCGGACGCTGGGACGCCGTCACCGAAACGCTTCTGGCCTATGCCGCGCGGGTCGATCATGTCGCGCGCACCATCGGCCCCGCGCTGCTGGCGGACAGATGGGTGATCTCAGACCGGTTCAACGACTCCACCTTCGCCTATCAGGGCGTGGGGCGGGGACTGGCGCGCGAAACCATCCGGCGGATCGACAGCGCGGTGCTGGATGATTTCGCGCCGGACCTCACCCTGATCCTCGATCTCGATGTGAAGACGGGCCTTCAGCGGGCGCTGGCGCGCAGCGGGGCGGAAAACCGCTTCGAGAAATTCGGCGTGGAATTCCATGAAAAATTGCGCCAGGCCTTTCTGGATATCGCCAAACGTAGCCCGGAACGCTGCCGGGTGATCGATGCCTCGGGGACCGAGGAGCAGGTGGCAGAGGCGATTTTCACCGCCGTCAGCCGGCGTTTCGATCTATAAGCGCACCATGGCCAAGCGTTCCGCCGAACCCAATGACAGCGACCGTATCGCGGGATTTGCCCATCCCCGTGAGACCACCGCGCTCCTGGGCCAGGACGCGGTCCTGGCGCGCACCGCAAGGGCGCTGCGGGCCGGGCGGCCGCCCAGCGCCTGGCTGATCACCGGCCCGCCGGGCATTGGCAAGGCCACGCTGGCCTACCGGATCGCACGCTATCTTCTGGCCTTCGGCGCCAGCGATGCAGGCCCCGATGATCTCTCGGTGCCGCCCGATCACCCGGCGGCGCGGCAGGTGGCGGCCCAGTCGCATCCGGGCCTGCTGATCCTGAAGCGGGCCATCAATCCCAAAACCGGCAAGCTGATGACGGTGCTGTCGGTGGACGAGATTCGCCGGCTGGCGGATTTCTTCGGCATGACCAGCGGGGCGGGTGGTTGGCGGGTCGCCATCGTCGATACCGCCGACGACATGAACGACAATGCCGCGAACGCGCTGCTCAAGATGCTGGAGGAGCCGCCGCCCAATGCCATGCTGCTGCTGCTGTCCAACATGCCCGGACGGTTGCTGCCCACCATCCGCTCGCGCTGCCAGCGGCTGGAATTGCGCCAACTGGATGATGCCACGCTGGAAAAAGCGCTGGCGCAGCATCTGCCTGAGGCTGATACGGGCGAGCGCGCGGCCTTGGCGCGGCTGGCGGGCGGCAGCCTGGGCGCGGCCTTGATGCTTGCGACCGGTGAGGGCGCCGCCCTGGCCAAGGATGCCGACCGGCTGATCGACAATGCCCGTGATCCCGATCTGCTGGCGTTGCTGACGCTAGGCGAGAAACTATTTCGCATGCGTGACGGGCTGGAGCTGTTCGGAAATTTCCTGACCGAGGCATTGGCCGACCGCATCCGCGCCCGCGCCCATCATGGCGCCGACGGGCTGGAACGCTGGGTGGCTCTGCTGGGACGGATGGAACAGGGCTTTGGCCGCGCCGCTGCGCTCAATCTCGAGCCGCGGCAAACCGTGCTCAGCACCGCCCGCGACCTGTCGCGCACGGCACGCAGCGGGGCACTTTAGGATGCTGGTCGATTCCCATTGCCATCTCGATTTTCCCGAATATGCCGGCAAGGTCGGCGAGGTATTGGCGCGCGCCCGCGCCGCCGGGGTTGGCGTCTGTGTCAGCATCGGCACCGAGCTGAAACGCTTTCCCGGCGTCAGGGCGGTGGCCGAAGCCCATGCCGATGTCTGGTGCAGCGTCGGCGTGCATCCGCACGAATCCGAGAAGGAACTTCTGGATGACGAAGCCTCGCTGATCGAAGCCGCCGCTCACCCCAAGGTGGTGGCGATCGGCGAGACGGGTCTGGACTATTATTACGAGCATTCCCCACGCGCGCCGCAGCAGGCCAATTTCCGCAGCCATATCGCCGCTGCCCGCCAGACCGGCCTGCCGTTGATCGTTCATACCCGCGACGCCGATGACGACACGATAGCCATCCTGCGCGATGAAATGGGCAAGGGCGCCTTTACCGGCGTGATTCATTGCTTCACCGGCACCCAGAAGCTGGCCGATGCATCGCTGGAGCTGGGGCTTTATATTTCGGTGTCGGGTATCGCCACCTTCAAGAATTCCGCGGCCCTGCGCGATGTGATCAAGAGCGTGCCGCTGGACCGGCTTCTGGTGGAAACAGATGCGCCGTATCTGGCGCCGGTGCCGCACCGGGGCAAGACCAACGAGCCGGCCTTTGTCACCCACACCGCCGCCATGCTGGCGGAACTGAAAGGCGTCAGCGCCCAAGAACTGGCGGATGCGACAACCGCGAATTTTTTCCGCCTGTTTTCCAAGGTCGTGCCGCCTGATGCTTGAGGTTCGCATCCTGGGTTGCGGTTCATCTGGAGGCGTGCCGCGCCTGGGGGAAGGGGCGCCCAACTGGGGCGTCTGCGATCCGGCCAATCCGAAAAATCGCCGCCTGCGCTGCTCGATTCTGGTGACGAAGCGCGGCGCGAACGGCGAGACGCGGGTGCTGGTGGATACCTCGCCCGACCTGCGCGAACAGTTGCTGGCGGCCAAGATCGGGCGGCTGGATGGTGTGCTCGTCACCCATGATCATGCTGACCAGACTCATGGGATGGACGATCTCCGGGTTCTGGTGCTGGCACAGCATGGAAAGAAGCTGGACCTGTGGTCCGACCAGTTCGCGCTGGACAGTCTGAACCGCAAGTTCGCCTATATGTTCAAGACCCCACCCAACCGGGATTATCCGCCCATCCTGAATGGCCATCAACTAGCCGAGCCCTTCGCCCCGTTCGAGATCGTCGGGCCCGGTGGTTCGCTGCCGGTGCTGGCGATCGGTCACGGGCATGGCCGCATCCGCAGCCTGGGTTTTCGCTTCGGCAATATCGCCTATTCGCCGGATGTGGACGCGCTGGACGAGGCTGCCTTCACCGCGCTTGAGGGCCTGGACTGCTGGATAGTGGATGCCCTGCGCCACACGCCCCATCCCAGCCATGCCCATCTGGAGCGCACTTTGGAATGGATCATGCGGGTCAAGCCCAAGCGCGCCATCCTCACCAACATGCATATCGATATGGACTACGCCACGCTGGCACGCGAGTTGCCGCCGGGCGTCGAGCCCGGCTACGACGGCATGATCGTGACAGGCAGCTAGAATCTGCCAGGCGTTAATCCACGGCCACGACGGCCACGCCCATGGGCGGCATCTGGACCACGAGCCTTCCATCCACCATCTCGCCGCGGAATGGCCTGGGCACCAGCGCGTTGGGATTGTCGAAACTGTTATGCGCATCCATCCGGTCTGAGGCCAGGATCTGACCGCTGGCGGCCTTGCCCGTGAGGTTGGTGCGCACCCTGACGGCCCGCTTTGGATCGGTGTTGACGATGGCGAGGTAGAGTTTTCCGTCCTTGCCCCGTGCCGCCGAAACATCGATCAGCGGCAAGGTGATGTCGCCAAATTTATAGGCTGCCGCAGAAGTGGAAGCCGGGTAGGGCGTCGCCTCCATGAAGGGGCGGTACATGTCGAAGGCGTGATAGGTCGGCGTCAGGATCATCTTTTCCTTGTCGGTCAGGATGATCGCCTGCAACACGTTTATCATCTGGGCGATGTTCGCCATCTTTATCCGGTCGGTATAGCGGTGAAAGATGTTGAAACTCAGCGCCGCCACCTGCGCGTCGCGCAGGGTGTTCTGCTGGTAGAGGAAGCCCGGGGTCGAGCCCTTCTCCGGCTGATACCAGGCGCCCCATTCATCGACATACAGCGCCGTCTGCTTCTTGGGATCATGGCGATCCATGATCGCGATCACGTCCTTGAGCTGGCGATCGATATCCAGTGTGTAGTGGAGCTGCTTTGCCCAACCTTCTTCATTGAAGTCGGTGGCAGGCCCCTTGGGGGCCAGGTCCGGGGGCATGGCATAATAATGATAGCTCAGCGCTTCCATATGGTCGCCGAAGGTCGGGCCACCATTCTTCATCATCTCCTCGGTAAAGGCCTTGTAGTCGTGCCATTTGTCGAGATTGCCGCTGGCGCCGCTGGCCACCTTGATCATGCCCATCGCACGGGGCGCATTGACGAACGCCATGTAGCGCGCATTCTCGGCAGCGGCCATTTGGGGCCGCATGTTGCCGCCGCAGCCCCAGGTCTCATTGCCGATGCCCCAGTATTTCAGGTTCCAGGGCTTGTCGCGGCCGTTCTTGCGGCGCTCGTTCGCCAGCGTCGCATCCTCGGCCGATGTGATGTACTCGACCCATTGCGACATCTCGAACGGGCTGAGCGAGCCGATATTGCCGGAGACATAGGCTTCCGCGCCCACCAGTTCGGCGAAGTCCATGAATTCATGGGTGCCGAAACTGTTGTTGTCGGTGACGCCGCCCCAATGGACATTGATGCGGGTAGGGCGCTGGCTGCGCGGGCCGATCCCGTCGCGCCAATGATAGAGATCCGCGAAGCAGCCGCCGGGCCAGCGGATGACCGGCACCTGCAGCCGCTTCAGGGCATTGACGACGTCGGTGCGGTAGCCCCGCACATTGGGGATTTTGCTGTCCGGGCCGACCCAGACACCTTCATAAATCCCGCGCCCCAGATGTTCGGCGAAATGGCCGTATATCTGGCGGGCAATAGGCGCACCCGGGCGGGAAAGATCGACCGTGACGTCGACGCTGGTCACCGGATCGGTAGCAGGCGCCGCCGCGTTCTGGGCGATGGCGGCGCCGGCGGCCAGCATGGCCAGGATGAGCGCTGCGGTTGTGAGTTTTTTCATCACCTTCTCCCGTCTGCTTGTCGATCTAAGTCCAAACCATACGGGGGCGATGTGCCGCTGACAACGCCGCGCGACCGCGCCCTAGAGGCCCGAACTGTGGCACTGAGTATTTGTCATAATGCGGTTTCGCGCTGGTGCGCGGTGCCAGCGGCCGGGGAGCGCCTTGCTCGATTGGGGGGCTATGATGTGGGACCGTCATTGCACTTGCCCAAGCAATTCCGCAACCTTGCCTGCGACGCAAGGAGGGATGCTGCAGATGACCCAGTGGAGCCGGCGAGGGATATTGAGCGGACTGGGCGCAATCGGTTCGGGCGCGTTCTGGATGCCGCCGACCGCAGATGCGCTGGGCCTGCCAACCGACAAGATCAAGGCGGTGCATTACTATCGCAATTTTGGCGACAGCGCCGGCCGCGGCGGCCAACCCATGGTCAACCAGTCGACCAATGTGGTGATCATCGAAACCGAATCCGGCCTTCGCGGCATCGGCGAGGGCGGGGAACCGCGCACCATGGAAGAGTGCGCCGCGATGATGATTGGCCTGGACCCGTTCCGCATCGACATGCACTGGCAGCGGATGATGCGGGGCATGCATTACACGGCGGGGCGCGAAAAGCTTCATTCTCTCGGTGGCCTGGATCTGGCGCTGTGGGACCTCAAGGGCAAGGCGCTGGGCGTGCCCGTCTATCAACTGCTGAGCGGCAAGTCGCGCGACTATCTCGAATGCTATTCCACCGCCTTTCCCCGGCCCAAAGGCAGCACCATCGAGGATGCGGCGCGCGCCTGTCGCGCGGCGGGCTTTCGCGTCTATCGCCATGCCACGGACATCGGCGGCGGACCGCAAGTCGACCGCTTCGCCCTGGTGCGGCGGATGTATAATGACTGCCTGCTATTGCAGAAGGGCGCGGGCGATGGCGACTGGGCGCTGGATTTCCATACCCAGTTCGATCCGCCGGACGCGATCCGCCTCTGCACCATGATCGAGGCGGCCGACCTGCATCCCTATTTCATCGAGGATTTGATCCGCAGCGAAGGCATCGAAACCTACGAGACCATCCGCCAGCGCACCAAGGTGCCGATCGCGATGGGCGAACAGCTGGGCTATAAATGGGACATCAACCGGCTGATCGAACGGCAGCTGATCGACTATGTCCGCACGTCGCTGCCCAATGTCGGCGGCATCAGCGAATATATGAAAATCATCGCCATGGCGGAGGCCCATTATGTCGGCATGATCCCGCACTTCACCAGCCCGATAGCCGAAGCCGCCCTGGTGCATTGCCTTATCGCCTGCTCGATCCCGGCCTTGATGGAGATTCTGGGGGACGGCAGCCGGACATGGCCGCACCTGCCACGGGTTTACGATTTCAAGGACGGCAAGATGTGGCCCAATGCGCGGCCCGGGCTGGGCGTAGAGGTCGATATCGGCAAGCTGACCAAGATCGCGGAATATAATGTCTATCGCGCCGGCATGCCGCTCAATCATCGGCCGGACGGATCCTATACGCAGTGGTAATGTCAGGCTTACTTTTCAGGGGAGGGTTCATGACGTTGGCGAAGAAGTCCGCACTGGTATTCGGCTTGATGGCGTTTGTCGCGGTGTCGGCTTCCGCCCAGGCCCCGACCCAGGTGCCCGAGGTGGTAAAGGACGCCCGCCCGGTTGGCGTGGAGCGCATCAAGGTTCATGGCGCGGCGCTGGAGGGCAATCTGGAGGGAAATTCCGCGGACCGCGATGTGCTGGTCTTTCTGCCGCCGGGCTATGCCGCCAATCCTGGCAGGCGATACCCGGTGGTCTATGCCCTGCACGGCTATTCGATTGGTGCGGAGCAATGGAGCAAGGAAATCCACGTGCCTCAGACGGTGGAGGGGGCCTTCGCCAAGGGTGTATCGGAGATGATCGTCGTCATGCCCGATTCCAAAACGGTGCATAACGGCTCGATGTATTCCAGTTCCGTCACGACGGGGGATTTTGAAACCTTTATTGCGCGTGATCTGGTCGCTTTCATCGACAGCCGTTATCGCACCCTGGCGCGGCGCGAAAGCCGTGGATTGGTCGGTCACTCCATGGGCGGTTACGGCGCAACCCGCATCGGCATGAAGCATACCGATGTTTTCGGCAGTCTTTACATCATGAGCCCGTGTTGTCTGGCGCCCCGGGCACTGCCTCGGGCGGAGGACGAAGCACCCATCATGGCGCTGAAATCGCTGGACGGGGCCGCCAAGCTTCCCTTTCCGCAGCGCGCGCAACTGGCTGCGGCCTCGGCCTGGTCGCCCAATCCCAAAAACCCGCCGCTCTATGTCGACCTTCCTTACGGGGACAAGCAGCAGGCCGTTCTTGCCCGCTGGGCAGCCAACGCGCCTCTGGCCTTCTTGGATCAGTATGTGGGAAATCTGCGGCGGTATCGCGCGATCGCGCTAGACGTGGGCGATCAGGATGGGCTCAAGGCCGATACGCAGCGACTGCACGAAGCTCTCCAGAGCTATGGCATAGCCAGCACATTCGAAATCTATTCCGGAACCCATGTCAGCCATTTGGCTTTCCGGTTTCAGGATCACGTTCTGCCGTTTTTCAGCAGGACCTTGGCCAACAAGCCCTGAACAAGCGGTCTCATGCCAGGCGGATCGGCCGGAAAAAGCAGACAGGCTGCACGGGCGATAACGCGCCGCCCGCACAGCCTGCCTGACTTGCAAAGGTTGAGCTTCGTTACTGCCGTCCGTTCGCGTCCTCGGCGAAGTTGTGGACCATGGTGGGGCTGCGGTTGAAGGCCAGCCGCGTGTCCATCTGGCCCGGGGCGAAGCTGGCGCGGTGATAGCGGCCCGGCGTCACATAGACCAGATCGCCGGCATTGGCCGTAATCAGGCCGACGCCTTCGATCAGATAGTCGATCTTGCCTTCTGGCACGAACCAGAATTCGTCGGTGCCGACATGGAAATGACCCCTGTTGGTATCCGGCGGGGTGGGCACGCCCATGCCGCGGATGATGGCAAGCTGGTTTTCCTTGTCGTTGACGAAATAGCGCGGCCAGCCCTTGCCGCCGTTCGGATACTTGGCGATCACATCCTTGAAGAAATCCAGATAGGGCTTGTTGACGTCATCATAGGGCACGTTGCCGCCGGCGCGCAGGTTCGGCGGATAGCTGACCTTTTCGTACTTCTGCCCACCGACTGTGGCCGGCACGGGCTCACCTTCGTTGAAGGCATAGCTGGGCAGGGTGTCGTTGCGCCGCACTTCGAAGAACAGCGCCGGTTCATTGCCCACCACTTCCAGGCTGGAGCGCATGCGCAGCGGCGTCTGCACCAAAAAGCCCTTGGTGGCGACGAACGGTTCCTGGCCCTGGATGTTGAAGCGGACCTGGCCGCCCCACACGATCCAGACGGTGCGATCGTCGGCATAGAAGACGGTGCGGGTCTTTTCACCCGGCGCCATCTGGATCCACTGGGCGTGATAGCGGTCGGTTTTGACCACATCCTCCTTCCAGCTCTTCTGGCCTTTATGCTTGGCGAGCACTTCGGGCAGGCGGGTGATGGGCTTGTTGGGCGCCGAATAGGCGATCAACTTTTTGGGCGCCCAGGACATGTAAACCTTGCGGTCCTGCGCGGTGGCGGGAATGACCAGGAGTGCAAGCGCTACGGCCGCAAGTTTCGTGATGTTTCGCATGGTTGCGGTCCTTTACTGCGAGCCGCCGGAATCGGGGCCGAAAGCGTGGAATGTGTAGGGATTGGCGTTGAAGGACAGGCGCGTGTCGGTCTGTCCGTCGGCGAAGCTGGCGCGATGCCAGCGGCCCGGCGGCACGAACACGATGTCGCCGGCATCGGCGGTGAGCAGGCCGATATCCTCGATCAGGTAATCGATCTTGCCTTCCAGGATGAACCAGAACTCGTCGCGGCCGACATGGAAGTGCCCCTTGTTGCTCGGCGGCGGCGTGACAACGCCCTTGCCGCGGATGATGTTGGACATGTTGCCTTCATCCATCATCACCAGCGACGGGTTGGGTCCCTTTACCGGGTCCTTTGCCACCACGTCCTTGAAGAAATCCACGAACGGCTTGTTCACCCCTTCATACTTGTCGGGCAGGGTGGGGGTGGACACCTTCACATATTCGGTGCCATCCGGCGCATTGGGCGGCTTGGGTTCGCCATTGTCGGCGGGGAAGTTGGGAAGCTGGCCGGAGCGGGTCACTTCATAGCGCAGAGACGGTTCGCTGCCGACGGTCTCGGCGCTGTAGCGCACGCGCTGCGGTACCTGCACCAGGAAGCCCTTGGAGGCCACGAACGGCTCCTGGCCTTCGATGTTGAAGCGGATCTGGCCCTGCCACACCACCCACATCACGCGGTCGTCGCCGTAATAGCGGGTGGAAAGCTTTTCGCCCGGCGCCATCTGCACCCAGCGGGTGTCGAATCGGTCGGTCTTGATCACCTGCTCGGTCCAGCTGGCCTGGCCCTTATGCTTGGCCAGCACCTCCGAAAGGCGGGTCACCGGCTTGTTGCTGCCATAGGCCGGAAGCTTGGTCGGCTTGGGGGAATAAGCCAGCAGCGACTTGGCGGGTTGCGCCAGTACGGGCAGGGCCCCCGACGCCACCAGGGCGGCGGCGCAGCCCAGCATGATCTGCTTCGAAATTCGCATCAATTCGTCTCCAGAAGAAAGAAAGCGGCAGCCACACCATGCGCCTGCCGAAAATTGCTTCAGCCCATTGCCTTGAGTTGCGCGACGCCGGCCCGCAGGCTGGCCATCTCCTGATCGGTCAGGGGCACATGCGGCGGGCGGGCATAGTTGATGCGGCTGACACCCATCATCTGGTTCAGCGCATATTTGATGGCGTTGTAGTTGCTGCCATAGCCGTTGGCCTGCATCAGCTTCACCGCCGCCATCAG
The DNA here is from genome assembly GCA_945882615.1 of Rhizobium sp. Q54. GTDB lineage: Bacteria > Pseudomonadota > Alphaproteobacteria > Micropepsales > Micropepsaceae > Rhizomicrobium. Next base: position 143,564 of record CAMCWK010000001.1, on the reverse strand, counting down.
CCGGTCATATTCCGGCTGCGGATCGCGCCCGGCGCGGTGCGCCGCGAAAATCGCTGCCACCTGCTTGGTGTAGATATTGCCCGAACCCAGGATAACGCCGCTGCCATGCCGCAGCGCTGCCAGCATATTGTTGTCGGTGCCCGAGATGATGTTGAGGCTGGTCGGCAGCCCACTGGCGAAGGATTGATACTCGGCCGGATCGCCATTGGAATTCTTCAGGCCGATGAAATTGGGATGCCGGGTCAGCGCCTTCAGCACCGTTACATCCACCGGAACGCCCGTGACGCGGGGGATATGGTAGTAAAGCACCGGCGACTTCACCTGCGCGAAGATCAGGTCGAAATAATTGACCACGCCGTCCTGCCTGGGGCTCTTGAAGAAAAAGGGCGGGGTGATCAGCACGCTGTCCGCGCCTTCGCCCGCCGCATGTTGCGACAGTTCGATGGCTTCCTGGTAATTGGCGGTTCCAGTGCCGACAATCATGTCCAGCCCCATCTTGTTCTTCAGCGCAAACGAGGCGACGGCCTTGCGTTCCGCGACCGAAAAGGAAGGGCCTTCTCCATTGGTGCCCAGCACCAGGACACCGTCCGCGCCCTGGCTTTTCCACCAGGCAAGCTGCTCACGATAGGCGCCGGAATCGAACTTGTAGCTCTTGTCACAGGGCGTCACCGCCGCGATCCAGAACTTGGACTTGTTGGCGGACTGCGCATTCGCTGTCGTCATGCCGGCCGCGGCCATAGCGGTTGCCGCCGCACCCATGCCGACGAACATTCTGCGTGTGGTATTCATGACGTCTCCAGCGCGGCTGTTTTTCTTGCGCCGCTTTTCACCCCGCGCACCCAGATGCGCGCCCGAAAGACAGGCTGTCATTTTTGCGCGGGGGAGTAAATCGGGCGAGGCAGGCCATCTGTCGCAAATCTTCGCACCAGCAGCGGGCTTGTTGCATTGCAGCAGGAGTTTGGATGCGCCGCGCGTTACGCCGCACTTGACTTAATGTCACCCGCGCCCAAACGTCCAGCAAAACACAAACGCTCTTTAGGGAAACAGCCATGGAAAAATTGCAACGCCGTCATTTCATCGTGGGCGCCACCGCTGCCGCCGCGACTCTTTCCGCCGGGCTGACCACCAGCGCGCCGGCCTGGGCGCAGAAGCTCAAGCACAAGCCGCTCGATCCGGTAAATCCCGACATGCTGTTCGGCACCACCGGCTCGATCTGGGGCGAGGCCGGCACGGGCGCGACACGGGTTTATTCCACCGAACAGGCGATCCGGCTGTGCTCCAAGCTGGGACTGCAGGGCATCGAGCCCTATGCCGGTGGTTGGGAAGAGTATCGCAACAAGCCCCAGGAGCTGCTCAAAATCTGCCGCGACAACAACGTCACCATGATCGACGCCTCCAATGGCGGAAAGACGCAGTCCACAAACTTCATAGACAAAGAGCACATTCCCAAGACCATCGCGGACCATGTCGCCTTCGCCCGCGACTTCCTGCAGGTGTTCGAGTGTGATCACTGGAAGATCAATATGGGCGCGCGTCCGCCGGGTGGTCCCAATGACGAGCAGATGAAGCAGCTCTGCAACACGCTGAACGAGCTGGGTCGCCGCACCCTGGAATACGGCATCCGCCTGGCGCCGCATCCGCACATCTGGGGCCCGCTGGAGCGCGAGGCGGAAATTCGCCGCGCCATGGAACTGACCGATCCCAAATATGTCTGGCTCACCGCCGATACCGGGCACCTGACATTGGGCGGAGCCGATGCGGTGCAGATGATCAGCGACTATTTCCCGCGCCTGGCCGAGATCCACATGAAGGACACCTATGCCAAGTTCCGCGGCAACAAACAGACCCCGACGCCCGAAATGCACAAGGAAGCCTCGGTCTATCACAATTTCGGCGGCGGCGGCGTCGACTTCCCCGGCATCTTCAAGGTGCTGCGCGAACGGCGCTTCAAGGGCTGGGTGGTGATGGACGTGGACGGTCCGCGCAAGGGCGATGACGGCTTTGACGCCATCGGCGGCAATATTCAGGTCGCGACCGACAATTACATCATGCACAACATCAACTATCTGCGTCATGTGCTGGGCGTGAAGCTGCCGCCGCAGATCTAAAGCGACGGACCAGGGGAGGGGGCATGACACGCTTTTCGCGCGTTCTTGGAATCGCGGCCGCGCTGTTGCTGGTCTGTGCTTCTGCGTGGGCCCCCGCCCGAGCGGCGGACTATGAAACCCAGATTGACCCGGCGCCGTTCGACGCCTCCAGCCGGGCTGATATCATCGGCAGCATCGGGCAGGTCAGCGCCACGCTGACCGGCAACACCCTGACCGTGAACGGCACCTTCAAGGATCTGACCTCGCCCGCGATCGCCGCGTCGGTGCGCATGGGTCTTATGAAGGGCGTGCTGGGTGAAGCCATCGGAACGCTGACCGCCACGCGCGCGCCGCAAGGCACCGTGTCGGGCAGTGTGCAGCTCACATCCGCCCAGATCGAAGCGCTGAACCGCGAGGCGATCTATATCCGCATCGACAGTGAAAAAGCGCCTGAGGGCAATCTTCAGGGCTGGCTGGAAGCCAAAAGGAACTAGCATGTCGGTTACCGCGAAACGTCTGGCGGGCGCTGCCGTCATTATCGGATTGGGCGGGGCCTATGCGGTTGCCCAGCAACAGCCACAGGCCGCCGGCATCTACACCGCCCAGCAGGCCGCCGCCGGCAAGACGGTCTACACCCAGCAATGCGCCGGTTGCCACCGCGACAATCTGACGGGCGGCGGCGACGCGCCGCCGGTGGGTGGCAAGGGCTTTGTAACCGCCTGGGGCAGCCGCACCACCGCCGACTTCTACAAGTTCATCGCGGTGTCGATGCCTGTGGGCGCGCCCGCCAGCCTGAGCGAAGCCCAATACACAAACGTCGTTGCCTATCTGCTGGCGGCCAATGGCGCGAAAGCCGGCGCCAAGCCCTTCAACAAAACTGTCAGCGTCAGGATTTCCAGCGTCGCCACGGGCAGCGCCCCGGCGCAGATCGCTGCCGCCAAGCCGTCGGCACGCGGCGCAAAACAGCCCGCATCCCCACCGGCCATCACCCGGCCGCCCGGACGCCCGGACCAGACGACCCTTCCCTTCGTGCTGGGTCACACCGTCAAGGGCACGGTGCAAAACTATACCGACGTCAGTGACGAGATGCTGCGCAATCCGCCGGACGGCGAATGGCTGATGTACCGGCGCAATTACCAGGGCTGGAGCTACAGCCCGCTGAAGCAAATCAACGCCGCCAACGTCAAAGGCCTGACGCTGAAATGGGCGTGGAACATGAACGAGTTTGGCGCCAACCAGCCGACCCCGATCGTCCATGCCGGCGTGATCTTCCTGGCCAACACGTCGAACACGGTGCAGGCGCTGGATGCGAGGACCGGCGACCTGATCTGGGAAAACCGGCTGGGCCCGCAATCGCGTGTTGCCTATGGCGGCAACCGCGCTTTGGCGATCTATGAAGACAAGGTCTATGTCGCCACCACCGATGCTGTGGTCCATGCGCTGGACGCGCGCACCGGCGCCGAAGTCTGGCGCCAGAAGCTGGGCAGCGACCGCAATTCCGCCACGGGCGGGGTGATGGTGATGCGCGGCAAGGTGTTGTCGGGCATGACCGGCTGCGACAGCTATTCGCTGAACAATTGTTACATCAGCGCCTTCGATGCCAGAACCGGCGCGCCGGCCTGGAAATTCCATACCACCGCGCTGGAAGGCCAGCCGGGCGGCGATACCTGGAACGGGCTGCCGAACCTGTTGCGCGGCGGCGGCGATACCTGGATCGCGGGCACCTACGATCCCGACCTCAACACGACCTATTGGGGCACGGCCCAGACCAAGCCCTGGTTCCGCGCCAGCCGCAAAAGCGGCGACGCCGCCACGCTTTATTCCAGCTCGACCCTGGCGCTCAATCCCGATACCGGCGCGCTGAAATGGTATTTCCAGCACGCCCCGGGCGAGACGCTGGACCTGGATGAGGTGTTCGAGCGCGTGCTGGTCGATCACGGCCAGGAAAAGACCCTGCTGACCATCGGCAAGCCCGGCATCCTGTGGAAGCTGGACCGCGTCACCGGCAAGTTCATCGCCGCCAAGGAGACCATCTTCCAGAACGTCTTTTCCAAGATCGACCAGAAGACGGGCGAGGTGACCTATCGCGAGGACATCCGCAACCAGAAGACCAACGAATGGTTCTCTTCGTGTCCGGGCCCGCAGGGCGGCCATGACTGGCAGGCCACCAGCTATCACCAGCCCAGCGACCAGTTGATCATCCCCCTCAGCCAGAGTTGCGTGATGATCCGGGGCCTGGATGTGGACCAGAAGCTTGGCGGCGGCGGCACCGCGGCCCAGCAGAAATTCTACTTCACCCCCGGCTCAAAACAGCAGCTGGGCCGGCTGTCGGCCTATCGCGCCAGCGACATGAAGGAAATGTGGAGCTGGGAGCAGCGCGCGCCCTTCCTGTCGGCGGTGCTGTCCACGGCGGGCGGCGTCGCCTTCGTGGGCGACTTCGACCGCCGCTTCAAGGCGGTGGATGTGAAGAGCGGCAAGGTGATCTGGGAAACCCGGCTGGGCAACACGGTGCAGGGCTATCCGGTCAGCTTCAGCCTGGACGGCAAGCAATATATCGCCGTCACCACCGGCCTTGGCGGCGGCAGCCCGCAAGCGAAGCCGACGGCCCTGCTGCACGAGGTCCGCCGCCCCGGCACGGGCAATGTGCTGTACGTCTTCGCCCTGGACTGAGCAGCCGCTTACTTCGCAGGCACCGGCATGTGGATGGTCATCAACGCCAGGCCCTGGGGCTGGGTGAACCAGTGCGGGGTGTTGGACGGGATCAGGGCATAGTCGCCCTTGGCGATCGGGCGCGACGTGCCGCCCTGGATCGCGCCATCAACCAGCTTGCCGCCGGTCACCAGCACGCAGCTGCCTTCCAGCACTTCGACCAGTTCGGACTGGGTGGGATGGTTGGAGGCGTTGGTCTGTTTGACGCGGAACTCCATCATCACCGGATAGCCCTCGTCATTGGCGATCAGGATGTTCTTGTTGCCGCCGCTGGCCTTGGCCTCGGCGATCATGGCCGCCACATCGGCGCCGGAGCTGAAATGCTTGACCGGATGCTGGGTCTGGGCGGCGGCGGGCAGGGCGGTGCCCAGAATGGCGGGCAAGGCGAGGGCGGCGATGCCCAGCCCGATAAACTTGCGAGACAGCTTCATGTTCTCTCCTCAAACCTGTGTTTTTGTTGCGGGAACCTTGTCCCAAAGCTCCGGCCAAAACAATCCATGCCGGGTCGGCGAACGGGTGTATATTACGCTGGCAACTTCCCTCCCGGAGTTCGGTATGAGGGTTTTCGCCATGGCCATCGCCGCCGCGCTGGCGCTTTCGGGTGCCGCCGGCGCCCAGACCGTGGTGTCCACCGGCAGCGGGCTGGCCCATGAATGCTTCATCCATGCCAAGGCCGGCACCAAACCGCGCGAGGGCGTCCGGCTGTGCGACCTGGCCTTCAGGCAGGACCGGCTCAACACCCATGACAAGGCCGCGACCTATGACAATCGCGGCGTGCTGCTGAACATGATCAACGAGGTCGACCGGGCCGAGGCCGACTTCAAGTCCGCCATCGGGCTGGACCCGTCGCTGGGCGACCCGCATGTCAATCTGGGCTCGATGCTGATCCGCAAGAAACAGTTCCATGAGGCCATCGCGCAGATCGACAAGGGTATGGCGCTGGGCATGAGCTTTCCCCAGATCGGCTATTACAACCGCGCCATGGCCTGGGATTATCTCGGCCGCTACCGCGAAGCCTATGCCGACTATCGCAAGGCGCTGGAATATGATCCCAGCTTCACGCTGGCCAGCGACCGGCTGAAGGATTTCATCGTGACGCGCGCACCTGGCCAGAGCTGATTGTGCTTCGCGCGCAGGCCAGGGCGTCTTCGTCAGTTTTGCGAAAAAAGAAGGCCTGCCGTCCTAGCTCTTGCGAGGCGCCGGCTTGAAGGCGGTCTTGTTGGAACGCTTGAACGCCGCATGTTCCGCCTTGGTGGCGGGCAGGGGCGGGCTCATCTTGGGCTTGGGCGCTGAGGGCTTGGCGGGCGGCTTTTCCATCGTGCCTTGTACGCCGGAAATCAGGTTATAGCGATACGGTTTCCGGAATGGCGGCCACCCCGAACAGGGCGTTAAGTGGTCAGAAAACCGACCATCGCAAAATGCATCCATCTTTTGCCGACAATTGCCAAGTCATCATGTAGCCTTCGCTCAACATCCAAAGGTCTCCTGATCGCTTTACAGTATCCGGGCGCCAATTCTTTGGACGGTCGAACCCGAGACCATAGATTTGCTCGCGGGCTGATTGGATAGCGTCTTCTGCTGAGGTGACCGGGTGGCGGACAAATTTATGCGGCCGGATATACTTCGCCGCCCCCTCGACCTTGCAAGGACTTGCCGCAAGCGCTGCATATAGGGCCAAGGTCAGCAACATTTCCGTCTTTTTCCCTTTAGCTTTACCGGGACTCGGTGCCTTCTTGGCCGTGCGCAGGGTTGGGCACGTTGCCAGCGTCTCGGCTAAGGCTGCGTCACGCCGCTGTTCTACTCGTTTGGGAAGGGGATTTTTCGTTCATGGCTGATACGGAAACTCCCGGTTTCTATACTTTGATAACACGGACCACATCCGAAGAGGCAGAGTATGATCAAGCCATCGGAAATTTCATCTCCCAATTTTCCGAGGCTGAAGTTTCATTATTGTACGTCGCTGTAAACTACACGAAAATAAGCCCCTTCATTGTCGGCTTGGCTTCCCTCGCTCCCATGCGGGTAGATAGCGGGATCACAACAATTAAAAGGGTGATCGAGGCAAGAAGGCTTCGTGGAAAATCTGTGAGAGAGTTGCTAGGCGTTCTGAATCAGTTAGCCGTTATAAATAAAGCTAGAAATGACTTGCTACACTACGGCGTTGGATCTGATCAGGTCATCACTACAAAGTATGTAGCGCATCATAAACGGCTGGAGAGGAGCCGCCCATTTTCAATTCAAATAGTGCGGCAGTTAATTGGCGATATCGAAGATATCTGCATGTACCTAACTTGCCATTTCATGCTCAAGCCCGACAAGATTTCGCGGCTTTTCCGGCGGCTGCATCCGGTCGGCCAGCTTCCCGCATGGCGGTATAAATATCTTGAACCAAAGAGTAATCGTCCGAAGCATCACGACGAGTGTCGAACTCGCGCAATCCGGCCGAAAGTATTGCCGGGGTGACTTTCACGACCTCCACATTTCCCATAATATTACTTATACGAGAATTTGATATGTGCGGGGATATGGCGGCTTGCGGCGCCCGCCGCCCGTCCCTCCAATGGCCGGATGACGAATCCGCCGCCTGAACTGAAACCCAGCCGCGACATCGCCGTGCTGCTGGAAGTCATGCAGCGGTTGCGCGCTGCCGATGGCTGTCCCTGGGACCGTGCGCAGACATTCGCGACCATCGCGCCTTACACCATCGAGGAAGCCTACGAGGTTGCCAGCGTCATCGCGGACGGCGACCTCAAATCCCTGCCCGGCGAGCTGGGCGATTTGCTGTTCCAGGTCGTGTTTCACGCCCGCATGGCCGAGGAAGCCGGGCTGTTCGATTTCGGCGATGTGGTCGAAGCCGTCACCGCCAAGATGATCCGCCGCCATCCCCATGTCTTCGGTACCGACGAAGCCAAAGCCGACGCGGCGGCCCAGAAGGATTTCTGGGAAAAGCTCAAGGAAAGTGAGCGCGCCACGGCCGGTCGGACCGGACTGCTGGACGATGTTGCCAGCGCCCTTCCCGCCCTGATGCGCGCCGAAAAGCTTCAGCGCCGGGCTTCAAGCGTCGGATTTGACTGGAACAATGCGGATCTGGTGATCGAGAAGATCGCCGAGGAAGCCCGCGAGGTGGCCGAGGCCACCACCCAGGCCGAACGCGAGGAAGAGATCGGCGACCTGCTGTTCGTGGTCGCCAACCTGGCCCGGCACCTCAAGGTCGATCCGGAAGCCGCCCTGCGGTCCGCCAACGCCAAGTTCACCCGCCGCTTCCACCATATCGAGACCAGCCTGGCCGCCCGCGGCATCCAGCCCGGCACGGCCAGCCTGGAGGAGATGGAAGCCCTGTGGCAGGACGCCAAGAAACGGGAAAAGAGCCTTTAGCCTTGCTGTCATGGCCCGCGAATGCGGGCCACCCAGATGACGCCAGCGCCCCACCTGCAGACTAAGCGCGATTTCACCTGGATGGCCCACACTCCGGTGGGCCATGACAATTTTCTTTAGCTTCTCGAGCCAGAACCCTGTTCCAGCACAATTTTCTTGGGAAACCGGCTCTCGAACCGGCCCAGATCGTCGGGGTGGACGCGCAAGGAAAGACTGATCTTGTCACCCCGCTCGCGCCGCTCCAGCACTTGGGCATGGCGATAGGCAAAGGCCAGATCGCTGCCGTCAGCAGCGTCCAGTTTCAGGGTCAAGGTGATGTTGCCACGCGTCACCGCCGTCTCGAAGGCTTCCAGAAGGGCCGGGATGCCCTCGCCCGTCAGCGCCGAAGCCGCGATCACTTCGCCCTTGCGCCCCAAGAGCCCTGCCCGCTGCCCGGGTTCCAGAAGGTCGATCTTGTTCAGCACTTCCAGCATGGGCCGGCCAGCTGATTTGGAGGCGCTCGGCACGCCCAGCTCCTCCAACACCGCCAGCACATCGGCCTTCTGGGCGGCCGTCTCGTCGTGGGCGGCGTCGCGCACATGCACGATCACATCGGCCTCCAGCACCTCCTCCAGAGTGGCGCGGAAGGCGGCGATCAGTTCGGTGGGAAGGTCGGCGATGAAGCCCACTGTGTCGGAGAGGATGATCCTGGTCCCCTTGGGCAGCTTTACGCCCCGCATGGTGGGATCCAGGGTGGCGAACAGCAGGTCCTTGGCCAGCACCTCGGATTCGGTCAGCCGGTTGAACAAAGTGGATTTGCCGGCATTGGTGTAGCCGACCAGCGCCACCACCGGGAACGGCACTTTTTTGCGGGCCTGGCGGCCAAGGCCGCGGGTGCGCTTGACCGTTTCCAGTTCCTTTTTGATCCTAGTGATGCGTCCGGCAATCAGGCGCCGGTCGGTCTCGATCTGACTTTCGCCGGGGCCACCCAGAAAGCCGAAGCCGCCGCGCTGGCGTTCGAGATGGGTCCAGGACCGGACCAGCCGCGAGCGCTGATAGTTGAGATGGGCCAGCTCGACCTGCAGCCGCCCTTCGCGCGTGGCGGCGCGCGCCCCGAAGATTTCCAGGATGACGGCGGTGCGGTCCAGCACCTTGCTGTTCCACGCCTTCTCCAGGTTGCGCTGCTGCACCGGCGTCAGATGGGCGTTGACGATGATGACTTCGGGCTCTTCGGCTTTGGCCAGAGCCGCGATCTCGTCCACCTTGCCGCTCCCCAGCAATGTCGCCGGGATGGGCCGCGCCAGGGGCGCGATCTGCGCCTCCACCACATCAAGCTGAATGGCGGCGGTCAGCCCGACCGCTTCAGCCAGGCGCGCCTCAGCATCCCGCAAAGCGCGCGCTGACGCCGTGCGGCCTTTCGGCTCGACATGGATGACAAAAGCGCGGGAGGCCAACTTAGCTTTCTGCCGGCTCGTCCTGAAGCTGGATCGGGCCCATCGGCATCACGGTCGAAATCGCGTGCTTGTAGACCAGCTGCGACTGGCCATCGCGGCGCAGCAGCACGCAGAAATTGTCGAACCAGGTGATGTTGCCCTGAAGCTTGACGCCATTGACCAGGAAGATGGTGACGGCGGACTTGCTTTTGCGGACGGCGTTTAAAAACGTGTCTTGAAGGTTCTGTTGTTTGTCGCTCATGGGTTCGCCCATTGTTTCAGCCGCGCGAGGGGGGTCTCGCTAAGCATCTTGGCCTGCGAGTGTATCGCAATGCTGCAATTGCGAAAGGGGGAAATAGTGCCCTTATAGCCCTATTTGATGCCTGCTTTTTCGGCATACAAATCCCGGATTCGCCTAGTGACCGGGCCCGGCCTGCCATCGCCGATCGGTTTGCCGTCGATCGTCACCACCGGAACCGCGGCGCCGGTTGCCGAGGAGATGAAGGCTTCCCGCGCCCCCAGCGCTTCGGTCACGGTAAATTTGCGCTCAACCACCTTCACCTGCGCCGCCGCCATCGCGTCCAGCATGATCTTGCGCGTCACCCCCGGCAGGATGGCGCTCGACAGGTCGCGGGTGATGACATGGCCCTCGCCGTCCACGATCCAGGCATTGGTCGAGCCGCCTTCGGTTACATAACCGTCATCATCCACCAGCCAGGCTTCAAAGGCGCCGGCCTGCTTGGCCGCCTGCTTGGCCAGGAGGTTGGGCAAGAGCTGCACCGTCTTGATGTCGCAGCGCCCCCAGCGAACGTCCGGCTGGGTGGAAACGGCGATGCCTTTTTCCATCCGCACCGCCAGCGCCGCCATGTCCTGGGCGCGCATGGTGAGGATCAGGGTCGGTCGCGGCGGGTTTTTTGGCGGCACATGATCGCGGCGCGCCGCGCCGCGCGTCACCTGCAGATACAAAAGTCCGTTGGCGATGCGGTTGCGCGCGATCATCTCGCGCATCACCAGCTTGAGGGCGGCGCGGCCCATCGGCATGTCCATGCCCAGTTCGCGCAAGGAACGTTCCATGCGGTCGAGATGGGGCTCTTCGTCTATCGGCTGGCCGTCAATGACATTGGTGACTTCGTAGATTCCGTCGCCCAGTTGCAGGGCGCGGTCCTCGATATGCACCCCCGCCTGGGCATGCGGCAGGTAGCGGCCGTTGACGTAGGCAATGCGGCCCGTCGGATTACCAGTTGCGCTCCACTTCTTCATGCAACCTCAATTGTCATGGCCCGCCAATGCGGGCCATCCAGATGACGTCTGCGCGACAGCATCGGAAAATTCTCAGTTCTATTATTCAAGCTCGAGCCGATCTCACCTGGGTGGCCCGCATTTGCGGGCCATGACAGTGGCGTTAGTTGGGAATGCCCTGGGCCGAACCCACGCCCAGGGATTTCAGCTTGCGATGCAGGGCCGAGCGCTCCATGCCGATAAAGGCCGCGGTGCGCGAAATGTTGCCGCCGAAGCGGTTGATCTGCGCCATCAGGTAATCGCGCTCGAAGATTTCGCGCGCCTCGCGCAGGGGCAGCGAGATCACCAGGTCGCCCGACTTGCCGCCGCCCATGCCCGAACCCAGATCGGTGGGCAACAGGTCGGCGGTGACCGCCTCGGTGACGTCATCGCTGGCCAGGATCAGCAGGCGTTCCACAATGTTGCGCAGCTGGCGGACATTGCCGGGCCAGCCATGGGTCTGCAGGATCGCCATGGCGTCGTCGCCGATGATGCGCATGGGCAGGCCGCCGGCCGCCGACAGCCGCTTCATGAAGTGGCTGACCAGCACCGGAATGTCGTCGCGGCGCTCGGCCAGCGACGGGATGCGCACCGGCACCACATTGAGCCGGTGATACAGGTCTTCGCGGAAACGCCCCGCTTCGGTCTCGCCGCGCAGATCGCGGGTGGTCGAGCAGATCACGCGCGCGTCCACCTGCACGCGGCTCTGGCCACCGACCCGGGTAAAGGTCTGGTCTATTAGAACGCGCAGGATCTTGCCTTGCGTTTCCAAAGGCATGTCGGAGACTTCGTCCAGATACAGCGTGCCGTTATGCGCCAGCTCGAACAGGCCGGTCTTGCGCGGGCCGTCCATGCTTTCCACGCCGAACAATTCGGCTTCCAGCCGGTCCGGCTCCATGGTGGCGCAGTTGATGGCGACAAAGGCGTTGCCGACCCTGCGCGAGCGGGCATGGATCAGGCGGGCCGCCACTTCCTTGCCCGAGCCGGCCGGGCCGGCGATCAGCACGCGGCTGTTGGTGGGGGCGATCTTGTCGATCAGCACCCGCAATTGGGCGATGGTCGGGGAATTGCCCACCATCTCGCCCTCGTCGCCGGCTCTCAGCTTGAGTTCCTGGACTTCGCGCTTCAGGCGCGCAGATTCCAGGGCGCGTTCCACCACATGCAGCAAACGGTCGGCCTTGAAGGGCTTTTCGACAAAGTCATAGGCGCCCTTCTTAATCGAGGCGACGGCGGTTTCGATGGTGCCGTGGCCGGAAATCATCACCACCGGCAGGTTGGCCTGTTCGCGCTTGATGGTGTCCAGCACCTCGATGCCGTCCAGCTTGCTGCCCTGCAGCCAGATATCCAGCACCACCAGCTGCGGGCGGCGGGCGCGGATGGCGGCCAGCGCGGATTCGGAATCGCCCGCAACGCGGGTGGTATAGCCCTCGTCCCGCAGAATCCCCGAGATCAGATCGCGGATATCCTCTTCGTCATCGACGATCAGGATCTCAGACGCGATCAGCGATCCGTTTTTGCTCATCTTCACTTCCCTTTTCCGAAGTATCGGCCTTTTCTGAACTCTGGGCCTTCAGGTTTTTCTGCGCGAAGGGGAACGTCAGCGTGACTTCCGCGCCGCCTTCGCCCTCGACATCGGCCAGGGTGATATCCCCGCCATGGTCTTCCATGATCTTGCGCACGATCGCCAAGCCCAGCCCCGTGCCCTTGGCACGGGTGGTGACATAGGGCTCGGTCAGGCGGTGCTTGTGTTCCGGCGGCAGGCCGATGCCATTGTCGGTGACGCGGAAGGCGAAGCTGGCGCCATTAGGCTGGAGCGCAATTCTGATCTTGCCCGGCTCGTCATCGCCCTTGGCGATGCGCGCGGCGATCCCCTCGCCCGCATTCTTCAGCACATTGGTCAGGGCCTGGTTGATCAAGCGGCCATCGCCCTCGAAATGCACCGGCTCCTTGGGCGCGTCGGTGGAGAAGGTGATTTGCGGATTGGCGACGCGTTGCAGGAACAGCGCCTGTTGCAGCAGTTCCTGGGCGTTTTCGCGCTTCATCACCGGAGTGGGCATGCGCGCGAAGGACGAGAATTCGTCCACCATGCGGCCGATATCGCCCACCTGCCGCACGATGGTGTCGGTGCATTGCTGGAAGACTTCCGGATCGGTGACGATCTCGTGGGAATATTTGCGCTTGAGGCGCTCGGCCGAGAGCTGGATCGGGGTCAGCGGATTCTTGATCTCATGGGCAATGCGGCGGGCGACATCGGCCCAGGCGGCGGTGCGCTGGGCGCCGACCAGGTCGGTGATGTCGTCAAAGGTGACGACAAAGCCTTCGGCGGTGTCGCGCTCGCTGGTGACCTGGACGCTGAGGGTGCGGGGCGAACCGGCGCGCTTGATAATGACTTCCCCGCCGGCACGGCCAACCGGCTCGGACATGGCGCGCAGGATCAACGGCGCCAGTTCCGGTACGGCCTCGGAATAGTGGCTGCTTTCCAGATCTTCCTGCGCCGCATCCAGCAGCCGGGCGGCGGCGCGGTTGATCAGGGTGATGCGTCCCTCATGGTCGATGCCGATAACGCCGGCGCTGACGCCCGAAAGCACGGTTTCGGTGAAGCGGCGGCGGATGTCGATCAGCTTGCCGGCGGCAACCAGATCGGCGCGCTGGGCGGACAATTGCTGGGTCATGCGGTTGAAGGCGATGCCCAGTGTCGCCAGTTCGTCATCGTCGCGTTCGACCCGCACCTGGGCGTCGAGATCGCCTTCCGACACCCGTCCCGCCGCATCGATCAGGTTGGAGATGGGGCGCACCAGGCGGTTGGCGGCCCACAGGCCCGACCAGATCGCGGCCAGCAGCACCACCAGCGACACCACGGCATAAAGGAGCGCGAAGACCAGCGCGACCTGGGAGCGGTTCTGATCGAGCCGGTCATACTCGCTGACCGCCGCCTTGGTGCGCTGGTAATAACCGAACACCTGCGGATCGACGACGCGCACCACTTCCAGATAGGCGTCGTTCAGGGTTTGCAGCTGCACCAGCGCGGTGACGGTGCCATTGTCCGGCGTGTCCACCACGATGCCCTGGCGGGCCTGGGCGAAGTCGGCGGCCGTGGGCGGCCGCGGGTCCTTCATCGACTGCTTCTTGGTGCTGCCGAGAATGTGGCCCTTGCTGTCCAGAATATAGGAGGCCTGCAAGCCGCGATTTTGCGTGACGGTGCCGAGCTTGGCGAACAGCATGCCGGCGCGCACCTGGCGTTCTTCGTCGAACAGCCGCGGGTCGCTCTGCAGGGCGTCGGCGATATAGCGGATATCGCCCAGCAGGCTGGCTTCATGTTCCTTGATATAGACCTGCGAAACGCTGACGGCATTGCCGAGCGCGTTCTTGACGGGGGCGGAGAAGATCGCGTCCAGGCCCAAGTTTAGCGTCACCGCCGCAAAGATGGCGACAAGGATGGCCGGAACCACCGCGATGGCCGAGAACCAGGCCACCAGCCGCACATGCAACCGAGCGCCGGCACGTCCCGAACGGCGCGTCGCCCAGAGCCGCGCCAGCCTCCAGCCGATCAGCGCCGCCAGCGAAAGCATCAATGTCAGGTTGATCAGCAACATTGCGATCAAGCCGGCCCGGTCGGGCGTGTAAGGCACCAGGCCGGTCAGCAGCGCATAGGTCACGCAGCCCGAGATCACCGCCAGGATCGCGACGCCGAACGCCAATTGTGATGGCCGGGATACCGCGCGCAAACCTGTGCGCCGCTCCTGGAGCGTTGTTTCGTTTGCCATGTCTTCCGTTGCGACCGGCCCCACCCCGACCCGGTTCAAGGGCGGAGTGTAGCCAAGGCACGGACTGTTGCAAGAATGCTGCGTTACAATTCGAACACAGGGTTAGTGGGACAAATCCAGTAAATCTGCGGGATTATTGGGGAGCTGAGGAAAATAAGATCGGCGTACCGATCGGGCAGTCCCGGGCTCGCGCCGCTCAAGTCGCTGTCGCGCGCGGCCCTGCGCCGTTGCCCAGCTATTCGCTGCGCAACCCCCGAATGACCTCCAACCCGAGATCTCTAATTTTCTTTCGCAGGGTATTACGGTTAAGGCCCAACAATTGGGCAGCCCGGATCTGGTTGCCGCGGGTGGCAGCGAGGCAGATGGAGATCAGCGGCCGCTCCACCTCCTGCACGATGCGGTCATAAACCCCCGCCGGCGGCAGCTTGTCGCCCTGGGCGAGGAAATACTGGGTGAGATACTGCTCCACCGCGGCGGCCAGGGATTGCGGTCCCTCGCCGGAATCCGCCGCGAAGGTCTTGGGCGGTTCTTTCAATTCAACGCCAATCGCCGCGGCGGAAATCTGGTCGCCCGACTGCAGCACCGCCAGGCGGCGGATCAGGTTTTCCAGCTCGCGCACATTGCCCGGCCAGCGATGGCGCCGCAGCAGGTCGAGTGCATCATTGTCCAGCGTCTTGTGCGGCAACCCCTCGTCTTCCGCCTTGCGCAGGAAATGGCGCACCAGGTCGGGAATATCCTCCACCCGTTCGCGCAGCGGCGGCAGGCGCAGCGGCACGACATTGAGGCGGTAATACAGATCCTCGCGGAACAGGCCCTGGCTGATCAGCTGGCGCAGATCGCGGTTGGTGGCGGCGATGATGCGCACATCGGTCTTGATCGCCGTGCGACCGCCCACCGTGGTGTATTCGCCCTGCTGCAGGACGCGCAGCAGCCGGGTCTGCGCTTCGAGCGGCATGTCGCCGATCTCGTCCAGGAACAGGGTGCCGCCTTCGGCCTGCTCGAAACGCCCGATGCCGCGGTTGGTGGCGCCGGTGAAGGCGCCGCGCTCATGGCCGAACAATTCGCTTTCCACCAGCTCCTTGGGAATGGCCGCCATGTTGACCGCCACGAAGCTGCCATGACGGCGCTTGCCGTAATCGTGCAGCGCGCGCGCCACCAGCTCCTTGCCGGTGCCGCTTTCGCCCATGATCATCACGGTGAGATCGGTCTGGGTGAGCCGCGCGATGACACGATAGATTTCCTGCATCGCAGGCGAGCGCCCGATGAGAGGCAGTTTCTCCTCTGCCGCCCCGATCGCGCCATCCCGCTTGGTCTGCGGACTGGCCAGGGCGCGCATCACGACATTGGTCAGCTCCTTGAGATCAAAGGGCTTGGGCAGATATTCAAAGGCACCACGCTCGGCGGCGGTGATGGCGGTGAGCAGCGTATTCTGCGCGCTCATCACCACGATCGGCAGGTCTGGACGCATGCGCTTGATGCGCGGGATGAGGTCGAAGCCGCTTTCGTCCGGCAGCACCACATCGGTGATGACCAGATTGCCCTCTCCCGCCGAAACCAGGCGCCACAGGCCCGCCGCGGTGCCGGTGGTGCGCACGTCATAACCGGCGCGCCCCAGCGCCTGGTTCAGCACGGTGCGGATGGCGCTGTCGTCGTCGCAGATCAGAACGGTCGCGGCCATCAGATGTCCTCCGCCCGCGCCTTGGGCAACAAAACGCGAAATATGGTGCGGCCCGGAACGGAGTCACATTCGATCACCCCGCCATGGTCGCCCACGATCTTGGCCACCAGCGCCAGGCCCAACCCGGAACCGCGCACCTTGGTGGTGACAAAGGGATCAAAGATATGTGGCATCAAATCCTGCGGCACGCCCGAGCCATTGTCGCGCACGGTCACTTCCAGCGGCAGCGAGACACGTTCACCCGCAAGGCCGGCGCCGAACTTCACGCCGGGGCGGTAACCCGTGGTCAGTGTGATTTCGCCGCCCGTCTCCGGTAGCGCGTCGGAGGCGTTGCGCACCAGATTGAGGAACACCTGGATCAGCTGGTCACGGTCGCCCGACACCGGCGGCAGCGAGGGATCGAAATTCTCGATGATGGTGACGCCGCGCGCAAATCCGGATTCGGCCACCTTGCGCACCCGGTCCAGCACTTCATGGATGTTGACGGGATGGCGGGCGAAAGCACGCGTGTCGCCGAAACTTTCCATACGGTCGATCAGGGTGCGGATGCGGTCGGACTCCGCGATGATCAGCTGGGTCATTTCGCGTTCGTCGGGTGCCAGCGCCTCTTCCAGCAACTGCGCCGCGCCGCGAATGCCGGCCAGCGGATTCTTGATTTCATGCGCCAGCACCGCCGCCATGCCGTGCATCGAGCGCACCGCGCTGCGCGACATCAGCTGGCGGTCCATGCGCTGCGCCAGGCTGCGTTCCTGGAAGGTCAGCAATATGGAGCCTTCGGGATCAGGCACCGGCGTCACCGTCACGTCGGCGACGCGCTCGCCGTGACGCGGCGTGGACAGATCAATGTCGCGCTCCGCCGCCGAGGCGTTGCGCGCGGACGCCTGCTCGACAAGCTGGAAAAGCGGGGAATGCGGGGCCAGCAGGTCGCACAGGGTCTGCTTGCGCAAAATGGTGAGGCCGGTATCGAAAAACTGTTCGGCGGCGGGATTGGCGTAGAGAACTTCCAGCTTGCTGCTTAGCAGCATGATCGGCATGGGCAGCGCATTGGCGATGGTCCCCGACCCCGTGGGCTCGGAGGGTGCGTTGCGCAATTTCTGAAGGATAGCCAAGTTGTGCCTATTGTTTAAGCAAAGAATTCAAGTGTCGATAATATAGGCAAGCCCGGGATTCGCAACAAAATATCGCAGTTGCTCACTGTAAATGTTAGGCAGGCTGCGGATCGTTGCCGGAACACCCGATGCCCCGCCTTGCTGTCTTGATTGTCGCCGCCGGAAAGGGTGAGCGCGCCGGGCTGGGCCTGCCCAAACAATATGAATTGCTGGGTGGGGAACCCATGCTGCGCCGGACCGTCCGGGCATTTGCAGGACTTTTTGCCGAACAAGAATGGGCCGTCCAGGTGGTGATCGGCCAGGGCCAGGGGGATCTGGCCCGCCAAGCGCTGGCCGGTCTGGGCCTCCCTGCCCCCGTAACCGGCGGGGCCACGCGCCAGCAATCGGTCCGGCGCGGGCTGGAGGCGCTGGAAAAAGACGGTCCCGACTTTGTGCTGATCCACGATGCCGCCCGCCCGCTGATTTCGCGCAAAGTGATCGATGACGTGGTGAAGGCGCTGGAACGCGGCGCCGATGGCGCCCTGCCGATGGTGGCGGCGTCCGATACGCTGCGACGGCGCGAGAGCGACGGGCGCTGGAGCCTGGTGCCGCGCGAAAATCTTTATCGCGCCCAGACGCCGCAGGGCTTTGTCTATGCCAAGATCATGGCGGCGCATCGCGCCCATGCCGCGCAGGACGTCACCGATGACGTCGCACTGGCGGAACTGGCAGGCATGAGGGTCGAAATGGTCGAAGGCGAAGAGAAGAACATCAAGGTGACCCGCAAGGAAGATTTCGCGCTGGCGGAATCATTTCTGGGCACGGGCGATGTGCGCACCGCCACCGGCTATGACGTGCACAAATTCACCGATGGCGATCACATCTGGCTGTGCGGCTTGAAAGTGCCGCACAGCCATGGGCTGGAAGGTCATTCCGACGCCGATGTCGGCCTGCACGCCATCACCGACGCGCTCTTGGGCTGCATTGGCGAAGGCGATATCGGCCAGCACTTCCCGCCGACCGACGAGCGGTGGCGCGGTGCGGCCTCGTGGAAGTTTCTCGACCATGCCGCCGCGCTGGTGCGCGAAAAGGGCGGCGTCATCAACCATGTCGATGTCACGCTGATCTGCGAACGCCCCAAGGTCGGGCCGCATCGCAACGCCATGAAGGCCAAGATCGCGGAGATACTGAAGATTGATCCTACGCGCGTCAGCGTGAAGGCAACCACCACCGAAGGCCTGGGCTTTACCGGTCGCCGCGAAGGCATCGCCGCCCAGGCGATCGCCACCGTCAAGCTGTGAGGCTTTCCACCGCCCTCGCCTCGGTTTTCGGCATTGGCTATTTCAAGTTTGCGCCCGGCACGGTGATGAGCGCGGTCGCCATGCCGCTCGCCTTCCTGATCGCGCTTTCTGGCGGCGCCGGTGCGTTGCTGGCCGCCAGCATCGCGGTCTTTGTCATCGGCATTTATGCCTGCGGCGATCATGTCAGCGCCACGGGACGCGAGGATCCATCCGAATGCGTGATCGACGAGCTGGCGGGGCAATGGCTAGCCTGCGCCTTCGCCGTCATGTCGCTGGGGGCAGCCGGCGCAGTTATCTCCCTGCCCGCACTGGCGCTGGCTTTCATCTTCTTCCGGCTGTTCGACATCTGGAAACCCTGGCCGGTCTCATGGGCCGATCAGAAGCTGGAAGGCGGCTTGGGCGTCATGGCCGATGATATGCTGGCGGGGTTGATGGCCGGGCTTGTCGTGGTTCTGATCCGCATCGGTGTGCCGCTATGATTTTTTCCAGCGAGTTGCGCGCACGCGCCTTTACCCTGCTTGGCGAGTTGCGCGCCAAGGGTTTCCGGCTCGCCACGGCGGAAAGCTGCACCGGCGGACTGATTGCCGGTCTGTTCACCGAGATCGCGGGCTCGTCCGATGTGTTCGAGCGCGGCTTTGTCACCTATTCCAATGACGCCAAGCACGAGCTTTTGGGCGTGTCCAAGACCCTGCTGGAAGCGCACGGTGCGGTTTCCGAAGAAGTCGCCCAGGCGATGGCGCTGGGTGCATTGAAACACGCCCATGCCGATATCGTCATTGCCGTCACCGGCATCGCCGGACCCGGCGGTGCCACCGAAACCAAACCGATCGGGCTTGTTCATATCGCCCTTGCGCGCAAGGACGGCACGGCTGTTCATCGCGTTTTTGAATTCGGCGACATCGGCCGCACCGAAGTGCGGCTGGCTACGCTGGATGCGGCGCTGAATTTACTGTCCGAGCTTGTTTGAAGCCGCCAGCTGGTCGTGGGCGATCTGCTGCAGCGCCCTGGTCTGGGATTTGGAAAAGCCCATGTCATCCGCCACGGTTTCATTCTCGCCCAGTGACAGCGGGTCCTTGCCCGTCACCTTGCCGAACACCAGCAACGCTTCCAGATAATAGCCATAGACGCTGCCGTGATAATGGTCGTGGGTCCACAGATCGACCTTGCCCGGCGCGATCCCGTCATAGGGATTGTCGTCGGCCACGCCCGCGGCGAAGGCGCGGTTCCACGCCAGGCCCACCGGCACGACGCCAGTCGCCTTGGCGTTCTGTGCTGCCCTGGCATAGCCGGCCGCCACGTCGATCCCCATCTGGCTGATTGGCTTGCCGGTCCACGGCTTGCCGGACGGATAGGTCTGGTCGGCGCGGCTCCAGGTGGCGGTCAGCCAGATATCGGCTTTGGCGTTGCGGCTGCGGAACATGTCGGTGATCTGTTTTGCGGACGATACCAGCAGCGCCGGATTGCCGGGATTGGCCTGATCCAGCGTGGAGTAGCCGTGCATCACCACCACGTCCCATGGCTTGTCGATCAGTGCACGTTTTTCCGCATAGTGAAAATCCAGTCCCTTGCCGCCGACGGTTTCCACGCTGACATCATAATCCAGCCCCGTCTGCTGCGAGAAGGCCTTGAAGATGGCCGGTACGCCGCCGACCCGTTTGCCCTTGGCGTCGGGCCCATTGAGATCAGTGACCGTCTCGGTGCGATAGTGATGCGCCGGCGAGCCCGCGCCGAAGGTGAAGCTGTTGCCGACGAACAGGATGGTCTTGGCATCGGCATGGACCGGGGCTGCGATCAGCAGCGCGGCGAACAGAAACTTCTTCATGCGGCTTCCCCGTTTTCTTTTATGGTTTTTGCCCGCGCCTCGAAGGCGTCGGTCATTTTCAGCATGACTTTCTCAAACTTGGCACCGGCCACGCCGTGCAGCAACCGGCTTTTGAACTCGAACTGGATGGAAAACTCGATCTCGCAGCCCTCCCCTTGCGGGATAAAGCGCCAATGGTTCTCCAGCGTCTTGAACGGCCCGGAGATCTGGGCGACATCGACCCGGCGCATCACCGGATCGAGCCGGATGTCGCTGGTATAGCGTTCGCGCAAGGCGCCATAGCCCACCGCCATTTCCGCCGTCAGGTGGTTCTCGGCGCGCGACAGCACGCGCAGCGCCACCACCCAGGGCAGGAATTTCGGATACTGTTCAACGTCCGACACCACCGCATACATCAGCTCCGCCGGATAGGGCACGAAGCGGGTCTCGCGGTGAGAAATCATTATTCTATTGGTCGCGGCATGCGCGAAAATCGCAGTCGATTTTCACGCAACCACTCCCGGGGCGCGCGCGGCCTGCTGGCTGACACGTGCCGCCTTGAGCTGCGCGAAGTCGCTGTCGGCGTGGTAGGACGAACGGGTCAGCGGCGACGCCGAGACCATCAGGAAGCCCTTGGCGCGGGCGATGCTTTCGAGGCTGGCGAATTCCTCCGGCGTCCAGAAGCGTTCCAGCTTGGCGTGCTTGCGCGTGGGCTGCAGATACTGGCCGATGGTGAGAAAATCGACTTTCGCGGCGCGCAGGTCGTCCATGACCTGCATGATCTCTTCGCGCGTCTCGCCAAGCCCCACCATCAGGCCGGACTTGGTGAAGCCGGTCGGCATCAGTTCCTTGGCCTTCTCCAGCAAGCGCAGCGAGGTGAAGTAGCGCGCGCCGGGACGTATCTTGAGATACAGCCGCGGCACGGTTTCCAGATTGTGGTTGAACACTTCGGGCTGCGCCGCCATCAGGACTTCAATCGCGCCATCCTTGCGCAGGAAATCGGGCGTCAGCACTTCGACCGATGTGCCGGGGCTGGTGGCATGAATGGCGTTGATCACGCGCGCGAAATGGTCCGCGCCGCCATCGGCCAGGTCGTCCCGGTCCACCGAGGTGATCACCACATGGGCCAGGCCCAGGGTCTTCACCCCATTGGCGACATTGGCGGGCTCGTCCGCATCCAGCGACCCCGGTAAGCCGGTCTTCACATTGCAGAAGGCGCAGGCACGGGTGCAGGTGTCGCCCATGATCATCATGGTGGCGTGACGCTTGGTCCAGCACTCCCCGATATTCGGGCAGGCCGCTTCCTCGCAAACGGTGTGCAGCTTGTTGGCGCGCACCACTTCGCGGGTGGCGACATATTCGCGGGACACCGGCGCCTTGACCCGAATCCAGTCCGGCTTGCGCTGGATGTCATTGTCCGGGCGGTGAGCCTTTTCGGGGTGGCGCAGCTTGTCAATCACGACGGTCATGCCCCAGATATAGCCGCCAAATCCTTGAAAATCATCAACCTTGCGGGCCGGGCAGCCCTGCGCGGCCGGAATAGTCTCCTATTTCAATGGTCCCGGACCGAGCCGTCGAAGTTGTCCCACATTTCCGGGAACTCCCATTCGGGCACCCCGCGCTCATTGTCGATCAGGTTGTCGTCCAGCTCAATGCCCAGGCCCGGGCCGTCGAAATTGCCCGCCAGCAGGACATGGCCCTCGGTTATGGTTAGTGGCTTCTTGATATAGCTGCGGCCCAGATAGCTGCGCTGCACGTCGGGGCGGCCCACCGCCGCCTGCAAAGACGGCAGCTCATGCGCCAGGAAGTTGGGGATCGCGGCGCAGACATGCATCGAGGCCACCGCGCCGACAATGCCTTCGCGGGCATGGGGCATCATGGCCGCATAATAAGCGTCGCCCAGCGTCGCGATCGCCTTCAGTTCGGTGATCCCGCCGCAATGGGTGATGTCGGGCTGCAGGATGGAGGCCGCGCCGGCCTGTAGCAATTCCCGGAACTGATACTTGCTGACCATCCGCTCGCCGGTGGCGAAGGGAATGTGCGTCTTCTTCGCCATCTCGGCCATCAACGGCAGGTTCTGGTGCTGGATCGGCTCCTCGAACCACCAGGGCTGGAATCGCTCCATCGCCTTGATGATCACCATTGCCACCTGGGGCTGATGGTCGGCATGCATTTCGATGCCCAGATCGACTTTCGGACCCACGAGATTGCGGATCGCCTCGACCTTTTCGACAAAGCCCTGGAGGAAATCCGGGTTTTCGGAGTAGCGCGACAGCCGTCCCCGGCTTCTGCTGACGCTGGTCTTGAGCGAGGTATAGCCTTCGGCCAGAACCTTCTTGGCGTCCTCGACAGTCTCGGCCTGGCCATAGACGCGGATGCGATCGCGCGTCGGCCCGCCCAGAAGGTCATAGACTGGCGTCCCCAGCGCCTTGCCCTTGATGTCCCACATGGCGATGTCCACCGCGGACAGTGCGCTGGTGAGGACAATATCGCCGCGATAAAAAGCGTGGCGGTAGATCGCCTGCCAGTGATGCGCCGGGTGGCGCGGATCCTTGCCGACCAGATAGGGCTCAAGCTCCTTGATCGCCGCCATCACCGTGGCGATGCGCCCTTCCACCGTGCCCTCGCCGATCCCGATGATGCCGGCGTCGGTGTGCATCTTGACGAAGATGGTGCGCAGCGAATTGACCGGAATGATCTCCAGCCTGGTGATCTTGATCGCATCGCGCGGGCTGACCATGGCGCGGGCCGCATTGATTGGTTGCGCCTGAACCGGCGCGCGCTCGGCCGCCAGCAATCCGGCCATGCCCAGTCCCATGCTTTTCATCAGGCCGCGGCGTGAATGGGTCATGGCGTGCTTCCTGCCTATAATAATACTGGGAATTATATCCTAATCGTCAAACCGCATTGAAACTGGTAGGCTTTGCGCGCGTTGGCGTTGTTCAACCCATTTGGAGCCCATCATGGTCGCGCGCGCCACCCTCAAACCACGTCGCCGGGCTGTCCGGGCAGTGGAAAAAACCCGACATTCCGTCAGCCCGTCCCTGATCGCCCTCGCCTCCCGCCTGGCCTTCAGCCGCCCCGCTAAAGTCGCGTATGTGACGGCGGGCGCGGTCGGTCTCGCCGCCCTGGCGGTGGCGCTCATCGGCCCCAAGCGGCTGGAGCAGGACGTCCTGAAGCCGCTGCGCAGCGCGATCGAGCCGCAGGCGGAAAAGCTCTGGGCGGATTCGCAGGGCCTGCGCGAGCAGATCGCCGGCGTTTTTCACTCGGCAAGCCCCGCGGGCCGCGAAAAGCTGGCGCGCAACTTCCAAAGCTGGATCGGGCATTTCCGCGCCACTTGAGCTAAGAGTCGCTTCCGCCATTCGTGGAAGCCGTCATGTCGAATACTTCGCAAGCACCGCGCCTGAAGCCGTTCGACATGGCATCGGCGCGGCGTTCGGTTTTTCAGGCCGTGATCGATGCGCGCCGCGAGTTTGGCGGCTGGACGGTCGCACTGGTGGATGGCGACGACCGGGCGCTGACCTATGATGACATTATCCGCGCCAGCTTTGCGCTGGGTTCAGCGCTCAAGGCCGGCACCCGCGCCGGCGACTGCGTCGGGGTGATGCTGCCGACCGGCGCGGCCGGCACGCTGGCCTTTCTGGCGCTATCGGCCATGGGGCGCATTCCCACCATGCTGAATTTCACCTCTGGCGTGGCGGGACTGAAAAGCGCGCTGCGCACCGCCCAGGTGAAGCGCATCGTCACCGCCCGGCGGCTGATCGAAGTCGCCGGGCTTGAGGATCTGATTGCGGGCCTTTCCGGCACCGAGATCGTCTATCTGGAAGATGTGCGCAAGAACCTGTCGCTGACGGACAAGCTGACAGCCGTAGCAGGCAAGATGGCGCCCGCTTTGCTGGCGGCGCGGCCCGATCCGAAGAAAACCGCCGTGATCCTGTTCACCTCTGGCACCGAGGGTGAGCCGAAGGGGGTGGCGCTGAGCCACGAGAATATCCTGGCCAATGTCGCGCAGGTGCTGGCGCATGTGCGCGTCTATCCGGGTGATGTCATGTTCAATCCCCTGCCCATTTTTCATTGTTTCGGCCTGACGGGCGGCACCATTCTGCCGCTGATCGCCGGCATCAAGGTGGTCAGCCATCCTTCGCCGCTGCAGCCCAAGGAAATCGTGCGCCGTGTTGAGCAATTCCGCGCCACTATCCTGCTGACGACCGATACCTTCATCAACCAGTACGCCCGCGCCAGCGATGGCGACGAACTGTCCTCCTTGCGCATGGCGGTCTGCGGCGCCGAACGCTTGCGCGACGAAACCCGCGCCTTCATCCGCCGCAAGTCCGGCATCACCCTGCTGGAAGGTTATGGCGTCACCGAAACTTCGCCCGTGGTCGCCGTCAATCAGATTGAGACCAACCGCCCGGGCACCGTCGGTCAACTCATGCCAGGCATGGAGGCGCGGCTGGAGCCGGTGGAAGGCATTCCCGGCGCGGGGCGGCTTTTCCTGCGCGGTCCCAATATCATGCTGGGCTACATCAAGCCGGACGCGCCGGGCAAAATCGTGCCGCCGGAAGGCGGCTGGCACGATACCGGCGACGTGGTCTCGATCGACGAAGACCGGTTCATTGCTATTCGCGGCCGCCTGAAACGCTTTGCCAAGATCGGCGGCGAAACCGTGTCGCTGGCGGTGGTGGAGAATATCGCCGCCGCGCTCTGGCCCGAAAATTCCCATGCCGCCGTGGCGGTGCCCGACGGCCGCAAGGGGGAACAGATCGTGCTGGTGACGGACGCCAGAGACGCCGACCGCATGGAGTTGCTGGCCTGGGCGCAGAATCATGGCGTCTCGGAACTGGCGGTGCCGCGGCGGGTGATTTGCACGGCATCGATTCCGCTGCTGGCCACCGGCAAGACGGATTACGTCTCGGTCGCCAAGACGGTCATGGAAGCCTGATTTTCGGCCAAGTTTCCGGCGGAAACCCTGGTTTTTGCGAGAGCAATTGACAATCACTCGCAACTGCCAATATATTTGCGGCTGCAAATTTATCTCACACGGATCGCTTGGAATGATCGTCTGCGTCTGCAATAGACTCAATGACCAGCGCATCGGCGCCGCGATTTGCGGCGGCGCGGAGTGCGCGGATGACGTCTATGCGCGCTGTGGCGTGAGAAAGAATTGCGGACGATGCCAGGAAACAATCGAAGGAATGCTGGAGCAAAGTCGCGAAGCGCTGTCTCTGGCGGCGGAGTAGCGCCGGGCCCCGAGCCCCACGCCTCCCTTCAGGGGGATCCTGTCACTATCAAGTTCCTGAACAAAGTTCTCAAGAACGAACTCACCGCCATCAATCAGTATTTCCTGCATTCGCGGATGCTGGCCGACTGGGGCCTCAGCATCCTGGCGAAGAAGGAATATGAAGAATCCATCGACGAGATGAAGCACGCCGACAGGCTGATCAAGCGCGTGCTGTTCCTGGGCGGCCTGCCCAATCTGCAGGATCTCGGCAAGCTGATGATCGGCGAGAATGTCGCCGAAGTTCTCAAATGCGACCTGTCGCTGGAAATGATCGGCCTGCCCGATCTCAAGATGGCAATCGCGCATTGCGAACAGGTCAAGGATTACATCAGCCGTGAACTTTTCACCGCCATCCTGGAGAGCGAGGAAGAGCATATCGACTGGCTGCAGACCCAGATGCGCCTGATTGAGCAGATGGGCATGGAAAACTTCGTGCAATTGCAGACGAAGCCAAACGAGTCGGCCTCGTAAACTGCACTCACCATGGGCGGCCTTGAGCCGCCCATCCAACTTCTTTCGAGCGAGACGATGGATGGCCGGGTCGTGAAGTTTACCCTCCGACCGCGCTTCGCGCGGTTCGGGGGGCTCCGGCCATGGAGAAGAATATTAGAATTCGGCTTCCAGCTCTTCGATGCCCGCTTTCTCGGCGCGGGCGGCTTCGATCCATTCCATCATGTCGGGCAAGGACTGGATTGTTTCGCAATAATCCGCACAAGTGCGGTCCAGCTTGACGTCATAGGTGGTGAAGCGGGTGGTCACCGGCGCATACATGGCGTCGGCCAGGCTGGGCGTGGCGCCGAACAGATAGGGGCCGCCATACTGGGTCAGGCACTCGCGCCAGATCGTGGTGACACGCTCGATATCGGCCTGCGCCGCGGCCCATATCTTGAACCCCTTGTAATGGGCCTTGAGATTCATCGGCAGCGCTGAACGCAGGTTGGAAAATCCCGAATGCATCTCGCCCGAGATGGAACGGCAGTGGGTGCGCGCCGCGGCGTCTTTCGGCAGCAGTCCGGCCT
Organism: Rhizobium sp. Q54; assembly: GCA_945882615.1. Classification (GTDB taxonomy): domain Bacteria; phylum Pseudomonadota; class Alphaproteobacteria; order Micropepsales; family Micropepsaceae; genus Rhizomicrobium. The sequence continues at coordinate 116,771 of CAMCWK010000001.1, read as the reverse complement.
GGGGAAAATTCTCGTGCAGATATTCGGCGATCGCCAGTGTGTCCCATACCTTCACGCCATTGTGGGTGAGACAGGGCACCAGGAATGACGGCGACAGCAGCAAAAGCTCGGCCCGCGCGCCGGGATCGTCGCTGGAAAGCAGCTCTTCCTTGAAATCCAGCCCCGCCATTCGGCACAGCAGCCAGCCGCGCAGCGACCAGGAGGAGTAGTTCTTGCTGGAGATCGTCAGGACCGCGCTCATGTCTGTCAGTCTTGGCCGGTTCCGGCGCGTTGACAAGCATTATTTTGCACTGCAGCATGGCATGGTCGGCTACGGTCAATAGCCAGAATCTGCTGGAATTGCTTGGGAGCCGAACGGCTTTCAGGCTGGGGCAAAAGCGCCAATGTTGTACGAAGCCTATCAGGCCCAGCAGTATTTTCTCGCGCCTTGGCGCGCGGGCGCCGACCTGATGAAAACCGCATTCGGCGACACCAATATGGGTCCCGCCGCCAATTACATGTTCCGCAGTTTTGCCGCCGGCGCGGAAGTCCTCTCCCGCGCCCACGCCATTCACGACCGTCCGGCCTATGGCATCGAACAGGTCACCGTCGAAGGCCATCCGGTGAAGGTCCATGAAGAGGTGGCGCTGGAGATGCCGTTCGGCAATCTGGTTCGTTTCCGCAAGGAAGGCGTCAAGGACCAGCCCCGCGTGCTGCTGGTGGCGCCGATGGCCGGGCATTTCCCCACCCTGCTGCGCCATACCGCCCAGACTTTGCTCGCCGATAACGATGTCTATATCACCGATTGGAAAAGCGGCCGGGATGTGCCGCTGAGCGAAGGGCGCTTCGGCACCGACGAATATATTGATCACCTGATGGCCTTCTTTGCGCATATCGGCCCTGGCGCACACGGCATTGCGGTCTGCCAGCCCTGCCCCATGCTGATGGCGGCCACAGCCCTGATGGCCGAAGACGCCAATGCCGCCACGCCGGCCAGCCTGACCCTGATGGCCGGCCCGGTGGACACATCCATCAACCCGACCAAGGTCAACATCCTCGCCAATGAGCATCCGGTGGAATGGTTCGAGCGCAACCTGGTCACCCCCGTACCCCGCCGCTATGCCGGCGCGCACCGCCGCGTCTATCCCGGCTTCCTGCAGCTGTCGGCCTTCGTCACCATGAACCTTTCGCGCCATGTCCGCGCCCATATGGACCTGTTCGGTCATATCCTGAAGGGCGAGATCAACAAGGCCGACGCCAACCGGAAATTCTACGACGAGTATTTTTCCATCGCCGACCTGCCGGCGGAATTCTATCTGGAAACCGTGCAAAAGGTTTTCCAGGAGCAGCATCTCCCAAAGGGGATATTCACCTATCGCAACCGCAAGGTGGATCCGCGCGCCATCCGCAAGACCTCGCTGCTGACGGTGGAAGGCGAGCGCGACGATATCTGCGGCCTTGGTCAGACCATGGCGGCGCAGGACCTCTGTGCCAGCATCAAGCCTTATCGCAAGAATCATTATATACAGCCCGGTGTCGGCCATTATGGCGTGTTTTCCGGCACCCGCTGGCAGACCCAGATCTATCCGATGGTCCGCAACACCATCCAGGCCGCCAACTAGCGCAGCGTCGTGTTGAGCAGCCATGCCAGCCGCATCCCGGCCTTGGCGAGCTGCTGGCGCGTCGTTGGCATTTCGGCGCGCAGATATCCGGATGACAGGCGCAGGCTGCGCCGCCCCTGCACCATGCGATAGACACGATCGCGCGCGATGCGATGGGACTCATCGGCCCATACCGCCGGCGCACCCGCCTGCCAGGCTTTGCGTTGCTGGGGCGAAACCGCGCCCGCAATGCCGACCGCGATTTTCGCGGTGTTGCGACCCATGGCCTCCACGATCCTGGTATCCCACAACTGGTGCAGGTTGGTGCGCCGGCCATCCAGGCTGATCCGGATGTCGTTGCCGCCACGATCGCCATTGTCCGCCGCATGCAGCGGCTGGTGCAGGTCGGCCACCAAATGGATCAGGAAGCGCAAGGCCTCTGCGCGCCTGGCCGCCGGTTGACGGGGATCGGCCAGCGTTTGCCGCGCCCGAATAATCTGGCTCACCACACACTGGCCGGTTTGGCAGTGCCGCGCCGGAACGTAATTGGGCGCACGCAAGGGAATATCGACATAATGCCAGGGTCCGGTTTCGGGGCGCTGATCGCGCACCTCATCGGCCCAGTTGGAATCGTGGATCAGCATCGCTGGGCTCCCCAGCAGCCGCGCCACCTGGGCCCTGGCCCGCACCGTCAGCTGATGGGCCGCGATGGTGGTGACGATCTCATGGCCCTGCGCGCCCCAGGCCAGGGCCGGAACGGGGGGCAGCAACAGCAGAACCGCGAGGAGGATTCGCATCATCAGGTTATGGAACTTTGGAAATCGTCTAAAGTCCAATGGCAACAAGCCATTACAGATCATTCAGGGCCAATTCAGGGTTGCTCCCCCCATAAAGGGGCGGTTATATGATTCACGGTCGCGCGTCGGGGATGGCGCACGGGCTTGGAACTGGGCTGGATCGAGGCAGGTGTCATGGTCGGGGGACCATGCGCCCGCTGCGCTTCCAACGACAATGGAGCGCCCTTACGGGCCGTATGAGCGACCGCAATTCCCGCCATAAGACTGCGCGTGAGACTGCGCGTGCCCGCTTCGGCACCAAGAAAGAGCAAGTCGTGGTGACGGCTGCGCCGGCCAGCGCCAACCCGGCCATGGCCATGCTGCTGCAGCGCTTTGATGGCGCCGGCGCGGCCCTGGCCACCACCGATGGCCGCTGGGCCTTGGTTTCCACGTCCCTCACCGCGATGGTGGCGGGTGCCATTGCGCTTCTGGCGATGGGCATGACGCCGGTATCGCACCCTCTGGTCGCGCCGGGCCGTTCGTCCCTGCCCTATGAACTTTTCACCAAGCTGATGCGCGGCGCCGATACGCACACCGCCGCCGACAATGCGGACAATGCCAATCCCGCGCCTGGTGTCGAAAGCCGCACCGTCACGCTCGATGCCGGTGACACGCTGGGCGGCATGCTGGAAGATGTCGGCATCTCGCGCCAGGACGCCAGTGCCGTGGTCGCCGCGCTGGGCAAGGATTTCAATCCGCGCCAACTCAAGGCGGGGCAGATTTTCGATCTCACCTATACCGTCGCCACCATCGACGCCACCGGCGCGGCCCCAAACCCCTCGGAACCGCGCACCACCGTTGTGATGGTGAACCGCAAGCCGGTGGTGGTGCCGGTGGAAGCCCAGGACGATACCAGCGAGACGATGCCGGAAGATTCCCAGCCGATCTCCCGGTTGCTGTCGCTGCATTTTTCTCCCTCGATCGAGGATGAGATCACCGTCACCCGTACCACCGACGGCGGCTACACGGCCGAGATCGAAAAGAAGGAGTTGCGGGTGCATCAGCACCGCGCCGGCGCCACGATCAATTCCAGCCTCTACCTCACCGCCATGCAGGCGGGCATTCCCGCCGATGTGGTCGTGGATATGATCCGCATGTTCTCCTACAAGGTCGACTTCCAGCGCGACCTGCAACCTGGCGACAAGTTCGAGGTTTTTTACGACTATTACTACACGCCCGAAGGCCAGCCCGCGAAATATGGCTCGATCAGCTATGCGATGATGACCTTGGACGGCAAGCAGATCCCCATGTATCGCTTCCAGCCCGATCCGAACGAGCCGCCGGAATATTTCGATACCAAGGGCGAAAGTGCGCGTGGGTTGCTGATGCGAACGCCGGTGGATGGCGCGCGCATCTCATCAGGCTTCGGTTCGCGCTTCCATCCCATCCTGGGATATTCGCGCATGCATCGGGGCGTGGATTTCGCCGTGCCGACCGGCACGCCGGTGATGAGCGCGGGCTCCGGCACCATCTCGTTCATGGGCCGCACCCGGGGTTATGGCAACCTGGTGAAGATCAGCCATGGCAATGGCTATTCCACCAACTATGCCCATCTGTCGCGTTTCGCGCCGGGCCTGCGGCGCGGCGCGCGGGTGCGCCAGGGACAGATCTTTGGCTATAGCGGCAACACCGGCATGTCGACCGGCCCGCATCTGCATTATGAGATTGTGGTCAACAATGCCCAGGTCAATCCGCTCAGGGTCAAAGTCGCCCAGGGGCGCCAGCTGACAGGCCGGCTGCTGACCAAATTCATGGCCTCGCGCGTGGAGATCGACAATGTCGTCGCCGCCATGCCGCTGGAGGCCAAGGTCGCGGACAACACCACGGATCTGCGTCAAGCCAGGGTCAAGTGACAGGCCGATAAGGCGGCGCGCCATCCGTCCGTAGCGACTGCGTAAGAACGATCCACCTCTATCAGTTGAGCGCGGACCCCGGCGGCGGGACATCGGCCAGTTCATCCGCATGCGCGGAGAATTCCTGGCCATTGACGATCAGGCCGGCCTTTCCGGCACTGACTTTGACTTCCGCGCCTTCCGAAATCTTGCCTTCCAGGATCAGCTGCGCCAGCGGATCCTGCAGGCGACGCTGAATCACGCGCTTGAGGGGGCGCGCACCATAGACCGGATCGTAGCCGGCATTGCCCAGCCACTGACGTGCCTTTTCATCCAGCGCCACGGCGATCTTGCGGTCGGCCAGCAACTTGTCGAGACGGCCGATCTGGATGTCGACAATCTTGTCCATGTTGGCGCGAGTCAGGCGATGGAACAGGATGATTTCGTCCAGCCGGTTGAGGAATTCGGGGCGGAAGTGCGAACGCACGGCCTGCATCACCTGCGCCCTTGCGTGGGTCTGGTCGCCTTCCGTGCCAAGGAACTCGGTGCCGAGATTGGACGTCAGGATGATCACCGTGTTGCGGAAATCCACGGTGCGGCCCTGACCATCGGTCAGCCGTCCATCATCCAGCACCTGCAGCAGCACGTTGAAGACATCCGGATGGGCCTTCTCGACTTCGTCAAACAGGATCACCTGATAGGGCCGGCGACGCACCGCTTCGGTGAGAACGCCGCCCTCCTCATAGCCGACATAGCCGGGCGGCGCGCCGATCAGGCGCGCGACCGCGTGTTTTTCCATGAATTCGCTCATGTCGATGCGCACCATGGCGCTGTCATCATCGAACAGGAAACTGGCCAGGGCCTTGGTCAGCTCGGTCTTGCCGACACCGGTCGGGCCCAGGAACAGGAAGGAGCCGATCGGGCGATTGGGGTCCTGCAGGCCGGCGCGGGCGCGGCGCACCGCATTGGAAATGGCACGCACGGCTTCATCCTGGCCAACCACGCGCCCCCCCAGGTCGGTTTCCATGTGCAGCAGTTTTTCACGCTGGCCTTCCAGCATCTTGTCCACCGGGATACCGGTCCAGCGTGACACCACGCCGGCAATATGCTCGGCCGTCACCGCCTCGCCGGACAGAGCGGCATCCTTATTGTCCTCGATGGCCTTGAGCTTGCGTTCCAGATCCGGAATGACGCCGTAGGTCAGTTCGCCGGCGCGGCCGAAATCGCCTTTGCGCTGCGCCACTTCCACATCCTGGCGCGCCGCATCGAGCTTCTCCTTCAGGCTCTGGACATCGGCGACGGATTTTTTCTCCTCCAGCCAGCGCGCGGTCAGGACGCCGGAATCCTCTTCCAGTTCCCCCAGTTCCTTTTCCAGGGTGACCAGACGGTCACGCGATGCCTTATCAGTTTCGCGTTTCAGGGCCTCGCGCTCGATCTTGAGCTGCATGATGCGCCGGTCGAGCTCATCCAGCTTTTCCGGCTTGGAGTCGATCTGCATCCGCAGGCGCGAGCCCGCCTCATCCATCAGATCGATGGCTTTGTCGGGCAGGAAACGGTCGGTGATGTAGCGGTTGGACAGAGTCGCCGCCGCCACAATGGCGGAATCGGTGATCCGCACGCCGTGGTGCAGTTCGTATTTTTCCTTGAGGCCCCGCAGGATGGAAATGGTGTCTTCCACCGTCGGCTCGCCCACGAACACCGCCTGGAAGCGCCGCGCCAGGGCGGCGTCCTTTTCCACATATTTGCGATACTCGTCCAGCGTGGTGGCGCCGATGCAGTGCAGTTCACCGCGCGCCAAAGCGGGCTTGATCAGGTTGGAGGCGTCCATTGCGCCATCCGCCTTGCCCGCGCCTACCAGCGTATGCATCTCGTCAATGAACAGGATGATTTCGCCATTGGCGCCGGTCACTTCGTTCAAAACCGCTTTCAGCCGCTCTTCGAAATCGCCGCGAAACTTGGCGCCCGCGATAAGTGCGCCCATGTCCAGCGCCATCAGCTTGCGGTCGCGCAGGGATTCAGGAACGTCGCCATTGACGATGCGCAGCGCCAGGCCCTCGGCGATGGCGGTCTTGCCGACACCCGGCTCCCCGATCAGCACCGGATTGTTCTTGGTGCGGCGGGACAGGACCTGGATGGTGCGGCGGATTTCCTCGTCGCGCCCGATCACCGGGTCCAGCTTGCCGCTGCGCGCCAGTTCGGTGAGGTCGCGGGCATATTTCTTCAGCGCGTCATAGGCATTTTCCGCCGTGGCGCTGTCGGCGGTGCGGCCCTTGCGCAGATTCGCGATGGCGCCGTTGAGCCCCTGCGCGGTAACGCCGGCGTCTTTCAGAATCTTCGCGGCTTCCGTGCCCGTGGCCAGGGTCAACGCCAGCAGCAGATACTCGGCCGTGACGAAACTGTCGCCAGCCTTTTTGGCCACGCTTTCCGCATTATCCAGCAGCTTGGCGGTGTCCTGGCCCAGATAGACCTGGCCCGATCCGCCCTGCACCTTGGGCAGCTTCTTCAGCGCCGCTTCGATACCAGTCCGCACGCTCTTGTCGTTGCCGCCGCTCGCAGTGATCAGCCGTGCCGCCAAGCCTTCCTCATCATCGATCAGGACCTTGAGCAGATGCTCAGGCACGAACTGCTGGTTGCCCTCGCGAAGCGCCAGGCTCTGCGCCGACTGAATGAAGCCGCGGGCGCGCTCGGTGAATTTCTCGATATCCATGCTCTCTCCCGATCAGCCCCTTGCGGCAGCAGACCATCATACGGCCCCAAAGGCCCGTTCTTGCGCAGATATGGGAGCGCGGAACCAGGGCTGCAAGGCCCCAGTTTGTCCAGGCGGTTAACGCCTGTCCTTGCGTCAGATCAAGAGGCTTCGGCTTCTTCGCCCTCTTCTTCGCTGGCCCCTTCGGCCAGGGAGAAGGACGCGCCGCTGCCGCCACTCTGCTGCGGCGGCTGCTGGGGCGCGATCTGGGGTTGGGGCTGGCCGTCGGCGCCGACGGGCCGCGGATTCTGCGCGGCCTGCTGGGCCTGATACTGGGCCTGCTGGGCGGCTGCGGCAGCCATGATGCGGTAATAATGCTCCGCATGCTGAAGATAATTCTCGGCCATGACACGGTCGCCGCTGGAATTGGCGTCACGGGCGAGCTGCAGATACTTCTCATAGACATGGCTGGCCGAGCCGCGAATCTTGATCTCGGGGCCGCTGGAATCATAGGTGCGGTTGGGATTGAATCCCCCGCTTCCGTTGTTGCCGCCGCCGCTGTTACCGCCGCCGCCGCCACCATGTTGCGGCCTGCGGCCGCCTCTACGTGAGCGTTTCACTGTAAGCCCTTCCTTGGCCGCTGCCTGTGATGCGCGAGGCGCATCAACCGCAAGACGGCATACTTTGGTCGCTTTGAGTCCCCTGCCCGGCCGCGGTTTTTTCTCGCGCCGCCAGCTCAGCCGCGGCTGCATTTGCATCCCGCGGGAGGGATCATCCCCGATCCCAAGAATAGAAATTAGCCTATAGCCGGCCTTTTTCCAAGGGAATCCTCACGGATTGCGCAAGACAAGACAGCGCGGAATGCCTGCCAGATCGGCTGCGATACGTACGATTTCAAGCTTCCGGAACAACAGTTCCATGGCGAATGCCTGTCCGATGCCGATTTCCAGAACCGCGTGGCCCCCCGGCTTCAGGATCTTTGGCAGCAGGTCCGCCAGCCCGCGATAGGCATCCAGCCCGTCGGGTCCGCCGTCCAGTGCGGCGCGTGGCTCATGACGGCACACCTCCGGCGCCAGTGATTCGATGTCTGCGGTGGGGATATAGGGCGGATTGGAGAAGATCAGGTCGAAGGGGCCCTGCGCACCGTTCCAGTCTCCGGCGCGGATTTCAGCCCGGGCCCCCACCAGGCTGGCGGCATTGGTCCTCGCGAATTCGAAAGCCTCGGGCGAGGATTCAAAGCCAATGCCCAGCGCGTTGGGAAACTCCCGCAGCGCCGCGACCAGCAGCGCGCCGCTACCGGTCCCCAAATCGGCAATGCACAAAGGCGCACTTTTGTCCGGCACCAGGCGCAGCGCTTCTTCGATCAAGGTTTCGGTGTCGGGTCGCGGGATCAGCACGCCAGGGCCCACCCGGAACGCCAGACTCCAGAACTCCTTGCGGCCAACGATATAGGCGAAGGGCTCATGCGCCGCGCGGCGCGTGACCAGAGCGGCAAGGACCGCGCCTTGCTGCGGCGTGGGTATCGCCGTCAAGGTCGCGTCGCGGCCGATATCCAGTGCATGGGCCAGCAACAGCCGGGCTTCCGCGCGCGGGGCTTCGATACCCGCCGCGGCCAGCAGGCGTGTGGCCTCTTCCAGCGTCAAGAATCCGACGCCTCGAACTCGGCCAGCCGGTCGGCCTGGTCCTGGGCCACCAGCGCATCCACGATCTCGCCCAGCTCGTCCCCCGAAATGATGCGCGACAGGTTGTAGAGCGTCAGGTTGATACGGTGATCGGTGACGCGCCCTTGCGGAAAATTATAGGTGCGAATGCGCTCGCTGCGGTCACCCGAGCCCACCAGGCTCTTGCGCTCGCTGGCGCGCTCGGCGTCCACCCGCTTGCGTTCGGCGTCGTAAATCTTGGCCTTCAGCAGCGTCATCGCCTTGGCCTTGTTCTTGTGCTGGGATTTTTCTTCCTGCATCGCCACCACCGTATTGGTGGGCAGATGGGTGATGCGCACGGCGCTGTCGGTCTTGTTGACATGCTGCCCGCCCGCGCCCTGAGCCCGGTAGGTGTCGATGCGCAAATCCTTGTCATGGATGACGATATCGACATCCTCGGCTTCTGGCAGCACGGCCACGGTGGCGGCGCTGGTATGAATGCGCCCCTGGGTTTCGGTGGCGGGCACGCGCTGGACCCGGTGCACGCCGCTTTCAAACTTCAGCTTGGCATAGACCCCGCGTCCTTCCACTTCCAGGGTGGCGTCCTTGAAGCCGCCCAGATCGCTTTCCGACAGCGACAGGACCTCGGTCTTCCAGCCCTGCAAGCCGCAATAGCGCTGGTACATGGACAGCAGATCGCCAGCGAACAAGGCGGCCTCGTCCCCGCCGGTACCGGCGCGAATTTCCACGATGGCCGACGAAGCATCGGCGGCGTCGCGCGGCAGCAACTGTATCTTCAGTTCATGGTCCAGCGCGGCCAGACGGGCGCGCAGATCGGCCCGTTCCTGCTCGGCCATGCCGCGCATGTCGGAATCCGTTGCGCCGTCCGCGATCAGCGCATCGGTTTCCTCCAGCTGGATCTGCACGCTGCGATGCTCGCGCGCGGCCTCGATCACGGGCGCCAATTCGGCGTGTTCGCGCGACAGTTTGACGAAAGCGGCGCCCGACGCACCCGATGCCATTTCGCTTTCGAGTGCGGAAAAACGGTCGAGCAGCCGCTCGAGTTTGGCGGTGGGTATCATGAAGTCACGCTACTGCGCGGCTTCGAGCGGATTCGCGTTGGAAGGTTGGCCGTTTCGCTGGGCCTCGATTTCGGCGGCCTTCTTCTCGCAAAGCTCGACGACATGATCGACCAGGCTTTCATTGCCCAGCTTGTAGGCTGGCTTGCCGTTCAGATAGATCATGCCATGGCCCTTGCCGGCGCCGCCCCCGGTGAAGGCCAGGTCGGTTTCCTTCGCCTCGCCCGGTCCGTTGACGACGCAGCCAATTATGGAAAGCGACATGGGCGTGGCGATGTGCTTGAGCCGTTCTTCCAGAGTTCGCACCGTGTCGATCACATTGAATCCCTGGCGCGCGCAGGACGGGCAGGAAACAATGTTGACGCCGCGATGGCGCAGGTTCAACGACTTGAGAATGTCAAAGCCCACCCGCACTTCTTCCACCGGATCGGCGGAGAGCGAAACGCGGATGGTGTCGCCAATGCCGCTCCACAGCAGCATGCCCATGCCGATGGAGGATTTCACCGTGCCGGAAATCATGCCGCCGGCCTCGGTGATGCCGACATGCAGCGGGCAGTCGATCGCTTCGGACAGGGCCTGATAGGCAGCCACCGCCAGGAAAGGGTCCGAGGCCTTCACCGAAATCTTGTACTCGCGGAAATCCAGGTCATCGAGAATCTTGGCGTGGTTCAGGGCGCTTTCCACCATCGCTTCCGGGCAGGGCTCGCCATACTTTTCGAGCAGGTCCTGTTCCAGCGAACCGGCATTGACGCCGATGCGCATGGAGCAGCCATGATCCTTGGCCGCCTGCACCACTTCGCGCACGCGCGCAGGGCTGCCGATGTTGCCGGGATTGATGCGCAGGCAGGCCGCGCCGTTGATCGCCGCCTCAATCGCGCGCTTGTAGTGAAAATGAATGTCGGCCACGACCGGAATCTCGCTGGCCTTAGTGATGGCCTTCATCGCCGCAGTGGCGTCTTCGTCCGGACACGACACCCGCACGATATCGGCGCCGGCTTCGACGATGCCGCGTATCTGCTCGATGGTGGCGCGGGCGTCACCGGTGATGGTGTTGGTCATGGTCTGGACCGTGATCGGGGCATCGCCGCCGACCGGCACCTTGCCGACCATGATCTGGCGCGATTTGCGCCGGTGAATGTCGCGATATGCGCGAATGCTCATTGTCGTCGTCCCTTAGCGGCTATTGAACCGGTCCACCAGCGATTGGGGATCGAGGGAGACGCGGCCGAGGACCTGTTGTTGCTGCCCTGCCCGGCCCATGGTCAGGCCGTCCAGAACCACCTCCACCGCGCCGCCATTGCTGGTCGCCATGGAGATGCCCGGGATATTGGGTACCTGATAGCTGTCGCCGGCCTTGAGGTCACGGTTGAGATACAGGGTTCCGTCCTCGGAGCGCACGGTAATCCGGGTGTCGCCGCGGGCCCGCAGCACGACGCGGGCGCCGCGGTTCTGCGCGCCGAACACTTCGCCGCTGCCCGGCGGCGCAACGGCGGGAACAGCGGCCTGGTTCTGGGTCTGGTTCGGGCCGGTGGTGCCAGCGGTTGCGGGGGTGGCCGGACCGGCGGCGGGCGGCGGTGTCGCGGTGGGGCCGGGCGAAGCGGGATTGGTGGCCGCCGGATTGTCCGTGGCCGGTGATGGCGTCGCGGTCTGGGCGGGGATCACCACCGGCGCGGGCGCGGGCGGCGCGGCGGGACGCGGCTGGGCCAGCACCGGCGCGGGCGGCACCGCCTGATCATCGTCACTGCCAGACGACAGCAAATGCCAGACGCTGAACACCAGCAGCAGGCCCACCACGCCGGCGATCATGCGCCAGCCTTGCGGCAGGCGGCGGCCTTCATCCTGATGGATCGGCGCGGGCTCGCGCGACTGCTCCTCGGGACGGCCCGAAATGTCCTGCTTGAAGCGCTCGACATATTGCGCCGAGTCCAGACCCAGATGGCGGGCATAGGACCGCACAAAGCCGATCGCATAGGTTTTGCCGGGAAGATCCTCGAGACGGTCTTCCTCCAGCGCTTCCAGATGGTCCTTGCGGATTTTCAATGCGCGGCTGACCTGGGCGATTTCGTCGCCACGCCGCAGGCGTGCCGCGCGCAGGTCCTGACCCACAGTCTCCAGCGGGCTTTCGCTGTCGCTGGAAATTTCGCGCAAGTGAATGCGGCGGCGGTTCAGGCCGTCCTTCTCACCGTTGCCATCATTGTCCAGCGACATTTGTGTAAGTTTGGTCATAGGTTGCCGAGCCAGCACCGCCCCTTATGTTTCCCGGCAAAGGGGGCGAACGCGGCTCAATAATTGAGGCTTCTATCTTATCCGAACAAGGCCGCTCCGAACAACCGCTGCACCGCAAAAAAGCCCGTTTCCGTGGAAAATAGCTATTTCAGGACAATTCCGCGCTCCGCGGCGAAGGCTGACAGCCGGGTCCGCAAGGAATGGTCGGTCCGGCCGCACAGCCGGTCGACAAAGGCAGCGACTTCTCCCAGATGCATGCTGCGAATCATCATCTTGATGGGGCCGATCTGGCCGGGCTGCATCGAGAGGGTCCGGATGCCCAGTCCCAGCAGCGCCATGGCGTCCAGCGGGCGCCCCGCCATCTCGCCGCACAGGCTGAGATCCCCCGAATTCTCCGCCGCGCTCTGCACGATCAGCCGGATCAGGGTAAGCGAGGCGGGATTGAGATTGTCGTAGCGGCGGGCGACGCGCGGATTGGTGCGGTCCACGGCAAAGGCCAGGCTGAGAAGATCGTTGGAGCCGATGGAGACAAAATCGGCGGATCGCATCAGCTGGGGCAGCATGAAGGCCAGCGCCGGGACTTCCAGCATCGCGCCCACCAGCACCTGAGTGGGACGATTGAGATGCAGCAGCCGGGAACGCTCCAACTCGCGGTCGATCAGGGCGCGTGCGCGGTTGAACTCGTCCACATCCGACACCATCGGCAGCAGGATGCGCAAGGTGCGGCCCACGCTGGCGGTCAGCATCGCACGCACCTGATAGCGCAGCAGCGCCGGGCGATCGAGCGCGATGCGGATGGCGCGCCAGCCCAGCGCGGGGTTTTCCTCACGCTCCCAGCGCGCATAGGGAAGCACCTTGTCGCCACCCAGATCCAGGGTGCGGAAGACCACCGGCTTGTCGCCCGCCGCGTCAAGAATTTTCTTGTAGAACGCCGCCTGATCGGCCAGCCGCGGCATGGTTTCGCCGATCATGAATTGCAGTTCGGTGCGGAACAGGCCGATGCCGTCGGCGCCCGACTGGGCCAGTTGCGGCATGTCGAATTCGAGGCCCGCATTCATCATCAGCTTGACCGCAACGCCGTCGCGAGTGACCGCCGGAAGATCGCGCACCGCCGCGAAACGCGCCTGCGTCTGGACCAGCACAGCGCGCTTTTCCTCGAACGCCTCGACGATTTCGGCGGCGGGCCGCAGATGAACTTCGCCCATCTCGCCGTCCACCGCGATGGTGTCACCGGCGCGGGCATTGTCGGCGATGCCGTCCAGCGAAGCGACCATGGGAAGCCCCATGGAGCGCGCCACGATGGCGACATGGCTGGTGGCGGCGGCCTCTTCCAGCACCAGCGCCACCAGCTTGTCGCGGCCGTAATCCAGCAATTCGGCAGGCCCCATGCCGCGCGCGATCAGGACAGCATTGGGCGGCAGGCTGCGGTCCGCCACGTCCTCACCCGTCAGATGGCGCAGCAGCCGCCGTGCCAGATCGTCAAAGTCATGGGCGCGTTCGCGCAGGATGGGATCGCCCATGCGCTGAACCCGCAGGCGCGTTTCGTCCTGCACGCGTTCCACCGCGGCTTCCGCGGTCAGGCCGGTGCGAACCGCATCGCGCATCCTCTGGCGCCAGCCCTGGTCATAGGCAAAGAGGCGATAGGCCTCGATCACCTCACGCCCCTCTCCGGTCAGGTCGAGTTCGCTGGACGACAGCATCTGGTCCACGGATTCGCGCAGGCCCGCGATGGCCGCTTCCAGCCGCTTGAGCTCATCCACCGGATTGTCGGCGATCATCCGCTCGACCTTGACGCGCGGCTCGTGCAGCACGACGCGCCCTACTGCAACGCCTTCGGACAACCCCTCGCCGACAAACTTGCGCGGCCGGTCGATGCGCAGTTCGGGCTCGTCCAGTTCGGCGACGTTGAAAAATCCGCCCTGCGCCACGACCTCGGCCAGCACCATGGCCACGGTCTGCAGCGCTTCGACTTCTTCCTCGGCATAGATGCGCTCGGCCCTGTTCTGCACCGTGAGCACACCGAACACCTGCCCGCCGCGCACGATCGGCACGCCCAGGAAGGCTTTGAACGGGTCTTCGCCGGTTTCCGGACGGTAGGAAAAATGGGGATCGGACGGCGCGTCGGACAGGTTCACGGCTTCCGCGGTCTCGGACACCATGCCGACCAGGCCCTCGCCTTCCTTCAGGCGGGTGTTATGAACGGCGGCGCGGTTGAGGCCTTCGGTGGCGAACAGTTCGAGGATTTTGCCGGCGCGGCGCAGGTAGATCGAACAGACCTCCGCCACCATGTTGGAGGCGATGACCGTGACCAGCTTGTCCAGCCGCATCTGGGCGGATGTCTGCTCCGCCATGATCTCGCGCAGGCGGCGCAACAGCAGACGCGGGCCACCGCCAGGAGACATCAGATCAAACCCCTATGCCAATATGTCATGGCCCGCCGGAGTGCGGGCCATCCAGTTGGGCACAAACACCATATCGAATAAAAGAACGCAGCCAAACCGGCTCTGACGGGCCAATGTCATCTGGGTGGCCCGCATTTGCGGGCCATGACACCGGCCGATTGTCAGGCAGCGTCCAACTCATAGGCGGAATGCAGCGCCCGCACCGCCAGTTCGACATACTCTTCGGCGATCAGAACGCTGACCTTGATCTCGGAAGTCGAGATCACCTGAATGTTGATGCCCTTGTCCGACAGGGTGCGGAACATGGTCTGGGCCACGCCCGGATGGGCGCGCATGCCGATGCCGATGATCGAGACCTTGGCCACGTCCGCCGTATGGGTGACGTCGCGATAGCCGATGGTCTTGGCATGGGTCTGGATGGCCGCCAAAGCGCGGTTCAGCTCGCCGCGCGTGCAGGTGAAGGTCAGGTCGGTGGTTTTGCCGTCCTCGGAGACGTTCTGCACGATCATGTCGACATTGACGCCGGCATCCGCCAGCGGGCCGAAGATGGCCGAGGCGACACCGGGCTTGTCGGGCACCTTGTGCAGGGTGATCTTGGCCTCATCGCGGCTATAGGCGATGCCGGTAACCGGTTTCTTTTCCACGATGTCTTCCTCGTCGCATAAGAGGGTGCCGCCCACATCGGGCGTGAAGGTTGAAAGCACGCGGGTGGGCACTCGGTGCAGCATGGCGATTTCCACCGAACGGGTCTGCAGGACCTTGGCGCCCAGCGAGGCCATTTCCAGCATTTCCTCAAAAGCGATCTTTTCCAGCCGGCGCGCCTTGGGAACGATGCGCGGATCGGTGGTGTAGACCCCGTCGACGTCGGTATAGATATCACAGCGCGCCGCACCGATGCCGGCGGCCACCGCTACCGCACTGGTGTCCGAGCCCCCGCGTCCCAAAGTCGAAATGCGCGTGCCGGGCGCCACGCCCTGAAAGCCCGCAACCACCGCGACTTCGCCGCCCTCGATGGCGGCCTTCATGTCATTGGCAGGCACGCCTTCGATGCGCGCCGACCCGTGCACCGCCGAGGTTTGGATCGGGACCTGCCACCCCAGCCAGGAGCGCGCCTTGATGCCCATGGCGTTGAGGGTGATGGCCAAGAGCCCTGACGTGACCTGCTCGCCGGCCGCCACCACCACGTCATATTCGCGCTGGTCCGGGAGGGCCGCCAGGTTGGCGCCTTCCGGCCGGGCGGCGTCATTGGTCCAGGCGACCAGCTTATTGGTCTCGCCCGCCATGGCAGAGACCACCACGGCGACCTTGTTGCCGCGCTCGACCTCACGCTTCACCAAGGTTGCGACATGGCGAATACGGTCGATGTCGGCCACCGAAGTGCCGCCGAACTTCATCGCAATCGTCGCCATGTGACCGGTTTGCCCCTAGCCTGATGGCGGCCTACATAGACGGGGATGCACCCCGGCTCAACCCTTAAAGGTCCGGAGCCCGAAGTCGGAAAAATGGCATGAAGTTCAAGATGTTCAGCGCCCCCGGGCCGGATGGAATCGTCAGGTGCGTGAACGACTGGCTGGCCGGCGAGACCGACATCACCATCCGGCATACCGAAACCCATTTCACCCTGGCGCAGCCCGAAAAGCCGCTGCTGCTGTTTTCGGTCTGGTACGACCAATGAGCGGCCCATCGGTTGACCCGGCCGAGGTCGCCAAATTCTCGGCCATCGCGGCGGAGTGGTGGGACCCGGCGGGCAAGTTCGCGCCCCTGCACAAATTCAATCCCGTCCGGCTGGAATTCATCCGTAGGGAAGCGGCCTCGCATTTCGGCCGCGATGTCCGGTCGCTGCGTCCCTTTGAGGGGCTTTCCCTTCTGGACATTGGCTGCGGCGGCGGCCTCCTGTCCGAGCCGATGGCGCGGCTGGGATTTTCGGTGACCGGGGCGGATGCGTCGGAAAGGAATATCGGCACCGCCAAGGCCCATGCTGCCCAGTCGGGGCTTGGCATCGACTACCGGGCCACCACGGCCGAAGAACTGGCGGCCGGGGGAGGCGGTTTCGACATCGTCCTCAACATGGAAGTGGTCGAGCATGTCGCCGATGTCGGCGCCTATCTGGCGGCCTGCACGGCGCTGGTGAAGCCGGGCGGGATAACCTTCGTCGCCACCATGAACAAGACCCTCAAGAGCCTCGCCCTGGCCAAGATCGGGGCCGAGTATATTCTGGGCTGGCTGCCGCGTGGCACCCATGACTGGAACCGCTTTATTCCGCCCACGGAACTTAAGGCAACACTGGAAGAGACCGGCCTAAGTATTCTGAAAACACAGGGTGTTTCATTCAACCCGCTGGCCTGGGACTGGAAATTGAGTTCGGATGTAGACGTGAACTACATGGTGGTGGCGAAGCGGTAAGTCTCGCCTGCCGCTCGCCCAAGCTCGCGGCGTTTGCCTGCTTTCGCATGTCCACTGGACATGCTCACGCCTTGCGGCGCCGCAGGCTCACGGGATGACACGCCGCTTGGCGGCGTGTCAGTTCGCGCCTTCCGGGTCGGGCGGCAACGGGGCGACATCGACGCCCTCTTCGGTCAATTCCTGGGCTTCCTGAAAGGTCGCCTCGCCATAGATATGCCGGTCGGGCGTCTCGCCGTAATGAATCTTGCGGGCTTCCTCGGCGAAATTGGGGCCGACATAGTCGGCATTTTCCTGCACATATTTGCGCAAGCCCGTGGCGAACTGGCGCATCTGACGCGCCTCAGCCGCCTTGGACTTGGCTGACTTCTTGGTGCCGGAAATGGCCGGCGCCATGATGGCTTTTTCGATGCGCATGGAATCGCAGACGGCACAGCCCAGCAGGCCGGCGAAAGACTGTTCGTCAAAGGCGGCGCTGTCGCGGAACCAGCCTTCGAATTCGTGCCCCTTGTGGCACCGCAGAGAATAGGAAATCACAGCCGACGCTCCCTCAGCCTGCCCAAGGCTGCAATAGCGAAAACATGATCCGCGACCGGAAGATTCGCAAGACCATATTGGCGCGAGGGATTTTGGCGATTAACCAGGAGCGAGGAGCGATGTGGGTGAGGAACCCATGAGCGACGAGCGACCACGCCAAGCGGCAAAAGAGCCGCGCTAAGGGCCGGCGAACTCGCGGTCATGCTGTAGATTGGGAACCTTGGCGCGGGCATCGTCCGCCAGCGCCGGATCGATATCGGCGACAATTACGCCGGGCTCGGTTCCGGCTTCCGCCAGCACGTCACCCCAGGGCGAGACGATCAAACTGTGGCCAAAGGTCTTGCGGCCATTGGCATGAATGCCGCCCTGCGCCGGGGCGATGACGAAGGCACCATTCTCGATGGCCCGCGCCCGTTGCAGCACATGCCAATGGGCCCTGCCGGTGGGCACGGTGAAGGCCGACGGGACTGTGAAGATGAACGCACCCTTCTGCGCCAGCTTGCGATACAGCTGCGGAAAGCGCAGGTCGTAGCAAATGCTGAGGCCGACCTTTCCCATATCTGTGTCGGCCACCACGGCCTCGCCGCCGCCCGCCACGGTATTGGACTCCCGATAGGTCTCGCCCGAGGCCAGCTGCACATCGAACAGATGAATTTTGCTGTAGCGGGCGCGAATGCTGCCGTCCGGCGCGAAGAGGAAAGACCGGTTGGCGGTCTTGCTGTCGCTGACCTTGATGGCCAGCGATCCAATCAGCAGCCAGACCTTCAGTTCCTTGGCCAAGGCGGAAAAAACCGGCAGAGCCGGATCATGCGCCTCGTCAAAGCTCTGGGCCAGCTTGGCGCCCCCGTCGGGCGCCATCAGGGTGGTATTTTCCGGCGTCGCGATGAAGGTGGCGCCCCGGGCGGCGGCTTCCCGCACCCAGCGGACGGTGTCGCGGATATTTTCCGCCACATCATCGGTGGAGCGCAGTTGGATGCATGCAGCCTTGAAGGGGGCCGCCCGGAAGTCGCTCACTATTTCACGCGAACCTGTATCTTGGCGATGCCGGCCTGGGCGCAGACTTCATCCTTGTCGCCGCCGGGCGCGCCCGACACCGAGATGATGGCAACCAGGTCATTGCCCGCTTTGATCGGATAGGCGCCAGGACGGGCGGTTTCGATCATCGGATTGGCCTTGATCTCGGCGGCCAGCGCCGTGTCCTTGCCGACCTTGGCCACAACTTCGCCGCTGCTGATGCCGTATTTCAGAACCGCCTGGGCCTTGGTCATGGCGATGCGCTGGGTGATGGCGGCGGCGCCGTCATTGGAGATCACCACGATCGGCACGCCGGCGGAATCGGCAACCAGCGTGGTGGTTTTGTAGGTGCTGGCCTGGCAGGAGGCATTGGCGGCCTGGGCGGCTTCGATCGCCAGCGCGGTGGGGATACCGCGGACGCGCGCCGGACGCGGAAGCTTCATTTCCTCGGCACTGGGCGCGGGCGCGATGGTTGGCGCGGGATTGACCTGGGCCGTGACCGTCACAGCCGGCATTGCGAGCATCAGCGAAGTGGCAGCAAGCAGAATTTTTCTCATGGGGTCCCTTCCCGTTTTTGGAGCATTGCGCGGCATTATTCGGTTCGCAGCCGCATTTTGTCCAGCCAGAGGGACTGAAAAACAGGCCAACTACGCCAGAAGTGCGTCCAGCTTGCCGTCCCTTTCCAGGACAAACAGATCGTCGCAGCCCCCGACATGGGTATCCCCGATGAATATCTGCGGCACGGTGCGCGCGCCACCGCTATTGGCCTGCATCTCTTCGCGCGCGCCCTGATCCATCATCACGTCGATCTCTTCGAAGGCCGCGCCTTTTTTCGTGAGCAGCGACTTGGCGCGCACGCAATAGGGGCAGAAGGGGGTCGTATAGATACGGACGGTTTTCATGACGAAGACTCGGCTACTTCCTGGTTCTATATAAGCATGTCCGACGCCTTCACAACGCGCGCCAGCGCCAGAACATGAACGCGCGCAGCCCCTGCCCGTTTCAGGGCGCGGGCACAGGCTTCCACGGTTGCGCCCGTGGTCAGCACATCGTCCAGCAGCAGGATACGCTTTCCCGCCACCCTGGCCGGATCGGGAACCTGGAATGCACGCTGCACATTGCGGCGCCGCGCCTTGGCCGACACCATGGCGCCCTGGCTGGGTGTGGCGCGGCTCCTGACCAGAACCAGGGGATCGGTGGCCAGACCGCAATCCATCGCCAGCTTGCGCGCCAGTTCGGCGGACTGGTTGTAGCGCCGCAGCCAGAGCCGCCAGCGATGCAGCGGCACCGGCACGATCAGATCGCAATCAGCAAGACTGGTCCGCCCGGTGCGCCCAAGCCAGCGGGAAAAGCCCGGCACCAGATCCAGCCGATCGGCATGTTTCAGCGCCAGAATGGCGCCGCGGCTTTTGTCGTCATAGGCCAGGATCGCGCGGGCGGTGTCGAAGGCCGGCTTGCGGGCCAGACAGGCGGCGCAGAAATTCTCGCCCTCCATCGCCACGGCAAACGGCAACCCGCAACAGGCGCAGCCCAGCCCCTCCAGAAAGGTGATGCCGCTCCAGCAACTGGCGCAAAGACCAGGCTCACCGACGGCCGCCCGGCAGGACATGCAGAGCGGGGGAAACAGCAAATCAACGGCCGCGCGCGCGATGTTTTTCCCATTCCCAGCCATAGACGCTAGTCTAACGCCGATGCCCGACTTGCCAACCCAAAGCGGACGCCCGCCCCTGTTCGATTTTTCAGCCAGCTTGCGCGCGCGCCGGCGGGCCCGGCTCCTCGCAGGCGACCGTTTCCTCGATCGCGGCGCGGCGGAAGGCCTGGCCGACCGGCTGGGTGCGGTGACGCGCAAGTTCGCTTCCGGGCTCTGGATTGGCGACGCAGTCCCGGCAGAAGTTGCACCCTTCGCCGCGCAATGGGCCTGCGCCGATTTCGACGAACACGAAATTCTGGCGGCGGGCGAAGGCCGCTTTGATGTCGCCCTCAGCCTGTTCTCGCTGCAGGCGATCAACGATCTGCCCGGCGCCTTGGTTCAGATACGGCGGGTACTGAAACCCGATGGGCTGCTGATGGCGGCGATGCTGGGCGGCGGCACCTTGAGCGAATTGCGCGACAGCTTCGCACATGCCGAAACGGCAACACGCGGTGGCATCAGCCCCCGGGTCTCGCCCTTTGCAGATGTGCGCGACCTTGGCGGGTTGTTGCAGCGCGGCGGCTTTGCCCTGCCCGTCAGCGATGTCGAACGGCTGACTGTGCGCTATGGCGATTTCTTCGCGCTGGTGCGCGACCTGCGCAGCCATGCTCTGACCAATGTGATGAGCGAGCGCAGCAAAAAGCCGCTGCGCCGCGACACGCTGACGGCGCTGCTGGCGCACTATGCCGATCACCATGCCGATCCGGACGGCAAGCTGCGGGCGCGGTTTGAAATTCTCTATCTCACCGGCTGGTCGCCGCATGACAGCCAGCAGCAGCCTTTAAAACCCGGAAGCGCAAAGTCGCGATTGGCCGAGGCGCTGGGAACGACCGAAAGCGTCCTGCCCGCGAAAAGCTAAAGCAAATCCCGCAGCATCGGGATCAGCGGCAAATCCGCGGCCGGCATAGGGTATTCGCTCATGTCCCGCGGCCGCGCCCATTTCAGCGCCGCATGATGGCGCGGCTCGGGCGTGCCTTCCCAGCGGCGACAGACGTAAAGCGGCATCAGAAGGTGAAAGGCTTCGTAAGTATGCGAAGCGAAGGTGAAGGGCGCCAGGCAGGCTTCTTTCACCGCAATGCCGAGTTCCTCGCGCAGTTCTCGGATCAGCGCATCCTCGGGCCGTTCGCCGGCCTCGACCTTGCCGCCAGGAAATTCCCAAAGGCCTGCCATGTTCTTGCCTTCCGGACGCTGTGCAATCAGCACGCGGCCGTCGGCATCCACCAACGCCACCGCAACGACAAGCACCACAGGTTGCGGAGTGTTCATGCGGGCGTCACGCGTCTAAGGTGCACTGCGAACTTAGCCTCTGACGGGGGCGGCAAACAAGGAGAAGGCAATGACGACATATGGCAGCGCCGTCTGGAAGGGCGGCCTCAAGGACGGTATCGGCGCGATCTCGACCAAGAGCGGCGCCCTGAAGGATCATCCCTATGGCTTTGTCGCCCGCTTCGAAGGCGGCCCCGGCACCAATCCCGAAGAACTGATCGGCGCTGCTCATGCCGGCTGTTTCACCATGGCGCTGTCGCTGATCCTGGGCGAGGCCGGCTTCACCGCCGACCAGATGGACACCAAGGCCGAGGTCACCCTGACCAAGCAGGATGACGGCTTTACCATCACCAAGTCGCATCTCATCCTGCGGGCGAAAATCCCCGGCATTGACGAGGCCAAGTTCAAGGAACTGGCGGGCATGGCGGAAAAGGGCTGCCCGGTATCCAAGGTGCTGAAAGCCGAGATCAGCCTGGACGCCGCGCTGGTCTAAGCCTCCGGCAGGAACAGCGGCAAGGCCAGCGGCCCGGCCGGCGCGAAACTGCCGCCGGGCTGCGGCATCAGCAATTGGCGAGCCTGCGCATCCACAATACCCTCGCGGGGGAATGGCTGCTGCTTGCTGACGCGCCTCACCCTTTCCCGCACGAACCGCGCGCTCCCCAAGGATTCGAACGTACCGGTGATGGGCGCGGGGAATTCCGGGTGGTCGATTACCGGATCGGCATATATCCAGAAGGCGTAGCGGGCATATTCTTTCGCCAACCATGCCGGATTGAGGCCGGTGCGGTCGCCATGATTGTAGGCAAAGTCCAGGCAGTGATCGTCCTCGCTGCGCGGATGGCGCACCAGCGACTGCTCCCAATCCTTCAGAAGCGTAAGCGCCGCATCCGTGGCTTTCCAGAACTGCACCGCGCCGCTGGACATCAATTGCGAGTCCGACGCCACATCGACGCTGAAGAAGAATTTCCACAAAGGCGTTCCCGGCTCCGGCCGCCAGGCATCATTCATCACATCGGCCAGCCAGTTATAGATCGCAAAGTCACAGTTGCTGGCGCACAGCGGCGCCAGGGCTTCGGGGCTTTTGCGAAAAATCACGTCGGCATCAACGTACAGGACGGGCTTGCCAAACCGTTCCATTGCAAAGCGCAGGAATCGCGGCTTGCTGAAATCCAGCTCTGCGCCGCCCGCCGCGCTGATCGACCGATGAACCTGCAGCACTTCGAAGATCGCATGCGCCAGGCCGAAGGCGTCCAATGACGCGGCCAGCCTTTCCGCCTTGCCCCTGTAGCCGCGCGTGAACATGGCGCAGACGACAAAGGGCGCCGACGCGTCTCCGCCGTCCCGCCACAGGGCATACGGGCTGCCCATCAGGCGCGCAACATGGCGATGTCAGCTGCGGTAGGAGCCATTGATGTCAATGTAGCCATGGGTCAGGTCGCAGGTCCACACGCGCGCCTGCCCCTTGCCCAGCCCCAGATCGACTTCGATCGTCACCTCGCGCCCTGACACCGCCTTGGTCGCGGTGGCTTCATTGTATTTCGCGGCGCGCATGCCCTTTTCGGCCACCACATGACCGCCGAAGGAAATCTTCAGCCGGTCGCGGTCGGCGGCTTCGCCGCTCTTGCCCACGGCCATCACCACACGGCCCCAGTTGGCGTCATTGCCGGCTATGGCGGTCTTGACCAAAGGCGAGTTGGCAACACTCAGAGCGATGCGCCGGGCCGCGGCGTCATTCTCGGCGCCCGTGACATCGATGCGGATCAGCTTCTGGGCGCCCTCACCGTCGCGCACCACCTGCAGCGCCAGGTCGAGCAGCAGCCCGTCCAGCGCCCGGCGGAACTCAGTCAGCTTCTTGTCGCTGGCCTTGGTGATGGCGGTGTGCTTGCCGCCCTTGCCGGTGGCGAACAACAACAGCGTGTCGCTGGTCGAGGTGTCCGAATCCACCGTGATGGAATTGAAGGACGGACCGACGCCCGCGCTCAAACATTCCTGCAGAACGCTGGCGGGCAGATTGGCGTCCGTAAAAACAAAGCTCAGCATGGTCGCCATGTCAGGCGCGATCATGCCCGATCCCTTGGCAATGCCGTTGAGTGTCACCTTGACGCCGTCAATATTGGCGGTGGCGGTGGCGGCCTTGGGAAAGGTATCCGTGGTCATGATGGCGTCGGCGGCGGCGCGCCAGTTACCGGCCGCGGTTTCGCGCGCCACATCCGACAACACGCGGGTGATTTTGACGGTGGGCAGAGGCTCGCCGATCACGCCGGTGGAAGCCATGAACACTTCCTGCGGACGGCACCCCGCCACCGCGGCGGCCTCGGCGGCTATCTCGCGCACGCCGTCCAATCCCGCCTTGCCGGTAAAGGCATTGGCATTGCCGCTATTGACCACCAGCACCCGGGCCGACCCGCCCTTAAGTTTCTCCTGACACCATAGGACCGGCGCGCTGGCGGTTCTGGACTTGGTGAAGACACCGGCAACTTGGGTTCCCGGCGCCAGCAGGGCGAGCAGGACATCGGTGCGCTGCTGATAGCGCACCCCTGCCGCCACCGTGCCCAGCCGAACCCCGGCCAGAGGCGGCAGTTTGGGGAAGCTTTTGGGGGCCAATGGGGAAACGGCGGGGCCTGCGGCCTTGGCGCCCGCAGCCCTGGCGGAAGACCCCTTCTGAGTCGGTTTCGCAGATTTCGCCATTATTCCCCCCGGTTTGCCGGGGATATTGTTAAAAACCCCCGGTTTGACAAGAGAGTAGCGCGTTCTTATGTCTCCCGCGCGGCCGTCATGCGCAAAAGGCGGCCTCTTTCGGGCCTGACGGTATTTGAGGCCCCTTCCGGCCGTACGTAGAGGATTTTCATGCTGGGTCTCGGCACGTTTGCCAAATCGCTTTTCGGGTCCGCCAACGACCGCAAGGTCAAGCCCCTGTGGGGCGCCGTGGCCGAGATCAATGCCCTGGAAGACCGCTTCAAGGCGATGTCGGACGAAGAGCTGCGCGCGATGACGCCCGCCTTCCGCGAACGGCTGGCAAAAGGCGAAACCCTGGACGACCTGCTGCCGGAAGCCTTTGCGGTGGTGCGCGAAGGCGCCAAGCGGACCCTGGGACAGCGCCATTTCGACGTCCAGCTGGTCGGCGGCATCGTGCTGCACCGGGGCAACATCGCCGAGATGAAGACCGGCGAAGGCAAGACCCTGGTCGCCACCCTGCCCGTCTATCTCAATGCCCTGGCCGGAGACGGCGTGCATGTGGTGACCGTGAACGACTATCTCGCCCGGCGCGACAGCGACTGGATGGGCCAGATCTACCGTTTCCTCGGCATGAGCGTGGGCGTCATCGTCCATGGCCTCAACGACGAAGAGCGCAAGGCCGCCTATGCCGCCGACATCACCTACGGCACCAACAACGAGTTCGGCTTCGACTATCTGCGCGACAATATGAAATATTCGCTGGATACGATGAGCCAGCGCGGCCACAACTACGCCATCGTGGACGAAGTGGACTCGATCCTGATCGACGAAGCCCGAACCCCGCTGATCATCTCGGGACCCACCGAAGACCAGACCGAAATGTACCGTTCGGTGAACGCGGTGATGAGCGCGCTGGTCAAGGAAGATTACGACCTGGATGAAAAAGCCCGCCAGGCCTCGCTGACCGAAATCGGCAACGAGCACATGACCCAGATCCTGCGCACCGCGGGCGTCCTGGAACAAGGCGATCTGTATGACACCGAAAATATCTCCATCGTCCATCATGTGAACCAGGCGCTGAAGGCGCACCTGCTGTTCCAGAAGGACAAGGATTACATCGTCAAGAACGGCCAGGTGGTCATCATCGACGAATTCACCGGCCGCATGATGGAAGGCCGCCGCTATTCCGAAGGCCTGCACCAGGCGCTGGAAGCCAAGGAAGAAGTCCAGGTTCAGCCGGAAAATGTCACCATGGCGTCCATCACCTTCCAGAATTACTTCCGCCTGTACGACAAGCTGGCGGGCATGACCGGCACGGCCATGACCGAAGCCGCCGAATTCATGGACATCTACAAGCTGGACGTTCTGGAAATTCCCACCAACGTAGCGGTGTCGCGCAAGGATGCCGACGACGAGGTCTATCGCACCGCCGATGAGAAGAACGAGGCGATCATCAAGCTGATCATCGCCTGCCGCGAGCGCGGCCAGCCGGTGCTGGTCGGCACCACCTCGATCGAGAAATCCGAGCAGCTTTCCGAGATTCTCAAGAAGCGAAAAATCCAGCACAATGTGCTGAACGCCCGCTATCACGAGCAGGAAGCCTTTATCGTCGCCCAGGCAGGTCAGCCCGGCGCGGTGACCATCGCCACCAACATGGCGGGCCGCGGCACCGACATTCAGCTGGGCGGCAATGCCGACATGCGCATCAAGGCCGAACTGGTCGGCGTGACCGACGAGGCCGAAATCGCCCGCAAAAGCGACGAAATCCGCCGCGAAGTGGCCGATTACAAGCAAAAGGCGCTAGCCGCCGGCGGCCTCTATATGATCGGCACCGAGCGCCATGAAAGCCGGCGCATCGACAACCAGCTGCGCGGACGTTCAGGCCGCCAGGGCGATCCCGGCGCGTCCAAGTTCTTCCTGTCGCTGCAGGACGATCTGATGCGCATCTTCGGCTCGGACCGCATGGATGCCATCCTCACCAAGCTCGGCCTGGAGCCGGGCGAAGCCATTACCCATCCCTGGGTAAACAAGGCGCTGGAAAAGGCGCAGCAAAAGGTCGAAGCGCGCAACTTCGAAATCCGCAAGAACATCCTGAAATATGACGACGTGTTGAACGACCAGCGCCGGGTGATCTTCGACCAGCGCAAGGAGATCATGTCATCGGAAGATGTTTCCGACCAGATCGCCGATTTCCGCGAGGAAGTTGTCGAGATGTTGGTGGAACGCCACATTCCGGAAAAAGCCTATGCCGAACAGTGGGACTCCCAGGGGCTACAGGACGAGATCGCCAAGATTTTCGGTATCGAACTGCCCGTCGTGGACTGGACCAAGGAAGAAGGCATCGCCGACGAGGAAGTGCGCGAGCGTATCGTCAAGGCGATAGAAGAACGCGCCGCGGAACGCGCCGCCAATTTTGGCATCGACGTCACCCGCTATGTCGAGAAAGCCATCCTGCTGCAGACGCTGGACCAGAACTGGCGCGAGCACATCGTCAATCTCGATCACCTGCGCCAGTATGTGGGCCTGCGCGGTTACGGCCAGCGCGATCCGCTCAACGAATATAAGAGCGAGGCCTTCGAACTGTTCGAGACCCTGCTGGCCACCCTGCGCACCGAGGTGGTGCGCCAGTTGATGCATGTGCAGATCCAGACCGGCCCCGTGCCGCCGCTGGAAGACACGCCCCTGCCCGACATGTATGCCAGCCATATCAATCCGCTGACCGGCGAGAATGAAATGGAGCAGGAGGGCCTGTGGCCGGACGATGCACCAGTGGACCCCAACAATCCCAAGACCTGGGACAAGGTCCAGCGCAACGCGCCCTGCCCGTGCGGCTCGGGACGCAAGTATAAGCACTGTCATGGGGCACTGGCCTAGAGCTTGCGCAAACTCCCCTTTTCGCGCGTTATGGGCGCTGGCAGGAGATTTTTGTGCTGACTGAACACCAATCCGGCGGCAAGACGGTCTGGGTCGACCTGCTCAATCCGACCAACGAAGAGATCGGCAAGGCCTGCGGCACCTATGGGCTGGATATCCCGCCGCGTGAACAGCTCGAGGAAATCGAGTTCTCCAGCCGCCTGCAATACGAAGACAATGTCTTCACCCTCTCGGTCCCGGTCACCGCCCACAGCAAGAACCAGGACGATGACGCCACCACGCCGCTGGGCTTTGTCCTGACCCGCGACATTCTGGTGACGGTGCGCTTTGCCCAGCTGCACACCTTCGAGGCGATCACCACGCGGGTTGAGCGGCACGAACGCAGCGCCCCCGACATATTCCTGGTGATCCTGGAAGCCATGATCGACTACGGCGCGGACCGGCTGGAGGAGCTGCGCACAGAAGCCTTCCGGATATCCCAGCGCATCTTCCACAAGGGGATGCGGGACCAGCAGACCTACAATGTCGCCCAGGTGAATTCCATGCTGCGCGACACGCTGGTGGAGATCGGCGACATGGGCGAGCGGCTTTCCCATATCCGCGACACGCTCTTGGTGCTGCAGCGCGCGATACCCTTTGTCACCGAGCATGGCGACGAGTGGCTGGACAGCGCGATCAAGGCCCGGCTCAAGGTGGCTGGCAAGGACGTCCGCTCGCTCAACGAGTATGAAGGCCACCTCAACACCAAGATACAGTTCCTGCTGAATGCGGCGCTGGGCTTTCTCACCACCGAGCAGAACAACCTGTTCAAGGTGCTGACCATTGCCTCGGTGGTGGGCATTCCGCCGGTGCTGGTGGCGGGCATCTATGGGATGAATTTCCATTTCATGCCGGAGCTGAACTGGACCTTTGGCTACCCCTTCGGTCTTGCCCTGATCCTGATCAGCGGGGTCTTGCCGTTATTGTGGTTCAAGTGGCGCGGCTGGTGGTAGCTGCAGCGGTAACCCGCTGACACTGCGGCGAAGTTGTCCGCGATATTGCGCAATTCGCAACATCTTTTATGTTCCGGCGCAGGGGTAAACATCGAATCTTTCGAAGGGGTCACTCATGCGTCTGGGCAAATCCGTCGCCATCGCGGCTGCTCTGTGCTTCACCACCGCGTCCTTGACGACGCCGGTATGGTCTCAGTCTTCCATCCGCCGCAAGACCGAAGAACGCAAAGCCGAAATTCCCACCTGCTCGCAGCGTATCGGAAGCATCGCGGTGCGCGAGCCGGACAACAAATGGTGGGAAGGCCTGGGCCTGGAATCGCCCGAGGCGCTTTTGAAGATTTTCGTGCAGCGGTCGGGCTGCTTCACCCTGGTGGATCGTGGCAAGGGCTTTGAACTGGCGCAGCAGGAACGCGCCCTGGCAGCCGGCGGCGCGCTGCAGGGCGGCTCCAACATCGGCGGTGGCCAGGTGCGGGCGGCGGATTATATTTTGGTGCCCGATATCGTCTCCAAGAACTCCAATGCCGGCGGCACCAATGTCGGCGGCCTCCTGGGCGGTCTGGTCGGCGGCTTCGCCGGCGCCATCATCTCGGGCATCTCGATCAATTCCAGCACCGCGGATGTGATCCTGTCGGTCACCAATGTGCGCACCAGCGAGCAGCAGGCGATGGCCGAAGGCCATGGCGACAAGACGGACGTCGGTTTTGGCATCGGCGGCGGTGGCGGTGTGCTGGGCGGCTTTGGCGCCGTGGGCGTATCGAACTATCAAAAGACCGCCATCGGCCAGGTCGTGGTGCTGGCTTATATCGACGCCTATACCAAGCTGGTCGGCCAGATGGGCGGCCTGTCCACGGCCGCGGCCCAGACCGCGCCGCAGCGTACCGTCACCATGACGCGGCCCGGCGTCATGCGCGCCATGCCCAGCGAAACCGCCAAGGTGGTGCGCCAGCTCGATCCCGGCATGATCCTCTACCCCACCGGCAACACCGATGGCGTGTGGCGGGAAGTCACCGACGAAGTGGACAATCGCGGCTGGGTGCCGAATGGCAGCCTGCAGATGGCGCGCTGATCACGGCGCGCACAAAATATGGGGCCCGGAGAAATCCGGGCCTTTTTTTTGTTTTTAAGCGATCAGGAAATGTTCCGGCCTATAGCCAAGAACTTGGCCCGGCGCTGGCGCAGGATTTCATCGCCGGACAGGCCTTCCATTTCCTTCAGCCCCTGCTCGATCTGATCGGCCACCGCTTCGATGGTTTCCAGCGGGGCGCGATGTGCGCCGCCCACTGGCTCGGGCACGATGCCGTCGATCACCTTGAGATGAAGCAGGTCCTGGGCCGTGATCTTCAGCGCCGTGGCGGCTTCCTGCGCCTTGTCGGCGCTGCGCCACAGGATAGAGGCGCATCCCTCGGGCGAGATCACCGAATAGATCGAATGTTCGAGCATATAGACGCGGCTGGCCGCCGCGATGGCGATGGCGCCGCCGGACATACCTTCGCCGATGATGGTGGCAATGAAGGGGGTCTTGACCGACAGACCCGCCTCGATGGAGCGGGCAATGGCTTCGGCCTGGCCACGCTCCTCGGCGCTGACGCCCGGATAGGCGCCCGCCGTGTCCGCGAAGGACAGGACCGGCAGATCGAACCGGCCGGCCAGTTCAAAAATCCGCACCGCCTTGCGATAGCCTTCCGGCATCGCCGATCCGAAATTATGCTTGATGCGCGATTGGGTGTCGTTGCCCTTCTCCTGACCGATAAAGGCCACCGGGCGTCCGCGAAACCGGCCCAGTCCCGCCACCACCGCCTCGTCCTCGCCAAACGAACGGTCGCCGGCCAGCGGCGTAAAATCTTCGATGATATGCTTGGCGTAATCCAGGAAGTGCGGACGGCCCGGATGGCGGGCCACCTGCACCTTCTGCCAGGGCGTCAGCCGGGCATAGGTGTCCGCCACCAGCGTGCCGGCGCGGCTCTGCAGCCGATCGACCTCGCTGTCGATCTCCATGTTGGGATCTTCTTCGGCGAGCTTCTTCAACTCGACGATCTTGCCTTCCAACTCGGCTATGGGGCGCTCAAATTCGAGGTAATGCATGGCTCAAATCACCGTGAAAGGCGGAAAGTGACACAGGCCCTCGCGAAAGGAAATGCTTAAAGAACCTATCCGTACCAATGGGTTAACGGCTGTTTTTGACCGGCTTGGCTTTGCCCAGGGGGTGGGCGGCCTGTACCACCAGGCTGAGCCGGTCGCGCGCCACATGGGTATAGATCTGGGTGGTGGCGATATCGGCATGACCCAGCAGCGTCTGGACACTGCGCAGGTCCGCCCCGCCTTCCACCAGATGGGTCGCAAAGGCATGACGCAGCACATGGGGCGAGACCTTGGCCGGATCGAGCCCCGCCTTGAGCGCCAGCGCCTTGAGCAACTGGTGAAAGCGGCGGCGGGTGAGAAACCCCTCCGCACCGCGCGAGGCGAACAGATAGCGGTTGTTCTTGTCATGCTTGGGCACAAACGCCTCGCGCACCGCGAGATAGGCGTCCAGCGCCGCGCGCGCCGACACGTTGAGCGGCGTCATGCGTTCCTTGTTGCCCTTGCCCGTGATGCGGATAAAGCCTTCATGGCTGCGCGCAGCGGCCAGCTTCAGCCCCGCCAGTTCAGATACGCGCAAGCCGCCGCCATACAGCATCTCGACAATGCAGGTCAGCCGCAGCCCTTCCGGTGACGTGTCGTCGGACGCTGTGTTCAGCATCGCCTCCAGATCGTCGCCGGACAGAATCTTGGGCAAGGGCCGGCCGGCGCGGGGCGCGGCAAGAGTCTGGGTGGGATCGTCCCCCCGCATCCCTTCGGTGTACAAAAAGCCATAAAACTGGCGCAGCGCCGACAATTTGCGCGCCTGGGTCGAAGCCGCCAGGCCAGATCGGGAAAGCGAATTGAGGAAATCGCGGACCTGTTCGCGGCTGGCATCACGCAGATCGGCGCGGCCCGCGAAATCCACCAGGTCGCGGCGATAGGCGGCCAGCGTGTTGGCGCCCGATCCTCGCTCAGCCCCCATCATGTCGAGAAAAAGCTCGATCAGATAGGCAGAGTCGCTTCTCTTCATACGGCGCCCTCCGGGCGCGGGGTCATTGGCCGCCCTCCGGGCGCTTGGTCATCTGGCGCACGGGCGAGTCATGGACACAAGTTTAGCATGGCTGTATCGAAAAGGCCCATGACACTGAACCGGACCGTGGCACTGGTGGGCATGATGGGGGCGGGCAAAACCTCCATCGGCAAGCGGCTGGCTGTGCGGCTGAACGTCCCTTTTTCCGATGCCGATCACGAGATCGAAGCGGCGGCAGGCATGACCGTGTCGGAGATCTTCGCCAAATACGGCGAACCTTACTTTCGGGACGGCGAACGGCGGGTGATCGCCCGCCTGCTGGGCGAGCCACCCCATGTTCTGGCCACCGGCGGCGGCGCTTATATCGACGAGATCACCCGCGCCACCATGAAACAGGCGGCCTTCACCATATGGCTGAAGGCGCCGGTCGAAGTCCTGCTCGGACGGGTGAAAAAGCGCCAGGGTAACGATCAGACAAGGCCCCTGCTCGCCAATGACGACTTGCGGGGCACGCTGGAGCGGCTGCTGGCGCAGCGCGAGCCGGTCTATGCCATGGCCGACATGGTGCTGGAATCGGCCGACGAACCCCATGGCGTGCTGCTGGACAAGATCGTTGCCGCCCTGGCCGCCCATGGGATATGCGAGAACCATGAGTGAGCCATCTTCCCATCAAGTCGTTTCGGTAGGACTGGGGACGCGCGCCTATGACATCCATGTCGGCGCGGGGATGCTGGCGCGCGCGGGCGATTTTCTGAAACCTTTCGCACGCGGCCCGGTGCCCGTGGTGACCGATGCGCATGTTGCGGAGCTTCATCTGCCGCGCCTGCTGGACCTGTTGAACCAAGCCGGCATTGAAGCGCGCCCCATCGTGATGGCGCCCGGCGAAGTCAGCAAAAGTTTTGCCGGGCTGGAACGGCTGTCGGGCGAATTGCTCGACATGGGGATCGACCGCAATGGTCTGGTGATCGCTTTGGGCGGCGGGGTGATCGGCGATCTCACCGGTTTCGCGGCCGGGGTGCTCAAGCGCGGCGTCGGTTTTGCGCAAATTCCCACCACACTTCTGTCGCAAGTCGACTCGTCGGTCGGCGGCAAGACCGCGATCAATGCCCGGCAGGGCAAGAACCTGATCGGCCTGTTTCACCAGCCACGCATCGTGATCGCGGACACCCAGTTGCTGTCCACCCTGCCCCGCCGCGAACTGCTGGCCGGTTACGCGGAAGTCGCCAAGTATGGCGCGCTGGGCGATGCGGATTTCTTCGAATGGCTGGAAACGAGCGGCCCCAAGGCATTGGCGGGTGATGAAGCCGCCATGGTCCGGTGCGTGGCCCATTCCTGCCAGATGAAAGCCGATATCGTGGCGCGCGATGAACGCGAGACCGGCGACCGCGCCCTGCTCAATCTCGGACATACCTTTGGCCATGCGCTGGAAGCGGCGACCGGATTCTCGGACCGCCTGGTTCATGGCGAAGGCGTTGCCATCGGCATGGCGCTGGCTTTCAAGCTTTCGGTCAAGCTGGGCCTGTGCCCGGGACAGGATGCCCAGCGCTTCACGCGCCATTTGCAGGCCGTGGGATTGCCGTCCACGATCGCCGACATTCCGGGCGGGCGCGCCAGCGCCGAGGAACTGATCGGCCATATGGCACATGACAAGAAAGTGGCGGACGGAAAGCTGACCTTCATCCTGCTGCGCGGGCTGGGACAGGCTTTCGTCACCCGCGATGTGCCGCTGGACGCCGTAAAATCGGTCCTGACGGACGGATAAAACGCGCTATGATGGGCGTGCTTCCCTTCGGTCCCATAATGCTCGCCTATACTGTTGCTGCGATTGTCGCCCTGCTGGCCGTCTGCGCTTTCACTGCCGCGCCGCATCGGCCGATCGTGACCGCGCGGGCATCCATTTTCGCGGCGGCGCGATGGCTGGGCGGGCGGGTACTCAGGCTGTTCGGCGTTCCGCCCGGCGCAGCGGAAGATCCGGAATATGCCCGCGCGGAAATCCGCAGTTCCATCGCCCAGCATCTTCAGAAGGGCAGTTTCGAACGCGAGCATCGCAACATGCTGGGCGGCATTCTGGACCTGCGCGAATTGCAGGTGGGCGATGTGATGCGTCACCGCACCAGCATCGAGAGCGTCGATGCCGGCCTGCCCAGGCAGGAACTGGTGGAAGCCGTGGTCGCCTCCAGCCATAGCCGCCTGCCGATATGGCAGAGCGAGCCCGACAATATCATCGGAATTCTCTCGGCAAAGCTGCTGGCCCAGGCGCTGGTGGAACATCGCGGCGATCTGGAGAAAATCGATATCGCCACGCTGGTGGCGCCACCCTGGTTCGTGCCCGACACCAACACGCTGGACGAGCAGCTGGCGGAGTTCCGCGAGCGCCGCGCCCGCTTCGCGCTGGTGGTGGACGAGTATGGCGCCCTGCAGGGTCTTGTGACCCTGGAAGACATTCTGGAAGAAGTGTTCGGCGACATTTCCGATTCCCGGCCGCAGGAAGCGCGGCGGGAGATTCGGCGGCGCCCGGACGGCTCTTATCTGGTCGACGGCAAGGTGCCCGTGCGCGACCTCAATCGCGAGCTGGAATGGCGCCTGCCCGAAGACGATGCCACCACCATTGCGGGGCTGGTGATCGCGCAATCCGCCACCATTCCGGAGGCCGGGCAGCGTTTTGCATTCTTTGGCTTTGTCTTCGAGATCATGCGCCGCCAGC
Organism: Rhizobium sp. Q54; assembly: GCA_945882615.1. GTDB lineage: Bacteria > Pseudomonadota > Alphaproteobacteria > Micropepsales > Micropepsaceae > Rhizomicrobium. Next base: position 83,249 of record CAMCWK010000001.1, on the reverse strand, counting down.
GCAACCAGATCACCGCCATTCGCATCATACCACCCCGCCCGGACGGTCAGGACGCTATGGCGACTTCTGAGCTTCCGACGGCGTAAGCAGCGCCAGCGACAGCGCGTGCACCGAAGCTTTCAGTTCCTGTTCCAGCGCGGCATGAATGCGGCGCTGGCGCTCGACCCGGGAAAGTCCCTCAAAGGCGCTGGACACCAGCCGCACATGGAAATGGGTTTCGCCATGGCTGCCATCGTCGCGGGTGGCGCCGGCATGGCCGGCGTGGCGGGCGCTTTCGTCCCGCACCTCCAGCGCCAGCGGCGCAAAGGCCGCTGTCAGCTTTTGTTCGATGGCGTCGGCGACTTTCATCCTGCCCTAGTTTGCTTTGCGCCCCCGAAAGTCAAGCAATACGTTTCCTTGTCTTTTACCCTTGCCTCCCCATAATTATTCGATGGTCGAACCCCGTACCAACCGCTTCAAAACCGACATCCGGATCAAGTCAGGCAAGGCGAAAAAGCCCGAGCCGGTGACCCGGATGTGCGAAGCCCCCGACTGTGTCGGGCCGGGCGATTGCCGCGTTTCCAGGTCGCCCAAAAATCTCACCGAATATCTCTGGCTTTGCTCCAAACATGCCCGGCTGCACAACGAATCCTGGGACTATTTCAAGGGCATGGATGACGGCGATATCCGCAAGTTCCGCGAAGAGGCGCTCACGGGACACCGTCCGACCTGGCCCCTGGGCAAGCGCGCCGCCAAGGCGCGCATGGGCCAGAGCCCTCTGGGCAACGTGAATGACAGCCATGCGGTGTTTGCAGAGGACGACGAAACCGGCACCGTACGGCGCCCTGAGCGGCAGCTGACGCGCTTGCAGATCATTGCCATGGACACGATGCAGCTGTCCCATAACGCGACCTTGATCGAGATCAAGGCGCGGTATAAGGAGCTTGTGAAGCGTTTTCATCCCGACGCGAATGGCGGCGACCGGGGCGCGGAAGAACGGCTGAAGCAGGTCATCAAAGCCTATGGCGTGTTGCGCGCCTCCGGCCTCCTCACCTGAAACGGGCCTGCCGCGCCCGCACAGCCATGCGCGGCGACCCGTCGGACCAGACATCATGAGCACCCGCCCCGAACCTATGGCCGAAACCCTGGATCCCAGCATCATGCCCGACACCACCGTCGATGCGGGCGAAGTTTTCGGCATCAAGACCAAGATGAAGGTTCCCGCCTTCAAACAGGCGAACGAGCATGTGCCGGAACGCGATCCGGCCTATCGCTTCGACCGCGACACCACGCTGGCGATCCTGGCCGGCTTTGCGTTCAACCGCCGCGTCATGATCCAGGGCTATCACGGCACCGGCAAGTCCACGCACATCGAGCAGGTGGCGGCGCGGCTGAACTGGCCCTGCATCCGCATCAACCTGGATTCCCACATCAGCCGCATCGACCTGATCGGCAAGGACGCCATCGTGCTGAAGGATGGCCAGCAGGTCACCGAGTTCCGTGAGGGCTTGCTGCCCTGGGCTTTGCAACGCCCCGTGGCGCTGGTGTTCGACGAATATGACGCGGGCCGGCCCGATGTGATGTTCGTCATTCAGCGCGTGCTGGAAGTCTCCGGGCGTCTGACGCTGCTGGATCAGAACAAGGTGATCCACCCCCACCCGGCCTTCCGGCTGTTCGCGACCACCAACACCATCGGTCTGGGCGACACCACCGGCCTGTATCACGGCACCCAGCAGATCAATCAGGGCCAGATGGACCGCTGGAGCATCGTCACCACGCTCAATTACCTTACGCACGAAGCCGAGGAAGAAATCGTGCTCGCCAAGTCGCCCAGCTATGACACGCCCGAAGGCAAGAAGACCTTGTCGGCCATGGTGCGGCTGGCCGACATGACCCGCAACGCCTTCGTCGCTGGCGATCTGTCGACTGTGATGAGCCCGCGTACCGTCATCACTTGGGCGCAGAATGCCGAAATCTTCGGCGATGTCGGCTTTGCCTTCCGTCTCACCTTCCTCAACAAGTGCGACGAGCTGGAACGTGCCAGCGTGGCGGAATTCTACCAGCGCTGCTTCGGCGAGGAATTGCCGGAAAGCGCCGCCAAAGTGCTGGTTGCGTAGCAACCAGCATCCCCCGCTTTACGGGGGGGATCCAGTTGGAAAAGGGTTGTAAGTGGTCAAGCCTGAGTCTCCCTCAGAGCCCTTCAAACGCGCGGTAGCCGTGGCGGTGCGAAGCCTTGCGGCCGAGCCCGAGCTGGAAGTCAATTTCTCCGCCGAGCCGCCGGCGCTCAAGGGGCTGAAGGCGCGCCTGCCCTCGCCCGCCCGCAACCTGTCAGCCCATGATGTGGCGCTGGTGCGCGGTACCGGTGATGCCTATGCCCTGCGCAGGGCCTATCACGACGAAAAAGTGAACAGCCAGTTCCGTCCCGCATCGCCGGAAGGCGCCGCCATCTTCGAAGCCGCCGAACAGGCGCGGGTGGAGGCGATCGGTTCGCTGGCGATGAAAGGCGTGAAAGCCAATCTCGCCAGCGGTCTCGAACAGCGCCTGCTCAATCGCGGACTGGGCAAGGCGAGGGTAAAGGATGAAGCGCCGCTCGCCGATGTGCTGGGCTTGATGGTGCGCGAAAAGCTGACGGGTGAAAAGCCGCCACCGTCCGTCGCGGGCGCGGTGGAGCTCTGGCGTCCCTTCATCGAGGAAAGGGCTGGCGGTGATCTCGACAAGCTGGCCGATGCCCTGCGCGACCAGAAGAGCTATGCGAAACTCACCCGCACCCTGCTCAATCACCTGTCCTTTGGCGATCAGACCGATAGCGAATCCTCGGCCGAGCAGGATGCCGATGGCGAAAAGCCGGATGGCGAGAATGAAGACGGCCAGGACCAGGATGCCCAGCAGGACGGAGAAAGCGCCGCCACCGAAGCGGCCGCCGAGAGTGAGGACGGCCAGGAGGTGGACTCCGACATGGCCACGGAACAGTCCGAGGATCTGTCGGACGCGACCGAGCCGGAAGACGGCGCCAAGCCCCAGCGGGGCGAACAGGCTTTTTCGCGCCAGGACGAATGGGGCTACAAAGTCTTTACCACCGAATTCGACGAAGAGATCGCCGCGGCCGATCTTTGCGAGCCCGAGGAACTGGCGCGGCTCAGAGGTTTCCTCGACCAGCAACTGTCGGCCATGCAAAGCGTGGTATCGCGGCTGGCCAACAAGCTGCAACGCCTGTTGATGGCGCAGCAGAACCGGCATTGGGAGTATGATCTGGAGGAAGGTCTGCTTGATACCTCGCGCCTGACCCGCATCGTGATCGATCCGATGTATCCGCTGTCGTTCAAGCGCGAGAAGGACACGACCTTCCGCGATACCTGCGTCACGCTGCTGCTGGACAATTCGGGATCGATGCGCGGGCGGCCCATTATGGTGGCGGCGATGTGCGCCGACATTCTGGGACGTACCCTGGAGCGCGTTGGGGTCAAGACCGAGATTCTGGGCTTCACCACCCGGGCCTGGAAAGGCGGGCAAAGCCGCGAGAAGTGGCTGGGCGCCGGCAAGCCGCCGCAGCCGGGCCGGCTCAACGACTTGCGTCATATCGTTTACAAGGCCGCCGACGAACCGTGGCGGCGGGCCAAGCGAAATCTGGGCCTGATGATGCGCGAAGGCTTGTTGAAGGAGAATATCGACGGTGAAGCGCTGACCTGGGCGCACAACCGCATCATCGCCCGTCCCGAACAGCGCAAAATTCTCATGGTGATTTCGGACGGCGCGCCGGTGGACGATTCAACCTTGTCGGTGAATGCCGGAAACTATCTGGAGCATCATCTGCGCCGGGTAATCGAGGAGATCGAGACCCGCTCATCGGTCGAACTCACCGCCATCGGCATCGGCCATGACGTGACGCGCTATTACCGCAAGGCCGTCACCATCGTGGATGCCGAACAGCTGGGCGGCGCGATGACCGAACAGCTCACTGAACTCTTTGCGGAAGAGGCTACGCCGGGGCGCCGTAAGCGCTCGGCGGCATAAACAGGAAAGTTGAACAGGTGTGCGTGTGGCTTTCCGGCCGCTCGCTCATGCTCGCGGCGTACTTCGGCTCGCGCGCATCCACCGGCCGCGCGCGTATGATTCGCATACCGCCTCAGTACCCATTCATGCCGTTCAGCGGCCGCATCGCGGGCCTGAGCAGGTAATACGGCACCAGCAGCAGGATGCTTTCGCCGAAAAAGACAATGAAATGCACCAGGGCGGAATCGGTCCAGGGCAGATGATCGGCGCCGGCAAAGGCGGCCGGATAATAGACCGCGCTGAACACCAGGCTGGCCGCGAAAGATGCCGCCAGGGGCGCGGTCCACCAACGCGGGCCGCGGGCAGCGTCAAAGAAGATGATGGCGATAAAGTTGGCGAACAGGAATGAGGCGCCAAAGGCCAGCATCGCCCTGAGCGACATCATGGGGGAGTTGTTGATCCAGTTGTTGATGTCGCCGGGATTGATCAGCGCCACCAGGGCGACGATTCCCAGCCCGACCAGAAGCTGGGCGAAGGCATAGCCGGCGCCATAACGGCGATTGCAGAGATGGATGGCATACCACGCCATCGGCAGCACCAGGTCGCTACGCGCCAGCAGGGCGTTCTGAACGCTGCGGGGCGCGTCCGGCAGAACCAGCAGTGCGTCAGTGAAGAGGTAAGCCGCGCCCAGAAGCGTGATCAGAAGCGCCACCGGCACGATCAGCCTGGCAACCACCAGCGCGGGTCCGGCAATCCTCCGGCGCATCCCGTCCGGCGGGCCGCCATAGGCGCGCTCATGGGGTGGCCATACCGCATCATCCCGCCGACGCAGTCCGGTGGAGACGTCCTCCGCCTGCAGCGCCAGCACGCGATGCGCGCCGTTTTGGTAATCATAAGCCTTCACATGCACCCCTGACGCGCCAGACGTCCCAGTCTGGCACGTTTTCAGACGATTTCAGGAGTATCCACGCAAACGCGATGCCGCAACGGCTTGGCCGCGGCGGGTATCGAAAGACTTGGCTTGATCAGAGGGCGGTGGCGATCAGGCCGCCTTCGCGGCGGCCTTCTTGTCCGCTGGTCAGGCCGCCTTGGCGGCGGCCTTCTTGTCTGCTGGTCAGGCCGCCTTGGCGGCGGCCTTCTTGGCGATGGCGCGCTTCAGGCGCAGGGCCTTGGGCGACAGCACGCTGTCCTTGGACTTGAGGATGAAGGGGTCCAGGCCGCCATTGCGATCCACCGAACGCAGCGCGTTCATGGAAATCTTGAGCTTGTAGCTGTTGCCCAGCAGTTCGCTCGCCAGCGCGATGATCTGCAGGTTCGGGCGATAGATCCGCTTGGTCTTGTTGTTGGCGTGGCTGACATTGTTGCCAACCAAAGGGCCTTTTCCGGTCAATTCGCAGCGGCGGGACATGGCGGTTTCTCTTCGATTCTCAAGGATTTCCGCGCCTTTTGGCCCGGAAAAGAGGGGGTTCATAAGCAAACCGCCCGCATTGGTCAAGGCGGAGCCGCCAGAAAGGCCTTCCGCCGGCCCCAAAAGCACCAATATTTCCAGCAATATAGCATCTTCCATGATCCGCCATCTTCTTGTCCTGGTCTTTCTCGGTGCCCCCTTGCCTGCCTTTGCCGCCGGCGGGGCGACAGCGCCCACCCTGCCCGCTTCCAAGCTGCAAGTGGCCATGACCGTCTATGCGGGGGGCATCACCATGGGAAAGGCGGACATGGACGCCACCATCCGGGGCGATGCGTATCAGGTCGCCTCCAGTCTGCAGACCTCCGGCATCGTCAATGCTTTCTGGCAGGCGGAAATCCAGGCGACCTCATCGGGCAAGTTGACGGATAAGACATTCGCGCCAGCCTTGTATGACAGCTTCAACACCCGTCAGACGGTCGGCAGGAAACAACAGGTATCGCTGAGCTATGAGGGCGAGAATACACCGCGCCTTTATGCGAACCCGCCCTATTCCACCAGCGGTTTTGAAGTGAATCCGCAGGACGCCAAGGGCACGCTTGACCCTCTGAGCGCGCTGACCCTGATCGCCAGCGGTGTCGGCGCCAGGGACGGCAATCCCTGCGCCATCACCTTGCCGGTGTTCGATGGCCGGCGCCGCTACGATGTCGCGATGACCAAGGTCCGCGATATCGACATCAAAATGGACAACGGGCTCTATCAGGGCAAAGCCGTGCAGTGCGATATCCGCTATCGCCCGGTCGCCGGTTTCCGGCAGCGGCTGCTGAGCAATAGTGAACCTTTTCCGGTGATCCGCGCCTGGGTCGCCCGCTTTCCGTCTTCCATCACAGGGCGGGACTATACCGTGCCCCTCAGGGTCTGGGCCGAGACCAAATATGGCGTGATCGCCGTGCTCGCCACCGCCCTGAAGGTGGACGGGCAAAGCCCCAAGGGTGTCCGGTCGGGATCATAAACCCGCGCTTTTCCGGGATTATTTTCATCCGGGTACGGAATGGAGTCGGCTTTTCCTGACAAAGGACCATTCCTCGAGTCGGCCACTAGATGTAGTGGTCCTACGGTCCGCAAAATCTGCTAAATGTATGAGAACAAAGGCAGATATTGAATTGGTTAGTGATTCGGACTGTATTTAACCCCTTTTTGTTCTAATTCTTAACCTGTAATCCACAAGAGCCCGCTTCTGGCAATGTGTGCACCGGCAATTGCGTCGACGGGAGAGAGATAGACCTGGCGCCCGCGCTATTCAGCGGGTGAACCAGAAGACCGACGAAACCAGCGCCGGCACGCGCTCAGCGCAATAGCGCACAAACGGCGAAAACGCCTGGCAAGAGACGCCTTTCCCGCGTCTTTTTGCTTGCGAAAGACGCGGGTAGACACGATCTAACATTCCATGCGCACCACAGGCACCGCCCGCGAGCACAGCCCCAAAGTGACGGCGGTTCTGGGGCCCACCAACACCGGCAAGACCTTCTTCGCCATCGAGCGCATGCTGGCGCACAAGTCCGGCATGATAGGCCTGCCGCTGCGCCTGCTGGCGCGCGAGGTCTATGACCGCATCGTCCGGCTGCGCGGGCCAAACGAAGTCGCGCTGATCACCGGCGAAGAAAAGATCGTTCCGAAGAATCCGCGCTTCTATGTCTGCACCGTCGAAGCCATGCCGCTGGATATCCCGGTGGCCTGCCTGGCGATCGACGAAATCCAGCTTTGCGCCGATCCCGAACGCGGCCATGTCTTCACCGACCGATTGCTTCACGCCCGTGGCACAGAAGAAACCATGCTGCTGGGCAGCGACACCATGCGCGGCATCATCCAGCGCTTCATTCCGCGCGCCTGGTTCATCAGCCGCGCCCGCTTTTCCGACCTGGCCTATACCGGCGCGAAAAAACTCACCCGCCTGCCCCGGCGTTCTGCCGTGGTCGGATTTTCCGCTGAGGATGTTTACGGCATCGCCGAAGTGGTCCGGCGCCAGCGCGGCGGCGCAGCGGTGGTGCTGGGCGCACTCAGTCCGCGCACCCGCAACGCCCAGGTCGAGCTTTACCAGTCCGGCGATGTGGATTTCCTGGTGGCAACCGACGCCATCGGCATGGGCCTGAACATGGATGTGGACCATGTCGGCTTTGCAGCCCGGGAAAAATTCGATGGCGCGCGGATGCGCGCCCTTCGGCCGGACGAGATCGGCCAGATCGCCGGACGCGCCGGACGCTACATGAATGACGGCACTTTCGGCGTGACCGCCGAGTGTGAAGCCTTCGAGGACGAACTGGTGCAGCGGATCGAAAGCCACCGCTACGATCCGGTCCGCGTCCTGCAATGGCGCAATGGCGAACTTGATTTCCGCAGCCTCGCCGCCCTGAATGACAGCCTGGATGCGCCGCCGCCCGAGAAGGGTCTGACGCGAGCCAGGCCCGCCAGCGATGCGGTGGCGCTGCGCCTTCTGTCCGACGATGACGAGATCAAGGCGCTCGCAACATCGCGCGAGATGGTGAGGCGCTTGTGGGATGTCTGTCAGCTTCCCGATTTCCGCAAGCTCTCCACCGACGAGCATGTGAAGCTGGTGAAGAATATTTTCCTCTTCCTCACCAAAGACGGCGCCATTTGCGATGACTGGCTGGGGCGCCAGATCGCCCGCGCCGACATCATCGAAGGCGATGTCGCCATCCTGTCGGGACGGCTGGCACAGATCCGCACCTATACCTATGCGGCGCATCGGCAGGGATGGACGCGCGATGGCGCCCATTGGCAGGGTGTCACGCGCGCGGTGGAAGACCGTTTGTCCGACGCGCTACACGAACGCCTGACTCAGCGCTTCATCGACCGGCGCACATCGGTGTTGATGAAACATCTGCGCGACGATGAATTCGCTTCGCTGGCGCTGGACGAAGCTGGCGGCGTTTCGATCGGCGGTGAAGCCATAGGGCGGCTGGACGGCTTTCGCTTCGTGCCCGATCCGCGCGCGGTGGGCTTGCAAGGGCGCACCTTGCGCGCCGCGGCGCTGAAGGGGTTGGAAAGCGAGATCGCGGCCCGCAGCCATGCACTTGCCGCCGCCGACGACAAAGCCATCACCCTCAGCGAGCATGGCAAGCTGTGGTGGGACGGTGCCATTGTCGCCCGGCTGGTGGCCGGACCGGCTCCATGGGCGCCCAATGTCGAAATGCTCGCCGACGCGCATGTGCGCACCGACACACTGCAAGCGCGGCTGGAGCAGTGGATCGCGGCGCGCATCAAGGACCGGCTGGGACCGCTGCTGGCCCTGCGCGATGCCGCTGACGCCCGTACCGGCACGGGCAGCGCCCTGCCCGGCGAAGCGCGCGGCATCGCGCACCAGCTGGCGGAGAATTTTGCCGGCCTGGATCGCGCCGATCTGAACCTCCCTGAAAAACTCGGTCCGCTGCTGCGGTCCTTGCGCCCCTTTGGCGTCTGGTTCGGCCGCCGCACCGTCTATCTGCCCAGACTGCTGCGGCCCGAGCCAGCGGCGCTGCTCACCCTGTTGTGGGGCGTATGGACGAAGAAGGAGGCGCCGCCCGCCCCACCCGCGCCGGGCCTGACCTCATTTGCCGTCGACAAGGGAACAGACACCGCGTCGCTGCATGCGGCCGGCTTTGCGGTCATGGGCGGGCGCGCCATCCGCTTCGACATGCTGGAGCGGCTGGAGGATGAACTGGAACAGGCATTGTCGGCGGGCACCGATGCCGAGACGGTGCTGACCAAACTCGTGTCGCTGCTCGGGACAGGCAAGGACGACGCCCGCACCGTTCTGACCGCATTGGGCTGGCGCACCATCGAGGTCGCCGGCGCCAAGCCGGTATGGCGCCGCGCCCGGGAAAAATTCCGCCGTCCGGAAAAAGCCAAAGCGCGCAAACCCGAACCGCCACCCAATTCGCCATTTGCGGGACTGGCGGCGCTGAAAGTGCGATGAGCCGGCTGGACAAATGGCTGTTCCACGCCCGCTTCTGCCGCACCCGCAGCCTGGCGCAGGCCGCCGCCGCCGCGGGCCGGGTGCGCCTCAATGGCCAGCGGGTCGACAAGCCTGCCCTGACGGTAAAGCCTGGCGACATCCTCACCCTGGGGCGCGGCGCGCAGGTCATGGCTGTCCGGGTTCTGGCGCTAGCCGAGCGGCGCGGCTCCGCCGGCGAGCCGCAAAAGCTCTATGAAATCGTCGAATAGTTCCCGCCAGTTGAGAGCTATTATCAAAGCGGTGCGCCACCCTGCCCCTTGCCTGTCGGGGCGACGCGCCGTAAGCACAGCCCCGATTTCGCCAAGGACGCGCCTGCCAATGACCTATGTCGTCACCGAAGCCTGCATCAAGTGCAAGTTCATGGATTGCGTCGAGGTTTGCCCGGTGGACTGCTTCTATGAAGGCGAAAACATGCTGGTCATCAACCCCGACGAATGCATCGATTGCGGGGTCTGCGAGCCGGAATGCCCCCCGGAGGCCATCAAGGCCGACACCGAATCGGGGCTGGAAAAGTGGCTGTCGGTGAACGCGGAATATTCCCGCACCTGGCCCAATATCTCCCAAAAAGGCGAGGCTCCGGCCGACGCCAAGGAGATGCAGGGCGTCGAAGACAAGTTCGAGAAGTTCTTCAGCCCCAATCCCGGTTCAGGCTCCTAAAGCCCTTGCCCCTTATTTGATGGTCGCGCGGGCAGGTGCCGTCTGTCCTCGTCACGTCGGCGCGAATTCCTGACGGTCCGTCAACTTAATGTCCCGCGTGCAATGTGTTCAGCACACAGAACAACCGCCACCAAATGGTTGAATCTGCGGACCTTTCCGCAAAAGTTAAATAAACTCCGCGAAATCAATGGGATGGGACGGTTTTTTCTTCCGTTTTGCCATCATCTGTGATAGGGTCTTTTTCGTTCAGAGAACCTGACGACCACATGCCCGCCGGCACCCCACCGGTGGACCACCCCATATTTTGTGCGCACAGGAAACAAAATGACCGCCCTGAAATCTCCCCCGGCCAAGACCGCCGCCGCCCCGGCCAAGAAGGTTGCCGCCAATTCCAACAAGAAGCACGAGTTCAAGACCAACGATCATGTCGTCTATCCCACCCACGGCGTCGGCAAAGTGTCCGGTATCGAGGAGAAGGAAGTGGCGGGCGTGCGGCTCGAGCTGTTCATCATCGAGTTCGAAAAGGACAAGATGACCCTGCGCGTTCCCACCGTGAAGGCCAAGACCGTCGGCATGCGCAAGCTGTCTTCGCCCGAAGTGGTGGCCGGCGCCCTCAACACCCTCAAGGGCCGCGCCCGCATCAAGCGCACCATGTGGTCACGCCGCGCCCAGGAATACGAAGCCAAGATCGACTCCGGCGACCTGGTCTCGATCGCCGAAGTGGTGCGCGACCTGCACCGCGCCGGCGGCCAGCCGGAACAGTCCTATTCCGAGCGTCAGCTGTATGAAAAGGCCCTGGCCCGTATGGCCCGCGAAGTCGCCGCCGTCGAAAAAACCGACGAACCGACCGCGGTCAAGCGCGTCGAAGGCATGCTGACCAAGAAGGCTGCCTGACCAAATACTTGCGACCCTCTATCGCAAAAGGAAAAGCCCGGCAGTGATGCCGGGCTTTTTCGTTGCTATGATCCCGCGCATGCCCAGGCCCAAAGCTTTCCTCAAAATGCATCGCGACGGCAGTCTGTGGGTCAAGGGGCAGACTCTCAAGGATATCCCCACCGGTTACTGGGAATGGTACCGCAAGGATGGGACATTGCTGCGTTCGGGATTCTTCGACGCCGGGGCGCAGGTCGGCGAATGGACGACCTATGACGCCAAAGGCAAGGTGTACAAAGTCACCACAATGAAGCCGCGCAAGCGCTAGTTCAGCAACTCGATCTGCGCCGGATTGGACAGGGCGATCTGCGGACGGCCCCGGACGTTCTGCACCAGTCCCCGGATGCGCACATGACGGGCATATAGGCTCTCAAGGTCGTAACCACGGAAGGCGCGGCGATCACCGGCAGCGATCACCGCGGAAAAGCCGCGAGTCCAGTCATTGCCGAAATCGATCGTGATCCGTCCGTCCCTGCTGCCGACATTGGTCACCCAGCCTTCCACCACCTGGAAGGTGCCGGCCGGGGCACCGCGCATCGCCTGCGGACTGCGCGGCGCGTAGGAGGTTATAGCCCAGATGCCGGCGCGCTTGGCACGCGCCTTGGCTTCCGCTTCGTACAATTCGGGTGAACACTCATCGCGATCTGGCAAAATCGATACCCGCGCCAGCCCCTGTTCCAGCAGGGCGATCTGCAGCCAAGTCTGGTTGAATCCTTGCGCCCGCACGCGGTCGTAGCGGTCCTGCTTGGGCGGTGTGGCGGTGAAGGTCACCGGTCCTTGGCTAGCGAGTTCGGTCAGGACGGACAGGGCCCGGTCCGAAAGATAGCGCGGCCCGCCTTCGGCTTCCGGCTGCGGCAAACGGCTTCCCTCCAGCAGCACCGCGCGGCCATCACTGAGGATCAGGGCCCCGTTGCGTTCCACGCGTATCACGCGGGCATTGGAGATTTCCGCCTTCCCCGCGCAATCGGGAATGAACCGCTGTGCGAAGGCCGTATTGGAAGCCAGCGGGAAACACATTGCGGTCAAGATGAGGATATATAAGGAACGCATGTGCCTATAGGTTCTAAAACCAATCTGACGGTCAAGCGTTTACGCGCCATATCGGCTGCCAATAAATTCAAGGGTTAATCTATGCCTTCCCCCATAGCGCTTTCCGAAACATTACAATCCGCCGCAGCCATGCCCGAAGCGGTGAAGGCTGCGCTGCCCGCGCTGACCGTCATCCTGGTGAATGGCGCCCTCAACATTCTGCTGGCGGTGGTGATCCTGATCGCGGGATGGGCCCTTTCGCGCGGGGTCGCCAACTGGATACGCGGCGGGCTGTCCCGCAGCCTCCACTTCGACAATACGCTCACGCCGCTGCTGGCCAATATCGCACGCTACGGAATTTTCGCCATCACTCTCATAGCGGTGCTGAGCCAGTTTGGCGTGCAGACCACCAGCGTCATCGCTCTTCTGGGCGCAGCGGGCCTGGCCTTGGGCCTGGCGCTGCAGGGGACGCTATCGAACGTCGCATCCGGCGTCATGCTGCTGATATTGAGGCCGTTCAAGGTCGACGATTACATCGTCATAGGCACCGATGTCGGCGGCACGGTGCGCGAAATCAGCCTGTTCACCACGGTTCTGATAACCCCTGACATGCAATATGTCTCGGTCCCCAATTCGCGCATCTTCGGAAACCCCATCACCAATTACACGCGCGAAGCCACACGCAGGATCAACATCATCGTCGGCATTGACTATAAGGACGACATCGACAAGGCGCAGAACGTCCTGCTGGACATCATGACGAGCGATCCGCGCGTTCTCCAGGCTCCCGCCCCGATCGCTCCGGTCGAAGCGCTGGCGGATTCGTCCGTGAACCTCGTTGCGCGCTGTTTCGTCCCCAATACGGAATACTGGAACGTCTATTTCGACACCCAGAAAGCGATAAAGCAACGCTTCGATGCCGCGGGCATCTCGATACCGTTCCCGCAGCGCGTGATGACGGTGCGCGAAATCTCCGCAAATTCCGATGATGCCGTGGCCAAGACGCCGCTGGTGGAAGACCGTACGCAACAGCCGGGCAAAAAGCCCAACTAGGCTTTGGCCTTCAGGCTCACGCCTGCCGGCGGGGCGCTGTCATCGGGGACAAAGAAATCCGGCAGCAGGTCCCTGGCGGGATCGACACGGTAACGGTCGAAATCAGTTACGCCATTCTCGGCCAGGAACGTGTCGTCGATCAGGAAATTACCGGTGAAGCTTTTGGGCTTGCGGAAGACATGCCAGGCCGCGTCGGCCACGATGTCGGGCGTCCGGCAGTGAGACATGCCCTCCTCGCCGCTCAAAACATTGCGCATCGCTGCGGTGGCAATCGCCGTGCGTGGCCACAGCGCGTTGAAGGCGATCTGGCCTTTAAACTCTTCCGCCATGCCCAGCACGCACAGGCTCATGCCGTATTTGGCCATCGTATAGGCGGTATGCGGCGCGAACCAGCGCGCCTTCATATCCAGCGGCGGCGACAGCATCAGCACATGCGGATTGGCGGCGCGTTTCAGATGCGGGATGCAGGTCTTCGATACCAGAAAGGTGCCCCGCGCATTGACCTGGTGCATCAGGTCGAAGCGTTTCATCTCCGTCGCTTCCGTACCGGTCAGGGAGATCGCGCTGGCATTGTTGACGCAGATGTCGATGCCGCCAAATTTGGTAACGGCGGCATCCACCGCCGCGGCCACCTGCTCCTCGAACCGGATATCGCAAGGCACCGCCAGCGCCTTGCCGCCCGCTTGTTCAATCTCCTCGGCGGCGCTGTAAATAGTTCCCGGCAAGTTGGGGTGGGCCTGAATGGTCTTGGCCGCGATCACGACATTGGCGCCGTCCTTCGCCGCCCTGAGCGCGATGGCAAGGCCGATGCCCCGGCTGGCGCCGGTGATGAATAGGGTTTTGCCCGCCAGCGACACGAATCCTCCTTGGCTTTCGGCCATTATGGCCAAAAGCCCCGCAGATTCCCTCGACATCTTGTCACCGGGTGCTTATTTAGCCGCCATGATCGAGGTTCAGACCAAAATAGCCCCCGCCGATGCCGCCGGGATTGCCCAAGCGGCCAAGATTTTACGTGAAGGCGGTTTGGTCGCCTTCCCCACCGAGACGGTCTATGGCCTGGGCGCCGATGCCACCAATGGCGAAGCGGTGGCCGCGATCTTCGCCGCCAAGGGCCGCCCGCTGTTCAATCCCCTGATCGTGCATGTCGCCGATATCGAAGAGGCGCTGCGTCATGTGGAGATGTCGCCCCGCGCCCGGGCGCTGGCCGAAAAATTCTGGCCTGGCGCGCTGACGCTGGTGCTGCCGCGCCGCAAGAACTCTCCGCTGTCGCTGCTGGTCAGTGCGGGGCTGGACAGCGTCGCCCTGCGCGCGCCATCGCATCCGGCCGCCATCGCGCTTTTGAAGGAAACGGGTCGCCCCGTCGCCGGACCGTCAGCGAACAGGTCTGGCCAGGTCACCGCCACCACCGCCGCCCATGTCGCCGACAGTCTCAGCGGCAAGGTGGATTTCATTCTCGACGCCGGCAGCGCCACCCTGGGCATTGAATCCACCGTGGTCGGCTTTGACGGCGACCGCCCACTGCTGCTGCGACCGGGCGCCATTGCGCGCGACGAGATCGAGGACATGATCGGCCCCCTGGGCGCGCCCGGAAGCCTGATCCGCTCGCCAGGACAACTCGCCAGCCACTATGCGCCCCGCGCCGCCCTGCGGCTGAACGCCGGGGAAATCGAATCCGGTGAAGTGCTGCTGGGCTTTGGCGAGGCGCCCGGCGCCAAGCTGAACCTCAGCCCGCGCGGCGATCTGAAGGAGGCCGCTTCCAATCTGTTCGCCATGCTGCGCGAACTCGACAAGAGCGCCAGCCACATCGCGGTCTCGCCCATTCCCGCCACTGGGATTGGCGAGGCAATCAACGACCGCTTGCAGCGGGCGGCCGCGCCCAGATGACCGTGCCGCAAGCTATCCTGGGCCGCCTGAAAGACGCGGTCGGGGCCAAAGGCTTCTGCACCGATCCAGCGCAAATCGCTCCCTATTTGGAAGAATGGCGCGGCAAGTATCAGGGCCACACCCCACTGCTGCTGAGGCCGGCGACCACCGCCGAAGTCTCGGCCATCCTGCGCATCGCCCATGAAACCGGTACGCCCATCGTGACCCAGGGTGGCAATACCGGGCTGGTGGGCGGACAGATTCCCTTTCACGGCGAAGTGCTGCTGTCCACCGGGCGCCTGAACCAGACCGCGCCGGTCGACCAAAGCGGCATGACCCTGACGGTGGAAGCCGGCGTCACCCTGGCGCAGGTCCAGCGCGCGGCGGATGACAAGAAGCTGCTGTTTCCCCTCAGCCTGGCCTCGGAAGGCAGCTGCACCATCGGCGGCAACATCGCCACCAATGCCGGCGGCACCCATGTGCTGCGCTATGGCATGACCCGCGCGCTGGTGCTGGGTCTTCAGGTGGTGCTCGCCAATGGCACCGTGCTGGACATGCTGCGCTCCCTCGCCAAGGACAATAGCGGCTACGATCTCAAGCAGATCTTCATCGGCTCCGAAGGCACGCTGGGGGTGATCACCGCGGCGACCCTGAAACTGTTTGCCAAACCCGATGTTTCGGTCACCGCTTTGGCCGCAGTGCCCTCGCCCGCCGCCGCATTGAAGTTGTTGAGCGCCCTGCAGGCGCGGACCGGCGGCATGTTGTCGGCCTTTGAACTGATGCCGCGCATCGCACTCGAGCTGGTCACCCGCCATATCGAAGGCACCCGCGATCCGCTGACCGCGCCGTCGCCCTGGTATGTGCTGATGGAGGCGACCGGCGGCGGGGATTGCAATCTGGCCGCCGGCTTCGAAGCTGGCCTCGCGGACGCCATTGCCGGCGGCATGGCCACGGATGCCGTCGTGGCCAGCAGCCAGACCCAGGCGGCGGCGCTGTGGAAATTGCGGGAAGGCATTTCCGAAAGCCAGAGACGCGAGGGCGCCTCGATCAAACACGACATCGCCGTGCCGGTGGCGACGGTCCCCGATTTTCTCGCCCGGGCGACACCTGTGGTTGAAGCTCTGGTGCCGGGCGCGCGGGCCGTCAGCTTCGGTCATCTGGGCGACGGCAACCTGCATTTCAACTTCAGTGCGCCCGCAGGCGCAGACAATGCCGCGTTCCTTGCCCACTGGGACGCGGTGCAGCAGGCGGTACACGACATCGTGCAGGAATTCGGCGGCTCGATCAGCGCCGAACACGGCATCGGTGCGATGAAGGTAGCCTCCCTGCCCCGTTACAAGAGCCATGGCGAACTCGATGCGATGCGCGCGCTGAAAGCCGCCTTTGATCCCAAGAGTATCCTCAACCCCGGCAAGACCGTGCCACCGGTGCTGCGCCTCTGAACTGAAGCTACCCTGTGAGGCGGGCACTGCTTGAATAGGGCATCATCAAAATGCACTATCAGCGGCCGATGACGCTCCCGCAGTGATGAGGAGAATTTTCATGCCCAGCCCGCTATTGAAGATGGCCGCGCTATGTCTTGCCGCTGGCGCCGTCGTGCCGAATGTGGCGGCGCAGCCTGGTCCGGACATGAAAATTCAATGGTCGATGGGGCAAGCGTCGGGAAAGCCGACCGCGCGCCATGAAAGCGCCGCGGCAGTTGTCGATGGCAAGCTGTACCTGATCGGCGGTCGCGGCGACCGCCCGCTCGATATCCTTGATCTTGCGTCGGGCCAATGGCGGACGGGATCAAAGCCCCCGGTCGAAATCAATCATACCCAGGCCGTGACATTTGATGGACGCATCTATGTGGTTGGGGCTTTCAATGGCCCCTTTCCGCAGGAAAACATTGTACCGCAGATCCTGATCTACGATCCGGCGGTGGATAGCTGGACGCAAGGGGCCGCGCTGCCGGCTGGCCGTCACCGGGGCGGCGCTGGCGTCGTCGTGCGTGACGGCCACATCTATCTCGTCGCCGGCAACCGTCTGGGCCACAATTCTGGCTTCGTGCCGTGGCTCGACAGGTTCGATCCCAAAACGGGTGTATGGACCGCCCTGGCCGACGCGCCCCGTCCCCGCGATCATTTTCACGCCGTTGTGCTGGACGGGAAAATATACGCAGCGGGTGGCCGCAGAAGCGCGGCCGACCAAAAACAGCCTTTGGCGCTGACCATTCCCGAAATGGATATCTACGATATCGCGGCCAACCGTTGGACAACCGCCGCCGCGCCGATTCCCACGCCACGCGCCGGCGTGTCGGTGGTGACGGTAGGAAAGCTGGTCGTGGTGATGGGCGGCGAAAGCGGCCTCCAGGTGCCGGCGCATGCAGAGGTCGAAGCCTATGATCCGGCCAAGGGCAGCTGGACGACGCTGACGGCGCTTCCCGTCGGCCGCCATGGTATGCAAGCCATCAAGGTTGGCGACCGCGTCCATGTCCTGGCGGGAAGTGGCAACAGAGGCGGCGGCCCGGAGCTGAACGATCACTGGATCATGTCCGGCTTCTGATGGCTGCGCCTCTAGCGCATGATCTCCGCTTCCGTCTTGCGGCCATCGACATAGACGGTGACGCGCTGCGTCGCCGGCGCCGCCGCCAGCGCCATAATCAGCGCGACGAACCAGCCTATGATCGTCCAGCCCAGAAAGAAATTGACCGCCGCCACGCTGAGCGCAAACGGCGTGCGGCGCAGCACGACGATGATGGTCGGCAGCCAATACATTACAAACAGGACAGCAATGAACGTCAGCACGGCGCGAACCTCAAAGGCCAACGCCTAATATAGTGCGGATTGGCGGCGATACCAGCCCGCGCCTAGGCCGCCTTGGACAGGCTCGGCGTGTCAGCGGGCGCGATATCGGCCTTGCGATTCGCCTGGGCGCTGATCTTGGCCGTGATCATGGTGGAAACATAGGGAAGGCTTTGCACTCCCAGCATCACCATCCACATGGTCACGGCGGGATCCTGAAAGCCACGGTCAAAGCCCATGGAGATCATCGCCATCACCAGCAGGGCGCACAGCACGGCCTCCTGCCATACCACCCGCAACACCTGCGTGAAACTGGCGGGGTCGGCGCATTTGGGGGTGCGCAAGAACGGCTTGCCGGAGGTCAACAGGCCTGTCCACACCGCCTTGCCTACCGAATGTGTCAGCGACAGCCCCGCCACCGAGGCCACCACCGCGCCCTTGAAACCCGATCCCACCTTGGGCGGATAAAGCAGCAGCGTCTTGATCAGCTTGGTGGCGAACAGCGCCATCGCCGCCGCCGACAAAGCCGGCATCGGCACATCGATGTAACTGGGCATAGTCCACATCAATAAGGTCCAGATCAGCGCCATCAGGGTGACGACCATGCCCAGCCCGTCGGAAATCCAGGGCAGCCAGCCGGTGAGGAAATGATAGCGCTGGGTCAGCGACAGGGCCGAACCGCCGATGAAAATCTCGCGCGCATGGCGTTTCATGATCTGCATGGCGCCATAGACCCAGCGGTAGCGCTGCGACATGAAGGCTTCCAGCGTGTCCGGCATCAGTCCCGATCCCATGCTCTGGGAAACATAGGCCGCTTCATAACCGGCCTCGAACAGCTTCAGGCCCAGTTCGGTATCCTCGGTGATGCACCATTCGCTCCAGCCATCGACCTCCTCCAGCGCGTCCTTGCGCACAATGGTCATGGTGCCGTGCTGGATGATGGCATTGTGCTCGTTGCGCTCCACCATGCCGATATGGAAGAAGCCGCGATATTCCTCATAGGCCATGGCCTTGAAGCGATTCTCCTGCGCGTCGCGATAATCCTGCGGCCCCTGCACCAAAGCGATGGAGGGCGAAGCAAAATAGGGAATGACGCGCCTGAGCCAGAAAGGCTGCACCTGATAGTCGCTGTCGATCACCGCGACATAGACGCACCTGGGATCGGTCAGCGCCAAAGCGCGGTTCAGCGCGCCACCCTTGAAGCCCTTGAGCTGTTCGAAATGGAAGAAGCGGAAACGAGACGTTCCGCTCTCGGCATTGAGGATGCGGCAATGGGCTTCCACCGGGCCCCAGGTTTCCGGATCTGGCGTATTGTTGTCCAGGATGATGACTTCGTAATTGTCATAGTCCAGACGGGCGAGCGCATTCAGCGTCTCGATCACCATCTGCGGCGGCTCATTATAGGCCGGCAGATGGATGGAAACGCGCGGTGACTTTTCCGGAATACCCAGCTTCATCACCCTTCGGTCCACCCGCCACAGGCTGGAGGTCAGCTCGATGCTTTCCGTCAGGATCACGGCGCAGGCCAGGAGCACCAGCGGCGACATGGCGATCATGGCGATGATGTCTATCGGCTCGACATATTCCAGCGCCGTGGCGTCCACCAGTGCCAAGAGGCCGGTGGAAACCAGCACCACCATGCCGCCCATCATCAGATAACCGGTCTGGCGGACCCGTGGCATCCGCCCCAGCACCAAGAGGCCCAGCAACAGGCTGATGATCGCGGCCATGAAGGCATAGCCGCGCCATTCGGGGAAGGTGCGTAAGAGGCCGGTAAAGGCGAATTTGGGATTGCCGCTGGCGTCGAACAGGCCCCAATAGGCGCCCACCGCGCCTTCGCCCTGGTTCTTCCACGGCTGGTCATAAGCCTCGAACAGGTAATAGTCCCAGCCCTTTTCCTGCGCGAACTGCACAAAGCCGCGCAGGAAATAGCCTTCATTGGCGGCGGTGGCTTCGGCGCGGCCGCGGGTGCGCCCTTCCGACGGCCAGCCCGCCTCGCCCACCACGATCTGCTTGTCGGGAAATTCGCCCTGAATGTGATTGTAGAAGCTCTCGCTGGATTTCAGCGCGCCGCGGATGTCGACATTCTCCCAATAGGGCAGGAGATGGACGAAGATCACATCGACATACTGGCCGATCTCCGGCGTCAGCATCCAGGTGGACCAGGGCTCGGCCGTGGTGATCTTGATGCGGGCGGGCAGTGCATCGCGCACCCGCTGGATATAGGTGTTGAGCTGGTCAGGGGAGACATAGCCGAACAGCTGCGTCTCGTTGCCCACGATCACCCGGTCGATGGTGCGGCGGTTGGCCAGCGCGGTACGGATGCCGAGCTCGATTTCTTTTTCGTTCTTCTCAAGATCGGCGCTGATCCAGATTCCCAGCGACACGGTCATGCGGTAGCGCCGGGCGATTTCCGGAACCTTGTCCATCCCTCCATCCACCGTGTAGGTGCGGATACGGCCTGTCAGTTGGGAAAGCTGCGCCAGATCGCGGTCGATCCGCTCGGCCGGAACATTCTTGGTCTGGCGCTCGGTGAACAGGCGGCTGGGACTGTAGGCAATGCCGCGCACCTGCCCGTCCCATTCGGGCGCCACCACCGTGTAATCACGGCTGGTCCAGAATAGCGCGCTCGCCGCCACCACCATCACCAGCGCGACGGCGATGCGCAAGCGCCCGCCGCCCAGATGCCGCGCGGTCCAAAACCGGGTGAAGACGGCGCGCAGCACGTGTTACTGGTCTTGGCGTTCGCTGGGGTCCGGGATGTAACCCTTTTCGCCGCGTTTGGGGAGCGGCGTGACCTTCACCAGGCGGATGTCGAACAGCAGAACCTGATTGGGCGGAATGGCGCCGTCGCCCGCACCGCGCACGCCATAGCCCAGATTGGGCGGAATAGTCAGCAGCCAGCGATCGCCTTCGCGCATCAGCTGCAGCGCCTCGATCCAGCCGGGGATGACGCTCTGCAGCCGCATGGTGGCCGGCAGTCCCGGCGAGGTGCCGTCGAAGATGACTTTGTTGATCAGCGTGCCGGTGTAATAGACCGTCACCGAGTCAGCCGCGGACGGGCGCTTGCCGTAACCGTTCTGGATGATGCGGAACTGCAAGCCGCTGGGGCGGGTGATCACGCCCTTCTTTGCCTTGTTTTCCTCGAGATATTTGAGGTTGGCTTCGATGCTCAGCGCGTCGTCCACCGCGGCCACGGGCCCTGCCCAGCCAGCCATCAGAACAACCGCAAACACAGTCCAGAACCGCTTCATTTCCGTCTCCAAAACCAGCCAGTGCACCCGCCTGCCCCACCTTAGCGCGATGCGGCCCCGGAGCCATAGCGCTTGAAACCATGGAACCTGAGCTTCGCGGCGAAAATTTGCCCCGTTGCTTAACTATCGCGCCCAGATTTTGGCGTTTTAACAGGATCAGGCGAATTTGGTCGTCAGATGGACCAGGACGGCCAGGCCGAATAGGCCCACAAGGACGCCCGAGCCCTTGTTGATGGCCCGCATGGCCTTCTCGTCGATCCGGGTATGGAAAAGGCCAATCAGCGCAGTCAGGACCAGCCACCACAGGGCCGAGCCGCCGACCACCCCGCCGACCACCAGGCTGGCGTCGGAAAAGCTGCCCGCCCCGCCCGCCAGTCCGCTCAGGCCGGCGAACATGCCGCCAAAGAACATCAGGGTGGCCGGGTTGGTGATGGTCAGGGCGAAGGTCGAGAGCATCGCCTTGCCCAAATTGGTGCCGCTGCGGTCCACCCCGGTTTCCGGACAGCGGGGCGTCACAGGCGCGAAAAAGGACCGCCAGCCATACCACACCATCATGGCGCCGCCGACCAGCTCGATGATGGTGGAATAGCCATGGATCAGCTGGGCGATCCAGGTCAGGCCAAATCCGGTGACGGCGGCGAACACGCCGTCGCCCAGGGCCGCGCCCAGGCCGGAAACAAAGCCATTGAGGGTGCCGAAGGCGAAGGTGCGCCGGATGCAGATCAGGTTCACCGGTCCGATGGGGGCCGCCGCGATCAGGCCCATCACAACACCGGAAAGGACCAGATACAGTATCGTCATGCCGGCTCGAGAGTTTCCACGAAACGCACCGGCGCGCCGATCGCGCTGCCCACACTGGCGAAATCCCGCATGATGGTACGGCCGCGCAGGATGGTGGCGACCGGCCAGCCCTTCGTCTTCATGCCGTCGAACGGTGTCCAGCCGCAGGTCGAGGCGATCCACTTGTTCTGGATCTCGCGCGTCAGGCCCATATCGACGATGGTGAAATCGGCGTCATAGCCGCGCGCGATGCGGCCCTTGCCGGCGATGCCGAAGATGCGCTGGGGGCCCGAGGCCGTCAGGTCGATGAAACGCTCCAGGGTCAGATTGCCCTTGTTGACGTGATCCAGAAGGATGGTGGCAAGGGTCTGCACGCCTGGCATGCCCGAGGGCGTATCGGGATAGACCTTGTCCTTTTCCTCGCGCGTGTGCGGCGCATGGTCCGAGCCGATCACGTCGATCACCCCTTCGCGTACTGCCGCCCACAATGCCTGGCGGTGGCTTTCATCGCGGATGGGCGGGTTCATCTGGGCATAGGTGCCCAGCCGCTCGTAGCATTCGGGCGCCGACAGCGTGAGATGCTGGGGCGTGGTTTCGGCGGTGGCGATATCTTTCGCAGCCGCCAGCAGCGGAATTTCGTCGCCGGTGGTGATATGCAGCACATGCAGGCGCCGGCCGGCGGCGCGCGCCAGGCGCAGCACCCGCTCGGTGGACATGCGCGCGGCTTCCGCATCGCGCCAGACCGGATGGGTTTGCGGCTTGCCCCGTTCCGCCAGAGCTTTGCGCTCGATCATGCGGTCTTCGTCTTCGGAATGAACCGCGACCCGGCGCGTGCCGGATTTCAGCGCCGCCAGAATGTCTTCTTCCTTGTTCAGCAGCAGCGTTCCGGTGGACGATCCCAGAAACGCCTTGATGCCGCAAACACCCGGCATTTTTTCGAGGGTTGCCAGCTCGGCAATATTCTGCGGCGCCGCACCGGCGTAAAAAGCATGGTCGCAATACATCCGCCCCCTGGCGCGGGCCAGCTTGTCCTGGATCGCCTCGGCCGTGGTGGTCGGCGGTACGGTATTGGGCATTTCAAAGACGGATGTGACGCCGCCCAGGATCGCCGCCAGGCTGCCACTGGCAAGATCTTCCTTGTGCGCATTGCCGGGCTCGCGGAAATGCACCTGAGTGTCCATCACGCCGGGCAGCACATGCAGGCCCTTGGCCTCGAATATTTCGGCGGCCTTGGCGCCAGGCAGCGACCCGATGGCGGCAATGCGCCCGCCGATCACCCCGACATCGCCCTGGGCGATGCCATTGGGGGTGGCGACGATGCCGCCCCGGATCAAGAGGTCAAAACTCTCGTGATTTTTCATGCTCATAGCTCCGGCAGTTAGCCTGCCCATCCCGCCCTTGGCAATCTTGACGGAGGGGATTAACTGGGATGGATGGAACCCGCATTGCTCGACGACCGCGCCATTATCGCAATTTCCGGCCCCGAGGCGCGCGACTTTCTGCAGGGCCTTGTGACGAACGATGTCGCAGGCGGACTTGCGCCCGGCACAGGCCTGTATGCCGCCCTGCTCTCACCGCAGGGAAAAATCCTGTTCGATTTCTTCATCACCGAAGGGGACGGTGCGCTGCTACTGGATTGCGCCAGGAGCCAGCGTGAAATTCTTCTTAAGAAGCTGAAGATGTACAAGCTGCGCGCCAAGGTCGAGGTGGAAGCCCGCGACCAGCTTGCGGTGTACAGCAATCTCAAGGGCCATCCTGAGAATCGCCCCACCCCCTATGCTGACCGCGCCATCACCTTTGCGGACCCGCGCATGACCGCTTTGGGAAAGCGCAGTATCGGCGCGATTGCGGAAATGCCGGCCAACCTGCCTGGCCCGCAGGCCTATCACCAGATGCGTCTGGCGCTGGGCGTGCCGGAAGGGACGGATTTCGGGTTCGAGAAAATCTTCGCCCTGGATGCGGGGCTGGAAGAGCTGCACGGCGTATCCTTCACCAAGGGCTGCTATGTCGGCCAGGAACTGACCTCGCGCATGAAGCATCGCGCCACCGCCCGCAAGCGCATTGTCACGATTGCCGCCGAGGCGGATTTGCCGGGCAGCGGCGCGGTGACGCGCGGCGGCAGCGAGATCGGTGAAATCCTTGCCAGCTATGGGCGCAGCGCATTCGCGTTGGTGCGGCTCGACCGGTTGGAGGAAACACAAGGCGATATAACAACCGGTTCCATTCCGGTAACGCTGACGAGACCCCCATGGCTGGGATAGAAAAAACGCGCTGCTGGTGGCCGGGCGACGACCCGCTCTATCTCGCCTATCACGACAGCGAATGGGGCGTGCCGGAACATGACGCCCGCGCCTTGTACGAAAAGCTGGTGCTGGATGGATTCCAGGCCGGACTGTCCTGGATCACCATTCTGCGCAAGCGGGAGAATTTCCGCAAAGCCTTCCACAATTTCGATCCCGAGAAAATCGCCCGCTACAATGCCCGTGACATCGACCGGCTGCTCAAGAATGAGGGCATCATCCGCAGCCGCGCCAAGATCGAGGGCACGATCAAGGGCGCGCGGCTGTTTCTGGAAATCGAGGAAAAAGAACGCGGCGGCTTTCACGATCTGATCTGGAAGCATGTCGGCGGCAAACCGCAAATCAACCGCCCGAAGGACCGTGGCGACGTACCGGCCCAGACCGAAATGAGCGCTGGCCTGTCGAAGGAACTCAAGCACCGTGGCTTCAGCTTCTGCGGCCCCGTCATCGTCTATGCCTTTGCCCAGGCCGTCGGCATGGTCAACGACCATCTGACCACCTGCTTTCGGCATGAGGAGTGCGCCCGCCTCGCCCGCAAGTGATCCGAATCGCGCAGCGGCGCGTATGCGCGCCATGAATCCCGTCATCATCTGGTTTCGTCAGGACCTGCGGCTGGCCGACAACCCTGCCCTGAGTGCGGCGGCCGCGACCGGTGCTCCGCTGGTGTGCCTGTATATTCTGGACGACAAATCTCCAGGCGACTGGAAGATGGGCGGCGCCTCGCGCTGGTGGCTGCACCATTCGCTCGCGGCACTCGACAAATCCCTCAAGGGTCATCTGGTGCTGCGCCGGGGCGATGCCGCGTCTGTCCTCAAGTCGGTGATGCGCGAGAGTAGCGCGGACCGGATTTTCTGGAACCGCGGCTACGAACCTTTCGCCGTGACGCGCGACACAGCGCTCAAGGCCGAGCTTGGCGAGGCGGCGCAAAGTTTCAACGGCGCGCTGCTGCACGAGCCCTGGGACCTAAAGACACAAGGTGGCACGCCCTTCCGGGTATTCACGCCGTTCTGGAACGCGATGCGGCAACGCGATGTCCCCGCCGCCCTGCCCGCGCCGGGCAGGCTGCACTTTCATGCCGTCAAAAGCGAAAAGCTGACGGACTGGAAGTTGCTTCCGGCAAAGCCGGACTGGGCGAAAGGCTTTGACTGGGTGCCCGGTGAGAATTCCGCCCAAGCCGCGCTGTACAATTTCCTGGAGGACATCAACGACTATGCCCGCGCCCGCGATCTGCCGGATCGGGACGGCACATCGCGCCTGTCGCCGCATCTGCATTGGGGCGAAATTTCGCCCCGTCAGGTCTGGCATGCGGTGCGCACCCATGGTCACAGCGCGGGCCACGAGACCTTCCTGAAGGAATTGGGCTGGCGTGAATTCTGTGCGCAGCTTCTGTTTTACCATCCCGCCCTGCCCACGCAGCCGCTGGACCAGCGCTTCGCCAAATTCCCCTGGCGAAAAAGCCGCAAGGATTTTCAAGCCTGGACGCGCGGGCGGACCGGAATCCCGATCGTCGATGCCGGCATGCGCCAACTTTGGCAAACCGGGTGGATGCACAACCGGGTGCGCATGATCGTGGCCAGCCTGCTGATCAAGCATCTGGGCATCCATTGGCGGGACGGGGAGGAATGGTTCTGGGACACGCTGGTCGATGCCGACCTGGCCAGCAACAGCGCCAACTGGCAGTGGGTGGCGGGCTGCGGCGCCGACGCCGCGCCGTTTTTCCGTATCTTCAACCCTGTGCTTCAAGGCAAGAAATTCGATCCCGCCGGCGACTATGTCCGCCGCTTTGTCCCGGAGCTGAAAACGCTGCCCGACCGTTATATCCACAGCCCCTGGGAGGCGCCCCAACCGCCCGGAAATTACCCTGCGCCCATCGTGGATTTGGCAGCCGGACGGATGCGCGCTCTCAGCGCTTTCAAAGCCTTGAAGCACTAGAGCGGGCCGACTAGGTTCCGGTCATGCAGATAAAGCATGACGTCATCGCCGCCATTGGCGGCACCCCCCTGATCCGTTTGCGCCAGGCGTCCGAGGCCACGGGGTGCGAAATATTGGGCAAGGCGGAGTTTCTCAATCCCGGCCAGTCGGTCAAGGACCGCGCCGCGCTGTTCATCATCCAGGACGCGATCAGGCGCGGTAGCTTGCGTCCCGGCGGCACCATCGTGGAAGGCACCGCCGGCAATACCGGCATCGGTCTTGCGACCGTCGCCAATGCGATGGGGTTCAAGACGGTGATCGTGATCCCCGATACCCAGAGCCAGGAAAAGAAGGACGCACTGCGTCTTTTGGGCGCCGAACTGATCGAAGTGCCCGCCGTGCCGTACAAGGACCCCAACAATTACGTCAAGCTCTCGGGGCGTCTGGCCGAGCAATTGTCCAGGACGGAGAAGAATGGCGCGGTCTGGGCCAACCAGTTCGACAATGTCGCCAACCGCCAGGCCCATGTCGAAGGCACGGGCCCGGAAGTCTGGGCCCAGACGGACGGCAAGGTGGACGGTTTTGTCTGCGCCGTCGGCACCGGTGGCACGCTGGGCGGTATCGCCATCGCGCTGAAGGAGCGGGGCAAGAATATCCGCATCGCCGCCGCCGATCCCTTGGGCGCGGCGATCTACAGCTGGATCAAAAGCGGCAAGCTGGAAAGCCATGGCGGCTCGATCACCGAAGGCATCGGCCAGGGCCGCGTCACCGCCAATCTCGACGGCGCCCCGATCGACGATGCCTATCAGGTGCCGGACGAGGAAGCGCTGCCGATCATCTTCGACCTGCTGCAGCATGAAGGCCTGTGCATGGGCGGTTCCACCGGCATCAATGTCGCCGGCGCCATCCGCATGGCCAGGGACATGGGTCCGGGCCATACCATCGTTACGATCCTGTGCGATTACGGCAACCGCTATCAAAGCAAGTTGTTCAATCCGGCTTTCCTGCGCGAGAAGGGCCTGCCCACTCCGCCCTGGCTGGCGGAACGGAGCGCCGGCATCACAGTTCCCTACTTATGAGAAGTGGGCAATGAGCAATCTGGTTTCCACCGAATGGTTGGCCGCGCATTTGAGCGATGTGCGGGTGGTGGACGCCTCCTGGTACATGCCGAACGAAAAACGCGATCCGGCGGCCGAGTTTGAAGCGGCCCATATTCCCGGTGCGGTGTATTTCGACATCGACACTATCGCCGACCGCTCCACCGACCTGCCCCACATGCTGCCCACGGCCGACGCATTTGCCCAAGCCGTGGGCGCGCTGGGAATCGGCAATGACCACATCGTGGTGGTCTATGACGGATCGGGCATCTTTTCCGCGCCGCGCGTGTGGTGGATGTTCAAGGCCATGGGCCATGACAAGGTGAAGGTGCTGGACGGCGGCTTCCCCAAGTGGAAAGGCGAAGGCCGCGCCGTCGAAAGTGGAACGACCCATCCCGTCGTCCGGACATTCCGCGCCAAGCCGCATCCCGCGATCATGCGCAATTTCGCCGACGTTATGGATATCGTGAAGGATATCAGAACCCAGATCGCCGATGCCCGCAGCCCCGGCCGCTTTACCGGCCGCGAGGCCGAACCCCGCGCCGGGGTGCGCGGCGGTCACATGCCCGGCGCCGTCAATGTGCATTTCCGCACCCTGCTGACCGACGGCTGCTTCAAGCCGCCGGCGCAGCTGCGGGAGATTTTCGCCGCCGCCGGTGTCAATGTGCAAAAGCCCATCGTCACCAGTTGCGGCACCGGCGTCACCGCCGCCATCCTGATGCTGGCGCTGGACGATATCGGCGCGCGCGAGGTGGCGCTATATGATGGCTCCTGGACGGAATGGGGCAGCCGCCCCGAAGCGCCTGTTGTCAAAGAGGACTGACATGGCAAGGGCGGCCCGGCGCATTCCCATGACGGTGACGTTCCTGGAAATGAACGCCAGGCCCACTGCCCTGCCCCCGCCCCAGCCGCGCGGCAAGATTGCCCTGCTGAAGTGCGAAAAGCCCCCGACCCATTTCTACCGCTATCTCTACGACACGATTGGCGCTGACTATTACTGGGTGGACCGCAAAAAACTCACGCCGGAAAAGCTGGCCGAGGTGATCCACAACCCGCTGAACATCCTGTATGTTCTGTATACGGAGGGAAATCCCGCCGGCATGGCCGAACTGGACCTGCGCAAACAGGGCCAGGTCAACATCTCCTATTTCGGGTTGATGCCCGAAGCCATCGGCAAGCGCCTAGGCTATTTCTTCTTCTACCACACCTGCGTCAATGCCTGGATGCAGCCGATCCAGCGCCTGACCATCAACACCTGCACACTGGATCATCCCCGCGCCCTGCCGCTATACCAGCGGCTGGGATTTACCGCCTACGCCCGTGAAGAACGCTTTGTCGAACTGCCTTAGTATTTTTCTGAGGGGTTTTGGGGAGTCGCCATGAATATCGTCGTTCTGATCGGCATCGTCATCACGATCGCCACCGGCGTCCCGGTCTATCTTCAGATGCGCAAGCATCCGCGCGGGCTCATGGTTCTGTTTTTCGCGGAAATGTGGGAACGCTTCTCTTATTACGGCATGCGCGGGCTGCTGATCTTCTACCTGACCCGGCACCTGCTGTTCGACGATGCCGCCGCCAACAGCCATTACGGCGCCTATACCTCGCTGGTCTATCTCCTGCCGCTGATCGGCGGGGCCCTGGCCGACCGCTATCTGGGCACGCGCAAGGCCATCATCTATGGCGCGGTGCTGCTGGTTCTGGGCCATGGCCTGATGGCGTTCGAGGGCGGCCCGGCCAAGCAGTTCCTGGTGCATGAGGGCACGCGCTATGAAGTGGTGACCGGCGACACACCGCAGCTGGTGGTGGACGGCACGGCCTATGCCTATGCGCCAAGCACGGATGGCGGCCTGGCCATTGCGGACATGCCCGCCGACGCGGCACTGCCGGCGACGCTGGCGCCCGGCAGCTATTCGACGATCGAAGAACGCAATCCGCTGTTCCTGTCACTGTTCTATCTGGCGCTGGCGCTGATCATCATGGGCGTCGGCTTCTTGAAGCCCAACATCTCGACCATTGTCGGCCAGCTCTACAAACAGGGCGATCCGCGCCGCGATCCCGGCTTCACGCTCTATTATTACGGCATCAATCTGGGCGCCTTCTGGGCCGCGATCCTGTGCGGGTTGCTGGGCGAAACCGTAGGCTGGTGGGCGGGCTTTGGCCTTGCGGGCCTGGGTATGCTGGCCGGCCTGGTGGTGTTCGTGCGCGGCAAGGCGGCGCTGGAAGGCAATGGCGAACCGCCCGACCCCGCGCAGCTCGCCCAGAAAGTCGCGGGGCCCCTGACGCGCGAGCATCTGATCTATCTTGGCGGCCTGTTGGGCGTGCTGGTCGTCTGGCTCCTGGTCCAGCGCAACGAAGCGGTGGGCGTGTTGCTGACCGCCGGTTCGGTGATCGTGCTGGGCTATGTCGGCTGGTACATCGCGGTCAAATGCGACGCGCGGGCCCGCGCCGACATGATCCTGGCACTGCTGCTGATCGCGGGCGCGGTGGTGTTCTTCACCCTGTTCGAACAGGCTGGCTCCTCCATGAACCTGTTCGCCGACCGCAACACCCAATTGCCCGACGGCTTCACCGCCGCCCAGACCCAATCCTTCAATGCCGGCTTCATCCTGCTCTTCGCGCCGGTCTTCGCCATCCTCTGGACCTGGCTGGCCCGGCGCAATCTCGATCCGCACCCACTGGTGAAATTCGGGCTGGGGCTGGTGCAGGTCGGCGCTGGCTTTCTGATCCTGGTCGGAGCGGCGGGGTTTGCCGATGCGGACTACCGCCTGCCGCTGATCTTCCTGGCGCTGGCCTATATGCTGCACACCACCGGCGAACTCTGCCTGTCGCCGGTCGGCCTGTCGGAGATCACCAAGCTGTCGGTGCCCGCGCTGGTCTCCACCATGATGGCGATCTGGTTCCTGTCTAGCAGTTGGGCGCAGTATCTTGGCGCCTTCATCGCCGAACTCGCCGCCAGCGAAACACTGGGCGGCCAGGTGGTTGATCCGCGCGCCGCGCTGGAAACCTCGCTGGGTGTGTTCAACGTGATCGGCTGGGCCGGGGTGGGAAGTGGCGTGCTGTTCTTCCTGCTCAGCTTTGTCTGGCAGCGGCGGGCGGTTTCGCAATGACCGACAAGGACAAGCCCGAAACCATGGCCGTCTCGGTGGGGCGGATGAGCGAAGCGCATTTCGGCGTGGTCAACACGCCGGTTTATCGCGCCTCCACCATCCTCTATCCCGACCTGGCGGCGGTGAAAGCCAATACCCAGCCTTACACCTATGGAAGGCGCGGCACTCCCACCACCCGCAGCTTCGAGGAGGCGGTGAGCGCGCTGGAAGGCGCGGCCCGCACCGTCACCGTGCCCTCCGGTCTCAACGCCAATGCGCTGGCCATCCTGTCGGTCTGCGGCGCCGGCGATCATCTCCTGATGGTGGACAGTGCCTATGAGCCCAGCAAGATATTCTGCGAGCGCACGCTGAAACGCTTTGGCGTGGAAACCAGCTATTACGCCCCGACCGACGACATCGCGCCGCTGCTGAAGCCCAACACCAAAGCGGTGTTCTGCGAAAGCCCCGGCTCACTCACCTTTGAAGTGCAGGACATTCCCGCCATCGTGAAGGCGGCCCACGCAAAAGGTGTGTCCGTGCTGATGGACAATACCTGGGCGACGCCGATTTTCTTCCAGCCGCTGAAGCACGGCGTGGACCTCTCGATCCAGGCGGCCACAAAATATGTCGGCGGTCATGCCGATGTGATGCTGGGCTATGTGTCGGCCAATGACAGCCATGCCGCAAGGCTGCACGACACCCATGGCAATCTGGGCCTCTATGCCAGCGGCGACGACTGCTTCTTGGCCTTGCGGGGCCTTCGCACCCTGCCCGTCCGGCTGGCCCGCCATCAGGAGACAGGACTGGCCCTGGCCCGCTGGCTGGCCGCCCGGCCCGAAGTCGCCCGGGTGCTGCATCCGGGGCTGGAAAGCGACCCCGGCCATGCCTTGTGGAAGCGGGACTTTTCCGGCGCCTGCGGCTTGTTCGGGTTGGTGCTGAAGCCCGCCCCCGAAGCCGCTATCGCCGCCTTTGTCGACGGGTTGCAGCATTTCGGGATCGGCTATTCCTGGGGCGGGTTTGAAAGCCTGGTCATTCCGGCGCATATCAGGCGCAGCACCAAGCCCTTTGCCGCGGAAGGCCCGGTGCTGCGCATCCATGCGGGACTGGAAGACGCGGGCGACCTGATTGCCGACCTTGAAAGAGGCCTGATTCGGTTAAAAGAGGCCCGACTGAAAGAAAAGCTGTGACCGACCTTCTGACCCATCCCGACTTCGTTTCGACGGTCAAATTCGACGACAAGGGCCTGGTGCCGGTGATCGCCCAGAGCAAGGCCACGGGTGAAGTCCTGATGTTCGCCTGGATGAACCGCCAGACGCTGGAAATGACCCTGGCGACGGGGCGCGTCACCTACTGGTCGCGCTCGCGCCAGTCGGTCTGGACCAAGGGCGAGAC
Source organism: Rhizobium sp. Q54 (assembly GCA_945882615.1). Classification (GTDB taxonomy): domain Bacteria; phylum Pseudomonadota; class Alphaproteobacteria; order Micropepsales; family Micropepsaceae; genus Rhizomicrobium. Next base: position 51,725 of record CAMCWK010000001.1, on the reverse strand, counting down.
CAGCGGCCACCACCAGCACCTGATCGAGGCCTATGTGGACTGCGACGGCGACGTGCTGCTGCTGAAAGTCGACCAGATGGGGCCGGCCTGCCACACCGGGGCGCCAAGCTGCTTTTTCCGCCAATTAGACGTCAGTTAGGCTGAAGCGGAACGGGCCGCAGCGGGTTATAGTCCGGCCATGGCAGAGTTGAAGGCCCAGCACCGCGCCGTCGGACCATCCACGGACTCCCTCACCCGCAAGTTCATGCTGGCGGTGATCGCGGCTGTGGTCGTGTCGGGAATCTATTTCGGCCGCCCCGTCCTGATGCCACTGGCGCTGGCGGTGCTGATGTCCTTCGCCCTGGCGCCGCTGGTGGGCCTGCTCAAGCGCTGGCACCTGGGCAATGTCGTCCCCGTCCTGATCAGTGTGCTGCTGGCCATCGTGGTGCTGACCTCGCTGGGCGGTTTCATGGGCGCGCAGCTCGCCAAGCTGGCGGCCGAGCTGCCGGGCTACCAGACCAACCTCTCCCACAAGATCGAGTCGGTGGTGGGCGGGGCGGTGAACAACAACACCGTCATGCGCCTGAACCGCACCGTGGAAAATCTGGCCGAGCAGATCACCGGCGGCAGGAAGGCCGAAGAGGCCGCCGCCGCCAACGACCCGGTCAAGCCGGTGCCCGTCATCATCCGCCGTACCTCGGTGGCGCCCTGGTCCATGGCGCAGACCGTGCTGGGCCCGCTGCTGGCGCCGCTGGGCCTGATCGTGCTGGTGCTAGTCTTTGTCGGCTTCATTCTTTTGCAGAAGGACGATCTGCGCGACCGCATTGTGCGGCTGGCGGGCTCTGGCGACATGCAGCGCACCACCATCGCGCTGGACGAGGCCGCCGCCCGCCTGTCGCGGTATCTGCTTCTGCAAACTTGCACCAATCTGTGCTTCGGGCTGGTGATCGGTGTCGGGCTATGGCTGATCGGCATTCCCAATGCCGGCCTGTGGGGCCTGATGACGGGGCTGATGCGCTTCGTGCCGTATGTCGGGGTGCCGCTGGCCTTCCTTTTTCCCTTTGCCCTGGCGCTGGCGGTGGACCCGGGCTGGAGCATGATGGTCCAGACCATGCTGCTCTATCTGGTGGTCGATGCCGTCACCGGCCAGGGGATCGAGCCATTCCTCTATGGCCGCAGCATGGGCCTGTCGGCGGTGGCGGTGGTGGTCGCGGCGGTGTTCTGGACCTGGCTGTGGGGGCCGGTGGGCCTGTTGCTTTCCACCCCGCTGACCATGTGCTTTGTGGTGTTCAGCCGCCATGTCGAAAGCCTGAAATTTCTCGACGTGATGCTGGGTGACCAACCGGCCTTGCGGGCCGAAGAGAGCCTGTATCTGCGCATGCTGGCCAACGATCCGGATGAGGCCGCCGACGAGGCCGAATCCTTCCTGAAGCACAATTCGCTTGCCGCCTATTATGATGAAGTGGCGGCGCGCGCCCTGATGCTGGCCCAGACCGATGTCGACCGCGGCGTGCTGGACCATGTGCGCCAGGAGCGCATCCACGACGCCATCAAGGGCCTGATCGTCAACCTGTCCCACCGCAAGGACGCCGGCAGCGATCTTTCCCACGCCTGGCGCAACCCGGACCTGGAGCCGGTGCTGTGCGTGGCCGGCCGTGGCCCGCTGGACGAAGCCGCCGCGCTGCTGCTGGTCGACATGCTGGGCAAGCATGGCATCGGGGCGCGGGTGGTGTCGTCGGATGAAACCTCGGCCACCAATATCCGCGAGCTTGCCGGCGAGGGTGTGCAGCTGACCTGTGTCTCCTATCTGGAGCCCGGCACCTTCAAAAATGCCCGCTATCAGGTGCGCCGCTTGCGCAAACACATGCCCGGCGTGCCGATCATCGCCATCTTCTGGGGCCTGGCCGGCGACGATTCGCGCTATCTCGACGGCATCGAGGCCACCGAAAGCGACATCGTCACCACCGGCCTGACCGAAACCGTGCAGCACATCCTGGCCTTTGCCCGCCGCGCCCCGCAGCCGGCCATCGCGGCGGCAAAGTGAGCACACCCTCGGACTCCGGCATGTTGCTGACCACGGTGGCATCGCGCGATGACGCCACGAAAATCGCCAATCTGCTGATCGAAGAAAAGCTGGCGGCCTGCGTCCAGCTGCTGCCGATCGAAAGCTTCTATGTCTGGGACGGCAAGACCCAGAACGAGTCCGAACTGCTGCTGCTGATCAAGACCCGCACCGCCCTGTTCGAAGACGCCATCGCCAGGATCAAGGCGGTGCATCCCTATACATTGCCCGAAATCGTCGGCACGCAATTCACGGCGGGCTTCAAGGGTTATCTGAACTGGATCGACCAGACCACGGGCCGATAAACTGCACCCACTATTCTGGTAGTTGCCACCCTGCCTTTTTTAACCTCTCCATCAGCCCGTTCACACGGTAGAATTCGATCGCGATATATCCCGGATACAGCATCTCAATCATCGGCTCCGGCTTCCCTCGACACCAAGGGATCGCCACACCATCCTTCTTTCTAGACTTCTTCTCGAACAGGTTTCGGTACCTCACAGGTGAAACGCCCAAAAACGATTCAAACGACACCCTTCTCCCGTCCTCTCGCTGGTCAACTACGATAGAATCTTCGTGAAGTTTCCAAGCATAACTCTTTGGGTAAGGCTCCAGAAAAACAACTCTCCTTATCCCTGCGGCAACGATGTGCTTGGCACATAGATGACAAGGGAATGCCGTGCAAAAAAGAGTTCCGTCTTGGAGAGCCAGCCCCTTCCGCGCCGCGTCGCTTATCGCTGACATTTCTGCGTGAATAATTCTGCCGAACTCGATGATGTCCATAACTCTGGACTCTTTGACGCTAGTTGCAGCGTCGGGATTTTTCATTAGCTCCTTAGCAATCTCTACTGAATCCATTTCATCAGGATACTTGTTGGACGCAAAGGCATTGCTATTCTTCAATCGATCAACGAGGTCAACAAACACTTCTCGCGTTAAACTTTCATTCGGATCATAGCCAACTGCAAAATCGCGCCCGTCAAATGTCGCATCCGGCCAGTACGTACCCCCTCCCGCCTTTGGCACTTCATTACATCCGAGCGTAATAACCTCTCCGGTTTTAGAAAAAATGGCGGCGCCGATTTGTCTAGACAAATCCCCCGACCGGAGAGCCGCGGACTTGGCAATGTACATCCCGTACTCGTCGCGTGAGGGAGTTATGCCATTGTATCCAAAAAAGAGCCGGATAAATCGCCGAACTGTCGCCTCGCATGTCGCGCGAGTGGTCGCGTCGATGAAAACGTCGGCGAGCGGGTACGCGTCGCGAACTTTTTGGCCATGCTTCTCTCGCGCCTCAATAGAGTCCTGAGAGATCAAATCATTGACCATGCTCTCAATTTTTACGTGCGGCACCAGGCCGCCAAGAGACTTGTTTTGCTCATCAGAAATATGACGTTTTCTGGTTTCGATCGGCGCGTTAGCGCCAACAAGTATGAATCTATCGCCATAGATTCTGCGGAGCGTATTTACTTCTTCCGGCCTCTTTAGCTGACGAATCACAAAGGCGCGATTGTCGAGAAACCGCTCTTCGTAAAAAATGCCCGCAACCGGCTGCTCACCTTTCGCCTCTAGAATTTTTAAGTTCTCTTTTTTGCGAAACTGACGAATTGCACTAACAGCCATGACTGCCAGTGCATCGTTTTCTAGTTCGGCTCTCAATTTATTCGCGTAAGCAATTCGAAATTTTACTTGATCGACGTACTTCGCTGCATCGAACGGCAGCCCGATATCGACCTGCTTCATCAGTGTCGTTATTCGTACCGCTTCCGCTTCCGTTTCTGTGTCGTAGCCATACTCCTTCAGAGTTTGCGACAGAACTTCGCATACCAAGTTGAGATCCACCCCAATTGGGGCGACCAGCCCAAAAATTAACTCGTTTGAGCGAGGTTCCGCCTGTGAGTCTTTGGCTGTCATGGTTGTCCGCGCTTCTATTTGTGGGGCAGAATATTAAATCAATGCTATTGCTAGGCAGGTCACCGCAGTAAGCTTCAGTGACCTCTGGAGAGAATCACCATGTCCGGGAACACGCTTAAGGCAGGATGGCTTTGGGAAGACCTTCAATCGGCTTCTGAACGGGTAAAAACTCTTAGCGGGGAACGTACACAGCAAGGTTATCGCACTGCGACTAACGTCGACGATCACCGCAATGCCCCCCAGCCAGCAAGTGACAACGTTTTTCAAAGCCCCGGCACTGCGGGGTCCGTGCAAAACAACTGATGCAACTTAGTTGAGAAAAGCACGATGCCGTACACTCGACAATCCTGATAACGGATGTCGGTTAACTGAACGCGCCATCACCGGGCGATAACTAAGAAAATCCATATTGAAAATGGCGACCCCGGCTGATGTGCCGGGACTGTTCGCCACCAAAGCCTTAGCCCCGCAAACCGGCATTTGCTGCAGCATTGACCGGAAACGGTTATTTTCGGAATTGGCAAACCGGGTGCGCCATGGTCGGTAGAGCCAAAGCCGGCAGCGCCAAGTTCGGCCCCCTGCCCCTGCTGGCCGCCCGCGGCTTCCATGATCGCCTGTCTGTGTCCCGTGGCAAGGGCGCCGGCTGTTTGGTCGACCATGGCTAAGGGGCGCAAGCACAACACCACGGGCCGCAGCACCAACGAGCCGCGATTTGTGCAGGTTCCATTCTGGGTGCTGGAAAGCGCCGCTGCGTGCCGTCTGAGCGGCACCGCGACCAGGGTGTTGCTCTACATCATCAAGCGCCACAACGGCGTCAATAATGGCCGTATTGGCTTCGGCTCGCGCTCAGGGTGTTTCGCTCGCAAGCCTGGCTGCGGCGAACTGGAGGACATCTCCATCGGCATCGCGCCCAGGACAATGAGCGACGCCCTATTCGAGCTGGAGGCCGCTGGCTTCATTCGCTGCACCAAGGACAGCACATTCGATCAAAAGCGGATGACGAAGGAATGGCGCCTCACATGGCTGCCGACTGGCGAAGGTCAAACAGCGGTGCCACCGACCAAGGAATTCGCGACGGCGGTAGGCGATTTCAGGCGTCAAAAGCCAGGGCGGCCACGCGCCCTATCGGTTACCTCACAGGGCGGCCAGCCGCCGCATGTCGATACCGAAGCACCCCCAAATGATGCTTACAGGGCGGCTACACGCCCTATAGCGAAACCTCATAGGGCGGCTGGCCGCCCACATCTAGTTACCATACCCAGCGACAGCGAAGCGGCGAGCATAGGAGCAACGCTGGCCGACATCACCGGCGCGGTCCAAGCCGCCACCCCTCCATCGGTCAGCCGCCCAAGCGGCCCGGAGGACCGGCGCGCGTCCGCCATGTCGCCCGACCCCATAGCTGCCCTTTCCCGTCTCCACACGCGTGCTGGAGTCAACGCATGACAGTGAACAGCGGCCTCCGACCGTCATGCCCACCGGCGTATCGCGTTCTTTGGGCCCCTTGGGGGCCTCGCCGCAAGGGGTGCCACGGCGAGATTTTTTTCTTTGGATTGAAAGTTTTCCACCCTCTTTTTGCGAGGTCTAACGAATGAAACCACGCTGGCAAAAACCCGACGACCTTTCGGCAGGAGCGCTGAAAGTCTGGAAAAACCAAGCGCCTGGGCTTGTCGCCGCGGGCCGTCTGACCCCCGAAACGGCGGAGAATTTCAAGATGCTGTGCCGGATTTTGTCGCTTGCGGCGGCGGCGGCGCAAGCGATTGAGGCCGATGGCGTCACGGTTCAGGCTGGCTCGGGCGGGAAAAAGTCAAATCCGGCTGCAGCAGTTCTATTTCAGGCCCAGAGAGACGCAGCGAAGCTATTGCGGGATTTTGGGCTCACATGATGAACGAATTTGATGAAACCGAACCGTCTCTTTCCGAGCAATTTGTTGGTCGGATGGTGGCGGTATGGTGCCGGCACAACCTTCCCGAAGACGAATTGGCGAGTGCGATGCTCGCGCACGCGGTCAATGCGTTGATCGATGCCAATGATCCGCACGAGGTTGCCGGGTTGCTGGTCGGCATCGCCGCCCAGATCAACCCTCAGACTGTGGGCGGCAATGCCTGACCTTGACCAACACCTCAAATCAGTCGACTCTGCCTCTGCCGATACTGATTTGCAGCCTGCGCAAAGCTTGCTGCAATCGATGGAAGCACCTCAGCCCTGTGCAATGCCGGGCGACGAGGCGGAACTGCTACCGGACAACGATCCCGGAAGCTCAACGCTTTGTGTGAGGTGCAAGAATTTAGCCCAGGTCCCCGAACTCAAAACTCGCACCGATGTTTCACGATGGCTGCGCGCTTGCGGCTTTTCTCGGAGCGTCGCCACCAGAATGGGTCACGCATGGCCCCGCGAGACCGAGCCGAAGACCGAAGGCACCGCAGCCCCGTCCCCCATCCTCGCGTCGATCAAAAGCATGATCGCCGCACTTGAACCATAAGGCACAGAAAATGGAAGACGAACTGGAAGTCATGCAGTCCCTGCAGAAGTTGAACACCGTAGCCGTGGAGGCGATCACCGAAACGAGAACCGACATCAAAGCCCTTAAGGGGCTGCTCGCCAGCGAACGCAAGGCGCGCGAGGACCTCGAATTGAAGATCGTGCGCATAGGCCTGACCAGTGGTGGCGCACCTCGCGATGGCAACGAAGCCCTGGCCGCCGAGCGTAATGCGCTTGGCGCGTTCATTGCCAAAGGCGATGCTTCGGCGCTACTCGAAATGAAGGCCATGAGCGTTGGAAGCGATCCCAACGGCGGCTATCTTGTGCTGCCTGCCATTTCCAATTCGATGAATTCGAAGATTTTCGACCAATCGGCAATGCGACGTTTGGCGCGCGTGGTGCCCATCACCAGCGGCGATGCTTGGGAAGAGATCGATGATCACGATGAGCCCGACGCCGAATGGGTTGGTGAGTCCCAGACCCGCAGCGACACCGGTACGCCCGAAGTAGGTAAGCACCGGGTCACACTTCACGAGATCCACGCCAGCCCGAAGGTTACACAGAAGATCCTCGATACGTCCTACATGGACGTTGGCGCTTGGCTGGAAAACAAGGTCTCTGACAAGTTCGGCCGCACTGAGGGCGAGGCCTATATCACGGGCACTGGGGTCGCCAAGCCGTTTGGCCTCTTGTCCGGTACGCCAGTCGCCACAGCAGACGCGACGCGCGCATGGGGCACGCTGCAGTACACACCGAGCGGCCATGCAAGCGCCTTGGCAACGTCGAACCCTGGGGATGCGCTAAGCAACCTGCTCTGGTCGTTACGCGCACCCTATCGCCGCGGCGCCGCATGGTTGATGAATTCCAACACGGCGAACGCCATCGACAAGATAAAAAACGGCACGGGCGATTACATTTGGCGCGATAGCATGACGGCCGGCGCGCCGCCGGCGCTGCTGGGGTATCCAGTCGAGTTTGACGAGACCATGCCCGACATTGGGGCCAACACGTTTCCAATCGCCTTCGGAAACTTCAAGTTGGGCTACGTCATCGTGGAGCTGGATGGCATCCGCGTTTTGCGGGACCCGTTCTCCTCAAAGCCGAATGTCGTTTTCTACACTTACAAACGGGTCGGCGCGGATATTTCGAACTCAGAAGCCATCAAACTTTTGAAAATCGCGACGGCGTAACAACGGAACGCGCGCTCGCGATGTCACGCGCGCATAGCATGGAGAGCCGGCCGCGAACCACGCCCCGCGGCCGGTTCCAGGCACTCTTCGATTTTCCGCTCGCCGAGGAAATCCTAGCCCAGCACGGCTACGCCGTTGTGTCCGCCAAAACCATGGAGATCATCGAACGCATCCGGCTCGCACCTCATCAAGTGGCGATTTCGGATTACGAGAAGGTCTTATACGAAGTTTGGAGCGGGCCGATTTCTGATTACTGGCCCAAGTAAAAAGCGAAGCTAGGACCGAAAGTCACCAACCGTCGCTTATAGATTTGGTTTTCGCATCATAATGGACCTGGACCTGCGCTCGGCCGTTACGAATCTGCTTCCAGGAGAGTGCCTTTGATTTCTCACCTTCAAAGGCGGAAACGGTCACATCACTACCTCGGTCCGAGAGCCGCCCCGCTTCCTGCATTGCGATGGCACGGGCTTTAGTCGGTGGGGGAGCTTTCGCAAAAACTAGTGACACCGTGATGTAATGCCGAGGGCCCGGAATCCCTGCTGGTCGCGTGCGTTCCTCCATGAATACCGAGTATCCAGGGCGCTCCTGAGCGCTTTGTTTTAGCCCTTCTTCCTGCGCCTGAGTGCGGACCTGACCTGATTTGTGCCGATAGGTTAAGCTGCCAGAATAATGCCGAGGAGAATCGAGCGTATCATCGCGAAGGAATGCCATTGCAAGAATATCGGTGTCGCGATTGCCTAGAAGGCATATGTCCAGCGATTTTCGCAATAACGCATCCACTTCGGCTTTATTGGGAATACTGCGGTTGAAAATTAAATTGCAGTCCTGCAATCCGGCTGGCTTATGTGAAAATTCAATAGTGAAATCCGACGCAGCACCATACGCATGTGAGTTGAAAGAAACAGTCACTGCTACCAGAAAAGCAATACTGCGAACTACGTGAATGTCTTTCTTCTTCATGATGCGAACTCCTGAAGTTTCTGGGCGGGCATTACCCGCTCAACCCAAATTGCGCTTTAGTTCCTGCGGTGGTTGCACTCAGGGCGACTATGTACTGTCTTGGTCGACACGGACCTACTTTGCTGGCGATGCCGCCGGCACGGTGAGGGACGCCGGAGTAGCAAGGTCACTCCTAGGTGCGTCAGTCGCCGCATCTCTCGTAATTGCAGGGTCGTCTGCACACTGTCGGGTTTCAGCTAAACTGGCGAGATACATCTGGCGACTCTGCAGGGCTGTAGTTTCCTTGTCCGCCGCCGCCTGAAAATCTATCCCAAACCCTCGAGATCGTGAGGTTCGTGCCGCCGTTTTCCAGAAATAATCGCGATCGCCGATAACTTTGAAGCTTCCTTCAAGCATTTGGTGCGCCCTAGTTCCCATCAAGGCCCGGTATGGTCGAAGCACCACCGCGATACAAGAACTCTGCTAGCGAAAACACCTCAGAAAAGTTTGAATTAAGCGGGGTTTCGGAATCATCTGGGCGCGATTCCGGCCAATCGTAATTGCGAGTTCTAACAACTACACCGGGACGCATCTTGGCAATAATGCGGGCGGTCGCTTGGGCGTTTAAGCATCCACGTGGTGATGTCTGAATGGGCGCGGCTGAATCCAAGCGGACCAACCCAACGGTGCCTGGATAATTCTGCCCCCTAACACACAATGTAATATTCTTGGTACCGCGATACAGGAATAAAAAGTTTACCCGCCCGTCTTGGATCATGCAGGTACGGCGATCATTCATCATATCAACGGAACAATTGATGTTCCATACATCGGCTAAGTTGTTGTCCTTAGCACTGATGTGGGCGTAATCTTCCTTCTTCTTGGAATCACCGCCGATGTGAAACGCGAATCCGCCATCCGTCACGCCCGTAAATACGCATATCTTAGTGGCAGTTCGCAGCTCAGAGAGTTGATCGCACGAGACTTTCCCGGCTGGTAAATAGTTGGTTGCTGCCCTTCCCGACTGCCCTGACGAAAGCACGATCGCAGCAGAGACAAGTATTATCGCGCCTTTTGACCTAAGCCCCATTTTTCCATCCAGTTGGAAGTAGAACCAGAATGCGCTTTTCACCACCCCCGCTGCCAACGTAGTCAACGTCTTGAAAACTTCTTGGGTGTGCCAACTGACGCCTTGCACTGGAATGGACATAGCTCTGCTTCCTCCCTAAACGACCTGTGTCGGAAAGAATGCGGTGGCATCACGCTCGACCATCCTGTCCACAAGAGTAAACGCTGCTCCATCGATCACTAACACTAGCAGCGTCATTCCTGCCACTGGCTTCGGCCGCCTGAATGGTAGCTTCCAGCCACCTCTTTAGCGTCTCAACCTCCATCGGACCTTCAATGACGAGGTATTTTATGAGGTTGCGGATCAGGAAGTGGTTAGCTTGGGCGAAGGCGGACGCCTCATCCATTCGTTTAGAAACACTCAGGGCGTCTAATGCTTGGAGGGCTTTGGCCCAGGTGTTTTCGTCCATGCCAGATGGGAACACTTAACTGCCACCAGCGTCAATTCGGGCCAAGGCTCATACTGTAACAGGTAGGGGGCTGTGGCGGCCTAGACAAAAATATTTTCCCAAAAACGCGGAAATGTCTCTCCACCCCCCAACCGGGTCGATCCCCCTTGCCCGCTGGGGATTGTCGACGCCCTCTCGATGCGAGAAGTTGTTCCGTTCCGCGATCCCGTGGGCAAAGGTCGAAGAGGCACTATGTCAGAGCTACGCGGCTGGACGCGGCCGCGACCGATTCGTGTCGCCTTCCTGGTCGAGGAAGGAGCACACGCCGCCACGATGCTGGATGGCGTGTTTGCGGACTGCTACAGCCGATGGGGTGGCCGATTTAGTCTGGTCGTCCCCTGTGCCGGGGGCCGCATTCCGGCGGCCTATTGGCCCTGGCTGGAGAGTTACGACCCTGATCTGATCTATTCCTACGCCGCCTTGTCCGACGCCGATATTCTGGAAATTCACGAACGGCTTGGCCCGGCGCAGATACGTCTCTACCGACCAGGCCCGCAGCCGCGACTTGATGTTTTCGGGTTCAAGCCGGATTATCGCTTCACGCCTCTTTCATCCCTGTCTGGCGTATTTCGGCTCGCGCGACATCGCCGCGGCGCGGATCTGCCACTGCGTATCCTCGATAGCTGGCATACTGAACAGCCTACCCGCTTCCTGACCGACAATTTCGGCACCTATCATCACTCCCAGGCGACCGGAATGTATCCCGCCGACGCCACGGCAGCCGCCGATCGACTGATAATCGTCAGTCCGGACAACTACGCCAATCGCCAACTGGCCGTGCCCCGCGACCTTGCCATGCTACCGAACGAACTGGAGGCGGTTCGCGCCATTGGCGAAGGCCGGGCCACTTGCATGGCGTTGCTGTCCGCCTACTTTGCGCCGAAATTGGATATTCAATTTGGCCGCTGGAGCGGCAGTTTCAATCTCGTCATCGGAGACAGTTTCGCCGACCGCCTGCTGTTCTGGAACGCCCGCCTTCTGATCCCCGCCTGGCTGGATTCCAATATGTGCTGTCTAAGGATCACGCCAGCGCAGCTTGACGATGCGGATTTTCTCGCCGCGCTGGTCAACCTCCTCAACCGCCATAACCATGTAAACGGCGGCAGCGGCGGGCAACCTCAGCTTCGCCTGCGATCCTGCTCGCTTGACGGTCCGCAACTCGCCGCCCTCGCTACGCGGCTCCAGGCCGCAAAAAGCTGGAGTGCCATTTCGAGCGAAGCGATTGCTACACCCGATGCCGCGATTCCTGACGCCAACGCCTTGGCGGCTGCGCGAGAGGGCAACCGCTTCACCGGCGAATTCTTTCCAGATCCGGGCTGGAAAGCCTTTGAGTGGAGCGCACCCACGGTCAGGCCGCCAGCCGACGCACCGGACCATCTGGCGGACGCGCCAATTCGGCAATCCTTCACCACTGGGTGCTGGGCGAGCGACTTCATTCTCGAACATGATGGCCCGACGGCGCGCATGGGCGAAAACCGCTGGATGTTGCCCCGGCGGTGGCGGATGGCGGGGGCATTCCAGGTGGAGCGCGTCAGTGACCCGCCCCATGCCAGCATCCCGCCCGCCCGCGCCAGCCGCGAGGGAAGACTTACTATCTTCGCGGATCCCGGCCACCCCATCGCCTCCATTGCGGTACCAGCGCCGCGCACGGCATTGGAGTATGCGCTTGCGGTGGATGGTCGGCACGCCGCGGCCGCACGGGCTCAAGGGGAAATTATTCCGCCCGCAAAAGCCAATTGGTTGCAGGTTGGCAACGAGGACCGGTATTTGACCGGCGTTTTGGGCATGGCTGGCGGGTTTGGAGCGGCCTCCCAATTTCTTCTTCATCCTTTCCTGCAGGGCGAATTCTCAAAGCTGGGCGGCGCCCCTAACCCGACCGATCATGATACCGAGCGCACGGACAACCGATTGCGCAAACTGGCGGGACGCCAAGCGCGCTATGACTTGGAAATTGCCACCGAGCGGGACGCGGTAAGCAACCTCATTGTGCGCGCTGCTCGCGAACTAAAACAGCCCAAGGCATTCACGTCCTATTCAAAGCTCAAGGACGCATGGAGCGCCTATCGTGCGACCTATTGGGCTGCTCACCCACAGCCAAGAGCATTGGAAGATGCCGCCGAGTGGGAACGACGCGAAGAAAAGTCCCTTGATGCCTGCCTCGTTGCCCTACGCAGCAGGCAAATGCTGTTCCAAGGCCATCGCTGGACATGCCGGCGATGCAGCCATCACAATTGGCAGGATTTCAGCGATCTCTCCGCCGAACTGGCCTGCGCGGTCTGCAAGCAAGCCTCGCAGGCCCCTGTCGATATCCAGTGGCTGTTCCGGCCAAACGAGTTTCTCATCGAATGTCTACGGGACCACAGCACCCTGTCCCTTGTCTGGCTGCTCCGCAATCTTGCGGAGCGTGCGCGAACCTCCCTGATCTATGTCGGCCCGACCTCGTTCGGGTTCTCCCGCGACGCCGATAATCTGGAGGGAGAGAGCGATCTATTCGCCCTCGTCGATGGCAGGACATTTCTATGTGAAGCCAAGTCCTCTTGGCGCGACGTGCGCGCGGGTGAACTGGACAAGCTGGCAGACCTGGCAATTCGGCTAAGGCCCGATGTTGCGCTGCTGGCGGTGATGAAGCCGGGCGACGGTCCTGCCGACAAGCTGGCCGAGATCCGAGCTCGTCTTGTCGCCGCCAACATTGGCTTCGAGCTCATGAGCGCGAACCCTAATCCGAACCACGACGATCCCTATTTGCCTGGCGATGACTGACGGTCGATTCGGCGGCATCGGCTGCTTTTCTCATGCTGTGACGCTGCCGGATATTTGCCATTGGACGGATCAGGGCGGCTGTAAGGCCGTTCCGTCCCACGAGCGCATACCTACCGCCGGGTCGGAGGCGCGCGCCCCTGTTCTGAAGCCATCAAACTTCTTAGGTGCGAAGCATAGCTGCGCTTGACCTGGGACTGGTGACCATGCTACCGAGGTCAGACGTCCTAGGTAAGCAAGCCGCAAATGATTTTTGAACCAAAGTATACGATTGGCGAGATCGCCCCAGCAGCTGACGGGTCGGCGGACACAATCAGACAGTGGGTGAAGCGCGGCATCATTACCGTAGGCATGGGTCGCGGCCGAATCAAAGACAAGAAGGCTGAACTAAATGGCCTCGCGCACAGGTTCACTGGCGCGACCGCTATAATGATCGCGATCATGCTCAAGCTAACTCGTCTCGGCGTCTCACCTGATCTCGCCATGCAGGCAGCGCGGGCCTTTGCTCACGAAGGCGACTCCGAACGCGATCCTGGTCACCTCTTCCCGGCAGGCGAGACGATGCTGGCGATCAGTGGCAACAGGTTCGAGGTGTTCAACGCAAAACCCTCAACGCCACTTAGGAACGCACCGCTCTACTCGTCCAACGCACCCATGATCATTCTGCCACTCGACAGTCTCGTCGATGAGATGCGAAAGAACCTCCGCCTTGATCCTGATCCGCGCGCCAACACTGGCGGCAAAGTGACTGGGTACGCCAATGACAGGTAGCGTCGTGAAGATGACCGGCCTGCAGATGCGCGATTCCGAGACCGGCGCCAATGGGATGCGCATACTTGCCGATTTCGATTGTGAGATTTTCGATGGCATGCTGGCGCTCCGCGGCTGCTATTTTGTGAAGACGGCAACCAACGGCTTCACGGTATGGCCACCGCGCGGCGAGCCGGGACTTGTCCGGCGCTCTGTGCAATTGAAAAACCCGGCTCTGATCAATGCGATGATGACAGCCGCGCGGGATACCTACCGAGCGATGGGCGGCACAAAAGCGGAATGGACGCCGCAGAATCGCAACGAGGCGGCATAGATGTCCCAGCGGGCCGCAAAATTCACACAAGCAGATGTCTCGCGCGTCTTCAAAGCGGCCAAGGCGGCGGGCGAACTTGTCCGCGTTGAAATTCACTTGGACGGCCGTTTAATCGCGGTCCCGGTGTCGCGGCGCGAACCCGTAGAGCCTGAAAACGAATGGGATGGCGTAAAGTGAGGCTGAAACTTCCCCGGCATGTCCATGGTTTTACAGACCGCCACGGAAAGGCCCGCCACTACCTGAGGCAGCCCGGCCGCAAGCCGGTTGCCCTTCCCGGCCTTCCATACTCTCCCGAGTTCATGGAAGCGTACCAGGCGGCTTCGCAGGGCACCGTGGTGGCGCGAGAGATAGGTGCAGGGCGCACTAAGCCGGGCACCGTGAACGCCGCTATCGTGGCCTACTACAATTCGGAGGCTTGGGCGATGCTGAAGCTTGGCACGCAGCGCGCGCGCCGGAATGTTTTGACGCTATTACGGCAAGAGCATGGCGACAAACGCATCGCAAAGCTGACCGCTCGGCCCCTGGTAGCCGTCCTTTCCAAGCGTAAGCCCTTCGCGGCGCGCAACTGGCTGAAAACCATTCGGGGCCTATGCCAGTTTGCCGTGGCGGCTGGGCTGTTGGCCGAGGATCCGACGCGCGACATCAAAATGAAGGCCCCTCGCTCGACGGGCTTCCACAGTTGGGATGAAACCCAGATCGAGCAATTTGAGAAACGCCACGAGGTGGGCAGCAAGGCCCGCCTGGCGCTGGGTCTACTGCTGTATACCGCACAGCGCCGCGGCGACATCATCCGCCTTGGCCGCCAGCATGTCCGCGATGGTGCCCTTTCCGTTACCCAGGAGAAGACGGGCACGGAGATCACTATCCCCGTACACAAGGACCTGCTGGCGCTGATCGCCGCGGCGCCCAGCGGGCACCTAAATTTCTTGATCACCGAGAAGGGCAAGCCGTTCACAGCAGCCGGCTTCGGCAATTGGTTCGCGGACCGCTGCAATGAGGCGGGCCTCCCGAAGGGCTGCAGGGCGCACGGACTTAGGAAGGCTGCTTGCCGACGCCTCGCGGAATCGGGCGCCAGCGCGCCTGAGATTGCCGCTATCAGCGGACACCTGAGCATCCGAGAGGTCCAGCGCTACATCGCCGCCGCTGACCGCAAGATGATGGCGGTGTCAGGCATGGAGAAGATGCAGCGCGCGTTCGCTCCAAGCGAAACCGTGAACAGCCGTTCGCAAACCGATGGCGCAGGTTTGCAAATCGAGGGGAAAAAGCGTTGAAAAACAATCTCCCCAAGGTGAGGATGGCGACCCCGGCTGGATTCGAACCAGCGACCACCGGCTTAGAAGGCAGGTGCTCTATCCAGCTGAGCTACGGAGTCGTTGAAGATAGTTTAGCCCGAAATCCTATCAATTCTCACCATGGCCGGGCGTCGCAACGCTGTCGCTAGCGACCCCAGGCCATCCAGCGTCCCTGGATGGGCGGCTCAAGGCCGCCCATGGAGACACTAGTGCGACCAGGGCACCTTGCGGTCGAACTTGAAATTGTCCGAATAGGCCTTGGGCTTGGGCGTCGGGATATGCGGCTCGAACACCTGGTAGGGGATGTTGTTGGCCGTGGCATAGGCCACCGCCTCCTCCGCCGTGTCGAACTCCAGGCAAAGCTGCTGGCGCATGTCGCCCGACGAGGTCCAGCCCATCAGAGGATCGATGGTGCGCGGGGTTTCCGGCTCATATTCCAGCTGCCAGAGCTTGGTGCGGGCCCTGCCCGCCTGCATGGCATTCTTGGCCGGTCTGTAGATACGCGCGCGCATGGTGCCTCTCAAAAACTCAACTGGTGCTGCCTGCCGCGGCCGGCTCACTACGCTGTCGCGCGCCGGCCTTGGCAATCATTTTTCCGCGTTTCGCGGAAAAATGATTGGTCGGAGCGGTGTGATTCGAACACACGACCCTCTGCTCCCAAAGCAGATGCGCTACCAGGCTGCGCTACGCTCCGGTCACCAACGCCCCAATACACGGTCGGGCTGGGAGCATCAAGGCAACTCCACAAAACGCCCGAAAAACAGGCTGGGCCAGTTCTTTCCGGTCAAAATGAACTGCCCCGTGGCCGGGTCATGGGCGATGCCGTTGGGCACGAAATTGAACTCGGAATCGATATATTTGCGCTCCGCGCTGTTCATCCTGAGCCGCAGCGGCTTGAGGTCGGCCTGGGCCTCGACGCAGCCGGTGGCGGGATTGATCCGCACCACGTCCCAGTCCTGGAACACATTGGCCCAGACCGCGCCTTTGGCATATTCCAGCTCGTTGAGATTATCGAGATAGCGTCCGTCCCGGACCACGCGCACCGAGCCCAGGGTTTTGAAATCCTGCGGCGAGAGGAAGAACAGCCGGCTGGAGCCGTCGCTGGCGATCAGCCGCGTGCCGTCATTGGTCAGGCCCCAGCCGTCGCGCGGATTTTCAAACTGTCCTAGCGCGCGCAGCTGACGATCGAACACAAAGACCCGCCCTTCGCGCCAGCTCAGTTGATAGATGCGGTCGCCCAGAACGGTCACGCCTTCGCCGAAATAGCGCTTGCCGGCATTCATCAGCTGCGTGACCTTGCCGGTATTGGGATCGATGCGGTTGATCCTTGTGTCGCCGAACAGGTTGCCGGTGCCTTCCAGCAGCGTGCCCTTGTCCATTTCCAACCCTTGCGTAAAGCCCAGCGTGTCGCGGCGGATCTGCTTTTCCACGCGAAAGGACAGGGTTTGGGGAACGGGACATTTCTGCGCCATTGCCGGGGCGGCGCAAAGCGTCAGCAGTACGAGGCAAAGCAGCAATCGCATGGCCGGGACTATCGATAGGCACGCGCCCAAATGCAATTGCGCCAGATTTCAGTCCAGCACGGCGATTTCGACGACCAGTTCGCCCTTGGGGCCATCGCCCACCCGCACTTCGACTTTCTGGTCTTCCTGCAGCTCGCGGATATTGCAGCGGCGCAAGGTTTCCATATGGACGAAGATATCGGCGGTGCCGGGTCCGCGGCTGACAAAACCATAACCCTTGGCGCGGTTGAACCATTTTACCGTGCCTTCAAAGGCCGGACCGCGGGCCTCCGCTACATAGCGCGGTCCGCGCTCGCTCTCCGTGGGCATCACCTGGGCGGTGGAATTGTCGAGCGACAGGATACGGCTGGCCTGCATGCCGCGCGGGCCCTTCACGGCCTCGCACACTACCGAGGCGCCTTCGAACGCCTGCTTGAAGCCGGATTGGCGCACACAGGTCTGGTGCAGCAGGATGTCACCCTCGCCATCCGACGCGGTGATGAACCCATAGCCTTTGTGGGCGTCGAACCATTTGACCTGGCCGGAGATGGTCCGGCCGCCTGCATCCTCCATGCCCCCCCCAGGGTTGTTGTTACGGCGCTCGCCACAATCCTGCCTTATTGGGCCGGCGCCGCAAAGAGGAGAATAGAGACGAAATGCAGGGGTGTACCGGGCGTCGGGCTGGGCCAGTATGCCGATCCAGCCCAGGAACCCGCGATGTCGTCCCCTTCCCGCTCCCAGCCGCCGCCCAAGACCGCGCCTCGACCGGCGCCCAGTTCCGCGCCCACCGTCTGGATTGCCGGCCTGGCGGGCGTGGTGGTGATTTTGCTGCTGTTCCTGGTCGTGACCATCTAGACGTTTCTATTTTGGTGCAAAGAGGCGAAACTCCCGCATTCGACAGGGTTTGCGACAAATCCTTGTTTGCGCGGGAGCATGGCGTGACAGCAAAATTGCGCCTGATGATCAAGGAAGAAGCCAAGCCGCATATCCTGCTGGTGGAGGATGCACGCGATATCCGCGAGCCCCTGGCGCGCTATCTGCGCGAACACAGCTATCGCGCCACCACCGCCCCGGATGCCGCCAGCGCCCGCAAGGTGATGAAGGGCGCCGCCATCGACCTGGTGGTGCTGGACATCATGATGCCGGGCGAAGACGGACTGAGCCTGTGCCGCTCCATCCGCGAGACCACCCAGATTCCCGTCATCCTTTTGACGGCGCGCGGCGAGGAAGTGGACCGCATCATCGGCCTGGAAATGGGCGCCGACGATTACATCGCCAAGCCCTTTTCGCCGCGTGAGCTGATCGCGCGGGTGGCGGCTGTCCTGCGCCGCACCCAGGCGCTGCCGCCGCGCCAGAAACCGCCCGGCGCCGAGCGGGTGCGCTTCGGCGACTGGATGCTGGACACCGGCCAGCGCGAACTGATCGGCCCGGATGGCGTGGCCCTGCCCTTGTCCAGCGGCGAATTCCGTTTGCTGTCGGCGCTGTTGGAGCGGCCCAAGATCGCCCTCACCCGCAACCAGCTGCTGGACCTGACCAAGGGGCGCGATGCCGATCTGTTCGACCGCTCAATCGACAATCATGTCAGCCGGCTGCGCAAGAAAATCGAGCCCGACCCCAAGAATCCGCGCTATATTAAGACCGTCTGGGGAGGCGGTTACATCTTCGCGATGGAACCTGAAATGGCCTGATGGCCATGAGAAACTAAGGACTGAACATGCGTTTCAGATTCTGGCCGCGCACCCTGGTGGTGCAGTTGGTGCTGGTGACCGCCGCCGCCGTGGCGATTTCCAATATCGGCGTCGCGATCTATTTCTATAAAAACAGCGAAGCCCAGACCCGCAACTTCAACACGGACCGTATGATCGACCGCACCGCGGCGGTCGCCGCGACGGTTCGACAGGTGCCGCAATCATCACGCTTGGTGGTGATGCAGAATATGAGCCGGGTGCAATGGCGCTTCCGCGAAGCCAAAGGTTACGTTTCCCGGCCGATGACCGCAGAGGAAGCCGCGCTGGCCAGGCGTCTCGCGGACGCCCTTCCGCAGGACCATCCGCGCAGGAACGCTGTGCGGGTGCATCTGCATCAGCCGCTGGCCAGTATCCCGGAAGAATTGCGGCCCTTCAGCCCTCGCGCGCTTGGTTCGAACACCGAGTTGATCCAGACAATAGTTCCCATCGACTCGCAAACCTCGATTAGTGGTGTTCGTATCCGCCCCACCCCGGTCTGGCCCGTCCAGATCATGGTGGCAGCTCTGGTAGCGGGCATCCTGGCATCGGCTGGCGCCGCCTTCATGGCGCGACGGGTCGTGCGCCCCCTGTCCGAACTCACCAGCGCCGCGGCCGCCGTCGCCGTCGGATCGACCACGCCCCATGTCGCCGAACAGGGGCCCGATGACGTGCGCAATGCCGCCGCCGCCTTCAACGTCATGGCCGAAAAGGTCACCAAGACGCTGGAGAGCCAGCGGCATCTGCTGTCGGCGGTGGGCCACGACCTGCGTACCCCCCTCACCGCGATGCGGATCAATCTGGAATTCATCAAGGACGACGAACTGCGCGACGGGTTGATGCGCAATCTCGACGAATTGCAGGCCCTGACCGAACAGGTGCTGGCGGCGGCCAAGGGCGCCGGCGGTGAGCAGCGGCGCAATGTGGACCTGTCGGCGCTGGTGGAAAGCCTCTGCACCGATCTGGACGAGATCGGCGAGCCGGTCAGCTGGGCCAATCATTCGCCCGCGCCCATTTCCTGCCGGCCCAACGAGATCAAGCGGGCCGTGCGCAATCTGGTCGAGAATGCGGTGGCCTATGGCCACAAGGCGGAAGTGCGGATCGCCAGCACCGGCGATGGCTATGACGTGGTGGTCGAGGATGAGGGGCCCGGCATTCCCGAGATCGACCGCCAGCGGGTGTTCGAGCCCTTCGTCCGGCTGGAAAGCTCGCGCAACGAAGCCACCGGCGGCACCGGCCTGGGCCTGACCCTGGTCAAGGCGATCGCGGAAGGCCATGGCGGGCAAGTGATGCTGGAGAACCGTCCCAGCGGGGGCCTGCGCGCCCGCATGCACCTGCCGCGCACTGCGGCCTAGTTGGCGCTGACAACAACCCGGCCCTCTGAAATTAGAAAACCTCTATTTCCCAATGGGTTTGACTTACGTCCTCAGGTGACGTGTGAAGGTGGCCATGAGCGATGATCCCCTTTACCGCCGCGAGATCCTGCGGCTGGCGGCAGACGCCAAGGGCGCCGGACGGCTGGACGCGCCCGATGCCTCGGGGAGCGCCCACAACCCCGCCTGCGGCGACCGGGTGACGGTAGAGCTGAAGTTGGACAACGGCCGTATCGCCGCCCTGGCCCACCAGACCCAAGCCTGCGTCCTGACCCAGGCTTCGGCGGCCCTGCTGGCGGATGCCGCCTCGGGCCAGGACCAGGACGGCCTGGCTCGGCTGGCTCTTGGCCTTCGGGGGATGCTTGCGGGCGGGCCGGCGCCGGTGCCGGGCTATGCGGCCTTCGACGGCGTCGCCGCCCATCCCGGCCGGCATGTCTGTGTGCTGCTCCCCCTGGAAGCCGCGCTGAAGGCTTTAGAGGGTTCCGAACCACGCACTGCCGGGACCAAGCGCTAAGGCCGCGCCGACCAGGCGCGCCTCGCCTGTTCCCAAATCCAGCGTTTGGGCGGGGCCGGGCAGATCGAAACGGACGCTGCCCTCGCCCGGATTGAAGACGCAGACAATCCGTTCGCCCTCTGCTTCACGGGCGAAGGCCAAGGCATCGCCCGGCAACAGCATCAGGGTGCCGGTGCGCAGGGCTGGATGCCCTTTGCGCGCCGCCAGCAGTTTGCGCGTATACGCCAATGGGGAGGCCGGATCGTGCTCCTGGCGTGAGACCGCCAGTGCGGCATGGGATGGCCCCAGCGGCAGCCAGGGCGTGCCGCTGGTAAAACCCAGATGGGGCGCGGACGCATCCCATGGCATGGGTGTGCGGCAACCGTCGCGCCCCTTGAACAGCGGATAATAAAGATCGCCCACCGGGTCCTTGAGCTGGTCGCGGCGCAATTCCACGTCCGGCAGGCCCAGCTCTTCGCCCTGATAGAGCAGGATGGTGCCGCGCAGGGCGCAGAGCAGCGCCAGCATCGCCTTGGCCGCATCGGGCCCAAAGCGGGTGGCGGCGCGGATCACGTCGTGATTGGAAAAGGCGATGCAGGGCCAGTGCCCCGGAAACCGCGCCAGGGTTTGAAGATGGGCGCGAATGGCCGCCGTGTCGGTGGCCAGCAGCAGCGCGAAATTGTAGCCGGCATGCAGACCCTCCTCCGGCGGCAGATAACAGCCGGAACGTTCGAACTCTTCGGAGAATTCCCCGAACACGAAGCGGTTGTCGAATGCATCCACCCGGCGGCGAATGACATCCAGCAACGCCCGGTTTTCCTCCAGGTTGGAATCGTTCAGATGGCGCTGCATGTTGGCGGCGGCTGACCATTCCGCCACACCGCGCGCCGCAGCGGGAATGGCCGGATTGTCGGTGAGCCTGGTGTCGTGCAGGAAGGCGTTGGCGACATCCAGGCGAAAGCCGTCCACGCCCCGCTGCAGCCACAAATCGAGTACCCGCAGCGCCGCTTCGCGCGCATCGTCTTGCGTCCAGTTCAGCTTGGGCTGCTGGCGCAAGAACTTGTGATGATAATATTGCCGCCGCGCCGGCTGGTACGACCAGGCCGGGCCGCCGAACACCGACAGCCAGTTATTGGGAACCGTGCCATCGTCTTTCGGATCGGCCCAGACATACCAGTCGCGCTTTTGGACATCCCCGTCGCGGCTGGCGGCGAACCAGGCATGTTCGTCCGACGTATGGGCCAGAACCTCGTCGAGCAGGATTTTCAGGCCGCGGGCATGGGCGGCATCCACCAGCGCGGCGAAATCTTCCAGTGTCCCGTAATCGGGATGCACGCCGTCATAATCGGAAACGTCATAGCCCCAGTCGCGGTTGGGCGAGGGATGGACCGGCGACAGCCAGATCGCATCCACCCCCAGCGACTTGATGTAATCGAGCTTTGACGTCAGGCCGGCGAAATCGCCCTGCCCGTCACCATTGCCGTCACAAAAGCTGCGGACATAGACCTGATAGACGGCAGCACCCTTCCACCAGGGAGAGGCTGCCGCCACAGGCTAGATATCGTTGGCGTTGGTGATGACCTTGGCGGCGAGGCCGTATTTGACCGCGTCTTCGGCGCCCATCCAGAAATTGCGCTCGGTATCAGCCACGACCTTTTCGTAGGGCTGTCCGGTTTCGTCGGCAATTTCCTTGATCAGGCGGGCGCGCATCTTGAGGATTTCCTCGGCCTCGATGGTGATGTCGCTGGCCTGGCCGCGCACCCCGCCCAGCGGCTGGTGCAGCAGGAAGCGGGTAAAGGGCAGGCAGAAACGGTTTTCCTTTTTCGCGCCCAGGAAGATGTGCGCGCCGGCGCTGGCGACCCAGCCGGTGCCGATGACCTTCACCTTGTTGCCGACGAACCGGATCATGTCGTGGATGGTGTCGCCCGATTCCACATGGCCGCCCGGCGAATTGACGATGACGCGGATGTCGCCATCGCTCTCGGCATAGGCCAGAAGCTGGGCGGTGACCCGCTCGGCCATCTTCATGTCCACTTCGCCGAAGATCAGGACCGTGCGCGACTTGTAGAGCGCCTTGGCAATTTCGGTCGATTGGGGGTCCGGACGCGGGGACTTGTCTTCTTTGTCGTCACTATCTTCGTCGGCGCGGCGCAAGGGCAGTCTCCGGATTCGGGGGTTGGGGCAGTCTAGCGATCATATAGGTACGGGCAACCCGCCTTACAAAAGGTCAATAACCGCCCGCATTGTGGGGCCAATACCGGCATTTACGACCAGATCGGCCAACCGGTCCTGTGGGGTTTCGTCCCGGTTCAGGATCGCCAGCCGGGCGCCACGGCGCTTGGCCATCAGCGGAAACCCCGCCGCCGGATACACCGCCAGCGACGAACCCATCACCAGCATCAGGTCGCAGGCCAAGGTTGCAGCTTCTGCCCGCGCCATTTCGTCCTGCGGCATGGGCTGGCCAAAGGAGATGGTGGCGGTCTTCACGATCCCGCCGCACCCCGCGCAATCCGGAGCGTCGCCATGGGCGTCGAAATGGGCGCGGATGTCGGAAATCTCGACCCGTGTGCCGCAGTCCAGGCATTTGGCGTAGCAGGTGTTGCCGTGCAGTTCGATCACCTGTCCGTCCGGCACGCCAGAGGCCTGATGCAGGGCGTCGATATTCTGGGTGATGACATGGCTGACCCGGCCCTGGGCGACGAGTTCGGCCACGGCCCGGTGCCCGTCATTGGGCTGGACCGCGTTCCAGGTTTCTTCCATTTCAAAGCGGCGCTGCCAGGAGATGCGCCGTGCCGCAGGATCGCGGACATAATCCTGGAACTCGACCGGCATCATCTTGGTCCAGATGCCGCCGGGAGAGCGAAAGTCGGGAATGCCCGATTCGGTGGACATGCCCGCGCCGGTGAACACCACCGTGCGGCGGGCGGAACGGATCAGGCCGGCAAGCTGCTGGATGTCGCCGATCACTGAGTCCGCAAGGCATAGGGCTTCACCGAACCGCAGTCGGCTTTTACCCAATCGCCCTTGAAGGTGGTCGTCATGTTGGTGGGATTTCCTTCCACGCTGCCCTTGAAGTCGTAACTGCCTTCATAGTGTTCGGCGCCGCGATAGGAGATCTTCATGGTGCCGGTCCCTTTCATGCGGCCGTTGCAGGTCATCTGCGCCGTCATGGCGCTGGCGGTGGCGCTGAGAACCTTGGTGACACAACCGGTGGCGCCCTGATCGATATGCGGCGGCGCGCTGGAATCGACTTCCGCCTGGCTCATGCACATCTGGCTGGTAAAGGTCTGTGCCTTCGGCATCGCCATGCCCATGGCTTTCATCTTGGCCGCGACGTCCGGCGGCATGGCCAGCGCCATGTTGGTGGTGCTGCTGGTATTCCACAATCCGGCCTTGCCATGACCTGCCAGCGCCGCCATCGGCGTCAGAACCAACGCGGCCGCGACCATGCCGAAAATCTGTTTGCGCGCCATCCATTTCCCCTGTTCAAGCCGGGAGGAAATCTGGCACGCCGGAAGAGGTTTTGAAAGCGCTTCGCCACCGCCTCAAAGCGCAGCTTTGAGACTATTGGACATCAAGCCGCGACCACCAGCTCGACGCGATTGCGCCCACTCTGCTTGGCGTGGAACAGTGCCCGGTTGGCACGGCCCAGAAGATCGGTGATGGTCAAATCGTTTTCGTCCAGTTCCGCCGCACCAATGCTGACGGTAACCGAACGACCCTTGAGTTCCGGTATTGCCATCGCCTCGACGTCCTGACGTACCCGCTCCAGCACCGGCATGGCCTGTCGCAGGCTGGTGCGGGGCAGCAGCAGCACAAGCTCCTCGCCGCCATAGCGGCCCAGAATATCGGTGGCGCGCAGCGCGCGCTGGCAGGCCGGACCGATGGCGCGCAGCACCGCATCGCCGATCGGATGGCCATAGGTCTCATTGATGCTTTTGAATTTGTCGGCATCGATGAAGGCGGCGGTCAGACTTTCACCATCGCGCCTGGCGCGGATAAGTTCGCGCATGCCCAGTTCGTCGACAAACCGGCGGGTATAAAGCCCGGTCAGGGCATCGGTGCCGGCCCGGCGGCGAAGCTCCATCTCGCTGACCACGATGGCGGCCATGTCCTTGAGCAGATCACGTTCGCGCTTGTGGAGCTTGCGCGGGATGCGATCCACGACGCAGAGCGTGCCGAGCTTGTAGCCCTCCTTGGTAGTGAGCGGCGCCCCGGCATAAAAGCGGATGCCGTCCCTGGACATGACGAAGGGGTTGCTGGCGAAACGCGGATCGCGGCTGGCATCCTCCACCACCATGACATCGTCGCCGGTCAGGGCGTGGGTACAAAAGGAAATGTCGCGCGGCGTTTCATGGACACCGAGCCCCTGCTCGGCCTTGATCCATTGCCGTTCGCTTTCGATGAAACTGATCGCGCCCATCGGCACGCTCAGCGCGGCACAGGCCAGCCGGACCACCCGGTCGAACGCCTCGTCACGCGGGGTATCGGTGATCTGCTGGCGCTCGAGCGCATCCAGGCGCATCGCCTCTTCAAGGCCGCAGCTTTGGTCGGCCATGGCGCGATTGGGCGCCCGTCTGGGTTGCCTCCGCGTTAAGCACCAAGGCTAATTCGTGCTAACCAACGGAACACTACTTGCCGGATTTGGCCCGGGTGACGCCATCCAGGATCATCTTCCTGGCTTCCGTGGCATCGCCCCAGCGGATGATCTTGACCCATTTGCCGGGTTCCAGATCCTTGTAATGGGCAAAGAAATGCTCGATCTGCTTGAGGGTGATGTCCGGCAGATCGCTGTAATTGGTAATCCCGTCGAAACGCTGGGTGATGTGCGAGGACGGCACCGCAACGATCTTCTCGTCCATGCCGGCATTGTCTTCCATCAGGAGCACACCGACCGGTCGCACACTCATCACCGCGCCCGGCGCGATGGCGCGGGAGTTGGCGACGAGGACATCTACGGGATCGCCATCCCCGGACAGAGTGTGCGGGATGAAGCCGTAATTGCCGGGATAACGCATCGCGGTATAGAGGAACCGGTCCACCACCAGCGCGCCGGACGCCTTGTCCAGCTCATACTTGATCGGCTCGCCGCCGATCGGCACTTCGATGATGACATTGACGTCCTCGGGGGCGTTTTTCCCCACCGGGATCTGGTCTACGCGCATACGCTAGGTCCTGACTGAAAGCGCCGGGGTGATAAGTTCAATGCTGCGGTGCGTCAACCCGCCCGCGACAATTGGCACGAACCCCCCTTAGGTTGCCGCAGTTTATTTCAGGAGCCGCCATGCAGACCAAAGCCTTTGCCGCCCAGTCCCCCACCACCCCTTTCGCCCCCGCCATGATCGAGCGCCGGGAGCCGGGCCCCCGGGATGTCGCCATCGAGATTCTGTTCTGCGGCGTCTGCCACAGCGACCTGCATACCGCACGCGGCGAATGGCCCGGTACCCAGTACCCTTGCGTCCCCGGCCACGAGATCATCGGCAAGGTGACCCGCGTCGGCGCCGAGGTAAAAAAGTTCAAGCCGGGCCAGATCGTCGGCGTCGGCTGCCTGGTGGACAGCTGCCGAACCTGCGGCTCCTGCAAGGAAGACCTGGAACAGTATTGCGACGGGCCGGTCGGTTTCACCGGCACCTATAACGGCCCGGTCGGCGGCGGCCCCAACACCCATGGCGGCTACAGCGCCGCCATCACGGTGGACCAGCATTTCGTGCTGGCCATCAATCATGCCGAAAAAGACCTGGCCGCCGCCGCCCCGCTCTTGTGCGCCGGCATCACCACCTGGTCGCCGCTGAAACACTGGAAGGCCGGACCGGGCAAGAAGGTCGGGGTGGTCGGCATCGGCGGGCTCGGCCATATGGGCGTGAAACTCAGTCACGCGCTGGGCGCCAGGACAATCGCCTTCACCACCTCGCCGGACAAGATCGCCGACGCCAAGGCGCTGGGCGCCGACGACGTCGTGGTGTCGAAGAATGCCGACGAGATGGCCAAACATGCGGGCAGCTTCGATCTGATCATCAACACCGTGGCGGCGCCGCACAATCTGGACGCGTTCACCAGCCTGCTCAAGCGTGACGGCGCCATGGTGGTGGTGGGCGTACCGGCCTCGCCGCATCCCTCGCCCGCCGTATTCAACCTGATCTTCAAGCGCCGCACCATCGCGGGCTCGCTGATCGGCGGCATCGCCGAGACCCAGGAGATGCTGGATTTCTGCGCCAAGCACGGCATCACCTCGGACATCGAGATGATCGCGATGCAGGACATCGAAAAGGCCTATGAGCGCATGCTCAAGAGCGATGTGAAGTATCGCTTCGTAATTGACATGAGCACACTGAAGAACAGTTGACACAATCGCAGGCCCGCCTCCCCCTCTGCGCGCAAGCGCATCAGAGGGGGAGGTGGCCGAAGCGACTTAGGCATCCGCACTTGCGGATGCCGACAGGAAGCGAAGGCCGGAGGGGGTCAAGAATTCGTCCGCGCCTGGGTGGTGCGGGCCTTGCGGGCCTTTTTTTGCGGCTTGCCCTGCCACTCCATCGCGCTGATGCGCCGTTTGACGGCCGAAAGATCGGCATTGGCCTGGTCGGCCTTCTGCTCGGCGATCAGCGCGGCGCTCTTGGCATCATGGCCGACGCCCAGGGCCTCCTGGCCCACGCCATAGGCATCATCGGCGCGGCCCTGCGCGTTCATGGCGCGCCTGTCCGCGGCATTTGCGCTGGCCTGTGCATTCTCTACCGACTCGCGGGTGGCGCATCCCCCGAGCGTCACGCCCAGCGCCAGGACCGCGATCATTGCTTTTGTTGCCGTCATAGAGGGTCTCTCCCTTTTTGCCCGCTCGCTTTGGGCCGTGTTGAAGGTGAGAGATGAACGGCCGCGCCGGTGGCGGTATTGTGGCACGGACTGGACCGCAAAAAGGCGTCTTTGGGAACTTCTCGGTTGGGCCCGAAGAGACTCAGGTCTGTTTTTCGACCAGCACCACGCCGGAACGGGCCAGCACGGCGAGACTTTTTTTCAGATCATCGCGCGCGGCATCATTGGGCAATGCGGCGGAGAGTTCGGCAACGCGCACAGCCTTTGCGTTGTGCAGCATGCCAAGCGCAGGGATCAGCGCGGCGGGCACGGTCCATAATTTTCCCACCGCCTTGAATTCAAAGGCCTCGCCGAAGGGCGTCAGCGGCAGGCGATTGAGGGTGGCTAGCCGCACAGTATTGTCCTCGGCGATTTCGGAGAATTGCTGATACGGCGAACCCGGCAGGCGGATGTGCGGGGTGTGGCCGATATTGGCGTCCCATTGGCCCAGAAAGTCATTCATGGCGTCGTCGGTCAGCACGCCCACGACCAGCTCACGCAGGCTCTTCATGTGCGTGACTTTGGCGGCATCGCCCAGAAACGCCGGCAGACCGGCGCGCACCAGCACCTCGCTGCGCAATTTGGAAACCGCCCAGCCCAGAAGATCGATGCCCTTGGGCGGGGTGAGGGAAACCGTCAGATGCAGGCTGGGCTCGTTGAGCGGATGAACCACATGCCACCAGCCGCGCGGGATGTAGATGGCGTCGCCTTCCTTCATCACGCCCTCCCATACCGGCTCACCGGTCGGGGAAACGGGCTTTTCAACATCATCTTCCAGCGGATGCAGGCGCGTGGGCTTGTAGACCTTCCAGCGCTTCTTTCCCGAAAGCTGCAGGATGATGGAATCCTGCGGGTCCCAATGCAGGTCGAAAGCCTTCTGGGTATGCCAGGCGGCATAGAGATTGGCATAGGTATCGGTCTTCAGCGCGGCCTGGAACACCTGCATCAGTTCGCGCAGGCGCGGATGCACTTCCTGGACGTCGTTGAGGATCAGCGAGGCGCCTTCCGCCAGACAGACCGCCAGCCCGCCCGAATCCAGCCGGGGGGTGCCCATGTGCGGCGGTGTGATGTAGCGCATCGGATCGATCGCCTGCCCGTCCTTGAACAGCTTGAAGCGCGGTGGCATCAGCCGGTGGGTTTCCAGCACCGTGTTCAGCTCGTCCCAGCTGAACAGGTCGGCGAAACGGTCCGGCGGTCCCTGCATCCGGGCGAAGGATTTGCCCCAATGGTCGCGGATGAGTTTATCGAGGGTAAGGGGGGCGATGATTTGATCGAAATCCAGCATGGATTCAGCCTAGCGCGCCCGGAGCGCGCTCGCCATAGAGCAGCGTCACATTGATGCGGCGGTTCTCGTAGCCGGGCTTGAACCGGATCACGTCTGTCTGGTGGAACAGGTCGGAATCAAAAATCACCGCCCGGTTGGCGCGATAGGGAATGGTCACTGGCCGCGCGCCGCTTTCGGCCAGGAAATCCCGGATGGCGCCCTCGTCCGTGTTGAACGTGTTGAAATCCCAGTCCAGCGGCGCGGCCTTGTCCCACACCACCAGCCCGCCATGGTCGGGATCGAGATTGGCCTCGTCCGGCGTGATCCAGAAATTGACATTTACCGCCGCGGCGTCGGCATGAATGCCGATGCCGTCCATGGCGCTGTCATACTTGAAGCCCCAGACATATTTCAGGGCATGCTCGCCGCAGATGTCCGAAAAGGCGGTGCGGAATTCCTCCACGATCTGGGCCAGCAGCGGCGCGGCAAAGCCCTGTTCGGGAAAAGCGCCGATATACCCCCCGTCATAGGCACTGCGCCACATGGTGGAGCCCCAGCAATAGCGCCGCATGGCATCCAGCGCTTCGTCGGTGAGAAGATTGTCGATCACCACAATCTGGGGCCGGCTGTCGCGCCACGCCTTGGCGGCAGCCGGCGCATTGTCCGGATTGATGGCGGGACCGGACAGGCGCGCACCGCTTTCGATATGCGGCCGTTCGCCGGTGAGCTTGATGCCCATGACCTTGTGATAGGCGCGCTGCTCGCTGTCATGCTGCGCCTGATGCGCCGGCGGCGGCGCATCATTGTCGCCGAATGCCGACCAGCTTTTGGCGCCTACCCATCGTTGGGTGAAGCGCGCGAATCCTGCGAACCATTCGGCGATCCGGTGGCGTGCCGCCAGCGAGGTGCCCCGGTCATACAGCGCCGGGGTGAAATCGGGCTCTAGCGCCAAAGCACGGTCGAAACTGGTGACCGCTTCGTCATGGCGGCCGAGGGCACGCAGGGCATTGCCGCGGCTGTGCTGCAGCATGGCGGTATTGGGCCGGAAGGCGAGTATCCGGTCATAACTGGCCAATGCTTCGTCGGCCCGTTTCAGCGACACCAGCGTGTCGCCACGCAGCTTCATCAGATCGGGATTGCCGGGCTGCACCGCCAGCGCATGGTCGAATGCCGCCAGCGCCTCCTCGAAACGGCCGGCTTCGCGCAGGATCACGCCATAATCCAGCAGCATGTCCGGATCGTCCGGACGGCTTTTGACGACGGCGCCAAGCATCTCCACCGCCTCGGCGGTGCGGCCCTGCTGGGCCAGGGTCACGGCCAGGGGGTGGCGAATTTGCGGGTTGCCCGGCTGCCGCGCCAGCAGCTCCAGAAAGCCGCGTTCCGCCTCAACCAAATCGCCTTGCGCGAGCGCGGCAGCGGCCAGCTCAAAGGTAGCGTGAAGGTCCATGGGCTTGATATGACCGGACTGATGGCGGCGGGCAAGCCTGCTTTTCGCAGGCGCAATCCCGGCCGGTCGGGCGCTTTTTTCGGAACCGGCAAAATCGCGCAAGCGGGATGTCGGAAGGCACACTGGTCCTGCGTCTTAAAGATATACAAGGATACAACGCCAAGGAGGCATCCCATGTCCGAGAACACCGTCCGGCTGCACCGCGTGCTGGCCACCAAGCCCGAAAAACTCTATCGCGCATTCCTGGACGCCGGCGCCCTGGCCAAATGGCTGCCGCCCCATGGCTTCACCTGCACGGTGGAGCATCTGGAAGCGAAAGTCGGCGGTACCTTCCGCATGGCCTTCACCAATTTCACCAGCGGCAATTCGCATTCCTTCGGCGGGGAGTATGTCGAACTCGTTCCCCACTCGCTGATCCGCTACACCGACCGCTTCGACGATCCGAACCTGCCGGGCGTCATGAACGTGACGGTGAAGCTGAAAGCCGTCTCGGTCGGCACGGAAATCGAGATCGAGCAATCCGGCATCCCGGCGTTGATTCCGGTGGAAGCCTGTTACCTGGGGTGGCAGGAGTCGCTGGACCAACTGGCGAAGCTGGTGACGCCGGAGATACCGGGGTGATGAGAGACCGTCGCGCGGTAGCACAACCCAGGAAAGACAAGCGGTTAGGGAGAAATTGCGAACACCCTGCCCGATGTGTCTTCCAATCCCTCGCTACTTTTTCGTCACAGGTCCGAACGCCGGCGGCGCCATGCGGTGCTTGGTCGCCTGTTCATAGATCGACGCCACTTTGATGACCATCGGCTCCTCGCCCGCACCGGCCCAAAACGAGAGACCGTATGGCATCGGATATTTCATGGTCGTCTTATCGGTGTCGTTGGCGACGGTGCGGTAAGCGTCCTGTTTGTCGTTGAGTTGAAACTTCGGCTCATACATGACGCCGTTGAAGCCGGCGGGCACGGTGATTTCCGGGATGCCCACATCTGCACTGAGGGGGAAGCGGCCCTGCGGCCGGCCATTGATCGCCGGTTGCGCAGCACCGCCGTTGAGCACAGGCGGAATGGTAATGGTGGGATTGACCAGCACGTCGATCCGGTTCTCGTGCATCACCTTGTCGATCACCATGCGCATGACCTCGCGCATCTTCACGCGCTGCGTCATGCCTGGAGACGCGATGTCCAGTTTGTTGGAGGTGTTCAGCATCGCCACCGCATGCGCCTCGTTGAAGTCCTTGGAGTTGGCGACGAGACTGGGCCAATCCTTGATCCGGCTATCGCCCCGGCGCAACAGATACTGCTCCATGTGAAATCCGAAACTATGGATCCGCGGCGACGCCGAGATCCGGCGGATGTTAAGCTCATCCGACAGCGGCGCCTTGTTTTCCGCCAGCTTGGCGATGTAGTCGCGTGTGCTGATATCAAACCCGTCCACGCCGAAGGCCAATTTGTCAGAGGGCTTCGCTGCGCCATCGCCGCTACCGCCTTCACCACCATCGCCGCCGGCCACGATCTCGCCGACTTTGCTGGTGAAATACTCCGGCATGTGGACGGGCAGTATCTCCGCCAGCGCCCGCTGGAACGTGTAGGTCATATTGGGCACGTCCGGATCATCCGGATACTTGGGGTCGTGGGATTCGACGATCCTGGCGCCCAACTTGTCGCGCAGCACCTTCTTGATTTCATCGTTCGCCAGATCGCTGACCGCCGCGTCGTTGGCGGTGTGCTTGACCATGAATTCGCGCACAATGCCGATGCGCAGTCCCGCGAGCGGTTTGGCGCCTTTTGCAGCCCTCGCCTTCCCACCGACGAACGAACTGTAAGGCGCCCTGGAAATAAGACTCTTGGGAAGCGCCGAATAGATGTCGCGCGGATCGAAGTAGCCGCGCACCGGATTTTTGATGGCGTCGAGCACCGCGGCCGCATCCTTGATGCTGCGGCATTGAATGCCGGCGCGATCCAGATAGGGATCGGAGCCGATGGCGCCGCCGTATGGGATCATGCCCTTGGTGGTCATCAGTGCGACGATGTTGTTGCGCCAGGCCGGCTGGCGGCAGGAGCCGCCAGTCTCTTCGCAAAGGGAGCAGGTGGCCAGGTTCGCGGCCACCGACACCGCCGAACCGGAGCTGGAGCCGCCGGTCTCGCGTTCGGTGTCATAGGGATTGCAGGCCACACTGCCCCAACTGCTGCGCTGGCTGACGCCGTAGGTGCGGGTCTTGACCCTGGCGGCATTTGGCACCCGGGGATTGCCGGGAGCGGCATTGTATTCCTGCAAGGTTGCCTTGGCGTAGATGATGGCGCCCTTGGCGCGCAGCTCGGCGACCACGGTCGCGTCCTCTGGCGGCACGTCCATGGCGTAGTTGGCGTCGGCACCTCCCGTGCTGCGCATGTCCTTGGTGTCGAAAACGTCCTTGAACGAGAACACGGCGCAATACATCGGCTTGGCCTTGAGGTTCGGATGTCTGCCGTATTTCCTGTCGAGCGAAGCGGCGTATTCCAAGGCATCCGGCTGCTGGCGGAATTTCTCGCAAACCCCGGGCGCACCGGCCGGCAACGCTTTGCCGGGCGGCGCATCGAACGCGCCCTTGCAGGTGACCGAGCGCTCGCCGCGGATGTTCAGCGTACTCAGCGCATTGACCTGGCCGGCACCGGGAATGACCGTGACCATGCCGTATTGTTGAACGACCGTGGGATCGGAAAAGGTGGGGTCCAGCCGCCCATACTCGATCGGCAAGCCTTTGTACTTGTCAAAATCCGGCAGGATCTTGCTGACGGCGACCGTCGCGGCCGAAAACTTCAAGGGCGATCCCGCGCGAACCGTACCGGGCCTGCTTTGCACCGGCATGCCGTCCCTGGTCACCAACGCCGTGCAAACGCCGTTATAGGCCTTGGCGCGGTCGATATAGGCCTGCACCACTTGCCGGCAGGTGGTCGCACCGCTCTGGATCGCGGCCTGAATGCCCCGGATGCTGGCTTCCTCGACCTGAAAAGCGAATGCCGGAGCGGTCAAATGCACCAGCAATATGCCGAACGTTGCGGCAACAACATTAGGAATTCTCACGGCGATACCCCTGAATGAATCAAGAAACGGGCGCCTCCAACGCATGCGCTCGAAACGCTGTCACTTCGGACTGCCGGTCTTGTCCACCACCACCGCGCCACCCTTCATCACCCAACGGACTTTGGTGATGGTGACATTGACGTCGGCCAGGGGATCGCCCTCGACGGCGACGATGTCGGCGAAATAGCCCGGCGCGATCGCTCCAAGCACTTTCTCCTTGCCCAGCAGCGCGGCGGGGACTGTCGTGGCCGATGCTAGCGCCTGGGCCGGGGTCAGACCCGCCTTCACCAATGCGCCCAGCTCGCGCGTGTTCTGGCCATGCATGGTGAAGAGCGCATCCGAGCCCATGCCGATTTTCACACCCGCCTTGAAGGCCCGCCGGGTCATCTCGATATTCCTGGCGATGAAAGCGCTGAAATCGGCTTCGACACCTTTGCGGAATTCAAAGCGTTCCGCGTTGTCGGAGTAGAACCGATTGTGGTCGATGGTGGGCACGTAAACGATGCCCTTGGCCTTCATCATCGCCAAGGTCTCGTCGTCCATGTCGAGGGCATGCTCGATATCATCGACACCCGCCATCGCCCCCACTTTGGCGCCTTCGGGGCCATAGGAATGAAAGACGACTTTCCGGCCGAGCGAATGGGCGACCTCCACCGCCGCCTTCACTTCCTCAAGGGTGAGCGTCTTGCCTCCGACCAGGTTTTGTCCACCGCCGGGGGATCCGTACAGCTTGATCAGATCCGCGCCCGCTGCGATATTTTCGCGTACCGCCTTCATCATTTCATAAGGACCGTTGATGCCGCCGAGCGCGCGCGGTGTCGCGCCCAGGCCGCGGCCGGCGACGAACATCCGCGGCCCGACCACGTAGCCGTTATTAATGAGATTGCGCAGCGCGATATCCACGCCTTCTTCCCGCGTGCTGAGATCGCGCGCCGTGGTCACGCCTGCCTCCAGGGTGAGGCGCAGGTTCTTCAGGGCCATGACCGTGGTCTCACCCGCCGTGCGCGGGGCTTTTCTGTAGGGGGTGGTGCCCGGCGCCTCGTCCCAAAACTGGGGGAGATGTGTGTGCAGGTCGATCATGCCGGGAATGGCGGTGTATTTGCGCAGATCGATCACGGTCGCGCCGGCCGGGACGGCGGCGTCGCCGCTGCCGACGCTCACGATTTTTTCGCCGTCCACAACGATGACGGCGTCGCTGACGGACTTGCCGCTGCCATCGGCCATCTTGCTGAAGCGCAGCGCCGTCGCCGCTTGCGCGGATGTGGCCGAACAGGTCAGTGCCGCCAGCAAAATGAAACGCGCCAATCTCATATGCATCGCCGTCCCCTGCCCAAATAATCCAGCCTCAAACGTATGCGGGGAGCGCGTACAAGCCCGTACGCGATTTGACGTATAGGGGTGGTCGGCGGCATTCCCGCGATTGCATGGAGATGAACACCCCTGAAGAATTGGGGCGGAGTAGATGAGGATTGAGACTGTGTCCCTGCCGCGGCCCAGCTCACTGCGCTGACGCGCAGTTTTTGTTAGTGCAGTGCGGAAGGTCGGCGTTTTCGCCTGACGCAGCGGCCCGAAGACGCTGTCGCGCGGCCCGCCTTGTCATTCATTCCAATCGCGGCGCGATTGGAATGAATGGTGCGCCCTGGGGGAGTCGAACCCCCCTTGCAGGAATGAAAATCCTGAGTCCTAACCGATAGACGAAGGGCGCCTCCGGAAGGCCCGGGGTTTACCGGCCAAAAATGGCTTTTGCAACCCAAAATCAGGCGGTTGTGGGGGGCAGAGCAGACGGTCTCGACCCTCCCCCTTTTCACCATGGGCGGGCCTGACCCGCCCATCCAGCGAAACAAATGCGCCTGTGGCCCTGGATGGCCGGCTCGGGGGCCGGCCATGGTGAGAGAATGCGTAAACACTAAACAACCGGGGCCGCATCCTCGATTTCCAGCTGGACCCGGATACGGCCGTTCCATTCGTCCTGCCGCACCCGTCCGGCTACATGGATGCGCCTGCCCCGGGCGGCCAGAAGCCCGTCTCCCAGAGGCGTTCCGACGGCCCTGAAGGCAATGGCGTCCAGCATCTTGCCGTCGCCGCCCCCCAGCCGCAGCTTCACATGCGCCTTGCCGACAATATCGGCGAAGGCCACCCGGACATCCGGCAGGACCAGCAGGGGTTCGGGATTGCCGGCCCCGAATGGGCCCGCCGCCGCGATCTCCTGCACCAGGGCGACATTGGCCCCGGCGGGAGAGGACACCGCGTCGAGAGACAGGTCGTTGGCTGCCGCCAAGGCCGGACCGGTGCTGCTGAACTGATCCTCGACGAACTTGCGAAAGCCCTCGATCTGTCCCGACATCAGCGAAAAGCCCGCCGCCATGGCATGGCCGCCGCCATATTCGATCACCTTGGCCTGCGCGGCGGCACGGATGATGCCACCCAGATCAATGCCGGGAATGGAGCGGGCCGAACCGCGCCCCATGCCGCCTTCGAATCCCGCGACAAAGGCGGGCTTGGCGAAGCGTTCCTTCAAGCGTCCCGCCACGATGCCGACCACGCCGGGATGCCACCCCTCGCCCGACACCAGGATGAAGGGCGCATTGACCTGGGTCGCGCCTTGCGCGATGGCCTCTTCCAGAATGAGTTTCTCGATCGCCTGGCGTTCCTTGTTGTGCAGGTCGAGCTGGGCGGCGAAGTCATTCGCCTGTTCGCTTTCGCGCGCCGTCAGCAGATCGACACCCAGCGACGAACGCCCGACCCGACCGCCGGCATTGATGCGCGGCCCGAAGACATAGCCCAGGTGATAGGGCGTGAAGGGCGCTTTCACGCCCGCCACGCCCGCCAGCGCGGCCAGGCCCGGACGCGACAAGGTGGAAATCTGTCCCAGCCCGAAGCGGACAAAGGCGCGGTTGACGCCGCTCAGCGGCACCACATCGCAGATGGTGGCCAGACCGACCAGATCGAGAAAGAGCCGCAGGTCCGGCTCGGCCATGCCGCGCGTTTCGTAGAAGCCGCTATCGCGCAGATGGCGATTGAGCGCCACCAGGAACAGGAAACACACGCCGGCGGCGCAAAGATGCCCCAGCCCTGAGGTGTCCTCCGGCTGGTTGGGATTCACATGGGCGAGTGCCGGCGGCGGCACCTCGACCCGGTGATGATCCAGCACCACCACATCCATACCCAGCACCTTGGCTTCTTCCAGCGCCGCGATGGCGGCGGCGCCGCAATCCACCGTGATCACCAGCCTGGCGCCCTCGGTATGCAGCACCCGCATCGCCGCCGGTGACGGACCATAGCCTTCGGTCATGCGGTCGGGGATGTAGATGCGGGGCGGCGCGCCCAGCGCGGTCAGGAAATCCGACAGCAACGCCGCCGAGGTCGAACCATCGACATCGTAGTCACCGAATATGGCGATACGCTCGCCAGCTTCCAGCGCCGCGCTGACGCGGGCGACGGCGGCGGCCATGTCTTTGAGAATATTGGGGTCGGGCAGCAGGTGTTTGAGCTTGGGCGTCAGATAGTCCGCCGCCTCGGACGCGGTGATGCCGCGCAGCGCCAGAAGCCGCGACAGCACCGGCGAGATGTCGCGGAGCAGGTCGCGCTCGATGTCCGTATCCACCGCTTTCAGCAGCCAGCGGCGGCCCGAAAAGGAACGGGCGACGCCGAATGCGGCCGCTTCGCTCAATTCCCCTCGGCGCGCAGATGCCGCGCCCGGATCCAGCGCACCGTGCCGGTGGCCGAGCGCATCACCACGCTTTCGGTGGTGATGAAATCGCCCTCGCGGTGCACGCCGCGCAGCATCGAGCCATCGGTGACGCCGGTGGCGGAAAATACCACGTCGCCCGATACCAGATCGTGCAGCCCGTATTTGCGATTCAAATCCTTCACGCCCCATTTGGCGGCACGGGCACGCTCGTCGTCGTTGCGGAATATCAGGCGGCCCTGCATCTGGCCGCCGATGCAGCGCAAGGCGGCTGCCGCCAGCACGCCTTCGGGCGCGCCGCCGGTGCCCATGTAAATGTCCACGCCCGTGGCTTCGTCGGTGGCTTCGATCACCCCGGCAACGTCGCCATCGGTGATCAGCTTCACTTTTGCGCCGGCCTTGCGGATCTTGGCGATCAACGCTTCGTGGCGCGGGCGGTCCATCACCAGGGCGGTGACCTCGTGCGGCTTGAGGCCCTTGGCCTTGGCAATCGCGTTGATGTTGTCGCCGGGTTCGGCGTCCAGATCGACCAGCCCGTCCTTGAAGCCCGGACCGATGGCGATCTTGTCCATATAGGTGTCAGGCGCATTCAGCATGGTGCCCGGCTCGGCCATCGCCATCACCGCCAGCGCATTGGCCATGGCCTTGGCGGTCAGCGTGGTGCCTTCCAGCGGGTCCAGCGCGATGTCGACCGACAGGCCCCCCTGCCCGACCTTCTCGCCGATGAACAGCATCGGGGCTTCGTCGCGTTCACCCTCGCCGATCACCACCGTGCCGTCGATCGGCAAGGCATTGAAGGCCGCGCGCATCGCTTCGACCGCGGCATGGTCGGCCTGATGCTCATTGCCGCGCCCGATCTGGGCATAGGCGGCGATGGCGGCCGCCTCGGTCACGCGCACAGCCTCCAGCGCGAAAGCGCGGTCGAGCGGCTGGAGCTGGGCGGGCGGGCGGGTCAGGGTCATATCGTCTTCTTTTAAGCCGCTTCCATGGGAATCATGCACGGGCGGGCCCGCACCTTGTCCGAGGCGGCAATCACCTTCAAGGCGCGTTCCACGCTTGTCTGTGAAGTTTCATGGGTAATCATGACAATCGCCACCGGGGCGCCAGGGGCGCGCACCCGCTGGATCATGCTTTCGATGGAAACCCCGGCCTCCGCCAGATTTCCCGCGATGGAAGCCAAAACGCCGGGGACATCCAGCACTTCGAAGCGCAGATACCAGGGCGACACGGCCGCTTTGCCGTCCGCGGGTTTGAGAGGCGTGAGGCTTGCAGCGGGACGGCCAAACACCGGACTAACCGCGCCGCTGGCGGCTTCGACGATATCGGCGATTACCGCGCTGGCGGTGGGCGCTTCGCCCGCGCCTCTTCCTGAGAAAAAGAAGGAGCCCGCCTCGCCGGCATCCACCATCACGCCGTTGGCGGCGCCGCTGACATTGGCCAGGGGGCTGCGCGCCCGGACCATGGCGGGATGGACCTTCTGATCGATCGCGCCGCCCATCCGCCGGGCCACGCCCAACAGTTTGATGCGGAATCCGAACTCGCTGGCAAAGGCGATATCGTCGGCGGTGATGTGTTCGATGCCTTCCACCGCGATGGCATCCAAGTTCGGCGCGGTGCCGAACGCCACGCTGGCCAGCAGCGCAAGTTTGTGCGCGGTGTCGCCGCCGCCGACATCGAGTGTGGGATCGGCCTCGGCATAGCCCCTGGCCTGTGCTTCCTTCAGCACCTCGGCGAACCCGCGGCCCGAACTTTCCATTTCGGTCAGGATGTAATTGCAGGTGCCGTTGAGAATACCTTTCACGGCATCAACACCGTGCGCGATCAATCCTTCGCGCAAGATCTTAACAATGGGAATGCCGCCGGCGGCAGCGGCTTCGAATTTCAGGGTGACGTTTTTGCTTTCGGCAAGGTCGGCGAGCGCCTTGCCATGCTTGGCCAGCAGCGCCTTGTTGGCAGTCACCACATGCTTGCCGTTTTGGAGCGCGGTTTCGACCAGTTGGCGGGCGATGCCCTCATCGCCGCCGATCAGCTCGACCACCAGATCGGCATCGCCTTTGGCGAGGTCCAGCGGATCGTCATGCCAGATCAGAAGGTCGAAGCCCCGCGCCTTTTTCCTGTCGCGCGCCGAAACGGCCGTCAGCTGCAGGCTGCGCCCGGCACGCTCAGAAAGCTCGTCCTTGCGCGCCGCCAAGGCCTTGACCACGCCGCCGCCCACCGTGCCGAGCCCGGCAATGGCAATACGAAAGGGCTTGTTCATTTTGTGGCGGCCAGCTTCTTTTTGCCGGAAGGCTCGTTTCCGGAAGACTCTGGCGGCGCCATGTTGGTGCCGAACTGCAGAAACTTCTTCACATTGCGTGCCGCCTGGCGGATGCGGTGTTCATTCTCCACCAGCGCCACCCGCACATGGCCTTCGCCATACTCGCCAAAGCCGATGCCGGGCGACACCGCCACCTTGGCATGGATCAGAAGGTCCTTGGCGAATTCCATCGAACCCAGCTCGCGGTACTTTTCCGGAACCGGCGCCCAGGCGAACATGGAAGCCGACGGCGCGGGAATGTCCCAGCCCGCCTGTGCCATGCTTTTGACCAGCACGTCGCGGCGCGATTTATAGACGGCGCGGATTTCATCCACGATGTGTTGCGGCCCGTTCAGCGCCGCCGCCGCCGCCACCTGGATGGGCGTGAAGGCGCCGTAGTCCAGATACGATTTGATGCGCGCCAGCGCGCCGATCAGATTTTCATTGCCGGCGGCAAAACCCATGCGCCAGCCGGGCATGGAATAGGTCTTGGACAGCGACTGGAATTCAATGGCGATATCCTTGGCGCCGTCCACCTGCAGGATCGAGGGCGGCGGATTGGCGTCGTCGAAATAGATGTCGGCATAGGCCAGGTCGCTCAGCACCCAGATCTCGTGCTTTTTGGCGAACTTGATGACCTCCTTGTAGAAATCCAGCCCCACCACCTGCGCCGTGGGATTGGACGGATAGTTCACCACCATCGCCAGCGGCGACGGCACCGAATGGCGCGTGGCGACGCCGATCTTCGACAGATACTCTTCCGGTGATGTGGCGGGCACATGCCGGATGGCGGCGCCAGCGATCATGAAACCGAAGGCATGGATCGGATAGGCCGGGTTGGGCACCAGAACGACATCGCCCGGCGCGGTGATCGCCATGGCGAGATTGGCGAAGCCTTCCTTGGAGCCCAGCGCCGCGATCACTTCTTTGTCAGCATTGAGATCGACGCCGAAACGGCGCTTGTAATAGGCCACATGGGCCTTGCGCAGGCCCTTGATGCCGCGCGATGCGCTATAGCGATGGGCGCGCGGATCGCGCGCGGTCTCGCACAATTTGTCGACGATATAGTCGGGCGTCGCCATGTCGGGATTGCCCATCCCGAAATCGATGATGTCCTCGCCGCGCGCGCGCGCCTGCGCCTTGAGGCGGTTCACTTCCTCGAAGATGTAGGGCGGCAGCCGCTTGATGCGGTAGAAATCGGTATTCATGGCCTGAAGTCCTGGAAACGCCCGAGAATCCGGGATTCAGGCCCGGGGCGCAATGGTTTTCGGGTTAATTGCCGCAGATTTGGCGCGGGGCCGTTATTCCGGGATGGCACGGGTGAAGCAGCTCTCCGGCCCTTGGCCGCGCCGTCCGGCCCCTCGCCTAAGCTCGGGGCGTTGGCATAGCTTTTCTTGGTGAGCGTTGGCGAGCCTAGAAAAGCTTGTCCCTCTTCGAGCGAAGCGAGGGAGGCGCGCGGCCCCCCGGCCCTTCGCTTGCGCTCAGGGCGTTCGCGCGGGCGAAAGGTCCACAGGACCTTTCGCTACTCCGCGCTCACCCCTGCACAAAGATCTCCGCGCGGCGGTTGCCGGCTTCGCCCTGGGGCATGGATTCGTAATAGATCGGCTGGCTGTCGCCCACCGCTTCCACGATCACCCTGTTGGCGGGAACACCGGCGCGGATCAGCGCCTGGGCCACGACATTGGCGCGGGCCTGAGACTTCTGGAAGATCACTTCCAGGTGACGTTCCACCGACATGTTGGGCGTACGGCTGGAGGCATGGCCCACCACCTTGATGGTGCCATTCCCGCCGCTGGCCTGAAAGGCCGCCACGGCGTCACGGACCTGGCTGCGGGCGCTGGCCGGAAGGCTGGTGCCGTCCCCGGCGAAATAGATCGTCGCTGTGGGCGGGATGCCGCCATTCATGGCGGCGGCCATGCCGGCGGGCGTGCCCGGCACGGCGTCGAGATTGGCGATCACGTCACCCGTGATGCCGGGACCACCGACACCCTTGGTGGGAACTGCTGCCACGGCCGGCGCACCGGTGCCGGCGCTACCCGCCAGCGCGGCGGTCTGGCGGTAATGCGCCAGGATCGGGGGCGAAACCCACTGGGAAATCGAGGCATTGAGCGGCGGCGCGACCGACGGCTTGAAACCCAGTTGGGCGTCGGTGGGATTGACCATGGCCATACGGGCCCCGGCTGTCATGGGAACGGCCGGCACGGCGGGCTCGGCACCGGGCGGCGGCGCCATGGGCGCGCTGGCGACCGGCGCGGGCGCCGGAGCCGGCATCGGGGCCGTCATGGGAGCGGCAGCAGCGGGCGGCGGAACCGCCGAGGCCATGGCGGTCGGCGGGGCGGCGCTTGGCGGTGCGTCCGCCATGGCGGAACCGGCGGTCGGCGGAGTGTCGGCGGCAAAAGTGGTGGGCGGCGCATCGCTGGCGGCCATCGCCTGGCGGGCGGCGGCGGCGTCGCTAGCGACTGGCGGCGGCGCGGTGGCTTCCGTACCGGCGCGCAGGGCATCGGCGCTGTACTGGGCCTGGACACCCGCTGCGGTGACGGACTGGGCGGCATCGGCCTGCGCCATCGTATCGGGCGCGGGCGGACGGGCCGGAATCCCGGCGAGATCTGGCGTGGTGGTGTTGGCGTCGGCTTCCGCCTGCTGCTGACTGTCGGTGGGGAACTGGCTGTCGGCAACTTCGTCTTCGGACAGCAGGCCGGTGGGATCCAAGTCCGACATAGTCTGGCAACCGCTGACAGCCGCGGCAAGACCCGCCACCAAGACAAGGTTCACCAAAGGACGCGTGTAATGCTTCGTCATGCAAAAATCCCGATTCCCAGCGCCGACACCTGCGGCCGCGCGGGCGCGCGGCGCCAAACCCAGCCTTAGGGATATACCGCGCCAAAGCCTTTCGCGCCAGCAGCTTGGCCGCGCAAATCGCGTGAATTGTTGCGATAATTGTGCGCAGGCGCTTGGCTTTCCAAGAACCGTTGCTGTCTTGCGGCTGTCACCGTGGCCAGGCTATCACAGTCGCAGCCCATGCCGACCAAAACGCCTGCTCCCGACAAAAAGCCCCCGCCCGAATCGCACGGCGCGGCGCCCGACGGGCTGAACGGCCAGGATTTCGCCCGCAACATGCTGACGGTCGGCGTGAAGAGCCAGCAGCTGCTGGTGGACTTTATCGCCCGCATGGCCAAACGCGATACCGCCGCCCCACTCGATCCGCTGAATATCTCCGGCGCGATGCTGAACCTGGTCAAGGCGATGGGC
This sequence comes from Rhizobium sp. Q54, assembly GCA_945882615.1. Classification (GTDB taxonomy): domain Bacteria; phylum Pseudomonadota; class Alphaproteobacteria; order Micropepsales; family Micropepsaceae; genus Rhizomicrobium. Next base: position 9,517 of record CAMCWK010000001.1, on the reverse strand, counting down.
GACAACCGCGAACAGGTGGCGCAGGCGCAGGCGCAGTGGTGGGACAATTTCATGACGCTGTGGGAATCCACGGCGCGGCGCATGCTGGGCGGCGACGCCTCGCCGGTGGTGGAGCCCGCGCCCGGCGACCGCCGTTTCCGCGCCGAAGCCTGGAAAAAGAACGAGGTTTTCGACTTTATCAAGCAGAGCTACCTGCTGACCGCCAACGCCATGCAGGACATGGTGGGCAAGCTGAACGGGCTGGACGAGAAGGAACGCGGCCGGGTCGCCTTCTACACCCGCCAGTTCGCCGATGCCCTGGCGCCGACCAATTTCCCCCTCACCAATCCCGATGTGCTGAAGGCCACCCTCGCCTCCAATGGCGAAAATCTGGTCAAGGGACTGGACAATCTCTTGGCCGATATCGAGCGCGGCCAGGGCGAGCTTTCCATCCGCCAGTCGGCCGACGGTTTTGTGATCGGCGAGAATATCGCCACCGCGCCGGGCAAGGTGGTGTTCCGCAACGAGGTGATGGAGCTGCTGCAATATTCGCCCAGCACCGACCAGGTTTATGAGCGGCCACTGCTGATCTTCCCGCCCTGGATCAACAAGTTCTACATCATCGATCTTAGGCCCGAGAACAGCTTCGTGCGCTGGCTGGTGGGCCAAGGATACACCGTGTTCCTGGTCAGCTGGGTCAATCCCGGCGCCGAGATGGCCGATGCGGGCTTCGAGGAATATATGAAAGGTGGCATCTTCGCCGCGCTGGATGCGGTGGAGAAAGCCACCGGCGTGAAGGATCCCAACTGCGTCGGCTATTGCATCGGCGGCACGCTTCTGGCGGCCACCCTCGCCTATATGGCGGCCAAGGGAGACGAACGGATTCACTCCGCCACCTTCTGGGCGGCGCAGACCGATTTTTCCGACGCCGGCGAACTGTCGGTGTTCGTGGACGAAGCCCAGCTCGATGCGCTGAAAGCCAAGATGGACAGCGAGGGCGGCGTACTGCCCGGTTCCAAGATGGCGGGCGCCTTCAACATGCTGCGCGCCAACGACCTGATCTGGTCCTTCGTGATCAACAATTACCTTTTGGGCAAGCAGCCCATGCCCTTCGACCTGCTCTATTGGAACAGCGACACGACGCGGATGCCGGAAAAGCTGCACCTTTCCTATTTGCGCAACTGCTACAAGGAAAATGCGCTGGCGCTGGGCAAGATGGAGATGGCGGGCGTCCGGCTCGACCTCAGCAAGGTCAAGGTTCCGGTCTATCTGCAATCGGCGCGCGAAGATCACATCGCCCCGGCAGCCTCGGTGTTCAAGTCGGTCAACCTGTTCGGCGGGCCAGTGCGTTTCATCATCGCCGGGTCGGGGCACATCGCGGGCGTGATCAATCCGCCCGCGGCGAAGAAGTACCAGTACTGGACCAACGAAAAGGGCGCGAAAGATATTGAAAGCTGGCGCGCGGGTTCAACCGAGCATCCCGGCTCCTGGTGGCCGGACTGGGACCAGTGGCTGTCGAAACTGTCGGGCAAGAAAATTCCGGCCCGCCAGCCCGGCGACGGAAAATTGAAAGTGCTGGGCGACGCACCGGGCACCTATGTCAAGGTCAAGGCGCAGTAGCGCCTTCTGTCATTCCCGGCCGAGCAGCGCGAAGCGCGCCGCCCCGCTGTCATTTCCGGCGAGCGCCGCATGGCGGCGCGAGGGAAGGGAATCCAAGTGAAAGCCTCATCTTGGATTAAGATGGATCCCCTTCCCTCGCCGCTGGTCGCGGCTCGCCGGGGATGACACGAAATGCTTGGCATTTCGCGTCAGTTTATCCGCCCCGGCAGCAGCTTTTCATTCTCGCCGCCGATCTGACGATAGAAGCCCGGGCCGTCGGCCCCGCTCTGCCAGAAATCGCGCCGCGGATTGACCAGGAACATCTCGCCCTTGAGATTGTGGACGTAGCCTTTGCGCAATACGCGCAGATAAGTCGCGGCGTAATCGCTTTCATCGCACGCGCCCTTCAGGCAGTTCAGCGAAACGCTTGTCGCCGGCACGTCCTTTTGCCGCTGCCGTGGCTTGGGCGCATCCGGCGCCTTGCAGCGCATGCTGAGCGCCACCGCCCCCACCAATGGCTTGCCCCAACTGACATCGGCGCCGGGCACTGCCGCCAGCCATAGCGCAATGCGTCCGTGACGCAGGCGATAAATCACAAAGCCTGCCCCGCCCCTGGCATTGCCGAAATCCTGCAGCACGAAACCGTGCGGCCGATCCTGCGGTGGGGTCAGAAGCTGTGGCGCGCCAAACTGCTTCTCCAGATAGGCGCGCACATAGGCCTGCGCGTCACCCGAAAAGGTGCTGGTGTGATGGATGGCATGGGCAAAGCCTTCTGTGGCCATCACATGCAAAGATCCCGGCTGATGGCCAGCGACTTTCCATCCTAGCGGCGCAAAGCCGTTGCAGGGGCCGTCGCCCAGACCTGACAGCGGCACCGGCTTGATGGTCGGCCCGCGCAGGATGCGCTTGGACCAGGCCGCGTTGGCAGCGACCGTCATGGTCGGCGGGCTTTGCCTGGCCAGGGTCCGCGGAGGCTTTACCGACAAATTCCTGCCCGCCGGCGGCTCGGCATCCAGGGTCAGTGTCACGTCGCGCGGCCGCACCTCGCCTTTGGTGATGTCGTAAAGAGTCAGCGTCAGGCGTTCTCCCGCCCGTCCCGCGCGCACCACGTCGGAGGCCTGCCGCGCCGTCCGAACAAGGGTGCCGTCGATCGCGGCCACTACCTCGCCCGGCACGATCCCGGCCTTGGCGGCGGGACTGTCCGCCATCACCTTGCTCACCAGGGCGCCCCGCCTCAGCATGGGTGTGCGCGCCGAGGCGGCGGGCGTCAGCGCACCAAATTCCAGCCCTGAAAATCCTTGCGGTTCGGGCGCGGCATGATTGGCATAGAGCACCGCGCCCGCGAACAGCGCGAGCGCCACCGCGATGCTGATGCTTATGCCTTTCCAGCCACGAAACATGGGGTGGCTTCTAGCACGTTTACAGGCCGGTTGTTTCGGGCAATCCCAGCATGATGTTCATATTCTGAACCGCCGCGCCGCTGGCGCCTTTGCCCAGATTGTCGAAGGCCGCGACCAGCCGCGCCTGCTGCGACTTCTCATTGGCAAAGACATAGATGGTCAGGCCATTGCTGCCAGCGAGAATTTCGGCGTCCAGCGAGGTGGCGGCGGCGGAATCTTCCAGCGACGCGACTTTGACCAAAGGCCTGTCGGGATAGGCGCGTACCAGCGCGGCATGAAGATCGCGCGCCGTCGGCTTGCCCGGCAGCGCCCACAATTGCAGCGGCACTTCCACCAGCATTCCGCGATAGAAGCGGCCGATGCTGGGTTCGAACAAGGGCGGATGCGAAAGGCCGCCGTGTTGCTGCATCTCGGGCAGATGCTTGTGCGACAGGTTGAGACCATAGATGCGCGACACCGTCTCGGTGTAGCCGGCGGAGGCTTTGTCCTCGAATTCGGCAATCATGCTCTTGCCGCCGCCGGAATAGCCGGTGAATCCGTTCACGGTGACGGGGAAATCCGCCGGCACCAAACCAGAGCGCACCAGCGGGCGCAGAAGCGCCAGAAAGCCCGTCGGCCAGCAGCCGGGATTGCTTACCCGCTTGGCCGACGCGATGCGGTCGTAACCGTCGCTTTCCAGTTCCGGGAAGCCATAAGTCCAGCCCGGCGCCACGCGGTGGGCGCTGGAGGCATCGATCACCCGCACATCGGGATTGTCGATCAGGGTGACCGCTTCCTTTGCCGCTTCGTCCGGCAGACACAGGATCACCAGATCGGCGTCATTCAGCGCGGCCTTGCGGGCGGCGGCGTTCTTGCGCTCGGCCTCCGGCAGGGTGACCAGCGACAGCTCGCTGCGGCCGGACAGGCGCTCGCGGATTTCCAGGCCGGTGGTGCCGACCGCGCCGTCTATGAATATCCTGGCCTGTTTGCTCATCGCGTGACTTCCAACATTGACTTGCAGGTAAGGTGCCTTTTATCTCAATTCATCCCCGTGCGGGATGCGGCCCGGCCCTGCGCCGGACGCGGGTAAGGCGCTTGCTGAGGCCCAATACGCCAGACGCGAGGCCGATAACAAGGGGTGAGCGTCATGGACTTCCAGGCCATCTTCGACAATTACAAGCGCACCATAACCGAGCATTATTTCGACATGACCGGGCGGGTGGGCCGGGCCCAGTTCTGGTATTTCGTGCTGGCCAACTTCATCGCCACCATCCTGGCTCAGATCGTCGGCGGCATCCTGGGTGCACCCGTGGGCGAAATCTACACCCTGGCCGTCCTGTTTCCCGCCACCTGCCTCGCCGCGCGGCGGCTGCAGGATACCGGGCGCAACGGCATGCTGGCCTGGGTCATGCTGATCCTGATTGCAGTCTCGCAGATCATCGGCATCGTCATGGCGATGACATTCCTCTTTGGCGGCTTCCTCGGACTGCTGTTCGTTCCGGGCCTGAGCATCCTGGGGCTGGCGTCCCTGGTGCTGGCGGTGGTGCTGATCTGGTTCTGGTGCCAGCCGGGCGATGCCGGTCCCAACGCCTATGGCCCGCCGCCGTCGGCATTCGATCCGTCCAGACCCGCACCGACGGTCACCTGAAAACAAAAACGGCGCGGATTTCTCCGCGCCGTTTTCGTTTGTTCGCGAAGCGGGTTTAGCGCTTGGAGAACTGGAACGAACGGCGAGCCTTCGGGCGGCCATACTTCTTGCGTTCGACAGCGCGCGGATCGCGGGTCAGGAAGCCGCCGGGCTTCAGAACCGGACGCAGGGTCGGCTCGTAATTCACCAGCGCGCGGCTGATGCCGTGACGCACCGCGCCGGCCTGGCCCGACAGGCCTCCGCCATTGACGGTGACAATCACATCGAACTGGCCGTCGCGGCTGGCGGCGATCAGCGGCTGGCGCAGGATCATGCGCAGCACCGGACGGGCGAAATAGACGGTCTCGTCGCGGCCATTGACGGTGATCTTGCCGCTGCCGGGCTTGATCCAGACGCGGGCGACAGATTCCTTGCGGCGGCCGGTGGCATAGGCGCGGCCCTTGGAGTCACGCTTGTTGTCGACCTTGGAGGCGTCGGAGGCGTCAGCCGTCTTGGCCTTGATCAGCGTCGTCTTGAGTTCCGAGAACTTGTTGTCTTCCGCCATGATCAGGCCGCCTCATTCTTGGGGGTAGTGCGCTTGTACTGGGTGTTCTTGGGATTCATCGCGGCCACGTCCAGCGGCTCGGCCTGCTGGGCTTCGTGCGGGTGCTCGGCGCCGGGATAGACGCGCAGGTTGGACATCTGGCGGCGGCCCAAGGGACCGCGCGGTACCATGCGTTCAACCGCCTTCTCCAGGATGCGTTCCGGGAACTTGCCGGCCATGATGGCGCCCGCGGTGCGTTCCTTGATGCCGCCGATATAACCGGTGTGGTGGTAGTACACCTTCTTCTTCAGCTTGTTGCCGGTCAGCACGACCTTGGCGGCGTTGATCACGATGATGTTGTCGCCGCAGTCCATGTGCGGGGTGTAGGTCACTTTGTGCTTGCCGCGCAGGCGCATGGCGATGATCGAAGCAAGACGGCCCACGACCAGCCCTTCGGCGTCGATCAGGATCCACTTCTTTTCGATCTCGGAGGCTTTCGCCGAGTAGGTTTTCATGAGGAAAATCCGGTGATTTCGGGGCGGCTTATACGGTTGGCCGGACCCAAGGTCAACAGAAATGCTTGAATATCAGGCATTTCCTCGTAGCGGTATTATAATACCGCTATCTGACGTGTAAATGCCGTTTGCCCGCACTAGATTGGCCCCCATGACTGCTTCGCCCCCTCTTCTGCTCTCCGCCCATACCGGCGGCGTCTTGCGCCTGATCCTCAACCGGCCGGCCGCGCGCAACGCCCTGTCGTCGGATCTGATGGCCGCGCTGCAATCGGCGCTGGACGGCGCCGCCAACGACGATGCCACCAGGGTCATCGTGATCGCCGCGGAAGGGCCGGTGTTTTCGTCCGGTCATGATCTGAAAGAGTTGGCGGCGCTGCGCGGCGATGGCGACAAGGGTGCGAGCGCCTATGCCGCCCTTTTCACCCAGTGTTCGGCCATGATGCAGGCCATCGTGCGCAATCCCAAGCCGGTGATCGCGCAGGTGCAGGGCATCGCCACCGCGGCGGGATGCCAGCTGGTGGCAAGCTGTGATCTGGCGGTGGCATCCAGTTCGGCGCGCTTCGCCACGCCGGGCGTCAATATCGGCCTGTTCTGTTCAACCCCGATGGTGGCGCTGTCGCGCAATGTCGGACGCAAGGCGGCGATGGAAATGCTGCTGACCGGCGAGATGATCGATGGTGAGGAAGCCCGCCGCATCGGGTTGATCAACCGCGTGGTGGCGCCCGAACTGCTGGAATCCGAGACCATGGCGCTGGCGATGCGCATTGCCGGCAAACCACGCGCCACGATCAAGACCGGCAAGGAAGCCTTCTACCGCCAGCTCGAAATACCGCTGGACGAAGCCTATGCCTATGCCAGCAAGGTCATGACCGAAAACATGCTGGACGCGGAAGCCTGCGAGGGCATCAGCGCATTTCTTGAAAAACGGGACCCGAAATGGCCGAGCTAGCTCTGCCGCAATATCCCGACACGCTGATCAAGACGATCCTGCGCAGCGTCAAGACCATCGCCATGGTGGGGGCGAGCGGCAACGACATTCGCCCGTCCTATTTCGCCATGATGTATCTCTTGAACAAGGGATACAAAGTCATTCCAGTGAATCCCGGCATGGTAGGCAAGGACATTCTTGGTCAGAAGGTCTACGCGTCCCTGAAGGATGTACCTGCCCCGGTAGACATGGTCGACATATTCCGCGAAGCCAAATATGCGCCGGACATCGCGCGCGAAGCGGTGGCGGAAAAAGACCGGCTGGGCCTCAAAATTCTCTGGATGCAGCTGGGGGTGATCAGCCCGGAGGCCGAGAAGATCGCAAGCGATGCCGGACTTACCGTGGTGATGAACCGCTGCCCCAAGATCGAACATGGCCGCTTTTCCGGCGAGATCGGCTGGATGGGCGTCAATCGCCGGGTGATCGACAATCGCAAGCCTTTGCTATTCGGCAAAGGCGGAAGCCTGAAACGTCTCTAGGAGAAGTCATGCGAGCATTAGCGTTGGGCCTATGGGCTTCTGTGCTGTTGGCGGCGGGCGCGCAGGCGCAGCCGGTGGTGCACAGCCTGGAGGCGGATGAAGCCCACCAGGGCGTGGCCTCTGACGGCACCCATGCCTATGCCATCGACAATTCGCGCATCGGAAAATACGACATCAAGACCGGCAAGCGCGTTGCCCAGTGGGAAGGCCCGCGCGCGCTGTTCCCGCACATGAATGCCTGCACCCTGGTGGACAAGCGGTTGCTCTGCGCCGCGTCGAATTTTCCCAAGGTGCCGATGACCAGCGCGATCGAGATTTTCGATCCTGTCGCCATGACACATCTTTCCACCATCTCGCTGGGGATCGGAACCGGTTCGCTGACCTGGGTGGATCGCAAGGATGGTTTCTGGTGGGCCGGCTTCGCCAATTACGTTGGCAAGGCGGGCGAGCCCGGCAAGGACCATCGCTACACTGCGATCCTGAAACTCGACGACCAGTGGCGCCAACTCGAAGGCTGGACCCTGCCCGACGCGGTGCTGGAACGCATGGCGCCGATGAGCAATTCGGGCGGCGGCTGGGGCGATGACGGGCTGCTCTATCTGACCGGCCATGACCGCCCCGAAGTCTATGCCCTGCGCTTGCCCCAGGCGGGTTCGACGCTGGAACTGGTCGCCACCCTGCCGATTCCGTTTGAAGGCCAGGCGATTGACTGGGATCCCAAACAGAAACGCCTGCTGTGGGGCATCAGCCGCAAGGACCGCAAGGCGATCGCCGTCACCTTGCCCCCAGTGGAAGTAAATCGGGACGCCAATGTCGCTCGATAACGCCGCCATGACGGTTTACGGCGACTCCATCTCGGGCAATTGCCTGAAGGTCAAGTTCGTCGCGGACCGTCTGGGGATTCCCTATGACTGGGTCGAGGTCAGCGTGCTGGCCAAGGAAACCCGCACGCCGGAATTCCTCGCCATGAATCCAGCCGGCCAGGTGCCGGTGGTGCGCTTTGCCGACAACGAGGTTCTGGCCCAATCCAATGCCATCATCCTGCATCTGGCGGAAGGCAGCGACCTGATCCCGGCTGACGCGTTTGAACGCGCCCAGATGTACCAATGGCTGTTCTGGGAACAGTATAGCCATGAGACCGCCATCGCGGTTCTGCGCTTCCAAAAGCATTACCTGAAAAAGCCGGACAGCGAGATTGACGCCAGCCTTCCCGTACGCTGCGCCTCGGTGCTGACCCTGATGAACAATCATCTCGCGGATCGCCGCTATTTCCTCGGTGAAAAACTCAGCCTCGCAGATGTCGCGCTGGTGGCCTATACCCGCTTCGCACCCCAGGCGGGGCTCGACCTGGCGCCCTATTCCCATGTGCGGGACTGGATCGGGCGGGTCGAGCAGGATCTGAGGCTGGAGACGATGGGCTAGCTGCCGGCTTCTGGATCAAGAAATCCGGACGCAAAATCATGTATTGCACTTCGAAGTTTGTTCATAAGCCCGCCGACAAGATCAGGAGACGATGATGGCCGATTACGGATTCAACACCCTGGCCGTTCATGCCGGGGCCCAGCCCGATCCCGCCACCGGCGCGCGGGCGACGCCGATCTACCAGACCACGGCTTTTGTCTTCGAAGATGCCGATCACGCCGCCGCCTTGTTCAACCTGCAGGTCTTCGGCAACGTCTATACGCGGCTGATGAACCCCACCAATGCGGTGCTGGAGGAGCGCGTCGCCGCGCTGGAGAATGGCCGCGCCGGACTGGCCTGCGCCAGCGGCCATGCCGCGCAGATGCTGACCTTCCACACCCTGATGAGCCCGGGGGCCGAATTCGTGGCGGCGCGCCAGCTCTATGGCGGGTCGGTCAACCAGTTCAGCCAGAGCTTCACCAAGTTCGACTGGCGGGTGAAGTGGGCCGACACCACCGATCCCGACAGCTTCAAGGCGCAGATCACCGACAAAACCAAGGCGATCTACGCCGAAAGCATTGCCAACCCGGGCGGATTGATCACCGATATCGAAGCGCTGGCGAAAATCGCGCAGGACGCGGGCGTGCCGCTGATCATCGACAATACCCTGGCCTCGCCCTACCTGATCCGGCCCATCGAATGGGGCGCCGACATTGTGCTGCATTCCGCCACCAAGTTCCTGGGCGGTCACGGCAACTCCATGGCGGGCGTGATCGTGGACGGCGGCAAGTTCGACTGGGGCAGCGGCAAATTTCCGAGCCTGTCCGAACCCAACCCCTCCTATCATGGCATGCGGATGTGGGAGACCTTTGGCGACATGGCATTCGCCATCACCACCCGCGCGCTGGGCCTGCGCGATCTGGGCCCGGCGCTGTCGCCGATGAATGCCTTTCTGGTTCTGACCGGCACCGAGACCCTGCCGCTGCGCCTGCAGCGGCACTGCGAC